>JBEKZH010000151.1:0-4145 GCA_049510065.1 Bryobacteraceae bacterium
AAACTGACCCACTACCAATTACCGCACCGTGAAGTCCGCCTGCAGCGGCACGTCCGCGGAGGAGTCCCCCACGTACACAGTGAACTTCCCCGGATCGACCCTCCAGCTCTTGCCGGTGACATCCCAGTACGCCAGCGAGCGGTGGTCCAGCATGACCGAGACCCGCTGTGTTTCGCCGGGCCTCAATTCTACCCGGGCAAAACCCTTCAGCTCCTTTACCGGGCGTGGCACGGTGGCCGACGGATCGCCCACGTAGACCTGCGCCACTTCCGCGCCGGCGCGCTTGCCGGTGTTGCGAACATCGAAGCTTACCGTGACCGGGCCGTTCGCGTTCGTCTCCGCTGGCGTAACACTCAGGTTGCTGAACGCGAACGTCGTGTAGGACAGGCCGAATCCAAACGGAAACAATGGCTTCGTTTCGCTCCGGTCGTACTGGCGATAGCCAACGAAGATCCCCTCGTTGTAGTGGATGTCCTTCGTGCCGGGGGTCGTGTAGTAGTTCCTAAAGGTTGGGTTATCCTCTATATGCCGCTCGTAGCTGATGGGAAGCTTGCCGCCGGGGTTCACTTCCCCGAGCAGGATCTGAGCCACTGCCCTGCCCCCCTCCTGGCCGGCATACCAGGTCTGCAGGAACACCGGCGCGCGGTTGAGCCACTGGTTTGTATCGACGCCGCCGCCGGAGGTCATCAGCACGATGGTCCGGGGATTCGCGTCCAGGACGGCGTTGATCAGCTCATCCTGACCGGTGGGCAGTTGCCAAGTCCGGTCCTGCCCTTCGGATTCGGTCTGCGGCGAGTACCCTGCGCACAGCACCACCACGTCCGCCTTTGCGGCGAGTTGCACAGCTTGCGGGTCGAGGAGATCCTCTACGGCTGTAGCGGCAAACCCCAGCGTGGTGCCCTCAATGCCCGGATTGTATTCGAGCCGGATGGCGACCGGCTGGCCAGCCGGGAAATCGGCATCCCAGGCATGCGGAACCTGCCCTTCTGGTGAAGATTGTTCAAGAACCAGCGTATTGTTCAAGTAAAACTTGTAGCCATCACGCCCCATGCCGGCAAGGATAAAGCGCTGCTTGCCTGCCCTCTTTGGAGTGTAGTAGCCAGTCCAGCGGATGCCCTTGATGGTCGGCGGCGGGCCCCAGTGCCACGGCCCAAACCCATTGATCTCGGACACGGTTGACGAGCGATCGGGGGCGGCGCCGAAATCGCCGCTCGCGAAATCCTCCTGCTTCAGGCCTGCTTGTTTGCCTTCCGCGTCCCTCGAAAACGTCGAGCCATCGCCAAACACGGTTTCCAGCGTCTTCAGGCCCCGGTTCCAGGTGACCGTCACGTTGGTGTCCGCCAGCGCGTCACTCAGGCCAGTGAGAATGCTCACCGGGTTGAAGGCGGTCACTTCGGCGCTTCCGCCCGCCGTGATCACCGCCGGCCAGGCATTGGGGCCGATCACCGCGATGTTGTGCAGCTTGTGGGCGTCGAGCGGCAGCAGGTTCCCCTCGTTCTTCAGCAGCACCGCGCCTTTCTGCGCGGACTCGAGCGCAATCGCGCGGCTGCGCTGGCTGTAGACGGAAATGCCCAGGTCGGTCTGGTCGCGGTCGACGAGGTTGAACTCCAGAGCCGTGCGCAGGATGCGCCGCACCTTGTCGTCGATGGTGGCCTCGGAGACCTTCCCTTCCCGGACCGCCGGCAGCAGCGACTCGCGGTTCATGAACTGGCCGTTGGGCATTTCAAGGTCGAGGCCGCCGTTGGCCGCGGCCACGCCATCGTAGGTGGAGCCCCAGTCGGACATCAGGATGCCCCGGAAGCCCCACTCCTTCTTTAGTACCTGGTTGTTGAGGAAGCTGTTCTGGGTGGCATGCTCGCCATTCAGGAAGTTGTAGGAGTCCATGACCGCGCCGACATGCCCTTCCTTGACGGCGGCCTCGAAGGCGGGCAGATAGATCTCGCGCAGCGTTCGCTCGTCCACGATGGAGTTGGAGTTGTGGCGGTCGAACTCGGAGTTGTTGGCGGCGTAGTGCTTCACCGTGGCGATGACGCCCTGGCTCTGCACGCCCTGAATGTAAGCGGTGGCGATGCGCCCGGCCAGATACGGATCTTCGCCCATGTACTCGAAGTTGCGGCCGTTCATGGGCGCGCGGTAGATGTTCACGCCGGGCGCCAGCAGAAAGCTGACCCCGCGGGAGCGCGCGTCCTGGCCGAGGCCGGTCCCGACTCGTTTGGCCAGCTCGGTGTCCCAGGAAGCGGCGAGCCCGATGCCGGCGGCGTAACCGGTGGTGGGCCCCCAGGTGCGCACGCCCATGGGACCGTCGGACATCTTGAGCCGCGGGAGCCCGATGGCCGGCTGCGCCCTGATGAACATGTCGTTCTCGCCGCCGATCAGGTCGATTTTCTGTTCGAGGGTCAGCTTGCCGAGCATTGCCTCGACACGGGCCTCGACACGGGCCTCGACACGGCGGTCGATGGCGGAATTGTCCTGCGCCGCGGCCCCGGGTATCAGAGCGAGCGCTGCCGGAATCAGAAGGAGCAAGGAGGTCAGAGGATGTGGGAATGTCGCAATCATGGCGAATGAGCTTTACTGCTGTGAAGTGTATCAGACGTGTGACGAGGGCCTTTCATTAGCGGACCGTCAGTTGACCCGAGATCAACCCGTGGCAACAAAGCGTTACCCAACGGACTTCATCCCAACGAATTCAGGTAGTGGGTCAGGTTGAAATCTCTGGCCGCGTGATCCCTTGACGGTCGGAGGTGTCCCGCTAACGCCCGGCGCCCGCTCCGCTGCCACAAGAAAACTCTTTATCCACCGCTCAAACATCGGCGGTATCCTTGGGGAATCTCAAGGAGACGTCCGGTGACGATTGCCGCAGGATTCTTTTGTACGGATGGAGTTGTGCTATCCAGTGACTTTTCGGCCTGCGTTCGGCGTCTGTCCGGCACCGCTCAGCGATACGCCTCGCGGCGGTTGCGGACGCCGGTAATCTCGATGGCGGTTTCGTCTTTGTGGTCGAAGAACACCCGGTAGTCGCCACAGCGGAGCCGGCAGCCGGTGAGCGGGGGCCTGAGCTTTTTCACGTCGCCGGTGCGGCTGGCCAGATAGCGATCCACGCAGTAGAGAATCTGCAGGGCGGTTTCGCGCTCGATGGAGCGCAGATCGGCGCGGGCTTCCGGCGACCAGATGACCGCGATCCGCTCGGGTGCGGCGTCCTCGCTCACTGGCTCAGTCCGAACTCGCGCAGAATCTCTTCGTGCGGAATGCCCTCGCCGCGGGCCAGTGAAGCACGGGCGCGGTCCAGCGCCGCGGCCGTCTCGGGTGTGATCTCTTCCTCTTCCACCGCAGCCAGCGCCAGCGAGCGCGCCAGCGGTTCCACCATCACTTCCAGCAGACTCCGCACGGCGTTCAGCTTCCCGGCCGGCAGCATATCCAGCAACGCGTGGGCCTGCTGGCGTTCCTGATTGAGATTCGGTTCCATGGTTCTCCTCCTGGCGGCTAAAGTTCGCCTATCGCCCGGCTGACCCTGGAGCGCTTCACCAGGCTGGCGAGCACGATCACCAGCGCCTTCTGGTCCTCATCCGGGAGCTGATTGACCTTCCGGCAAAGGCGGTCCAACTCGGGGTTTTTGATCGTGGTTTCACCGGCCAGCCTCAGCATCGGAAGGGATACGGTCGGCGATCCCGTGAGGCATCCCCACGTCAATGTTTACACGAATTGAAGGACGCCGCAAACAACTGGTACGTGAGCCAGACCACCACCTACCTGAACAATACGCAGCCCAACCAGACCTGGAAACAAACCACCCGGACCATGGACCGCTACGGCAACGTGACCCAGATGCAGCAGTACGACTGGGGCGCCTCCACGCCCTCGCGCACGTACACCAACACCTGGCTGCACGGCGCCGATGGAAACCCGACGTGGGCGGATCCGCTGTACTATCGCAACCGGCTGCTCACCAGCACGGTCAACGACGGAACTCACACGGTGACGCTGGTGTCGAACAGCTATAGCTACCCCCGCGCCCTGTTGTCCACCTCGACGACCCCGACGACGTCGTCCACCTACACCTGGGACAGCTACGGCAACGTCACCGGGCAAACCGTGAACGGCGTCTCCACCAGCATCACCATGGACCCGAGTCACAACTACGTGGTGCC
>JBEKZH010000152.1:0-4131 GCA_049510065.1 Bryobacteraceae bacterium
CGGCGGAACTCGGGAGCCCTCGGTCATCCTTGTGGCTACCGATAACCCGAGATATCGGGCTCGTCGGGGATCGCCCAGCCATTTCTGCCCGGCCCGTCTTCCCGTGTAGGCAACGCCCAATCTCTGCGGCCACTCCACAAAATGGACCGACAGAGTCCTCGCGCACCTCTGCGGGCAGACTGGAGCACTTCGCCTCTTTTCGTCCGCCTACCGCTGCGTGTCGGGTTGCGTGCGATGCAGTCTACCTCTTGGGCTCGGGTGTGCGACAAGCCTCCACAAATGCGCCTCCTCGGCTTGTCAACCCGAAGAATCGCCTCTCGTCTGCCAGCGACAGATCGTCGCCGCCTATGCCGCTAAGACCAGCGACATGGGGCCGCAAAGAACATACGAGTTGCGATGCTTCAAGCCCGTCAAGGCTTACGTCGAGGGTCTTGAATACGTTTTGCTGTTTGAGTTGCGCAACAGAAACAATGTCCCCGTAGACTTTGGTTCGTTTGTAGATGCAATTGAGAAGTGCAGCTTCCTCCGGTGACAGTTGCCTCAGAATCGCTATGAAACCCGGCCTTACCTTTTCGGCATCTTCGGGGGAGGATGCATTTGCAAGCAAAGCCGCCCACATTGTATGGAGGTCTTCGCTCTCTTCGAGCAATGCGCCCTCAAGGAGCGGAAACAGAAGTTTGATCGGCACCGCCATAGGCGTGAAGCCAGCATCCTTCGCCATCTGCGCAGCCTTCTTCAAGCAGTCTAGTTGCCGCTCGTAGCGATAGAGTCGAGCCTTATCTCGGAACTGCTCTGCGATCTCAGCCGTAGCAGGTCCAAGCATGGCCCTAATGATGTCGGTGAGCTTGAAGGCACCGGCGACTGCGGCACCACCCTTCACCAGTTCGATGAGTTCCTTCGGGTCCATTACAGATAAAAGTTTAGCGCCACTCGAACTGAGTCGTTGACAGGGACGCAACCCGAATTGCAGTTGTTCACGTGACTTCGCGGCGGCACGAAGCATCGCAGTGGCGCCCGCAAGGCTGGCGCGACGGCAAGCGCATGAAGCTGCCGACAATACCCCTTATCAGTCGTCATGGCAGCGCCGCCAGCGGCGGCACCCACGCCACTCAACGGTTTGGCGACTACGGCCTTGCGGAATCGTTGCGGGTCGTCAGACGGTCAGGCGGACAAGAACGGTCCCGGATAGCGTGCTTAGCTGGCGAGATTGGCTTCCGCCTGCGTGCCCGCAGCCCAGCCCAAGGCGCATGGCCCGGTTGAGGTCATGTCTTCGACGCCCTCACGTCGAACCTCTCCGCAAGGCCACCACCTTCATCCTGGTGACCCTCGGAAAACGTCGGAAATCCAACAAGCGCGAAACCCATCATCTCCAATTCGTCTCGGCGCCTTCGTCCACATACACCGAGATCGGGTCTCCGTCATTGACGACGGCCTTTTCGACTACGTAATCGGCCTGATCCTCCCAGAGAATTGTAATCTCGACCGAGACATCGATAATTCTCTCCAGTTCGGCGCTTATGCATCCCCCCACATAGGCGGTTTTGTCTTCGCTGTCCCAGAACGTTAGGTTCGGGTCGTCGTAGCTGACGCTAGCGGTCAGGTCCACAGTCGCAGAGCACCGCAGAACCATCTTGTTGCCGTCGCTCTCGACCACGTCGTCTACGTAAAGCGCCGAAATCTCGTTTACAGTTGCCTCTCCGTCCCCGTCTTCATCCTTGAGATAGATGTACCGATCCTCAATGGCCTCCTTCACGGCCTCTTGGATTGGCTCAGTGTGCTCCTGAAGATATTCCATCGCCCTCTCGACGTACTCGTCTCGCCTAAGGGCAAGATCCACGAAATCAGCGAGGCTTTCGAGTGGATACAGATTATCCGATGCTTCACATGCCCCACGCACTGTGCCATCTGTCGTGATGACGTGCATCTCGTCTCCGTTTTCCTCACACCACGCCTCAATTGCCGCGATTACGAAGGCATCCGGAAACTCTTTCCTCTTCTCGCCCGCTCCGAATGGCGGTTTCTGGGCAAAGTACGCGTCGAAAATGGGTCCGGCCATATCGGAAGCGGAGATGATCTCGACATTGGCCTGATTGAGGTCGCGCTCGACGCGCTCCCAGAGCTCCGCGGCGAGCACCTCCGATTTCTGCGCTGCGAACTTCTCCATCAGTTCGGTGTAGCCTTCGAAATTACGAAGGAGAGCGCTCTTGCCACTCTTTGCCTGTAAGGATTTGACCGCATCCGCGACCTTCTCAGATATCTGTCGTCTAATCTCTCGCAGCGTGATGTTGGTCGTCTTCAGCTTCACCGCGCCAATGGTGCCCAAGCGTATCAGGGTTTGATACGCTGTCGAATTGTAATTCTCGGCGACGAAGATGCACGTATCGAGGAAAACGTTCTCGGTGACGAGATCCGGTGGCTTTTCGGCCATGCCTACAGTCTACGTCGGAGGACAGGTGGCTCGGTTGATGCCCGGTTCGCTTCCGATATTCCCTGATAACGTCCCCAAGCCTGCCTCTTTGGAGTATGCTCGGCTTCCATGAGGACCACGTTCGCCGTTTCGCTCTTTGTGGCTTCAGCCCTCGCGCTCTCGGCGGCTGAGTACGGTCACGCCTCGAATGGTGCCCTGCTACCGGACCGTTCGACAACGCCAGGCGCCGTCCTGACAACCAACACCGCGAAGGTCTGCAAACCCGGATACGCTGGGACTGTCCGCAACGTTCCGGCCAGCGTGAAGAATCAGGCCTATGCGGAATACGGTGCCAAGCGCAAGGCCGGTGTGTGTTGCGAGGTCGATCACCTGATCAGCCTCGAACTGGGCGGGTCGAATTCGTTGCTGAATCTCTGGGCCGAGCCGTACGAGCCCCGCCCCGGCGCCCACGAGAAGGATCTGGTGGAGAACTACCTCCATTACCTCCATCGCGAAGTCTGCGCTGGGCGCATGGACATCCAGGCCGCGCAGGACCTGATCCGGACGGATTGGACGAAGGCTCTGGCTGCGGCACAAGGGAAATGAGCTGAGCGTAAGCTCTACCAGGATACATCTTGGCAACGCAAAACGGTCCGGGCGAATCGAGCAATCGGCGGCGAACGCGATGGCTGGGATGGTGGTATGTGTGCATCGGGCTCGGATTCGGGCTGCTCGGATTGCGCAGTTTCCTGGCGGGCGCATGGGCCTGGGGAATTGTACTGCGTTGGGGGATTGCGTGCGGGTTTGTCCTGTTGGGAGTCTGGACATTACGCTCCGTCGATGCAGGCTCGCGCCGCAGGTGACGCTCAACTCCGTTTCCGGATCAGTGCGCGTGGAACTCGAGGATGTCTTCATCCTCGACGACGTGCGTGCGCTCCACCATCAGGCCGTCGTGTTCGTGCGATCTTCGGAAGAGCCGGGCGTACTTGAGGTGCTCGCCGAAATCGCGGTGCACGTGTGCCGCCGCGTCCTGCACGGTGGCGCCGCGGCGGAGTACATACGGCACATCCAGATCCGCCTTCCTGCCCGGCGGTTTGGAATAGAAGCGCACGACGTCGAGCACGCGAAACGTAGCCTGGGCGAACGCATCGAGGCCGATGGCGGCGTCGGCCGACACGCCGGCGATCAGGAATCGGCCGCCGTAGAGCTCCGCGATTGCGGACAGATTCTCCACGGCGTCGGCAAGCTCGATTTTGTTGCCCAGCAGCATTCGCGGAGGCGCGGCGTGAAAGCGTTCGAGTGTCTCAAGTGTGAACTCGATTTCTCCGAGGACCGCGGGATCGTTCGGATCGACGACCAGAACACTGAGGTCGGCGGCGCGGATCACCTGGCCGAGCCACGGTTCCATAAACTCCGGCGACACGGGCGGCGTGTCCACGAGCTGGATGTGGATATTCTCCACCGGCATCATCCCGGGCGTGGGCATGCGCGTCGTGAACGGATAATCGCCGACTTCCGGCCGTGCGTGCGTGAGGGCACGGACAAGGCTCGACTTGCCCGAGTTCGGCGGACCGATCAGCGCCACCTGACCCGCACCCTCGAGCCTGATCATATAGGCGGGGGTTGCGTGCGCGCCGCCCTTCTTCTGCGATTCTCTCCGCGCCTGCGAGAGCCTTCGCCTCAGGTCGGCCTGCATCTTCTCCGTGCCCTTATGTTTGGGCAGC
>JBEKZH010000153.1:0-3997 GCA_049510065.1 Bryobacteraceae bacterium
GAGACCACCCCGACGCCAGCCCCATCCGCGTTGGCAACGAGTTCTTCCTCACCCATTCCAGCTTCGACTATGCCCCTGGCCTGCTCATCTGGCGCTCCACCGATCTGGTGAACTGGAACCCCGTCGCCGCTGCCCTGCATCGCTACGCCGGCAGCGTCTGGGCTCCTTATCTCAGCGAGTACGAAGGGCGCTTCTACATCTACTTCCCCGCCGACAACCGCCTTCGTGTGGTCCATGCCGATCATCCCCTCGGCCCCTGGAGCGAGCCCATCGACCTGGGCATCAACGCCATCGACCCCGCCCACATCGCCGAGAACGGACGCCGCTTCCTCTACGCCAACGGCGGCGTAATGGCCGAGCTGACCGCCGATGGGTTGGGCGTGAAGGTGCCTCCGCACCACGCTTTCGATCCCTGGCCCGTGCCAGCCTCGATGCGCATCGAATGCACCTGTTTGGAAGCGCCGAAGGTGATAGAGCACAACGGTCATTTCTACTTGAACGTCGCCGAGGGCGGAACCGCCGGGCCCTCCACCAGCCACGCCGTCGTCTCGGCGCGCAGCCGCCATGCCGATGGTCCCTGGGAGTACTCGCCCTACAACCCCATCGTCCACACCCGCAGCCGCGACTCGCGGTGGCTCTCGGTCGGCCACGGCCGCCTCGTCGATACGCCCGAAGGACGCTGGTTCATGACCGTACACTCCTACGAGAACGGCTATCGCGCGCTGGGCCGCCAAACCCTCCTCCTGCCCATCGAGTGGACGACCGACGGCTGGTTCCGCGTACCCGCCGGCATAACCGCCGAGTCGGCCATCCCCATGCCCATCCCCGGCACCCGCCAATTGCGCCTGCCCGACCCCTCGGACAACTTCGCCAGCGCCGAACTCGGCCTGCAATGGGCCTTCTGGCACGAATTCGATCCGGCGCGCTTCACCACCGGCCAGGGTTTGCTGAACTTGAAAGCGAGCGGCGGTTCGCTGGCGGACAGTTCCGCTCTCACCACTCCTGTTGGCGGCCACTCCTACACCGTCGAGATTGACGCGGAGATCGCCCCCGGCTGCTCCACCGGCCTGCTGCTCTTCTACGATCCCCAGCACGCCACCGGCATCCTGCTCGACGGCGACGGCATCGGCGTGCGCCTGGCCAACGGTTACGTACCCGGCCGCCAGCAGAAGGGCGCAACCCGCGCCACACTGCGCATCGTCAACGACAATCAAGAAGTCGATTTCTACTTCCTCCTCCCCGGCCAACACTGGCAAAAGACCCGTGAATCGGCCGAAGTCAGCGGTATGCATCACAACGTCCTCGGCGGATTCCTCGACTTGCGCCCCGCCATCTTCGCCGCCGGCTCCGGCAGCGCCAGCTTCCGCAACTTCCGCTACTGGAGCGAAGCGAAGGCGCCGGCATAACGGGTACGCCGTTCTTGCTCAGCGCCTCACCGTGCCCCATCCTCTTCGCATATTTTGCAGAGAGAGCGGCCTGGCGCGCGCGTGAGAGAACCGGGCACAGATAACCCAAACCGCAGGCGGTCAAGATGACGCCGCGTTGGAACGATATTTCGTATTATCGGTAGCCAACGGATGCCGGGTGACTTCTACGAGACGGGGTTTCCCGTCAGCTTGAATCGCGCGCCCAGTTTCCGAGTGCGCAGTGATCCATGCACAGTCGAGAAACGCCGGCGGGAAACCGCTTCTCAGCGAAGCCGACTACGCGGCCAATGAGTCAGAGGATTAGACTGGGAAGAGACGTGCTCAGACTGATCGTTTTCGCGATCCTGTCCGCTGCGCTGGCCTACGTCTCACGCGCTTCCCTGAAGGCGCCCCGTTCTCACGGCTTCTTTCGCTTCTTTGCCTGGGAGTGCATTCTCGCCCTTTTCTTCCTGAACTTCATCAACTTTCAGCAGTGGTTCGGCAACCCATTCTCTGTCCGCCAGCTCATTTCCTGGTTCCTATTGATCGGCTGCATCGTTCCGGGCGTCTATGGGGCGCATCTACTACGCACCCACGGCAGGCCGGATGACAGACGACCCCATGATGAGCCCTTGCTCTGTTTCGAGAAGACAACCCAACTGGTGACGACGGGCGCGTTCAAGTACATCCGCCATCCGCTCTACAGCTCTTTGCTTCTGCTGGCATGGGGCGTGTTCTTCAAGCACCCATCCTGGGTTGGAAGCGGTGTGGTGCTCGGCGCAACGGCCTTTCTACTGGCCACGGCGAAGGTTGAGGAACTGGAGAGCGTTCGTTATTTCGGTGCTACGTACCAAGCGTACAGGCAGCACACCAGGATGTTCATACCGTTCGTATTCTGACCGGAGAACGAGACGAGCGGGGTGGCAAGCTGATCGACGGGCGCGCAAGCGCGGCCTAACGATGCGCTGCATGCTTGTTAGCTCGCGCTCCTGGAAATAGGTCTTCGGCGGTCGGCGCTGCTCACCTGGCCGTAACACGCCCCACGCGCGGAACTGCCTTGGCCAGTTCCGGTCGGATGGTCACTCGGAAAGAGCCCAGCAAGCGCATAGTCGGCAAACCACTAACTGAAGCAGACCGGGCGTAGTGTCCGGTGGCGTTAAGAACCATGTCGTTTCCGGGGCGGGTGCGAGCCCGCCCCGTCTGCTTCACACAACTTTAGTCAGGATCTCGGCGAATTCGGCTTCCGTGAACGCCCTCACGGTAGTCGTCCTGGAGTTACCCCTGGAAGCAATCGACAGCGCAGCGGCTGCGGCCATTTCGTCGCTCGGACCTTCCGTGATGGCCACGATGTCCCAGTCGCCCATGGTCACGTAGATGCCGAGGGTCTTCCCACCGCCGGCTTCCACTAATTTCCTGGCGTCGTCGAACCGCGCGGGGACGTTCCGGATATCCTTGACGCCCTGCTCGGTCCATTTGAAGAGAGTCACGTAGGTCGGCACTACACACCTTCTTTCGTGCCTGTTTGGGAATCTTGCGATTCAGTTTCCAACCGGACCGGCGTTCGCGCCAGCCCATCGAGAGCAGCCCGTCACAAGTCTCAACCGGACGTTTCGTGCAACAGCTCCGGGCCGAACAGAGTATACACCCAGACTGGCGGAGCGTGCTGAGCACGGAAGTCACCAATGCGATCAGGGTAGGCCGCGTGAGCGAAAACTGGCAGCCTTCCGAAGCATGACCCGCGAGCAACGCCCCTGTGTTTACGCTCCACTCCGGCCCGGGTGGTTGGCCATCCGGAACCCGGACCTGCAAAACAGGATTATCGGAAAGTAGCCGGGCTGCGGGCCGAAACTGGAACGATAACCGCCATTATCGGTAGCCATTTCCGGGGCGTTTCCAGCTTCGCGGTTCACGCCAGTGCCTGACCTACGAATCGTGATAGAACAATGCCTATGGTGCTTGTGGTTCTGGTGCTGTTGCCGTTGATTGTCGCCGCCGACCCAGACCAGGCCGCCGATGCTTTGGTCGTGCAGATGACGCTGGACGAGAAGCTTCAACTCGTGCACGGCGCTTACACTTTCGGAGGTCCCGCTGGGCCCAATGGCGCGGAGGAATGGGTTCCGGGACTCCCGCAACTGGGCATCCCGGACATTCTCTATGCGGATGGGCCGAACGGTGTGTTCATCGGGTCGGGCACGGCGCTGCCTTCATCGATCGCGAGCGCGGCGAGCTGGGATCTCAATGAGGCCCGGAAATTCGGGCAGGTGATCGGGGCAGAGGTGCGCGCTTCCGGCATGGATTCGTGGTTAGGGGGCAACGTCAGTCTCGTCCGGGAACCGCGCGACGGCCGCACCTTCGAAACCACGGGCGAGGATCCGTTGCTGGCGGGGAGCATCAGGGCCGCGCATATTCGCGCGGTGCAGGATGCGCACCTGATCGGCACGTTGAAGCACTACGCGCTGAACGATCAGGAGACCGGGCGTCTGATGGCGAACTCGGTGATCGGAGAGCGGGCGGCGCGGGAAAGCGACCTGTTGGCATTCGAAGTCGCGCTGAAGCAATCGAAGGCGCAGTCGGTGATGTGCTCATACAAC
>JBEKZH010000154.1:0-3867 GCA_049510065.1 Bryobacteraceae bacterium
GTACGGCTGGAGCGCGCTTGCCGCCGGGCCGGTTTCGAGCCGCAGCATGCCGAGGAGCAGGTAGCTTGCCTCGATGGTCCGGTCCCCCAGCCGCTTCGCTTCTTCCGCGGCGAAAGCAAGAGCCAGCTTCGCCGCGTTGCTGAGAGGAAGATCGACGGACAAGGCTACAGAAGAGTCGTAGCGGGGCGTAACCACTTCAATTTGCCGGCGGATCGCCTCCGCGGCGCCCTCGGGCAGCAGCGAAAGCAACAGCTTGTCCTCTCGCAGCGACGCGAGCAGGAGGTGCTCCACATCGATGTACGGCGAGCCGTACTGGCTGGCTTCAAACCGGCCGAAGAAGATGACCCGGCGAGCCTGCTCGGTGTAACGCTCGAACATAATCCCGGGACCAGCGTCCACAGAATAGCAAAGATCGACGAATCGAAACGGGTGTCCGCCACGTTATACTTAAGTAAAGGCTGCACTCCGCCTTCCTGTCGTATGAACCGTTTCCTGAAATACCTTGTCGTCGCCGTTTCAACGTGTCTGGTGGCCCTTCTGCTGGCCGGCGCCGCCACCAGCCGGAGCTCCGCTCCGGAAGACACATACCGCCATCTGGCTGTCTACACGGAAGTTCTTTCCCGAATCAAGAGCGATTACGTGGAAGAGCCGGACATGAAGAACGTAACCCTGGGCGCCCTCAACGGACTGCTCGAATCCATTGACCCCTACGCCAGTTATCTGAATGCCGATCAGTACAAAGAGTACCTGAAGGGCAAAGACCAGCATAAGGCGGACGTGGGGCTGGTGCTGGCGCGCAAGTTCGGCTACGTCGGCATCGTCGACGCGATTCCGGGCTCGCCGGCGGACGGCGCGGGTCTGGCCACCGGCGACGTGCTGGAGAGCATCAACGGAGTTTCCACGCGCGACATGCCGCTGGCCTTCGGCCAGATGCTGCTGGAAGGGAATGCCGGCAGCACGGTGGAGTTGGGCGTGCTCCGCTTCCGCAAGCCGGAACCGCAGAAGATTACACTGACCCGCGAGATGGTCCACTATCCCGCGGTGAAAAGCCGGATGGCGCAGGATGAGGTCGGGGTGATTCAGGTTGCCAGCCTTGCCGATGGTGAAGTGGCGCAGGTAGCAAAGCAGGCGCAGAGTCTGGAGAAGCAGGGCGCGAAGCGCTTTGTCCTCGATCTGCGGCATTGCTCCACGGGCGCTCCCGAACAGGGCGTCGAACTGGCGAACCTGTTCCTCGACAAGGGATTGATCACCTACTCGGAGGGTCAGAAGATCCCGCGGCGGAACTTCGACGCCACTCCGGCGGCGGACATCACGCATCTGCCGCTGGTGGTGATTGTGAACCGCGGCACCGCCGGCGGAGCGGAAGTGGCGGCCTCCGCGCTGCTCGACGACAAGCGCGCCGAGGTGGTGGGCGAACGCACCTACGGCGACGCGGCGATTCAGAAAGCCATCACCATGGAGGATGGCTCGGCGGTGATCCTCTCGGTGGCCAAGTATTATTCGCCTTCGGGCAAGTCGATTCAGGACAACGGCGTCACGCCATCGGTTCCGCAACTGGAGACGGATGCCGTTCCGGATGGCGACGATGACGGCAACCCGAGTATCGCCCCGAAGCCGAAGCCGGCCGCCGACGATCCGCTGCTGAACAAGGCCATCGAGGTGGTAGTGAAAGGAAAGCCGGAGATCGCCAAAGACAATAAGACGAAGCCGGCTGACGCTGACCAGCCTCCCAACTTGCCGGAGGACGACAGTCCTCAGAATTGACATGCCCAACTACGAGTACAAGTGCGAAGAGTGCGGGACCGTGTTCGATGTGATACAGCGCTTCTCGGACGAACCCCTCACCACGCACCCGCAGTGTGGAGGCGCCGTCCGCCGTCTGATGTCGGCGCCCGCATTCAAGCTCAAAGGCAGCGGTTGGTACGCTACCGATTACGCGAAGGGCAACGCGAACGGTTCTTCGTCGTCCGGCAACGGCGAAAAGACCGAGAGCGGCTCGAAGAGCGAGTCTTCGAAGACGGAATCGACCTCCCCCGCTCCGGCCTCCACCACCACGACTACGGAAACGAAGAGCTCCTGATTCCCGATCCGCCCCGGCGGGCGTAGACTTGTTCCATGCCTGCCACACGCCGCCATTTTCTCGGATCCGCCGCTCTTGCCGGTCTCACCGGCTCTCTTCTCGCACAGGACACTTCCGCGCCGCCACCGCGCTCGAAGAACGATGCCATCCAGCTCGCGCTGATCGGCGCGGGCGGTCAGGGCATGGACGATACGAAGTTCGCGCTCAAGATCCCGGGTGTGAAGCTGGTGGCCGCCGCCGACATCTACACGGGCCGACTCGCCCGGTCGAAAGAACTCTGGGGCAACGATCTGTTCGTGACGCGCGATTATCGGGAGATTCTTGCGCGCGCGGACGTCGACGCGGTGATCGTGGCCACGCCGGACCACTGGCACGACCGCATCAGCATCGACGCCATGAACGCGGGCAAGGACGTCTACTGCGAGAAGCCGATGGTGCAGCGCGTGGAATTCGGCGGGCCCATGGTGGAAGCGCAGAAGACGACCGGCCGCATCCTGCAGGTGGGCAGCCAGCGCGTCAGCTCCATCATTTACGCGAAGGCGCGCGATTTGTACCGCCAGGGCGCGCTGGGCCAGCTCAACACGGTGGAAGCCTGGTGGGACCGCAACTCCGCGATCGGTGCATGGCAGTATTCGATTCCGCCCGATGCTTCGCCGGACACCGTCGACTGGGATGCGTTCCTGGGGCGTGCGCCAAAGCGTCCCTTCGAGCCCATTCGCCTCTTCCGCTGGCGCAATTATCGCGACTACGGAACCGGCGTGGCGGGCGACCTGTTCGTGCACTTGTTTTCGGGCATCCACTTCGTGACCGGCTCGGTGGGACCATCGCGCATCTTCGCCAGCGGCGGCCTGCGTTTCTGGAAAGACGGCCGCGACGTGCCCGACGTGATGATGGGCGTGTTCGACTACCCGGAAACGCCAAACCATCCGGCCTTCAATTTGTTCCTGCGGGTGAACTTTGTGAGCGGCACGGGCGACGACTCCGGCTTCCGCTTCACCGGGAGCGAGGGCACGATGACCATCGGCTACAACGGGGTCACCATGGCGAAGCACCCGCGCGAGAGCGAGCCCGGCTACACCATCGGCACCTTCCCGCAGGCCGTGCAGGACGAGTTTCTGAAGCAGTATCACGCGAAGTATCCGGTGGAGCGCCCGTCGGCGGCCGGCATGAAGCCCGCTGCCGAGGAGCAATATGTTGCGCCCCGCGGTTACAGCGACAACGTCGACCACTTCGACCGTTTCTTCACGAGCGTGCGCTCGCGCCAGCCGGTGGTGGAAGACGCGGCGTTCGGGCTGCGCGCGGCCGGCCCCGCGCTGCTCTCCAACGTCAGCTACTTCGAGCGGCGGGTGGTGGAGTGGGACGCGGAAGCGATGCGGGTGAAGGCGTGAAGGCAGAGGCGCCGGTTGGGTGAGCTTCGAGTTCACCAGGCTGCCCCTCCTGGGCGACCCGCGATAGAATCCACTGCCGGGGATGGACAACGGGATTCCGCGGTGAACGGTGGATTGTTTTCAGCGGCCTCCGGGTGCGGAAATTCGTTGCGTGTCTTCGAATTGGCGTCCGGGCTCACGGCGGAATTGGCTTCGTTTCGTCGTGCAGTATCGCGGGCGGCCTGGGCCTCGAGTTTGCGGAGCGCCAGGAGCTGTTGCAGGGCTCGGTAGCCGGATTGCTCGATGGCCGCGGCGTAGCGTTGCAGGGTGATTAAGGGACCCGTGGCGTTGTTGATGAGCGCGGCGGCGAGTGCGGAGTCGGCATTGGCGGGGTCGGCGAGGCCGACAATCTGCTCGATC
>JBEKZH010000155.1:0-3834 GCA_049510065.1 Bryobacteraceae bacterium
CACCGGCGGCGACACCCACACCGGGGCTGGCGGCGGCACCCACACCGGCGGCGGTACGTACACCGGGGCTGGCGGTGGCACCCACACCGGGGCTGGCGGCGGCACCCACACGGGCAGCGGTACGTACACGGGGGCTGGCGGCGGCACCCACACCGGCGGCGGCACCTACACCGGGGCCGGTGGCGGCACCCACACCGGTTCGACCGGTGGTTCTCATGGCGGCTCGTATGCGGGTCCGAGCGGTCACCCCGGTTCGGGCTTCACGCGAGGTCCCACTGGCCGAGTGGAAACGTGGCACGGCCGTAACGGTTCAGAGGCCCACTTCGCGCGGGATGGCAGCATCCGCCGCGTCCAGACGCATGACATGACCATCGTTCACGGACCAGGCGGCGGGCGGCACATCGTGATGGAGAGGCGGGACCATACCAGAATCGTCACCAACGGCGCCGGGCACGGCTATCTCCAGCGGCCGTTTAGCTATCGCGGCCATGAGTATGCCCGGCGGACCTTCTACGACCACAACCGCACGTATGTGCGCTACTATCGGCCGTATTCCTACCACAATGTCCATCTTATTGGATACACACCGGTTCGCTACTACTCACCGGGTTTTTATGGGTGGGCATACCACCCGTGGGCCAGGCCGGTGTATTACGGCGGCTGGGGCTGGTACGGCAGCCCCTGGTACTCATACTATGGAGGGTACTTCACGCCCTGGCGCTCCTACCCGAGCGCCGCGTTCTGGCTGACCGACTACCTGATTGCCAGCAGTCTGGAAGCAGCCTATCAGCAGCGGATGGACGCGCAGGCACAGGTGCAGGGAGGCTACGCCTCCGAGGGTGGAACCACTGCACTGACACCCGACGTGAAGCAGGCAATCGCCGAAGAGGTGCAACGCCAGCTCGCGCTCGAAAATGCCGAGCGACAGCAGGCTTCACAGAACATCGAGCCGGACCCGGCCTCGAGCGGTCTCCCGCGGATGCTTGCCGACGGAGCCTCTCACGTCTTCGTAGTGTCCAGCCCGCTCGATGTGAGTGACTCCATGGGACAGTCCTGCGTGGTCAGCGAGGGCGACGTACTGCAGTTGCAGACTCCGCCGCCGCAGGATGCCAGCGCCGGCTTCCTGTACGTGATGGCGAGCAAGGGCCAGGACTGCGCGAAGGGAGCGGTGGTGACGGTGGCCTTCGAGGACCTGCAGGAGATGCAGAATCACATGCGCGAGACCATTGACGGCGGGCTGGATCAGTTACAGGCTAAGGCTGGACAAGGGGGGCTTCCGGCCGCCCCGCCGGGCGCCAACGCGCCGCCAGTGCAATCGGCTTTTGCACCGATCGCGCCACCACCCGATCCGAACGTCGCCGGCGAGCTCAGCCAGCAGGCGGGAGAAGCGGGTCGCGCGGAACAGGAGGTAGTTAACGAGGCCGGCGGCGCGGGAAATCAGTAGATGAGCTGACGGGCCCCGAGTTAGGGTGAAATACCCGGCAGCCTCAGGTTACAAGTCCAGGTTACAAACCCTTACAAGTCTCTTGTAAGGCTACACGTCTCAAGGTACGCTGGATACCATGGCGCGCGTTGCGGCGCAGCCCCCTGGAGGACACGTGTACAAGAGAATCTGGAGAGTAGCGCTTACCTGTTCGTTGGGCATCAGCGCGGCGTTCTGTTTCACGCCCGGCCGTCCGGCCGTGACCCAGGCGGTGGATGAATCGAAGTTGGTCAGTCTCCACGGCAACATTCGTCCGGAAGCCAATGCGCAGAACGATCGTGGGCTCGTGGCCGACAATCTGCAGCTTGACCATCTCTTATTGCAGTTGAAGCGGTCGCCGGAACTGGAAGCGGCGGCGCAGACATTTCTCGACAGCCAGCAGGACCCGAAATCACCGAATTACCACCAATGGCTCACCGCCGCCCAGTTTGGCGAGCGGTTCGGAATTGCGGAGCAGGACCTGGAGAGTGTGACCCGGTGGCTGGGCGCGCACGGGTTCGTTGTGAACCAGGTGCATCCCAACGGGCTGTTGATCGATTTTTCGGGAACGGCGGGCCATGTGCGCGAGGCCTTTCATACCGAGATTCATCATCTGGATGTAAACGGAACACGCCATATCGCCAATATGAGCGAGCCGCAGATTCCGGCCGCGTTCGCGCCGGTTGTGGAGGGAGTGGTTTCGCTGCACGATTTTATGCCGCACGCGCTGAACACGGCCCGCGCCAATTATACGTTTGCCTCCGGCGGGTACACCTATCAGGCGGTGGTGCCCGGCGATCTGGCCGCCATTTACAACTTCACTCCGGCGTTCGCGGCGAACTACACGGGCAATGGGCAGACCATCGTCGTGATCGAGGATACGGACGTCTATAGCGTCAAGGACTTCACCACGTTCCGGTCGACGTTTGGTCTTGCGAGCCAGTACCCTGCGGGCTCGCTGACGCAGGTGCATCCAAAGGGTCCGGCCGGCAACTGCTCGGACCCGGGCGTGAACGGGGACGACGGCGAGGCCGAGATCGACGTGGAGTGGGCCAGCGCGGCCGCTCCGAACGCGACCATCGAACTCGCGTCCTGCGCGAACACGCGGACCAACTTCGGTGGGTTCATCGCCCTGCAGAATCTGCTGGCGGCTGCCAATCCGCCGTCGATCGTCAGTATCAGCTATGGCGAGTCGGAAACCCAGAACGGCGCCGGGGGGAATGCGTACATCAACACCTTGTATCAAACAGCGGCGGCTGAAGGTGTTTCGGTGTTCGTGTCGGCCGGCGATGAGGGCGCTGCGAGCGCGGACGCGGGCGCGACGTCGGCGACCCACGGAATTGCCGTCAGCGGTTTCGCTTCCACCCCGTACAACGTGGCGGTGGGCGGGACCGATTTCGCCGATAGCTATCTGGGTAATAACAGCACCTATTGGAACTCGAGCAACGGGACCAACTTCAACTCCGCGCTGTCGTATATTCCCGAGATCCCCTGGAATGATTCGTGCGCGAGCCAGTTGCTCGCCCGCACGCTCGGTTTCTCGACGACGTATGGCACAAGCGGCTTGTGCGGCAGCAGCACGGCGCGGGCGTACGGTCTTCTGACGGTGACGGGCGGCAGCGGCGGTCCGAGCAATTGCGCGACGGGAACGCCGGCCAGGTCCGGAGTCGCCGGAGGAACCTGCAAAGGTTATCCGAAACCATCCTGGCAGAACGTCTACGGGAATCCGGCCGATGGCGTGCGCGACATTCCCGATGTCGCCCTGTTCGCGGCGAATGGAGTCTGGGGGCACTATTACGTGGTGTGCTATTCGGATACACGCCGCGGGGGCGCGCCATGCAGCGGCGCGCCGAGCACGTGGGCCGGGTTCGGCGGAACGTCGGTATCAGCGCCGATCATGGCCGGCGTCCAGGCGCTGATCAATCAGAAGATGGGCGCCGCGCAGGGCAATCCGAATCCCAACCTGTACCAACTGGCGCGGTCCGAGTACGGAAGCACCGGCAACAGCGGGTGCGATTCATCGGCCGGCGCGGGAGTCTGCGCATTTCACGACGTGACGCTCGGCGACATGGACGTGAATTGCACCGCCGGGTCGCCGAATTGCTTCGATCCTGGTGTCACGCGCGGCAACGGCGGCGTGCTTTCGACGTCGACCTCGTCGTATGCGCCGGCGTACGGCACGGCGAAAGGTTGGGATTTCGCCACGGGGATCGGCACCGTCAACGTGTATCTGCTGGTCACGAACTGGCCTTAAACACAGCGTCATAAGTACTTGCGCATCCGCTCCCTTGGAGACGCGCCCCAAACCATTGATTCTGCAGAAGAGGTCCCGTGCGTCTCCATCCTTTTGGGTGGGCCGCCGCGGCCCATGG
>JBEKZH010000156.1:0-3684 GCA_049510065.1 Bryobacteraceae bacterium
AGTGCATGATCGTGACGATGCCGAAGTCGCGCCGATTTCGCGGCCTTTACGTCGTCCGGGAATCCCTGCCCGGTCATCTCCTGGCACACCTTCTCCACCTGCGGTGGCAGCGAGTCCTTGCTGACGTAACGGGCGATCCGAGCCTGAGCCACCAGTTCGCCGCGAATCTGGTCCATCGACTGGTAGATCTCTCGTGGACTCTTCCTCGCTCGCACGAGCGCGCCCACACGTTCACGAAGCTGCGCGAAGAAGGTCCGCTGGTCTTCCAGCAGCGTCGCGTCGGCCTTCGGACCGTGCCCCGGACACACGACCTTAGCGCCTAGTCTGCTCGCCGCATCGAGTGTAGCGATCCATTTTTCAACGTCGCCGTCGCCAACGAAATTGAACGGCCCGTTGACGCAGGTATCGCCGGTGAACAGCACACGCTCTTTCGGAAGCCACGCCACCGCGTCGCCGTGGGTGTGCGCCACGCCCAGGTGCAGAAGTTCCACGCGATGCTCGCCGTCGTCGAAGTACAGCTCGCGCGGAAACAGCACCGACGGCGGCTTCAGATGGCTGGCCGCCACATCCGGGCGCTCCTTAGCGGCGCCCTCCCAGCGACCAGGCTGGCCGCCGTAGTATCCGGTCTCGTAGCGCTTCATCTCCTCGATGACGCCGGTGTGCGCCACCGGAGTCGCGCCGTTGTCCACCCACACCTGGTTCCCATAGACGTGGTCGCCATGATGGTGCGTGTCGAAGGCGAAGCGAATCGGTTTTGCGGTGATCGACCTGATTTTCGGCAGGATCAGTTGCGCCCCCGACGGGAAGTTCGCGTCCACCACCAGCACGTAGTCCCGGAACACGATCCACCCGTTGTTACAGTGCCCCTGGTGCTCGATATCGCCCTGATGAAAGTATGCCCCATCGGACACGACGGCGACTTTGTTCAATTCATCAGCGGTGGCTGCACCCTCGGATTGCTGCTGCGCGCGGCCAGCGGCGATGCCGGCCACCGCGGCGGTTCCCAGAAGAACATTGCGTCTTGTGACGTCGCACATAGTGCGAACGATCATATCGCAAGCACAGGCCGGTGATCAGCGCCACAGGACGGCAGGTCCCCGACCGGTCCCCGACCTGCCCGGACCGATTCCTCTTTTCTCAGTTGCCCATTAGTCGCATTATCGCTAAACACAGCGTCATAAGTACTTGCGTATCCGCTCCATTACTGTCGCGGCTCGGAAACGCAGGCACCGAGCCGCGACGGTGACGGAGTGGTTCTATCCGCAATCACTAATGACGCTGTGTGTAGCCAACAAATTGCCGGGGCGCGTTTCCCGTCAAGGTGAGCCGCTCGCCCGCCCAATCGGCCCCGCTGCAAGTCGCGCGGGGACGGGCAAGATCGTTCGGGACCGCTCAACGCCCAGCCTTCTGATGTGCGTGTCCAAGGCCGGATTGGTTGTGTGGGCGCGCGACAAGGACTTCGCTTCGGAAACCCGTCTGAGTCACTTGCTCCCGGCTTTCGATGTTCCAGCCGCCGGTTCTCAACCTGGTCGCGGCATTGATGGGTCTGCAATATCCAACCAGCAGCGGAATGTGACGAAACAGCATCATCCATATTTGTTGCGTAAGGGGTGTCTGGTGACCCATCACGACGAGGATCAGCCCCCCCCCACGGAGAACACGCTGGAACTCCAGAAGGACGGTTGAGATATCGGCTTCCGGAAGCAGATCGAGCGTGTAGCAGCTCAGCAGGCAATCGAACACGCCGGAACGAAGAGGGAGAAAGCCTTCGTCCTGAATCGGCAGATAGTGCGGCAGATTCCGTTCCAGTTCCGACGGCGACCTCCAGCAGACTCTCGCATGGACATTCTCGCAGCATTACCGTGGCCAGCTGGTTTGCTTTCGCCTCCGTGAGGGCGGCCCAGACTCCATAGACTGGCGCGAGGAGATCGTACGGCGTCTTAGCGGAAGTGAAGCCAGGCTGGGGCGCGCTTCGCGAAGGGGCGCGCAGCAGATTCCGGAGGGACGGGCGGCCATCGGTGACGCCAGCTTCGCATTGCGAAACACGGGCGAGGTGGCGGTTTTCCCTTTCAGAGAGCCGGATTGGAGGAATAGAATGAAGCTTCTGCCGAGACCTGACTGGTCGCGTGTCCGGCCGCAGAAGAACCAGGAGGAACAATGCATCGAGTGTTTCGTGGGCCTCGCGCCGTGAGCGCGAAGATCACTGCTCTCGCGGCCGTCGCGCTTCTGGCCGCCGTCACCGCGTCCGCTGACGAACTCAGGGAGGGCTTCCAGAATCCGCCCGCGTCCGCCAGACCGCGTGTCTGGTGGCATTGGATGAATGGAAACATCGCCAAACAGGGCATCAAGCTCGACCTTGAGTGGATGCATCGAGTTGGGATTGTGGGCTTCCAGAACTTCGATGCGGCCCTGCAGACTCCACAGGTGGTTGAGAAGCGCCTTGCGTACATGACTCCGGAGTGGAAAGACGCGTTCAAGTATGCGATCAGCCTCGGCGACCAGTTCGGAATGGAGATGGCTATTGCCGGCTCGCCCGGCTGGAGCGAAACGGGCGGACCATGGGTGCCGGCATCTCACGGAATGAAAAAGTACGTATGGAGCGAGACGATCGTCGAGGGCGGCAAGCCGTTTACCGGCACGATTTCTCATCCCCCCGAAACCACCGGCCCGTTCCAGAACCTGGGGGTTTATGAGGAATCTGGGCGCCCGCCGGCGACGTTGCCGCAGTTCTACGCTGACGCCGCTGTGATAGCGTTCCGCGTGCCGTCCGGTGAATCGGCGCACGATGCCAGGCCGCCGGCCATCACCTCGAGCGGCCCCGGCCTCGATGCCGCGATGCTGAGCGATGGCGACCTGGCGAAGACCACGAACGTTCCGATCCCGGCACCAGGAACTGAGTCATGGATCCAGTTCGAATATCCATCCCCGCACACGATCCGGGCGGTCACCTGGGTGATCAGGGACCCGACCTTCATTGAGGCGCTTGTCACTGGAACCTCGGCTCCGGATAAGACTCTGGAAGCGAGCGACGACGGCCGGAACTTCCGCAACGTCGCGAGCCTTGGCGGGGGCTCGGCGTCTGAACACACGGTTTCCTTCGCGCCGGTTACGGCGAAGTACTTCCGCGTCACCTTCAAGCGCACTCCGCCTCCTCCTATCCCGGCCTGGGCCGCGGGGCTCGATCCCACGTCGTTCGGCATCAGGCTTCCCGCTCCGCCGAAGGATTATGGGGTTGCCGAACTGGTTCTTTACGCGGATCCCCGCGTCGATCACTTTGAAGAGAAGGCGGCGTTTGTGCCTGAGGGCGACCTTTATCAATATGTGACTCCGGCCGTCGATCCCTCGTATGCGATCCACAGGTCCGACGTCGTCGACCTGACGTCGAAGATGCATTCCGACGGCACCCTCGACTGGACGCCGCCGACGGGCTCGTGGGTAGTGTTCCGTTTCGGGTATTCGCTGCTCGGGATCACCAACCACCCGGCCACAGCTGAGGCAACAGGGCTCGAAGTGGACAAACTCGATCACCGCTTCGTGAAGGACTACTTCGAGAAGTATCTGGACAGCTCTCCCGAAAACTGCCGACCTGCGATCTCAGGCCGAAGCGCTCTTTGGCTCGATTGCGACAGTTAGCCCGAGCTGCTGAAGGCGCTTGACGTAATAACGCTGCAAGCCAGCGCTGCG
>JBEKZH010000157.1:0-3603 GCA_049510065.1 Bryobacteraceae bacterium
ACGGAGATCTCCAGCTTGTCTGTGAGGACGCCGGTGGCGCTGACGCCGCCGGTGATGGTGGTGTAGTCGAAGGCGCTGTTTGCGCCCGTCTTGTAGTTCCCCAGGCCGATGCTGTTGTTGGTGTCGCCCGAGGCGGACACGGAGAAGTTCTGGCCGAGGTTGCTGCTGAAGGTCAGCGAGGTGGCGCCCGCGGTCACGGAGATTCCGGCAGCCTTGAGGGTCGCGTTCGCGGTAACCTGATTGACCAGATCGGTCTGAGCGAGGGCATAAGTGGTGGCCGTGGAGCCCAGAGTGATGCTGACCGGGCTGGCCAGTCCGCCGCCTGAGAAGCGCACTATCGCTCCCACCAGGCTGCTGGTGCCCGTCGCGCCCTCGTTGACGGTGACGCTCTGAGCCAGCGACTTGCCAGTGGTGGCCGTTGCCGTGGCCGTGCCGGAGAGGCCGAGGCTGGTGGCCAGCGTCGAGGCGCTCACGGTGATGGTGGAGTTGGGGTTATCGTTCGCCGAAGTGATGGTGATCTTGTGCGTGGTCGCATCCGCGGTGGCCACGGCGTTGGCGCTGAAGGATGAAATGGCATTCAAATCGCTCGCCACCGTGCCTGCCGTAATGCCCGTCACCGTCCCGATGTGGAAATTCATGACCGGTCCGCCGTTAAACGACAGCGCGAGGTAGTCGTCGGAGGAACCGGTAGTGGTGTAGGTGTTGGTGACGTCGGTTCCCGTCATCACTGCCTTGGCGCCGAAATTGCCCATCAGCGCGTTGGCCATCTGGTCGCCCGCCGAAACCTGCAGAGCGGTGCTGCTGGAGCCGAAGGTCAGTTGCTGCTTGCCGTTCACGTCGGTGTTGACGGCGGCCGTGATGTTGGCGTTCTTGAAGGCTGTTGCCCCCTGGGTGGGGCCGTTGCCCGCGCTCTGAATCGCCGTGTTGACCGCGGTCACCAGCGTGTCCGCGTCGGTCACGCCGGACAGGTTCACCTGCACCGTGATTGCGTTGGCGCCGCTGAAGCCCGGACCGTTGATGACGAAGTTGGTGTAGCCGGCGACTGCCTTCTGGTTGTTGGTGTCCGCCAGGATCTTGGCCACACTGGTGGAGGAGGAACCGGCGCCGATATCGGTGCCCGTCATGCCCGCCGCCTGCACGCCCTTGAGCCCCAGGCTCTTGGCGTCCACAGTGGCCTGCGAGAGGTTGAGCGAAACCGAGCCGTTGGTGATGGTGGCCGCGCCGCTCGTTCCTTTGCCGCCGCCCACGAAGACCGAGAGGTTCTTGGCGAACGTACCGCCCGTGTTCATGCCGACGGCCTGCGACTGGCGGTCGATTTCCGTGAGTACGTTCTGGAACTCGCTGTTCAGCACGCCCCGGTCGCCGGTGAAGGTGCCCGTGGCCGATTCGGTAGCCAGCGTGCGCGCCCGATCCAGCAGTTGCGAGATGTTGCTCATGCCGCCGTCGATGATCTGCAACTGGCTCAGGCCGCTGTTGGCGTTCTGAATGCCCTGCGTCAGCACTGCTTCGTCGGATCGGTAGCCGTTGGCGATGGCGAGGCCGGCCGCGTCGTCGCCGCTCTGGACGATGCGCAGACCCGACGTCACCTTGTTAATGGTCTTGCTCTGGAACGCACTATTGGTGCGAAGGTAGTTTTGCGCCTGCAGAGACGCAATATTGGTATTGATGTCGAAAGACACAGTATTCTCCTTGGGTGAGAAACTCAGGCCGGGATTCCTTTCCGGACCTGGCGTTGTCGCGCCTTGCGAGTTCCTTCACTTGCCCTTATCGCCGAGCGCTTGCGGACCTTGAGGATACTGC
Source organism: Bryobacteraceae bacterium (assembly GCA_049510065.1). Classification (GTDB taxonomy): domain Bacteria; phylum Acidobacteriota; class Terriglobia; order Bryobacterales; family Bryobacteraceae; genus CAWACP01. The sequence continues at coordinate 1,801 of JBEKZH010000157.1, forward strand.
TTCATTTTTTCCAACAAACCAACCAAAGACGCGAAAGGCATGGACCTGGCGGCAAGTTCGTTCTGTTCCGCCGTAAGCCGTATTTCCCGGCGCAGGATTAAGACATCCCGCGGAGCTGAAATGCCGATTTTCACCTGGTTGCCGGCGATCTCCAGCACTTCGACTTCAACTCCGTCGCCGATTAACACGGATTCGCCCGCCCGCCGCCGGATTACGAGCACGGTTGCTCCTGTCCGCCAGTGACGCCAGCCAGCTGCGCCACGGGATGGTTATGGGAGTACGCGCCGTCCCAGCGCACTGCCTGCACCGCCCGCCGGTTCTCCCGGTTCACCACCACCGGTGACATCAGGTTAGCGCTGACCTGGCCATCCGCGCCAATTACCACCAGCGCCAGAACGGCCATATCTCCGACGCCGGCTGCGTCACTCGATTCCGCGAGACCGAGAACGTCCAGATCCTCCACGGACATCTGCAACTGGTACCCGGGATCGACTCTGCTGACGGGGAGAGCGAGAAAGCAGAGGCCGGACGTGGACATGCTTTGAAGAAGCACCAGCGGGGCCGTGCGCGGATGCTCGATGGCGAGGAACTGGTGCTCCCACTCAAACGCTGGAAGCCCCATTGGGAACTCGATCACCAGTCCCGCATCCGCCGGAATCGTTCCAAAGTGCTTTGTTTCGATGCGAGTCATCCCTTCTCACCGCTGGGCGGCCGCTGCATGAGCTGCTCCCCGGCGCTCTACTGCTTGAGCAGCGCGAGTACCTGCTGCGGTGCGGAGTTGGCCTGGGCCAGAGCGGCAACGCCCGCCTGGACGAGGATTTGCGCCTTCGTCAGGTTCGCGGCTGCGGCAGCCATGTCAGCATCGCGGATGGACGACTCGGCTGCGGCAAGGTTGGTGAGCTGCGACTGCGCGAGGTTTACCGCATAGGTGAACTGGTTCTCGCCACGTCCGACTACGGCCTGGGCTGCGCCGAGAGCCGTAACCGCCGATGCCAGGGCAGTCACCGCCCCCTCGGCGCTGCTCTGGTTCGAAATGTCGGCGCTTCCTCCTCCCGCCAGCTTCGCCGCGGTCTGGACCACGCCCTGGTCGGTAGCCTTGCCGATGCCCACGACGCCGTTGGTGCCTGTCGCGCTCATGCTGACGGTGAACGAGTCGAGCGAACTCATGAAGCGAATTCCCTGACTGGCGACCGTGCCGTCGCTGTTCATGATGTCATCCTTCACGGCGACGATCGACTGCAGGGTGGAATCGTTGCTGGTCTGCAGCCCCGTGTTGATGGCGGTGATCGTCTCGTCGAGCGATTCCCCGTTTCGCGACGTCGCGTTGTTGGAGAGTAGGACGGCAAGAGAGTGGGCGCTACCCGAAGCATCGTTAGCCGAGAAGCTGACGGTCTGGGTGTCCGTACCGTTCTGTATGGCGCTGAACTGGAACACGTTGGTGGCCGAGGACCCACCGGCGTTGAAGTAGAAGTCGTTCGTGTTGCTGGCAGCAGCGGACGTCTTTGCCCCGGCGTTCCCTGACGCCGTCAGAGTGTTCGTCGTGGTGCCGCCGCCGAATCCCAGAATCTGGTTGGCTGCGGTGTTATCGCCTTCGGCGACCCGGAAGTACGTGCCGTTGGTGGAGGCTATGGTAATCGCGCCAGCGACCGCGTTGACGCCCGTTGCTTTGAGCCCGGCCGCAGCCAGCGTGGCGTTGGCCGCGATCTGGGCGTTGATCAGGGCTGCGAGTTGCTGTCCCGTGGCGGCGGTGAACGAAGTCACCGAGAACTCCTGCGCGGCGCCGCCGGCGACGGAGATCTCCAG
>JBEKZH010000158.1:0-3565 GCA_049510065.1 Bryobacteraceae bacterium
TCGAAGCTGCCTAACCGACCCAGACGATCCGCACCCCGGGTCGTTTGGCCCAAGCCACAGGGTTTCCCCACCAGAAAGACCCAGAAAACCAATGCCGCCAAAAGTTAAGTGCCATTGGGCTCTCAGCCTGCGGCGGCCTCTCAGGCCGCCTTCGTCCCCGGTACGAAGCGAATCGATCGCAGTCGTCTTGTGCCGGGCGGCAAACGATTCAAAATCGTCGCTGCTTTGCTCCCACGCTTTCCGGAAAAGCCACGCCGCTTCTTCCACCCGCCCCGCCATCTCGCATTCCATCCCCTCCACGCACCGTGCCCGCTACGATGCATCCCAGGGATTCATGACTGCCACGCCCGCCCTATCATAATCGCTTCGATCGCGAGTGACCACCGTAAGGCCGTGGTGAATGGCCGTCGCGGCTATGAGCAGGTCTGGCTGAGAATAAGTGTGTCCCGTCTTCCGGCCCTGCTCAACCAGAAGTCGCCACTTGAGCATGATGTCTTCGGTGATCTGGAGAACTCGGCCGTCAAACATGGGACGCACCTTGTGCGTCAGCCATTCATTCAACTGAGCGCGCCGGTCGGCCTCGTTCACAACCTCGATGCCAAACCGAACCTCGGCAAGGGTCACCGCGCTGATATAGAGCTGATCGAGTGGACAACCGGCCACGAAGGTGACAACCCTTTGATCGGGCTGCGGCTTTCGCAATTCTGGCAGGACACTGGCATCCAGCAACCAGGCCATCAGAACACGACGTCGCGCACGGGCAGGCGATGGCGTGCCGCTTCCAGGTCAATCTCTTTGCACGGTGAAGCCTGCATCGCAGCCACCAGGTCGGCGCCCGTAAGCGTAGATGTTCCGCCCGCTATCCCGGCTTCCGGCCCCTCCGGAAGCGGCGAAGACCTCAGCGCCTGTATGAGGACATCTTCGACGTTCTGGAACACGCCGAATCTCATCCGCTCCCGGATGAGCGCTTCGAGCTCTGGTTTCCGAATCTCAATCGTCATCGCGGCGGCCCTCCAATCTCCATGATTTCACATCGCAGCGGTTCCATCATGCCGCGAACGGATTGCTCACCCGCACCCCGAGAATCTCCTGCCCATCGTTCAGGTCCTCGGTGTGATTGATCAAGAAATGTGGGGCAGGCTCACAGCCTGCGGCGGCCTCTCAGGCCGCCTTCGTCCCCTGTACGAAGCGAATCGATCGCAGTCGTCTTGTGCCGGGCGGTAAACGCTTCAAAACCGTCGCTGCTTTGCTCCCACGCTTCCCGGAACAGCTCCGCCGCTTCTTCCACCCGCCCCGTCATCTCGCATTTCATCCCCCTCCACGCACAGCCGCACGACTGCTGTCATTGCCGCTTCCCAGGAAGGAACCCGCGAAAGGATGACCATCGATAAGGTCCCACTTATCGGGAGTCAGATGAGTGGGCTCCCCATCTGGGGCAGGAACCGATTCCCGGCCAGGCCAGGCGATGCAGTTTCCGATAAGCCCACTCTTCGGGCGCAAGCTCAGGACGGCGCGTGATACGGCTCAACTTCTGAGTGGCCTGTAATCGAAAGGAAGACACGGCAGGAGATCGAGGTCGGGTGGTCGATGGCGCTTCCGGGGCGGGTGCGAACCCGCCCCGTCTGCTTCATACAACTTTAGTCAGGATCTCGGCGAATTCGGCTTCCGTGAACGCCCTCACGGTAGTCGTCCTGGAGTTACCCCTGGTAGCAATCGACAGCGCAGCGGCTGCGGCCATTTCGTCGCTCGGACCTTCCGTAATGGCCACGATGTCCCAGTCGCCCATGGTCACGTAGATGCCGAGGGTCTTCCCACCACCGGCTTCCACTAATTTCCTGGCGGCGTCGAACCGCGCGGGGACGTTCCGGATATCCTTGACGCCCTGCTCGGTCCATTTGAAGAGAGTTACGTAGGTGGGCACTACACACCTTCTTTCGTGCCTGTTTGGGAATCTTGCGATTCAGTTTCCAACCGGACCGGCGTTCGCGCCAGCCCATTGAGAGCAGCCCGTCACACGTCTTAACCGGACGTTTGGTGCAGCAGCTCCGGGCCGAACAAGAGTATACACCCGGACTGGCGGAGCGGTCTGAGCTCACAGCCTGCGGCCGCCTCTCAGGCCGCCTTCGTCCCCGGTGCGAAGCGAATCGATCGCAGCCGTCTTGTGCCGGGCGGCAAACGACTCAAAATCGTCGCTGCTTTGCTCCCACGCTTCCCGGAACAGCGCCGCCACTTCTTCCACCCGCCCCGTCATCTCGCATTCCATCCCCTCCACGCACAGCCGCACCACTGCGTTGTTTGGATCCATCTGCATTGGATACTGACACGCGACGATACGCACAATTGATGCTATTGCTTTCCCACTTGCGAGTCAGTCACCCATGAAAACACGGCCGCTCGGACGCTGCCTGCTGTTCCCCCTGTTCTGCCACTCGCCGAGTTCGCCGCACTGTCTATAGCTGCGGGAAATGGCGCCTATGGTGCTAAAGTGGGGTGATTGAAGCTAGGCCCGCATCAGGGCGTGTTTCAGCATTGAGAACTCACGTTGTTAAATAGGTCCATGCCGAGTAAGAAGAGGCCATGCAAGGCACGACACGTCTTTGTCCACGATAAATCGACCTGCGTGATGTGTCGAAATGAGCAGGAATTCGAGATTCCCGACCATCTCATGCAGCAGTTGACTAAGGGTAACGTGGTGATCTTTGCGGGTGCAGGGGTCTCCACAGAGGCGCGCACGGTGTTTCCATGGACCTTCTATGAGGAGATCCATGAGGCCTTGGGAATGTCCCAGAAAGACAAGCCGGCGTTTCCTGTGTTGATGAGCCTCTACTGTAGGCGGCCGGACGGTCGGCGGGAGCTGCTGGAGAGACTTCGGTCTCGTCTTTCGTATGTACAAGGGTTTCCGGAGCTCTATCGAACCGCGACCCAGTTCCACCGAGAACTATCGACACTGTTCTACGTGGATACTTACTTCACGACCAATTGGGACGACTATTTCGAACAAGAGTGCGGAGCTACCCCGTTTGTGAACGCTGACGACTTCGCGTTGTGGAACACGAGTGGACGAAAGGTCTTCAAACTTCACGGATCGGTGGGCAATTTTGGTTCCGTAGTTGCCACAGATGCGGATTACCGGCGAGCGCGCAAACAACTCGAGCATGGCGCTGTCGGTGCAGTGCTCAAACTCATGTTGGCAACAAAGACCATTGTTTACGTTGGTTACTCATTCACGGATCATGACTTCTTAACCATCCATCGATATATTTCTCGCGAGTTGAGACAGGTTACTCCTGCTGCCTATATTGTCTCGATTGACCGGTCCTCCGAAGCACGATTCAAGAGCCTGGGGCTGACGCCAATCCTCACCGATGCGGCTCATTTCGTCCGAGTCCTCAAGCAACACCTCGAAACCGACGGACATTCCTTGCCCGATAGTCGACTTGACGCCACTACTGTCCGGCTAACGGAGAGTGGGCCGTCAGCAAGCGATTGTAAGGCAGCAGGTTAGGGGGGTTTCGGCTTGCCGCGATTTGAGTTTGCGGACCACGCGACCGCCCAGAATGGGGCA
>JBEKZH010000159.1:0-3530 GCA_049510065.1 Bryobacteraceae bacterium
AACACAGCGTCATAAGTACTTGCGCATCCGCTCCATTACTGTCGCGGCTCGGAAACGCAGGCACCGAGCCGCGACGGTGACGGAGTGGTTCTATCCGCAATCACTAATGACGCTGTGTGTAGCTGCACGTTTTGTGGGGCAGGTTGTGAACCTGCGGCCGATTGTCAATCGGCCTTCACGCCAACCGCAAATTCCTGAACTGCGCGATCAGCTCGAAATTCGTGCGCACGGCCGACGGCAGCTCCCCCCGCTGCTCGATATCGTTCTCCCGCACGTGCCCCAGCGCGGAGGCCAGCCGCAGGTACACCACCTTCGCCGGATCGATGCCCATGATGCGGCAGCACGTGGAGTCCACGGCCGCCAGGTCCCGCCCCATCACCATCACACCGGCATGCTTCGGCCGACCCTGAATCGGCCCGTTGCCCTCCATGCCCACGATCCCATCCACCACCGCAAACGTGTTCCGAAAGGTGCGATTCAGCTCGGCAATGGCGCGCGGGATGCCCACATAGTGCAGCTTGTTCTTGGGCCAGCCGTATACCGAGCCCGGCACCAGACCAAACAGATTCTTCATGGAGAGCGTCGCGCCGGCCCAGTGGTGCGTCTTCATCTTCGCCAGCGACACGATCAGGTCCGCGCCCAGCGCGCTCTGCGGAAAGTAGAAGCGCTCTCCCGCGAAGTTCTCCACCGGCCGGACGTCGTCGCGGTTCAAGTCCGTAAACACGTGCTCGAAATCGCGGATGCCGTGCAGATAGTTCGCCTCTTCGGCCAGCCCGAGCGTGTCCCGCCGGTGCCCCGGCCCCTCGCCGATGCGCACCTCGGCCGCGCCCAGCGAACGGAACGCCGCCAGCGCCGCCGCCACCACTGCCACATCGGTGTTGATCGCGGTGGCCGAATCGAACTCCACCAGATTCGGCTTCAACAGCACCCGCCGGCCGCGCACGTCGAGACCGCACAACCGCGCGCCTTCGAGGATCTTCGCGGTCAGATCCTCCGAGTACGACGCCGCCCTCAGCACCGCCACTGCCGACTTGCCCGGCGGGCCGGGCTCGGGTCCGCCCTCCTCGGTTCGCGAGGCGCGCACCGCCAGATACCCCGCTCCGGCCGCCACCCCCGTCAATGCCATGAATTTCCTCCGGTTCACGCGCGCCCCCCGGCCCCCGGCACGCGAAAAGCCGCACGGTTACCTTCCGGATGCGCCATCGCTTCGAGCGCGGCCAGCAGGATATCGTCGTCAGGCTCCCCGTCCGGCGCCGGCGTCTCTTCCCCCAGGTTCCGCAGCGCAATGGAGAGCCAGGCCCGCGCCAGCCGCGATCGTGTCTGCTGAAACAATCCGCGCGCGTGACGGATCTCCTCGCCCAACGCGCCGCCCCGTGCCTGCAGCCCCACCAGCGCCAGCGCGGTGGTCTCCGGATACGAAGGCAGGTCGATGCCCAGCGCCCGGCGGCTCCCATAATTCCAGCCCCCGTCGCGGCATTTGCGCGTGAGGATCAGCTCCTCGGCATCGCGCACCCGCGCCTCGACGCCCGTGTAATGCGCAGCGGCCAGGCGCAGCGCCACGATGGCCTGTGCCGTGGGCTCCACCCAGGAAGACGTGCCGCGCATCCAGGGCCAGCCGTGATGCGTCACGTCGTTGTCGGGCCCTCCGGGCTGTATGGCGGCCATCAGCCGAGCGAACCAGTTGCCCTCGCGGCCCTGGGTTCCCAGCAACCAGCGGACGCCGCGCGTGAAGCGGTCGTCGAACTGTCCGCGCACACAACAGAGGTGGACGCCCAGCGCCGTGACCCACGTTCCCGGACCCGCCACGTCGGCGCCAGGCCGCCAGCTTCCGTCGGGCAGTTGCCAGCTTTTCACCAGGCGCCATGCCCGGTCCAGCGCCGCCGCGTCCGCGCGCCCATTCAGCGCGAGCATCGCGTATGCCGTGGGCTCCAGCCAGGATCGCTTGCCCGGAAAGTACCCCCAGCCGCCATCGTCGTTTTGTACGCGCAGCAGGAGATCCAGGCGCTGGCGCAGAGGTTCGGCCATCTCCTGTATTATCGGTAAGTTACGCGAACCACTTTAGCTGTCGGCCAAATCCACGCCGCAAGCAAGGTAACCGCCCGCTGCCATCGCTGAGCGACATTGTTTTTCGGGAGCGACGTGCAGGTAAGGGTACCATTCTGAGGAGATTGTGGATTAGTATTGACGAGGAACCAGGTGATGACGAGCCCGCTGAGAAACCCGAGCTCACGACCGATTTCGATCGCGCCATCAGCCGAATCAACGAACTGACGGAGACAAGACTTCTCGCACCGATGATTGCCCGCAAGGTGTTTCTCGGGTTCGCGAAAGGCAATTCGGCGCGGGAATTATGGATAATCTTGATTTCTTCCATCTGGCCAGTGGTCGCCCTGGCAACCGTAGCTTACGGCTTCTTTTATCCGCAGTATCATCTTGGACGAATTGTACGTGCCGCATGGACCCGGCAACTCGAGGACATGCAAGGCGCAGCGAGGCCCTATTCGATGAGACTGGGGCATCTGACAGACGAAGACTGGAAGCAGGTCGACGCGCTGACTGATATCCAGACCCAACTGCTCGCGGCGGGACGAAGCACGTTGGACTGGAGGACCATCGGAGCGTTCGTGACGACTTTTCTCTTGCCTGTTGCTTCTTATGTGCTGGGGATGTTAGGCGTTCTTCCGCAGCACAAGTAGCACACAGCGAGTCGTGCCTTAGGCTGCTACTTCAGCAGGCCCAGCTTGTCCAGCGGCCAGTAGACAAACACAGCCTTCCCATAGATGTAGTGGCGCGGCACGGTCCCCCAGGCGCGGCTGTCGTTGGACGAGCTGCGGTGATCGCCCAGCACGAAATACTCGTCCGGCTGCACCACCATGGCCATCATCGACTGCTGATCGTGATACTCGGGCGGAACGTAGGCCTCCCGCAACGGGACCCCGTTGACAATCACCGTCCCCCGGTCGATGACCACGCGGTCGCCCGGAATGCCGATCACCCGTTTTATGTACGACTTGCTGGGATCTCTCGGGTACCAGAACACCACCATGTCCCCGCGCCCGATCGATCCCAGCGAGTGGTAGATGAACTTGTTGATGAAGATGCGCTCCTGGTCCACCAGCGCGGGCATCATGCTGGTGCCCTCCACCTTGACCGGCTGATACAGGAACAGGATCACCATCACCGCGATCACCACTGATAGCATCAGGTCGCGCAGCCAGTGGAGGATGGCGCGCAACGGTGGCGCCGGCGGCGGGACAGCGGGAGTCACTTCAGCGGAAGCCATTGCAGAGTGGTGAACGCCTTCCATTACACCATGATGCATTTCACCCCGGCAACGGTTACAGGCCAGTGTAGCTTGACATAGTTTCCACATTTTGAGGTGCCAGGAATGTGGGGCAGGCGCCAGGGCCAATGGCACTTAACTTTTGGCGGCATTGGTTTTCTGGGTCTTTCTGGTGGGGAAACCCTGTGGCTTGGGCCAAACGACCCGGGGTGCGGATCGTCTGGGTCGGTTAGGCAGCTTCGACTGG
>JBEKZH010000016.1:0-77866 GCA_049510065.1 Bryobacteraceae bacterium
CGGTCGGCGTAAGGGAAGTTCTCCGCTTCGTTCCAGACAATGGCGGGATCCATGCTGGCGAGGACAGCCGGGCCGTCGCCACGGGCGAAGGCTGCGTAGAGGCTTTGGATGAGATCAACGTTCGCCTGGGACATGGAAAGGGTCTCCGGTACCCCGAAGCAGTATACAGGAACACCATCCCTGTCGATCAGCTGCCTCCTGATGAACGTTGTTCCGCAGTGGATCGGAGAGTCGCGGAGATGTGGCTCCATTCGGCGCCTGGCCGGCTGTGCGTGGATGACGGCGCATTCGGCCCCTTATGGGCCGGCGACCCGCCGCTGGCATGGGCGGCTGCCGCACTGCTGGACACTACTTCTTGAAGAGGTTGTCGAAGGCCGCGCGGGCATCCTGAGACGAGCGCGGAGCGGGCGTCGAGTTGCGGGTGATCGCCGGAGGAGTCTGCGCTCCAATGGACGCGGCGTCGCGTGCCACGGTGACGCGCGGACGGAACAGCTCGCACTCGTTGGCCTGGTCCTTCACGGCGATGCGTACCAGTATGGGTTTCACGCACTGAAACCGGGTGGACGTGTCAAAGTGGCTGCACTGCTTGCAGCAATGCAGAGGCGTATTGCATTTCGGACAGTTCCCCTTGAAATCGACGTCGGCCGGGAGCATGGTGGAACAGTTGTAACAACGCGCCGCGGCCACCGTCTGCAACAGACGCGGGAGGCGCGGACCGGTGATGTCAATCGACGGCTTGGGTCCGGCAGGCCTCGGCTTGTCGTCGCGGCCCTGGCCGTTTGTGGGGCGGTCGCTATCCTGGTAGCCCCGCTGTCTGTACTTGCGATCTCCGCCGTCCATTTGTATGTACTCCAGGCGCTGGCAGTCTCTTCCACGTGGGGGATTGCCGCGCATCGTTCTCCGCGGTGTGTAACCGGACTACACTCCGGGCAGGCCGCGGTTCGAGGGCTTACGTAACGTAACTGCCGTGTAATGAACTTCAGCGTCCATTGGCTGAAGTTCTGCGCTCACAATGCAGGATGAGTACGAAGGATGGGATCTCGCGTCCTGGTCTCCATTCGTCCCGGACGACCCGCGTGCCCAAACTCCTATGTACCACGGAACGGGGGGCGGATTCCACTGAAATCTTTTTTGGGGCCTCGCGCAAAACGAAGCTTCGGGCCTTTTGCATATAATCCGTAACAGGTGATGCGCAGGAATCTGCTTCTCGGCTCGGGTGTGGTGCTGTTTGCGGCCATGCTCGCGCTGGTGGTATGGCAGGGCTCTTTTACCATCGAGCCGCTGGCCCCCGCCAGCGCCGAGCAGACCTACATGTTCTGGGGCATGTCCACGCTGGTCTTCCTGCTCACCGTTCTGCTGGGCTTTCTGCTGTTCCGCACCGGGGTCAAACTGTACATCGAACGGCAGCGGCGCAGCGCGGGCTCGCACATTCGCTGGAAGCTGGTGGCCGGGGCGCTGGCGTTGAGCATCACGCCGGTGCTGTTTCTGGTGCTGTTCAGCGTGGAGGTGCTCAACCGCAACCTGGACAAGTGGTTCAGCCGCCCGGCCGAGCAGGTGCTCCACAACCTGGAGGATGTGCGCCACGCCCTGATCGCGGAGAGCCAGGGCCGGATGGACGCAGAAGCGCACTGGATGGCCTCGCTCCCGCCCGATCCAGCAATCTGGCAGCGCTTCTGCGCCGAACACGGAATCGAACGGGCGGAGTTGAGCCTGGCCGGCGGGGCGGCGCGCACTCTCTGCGCTCCCCTATCCCGCACAACCTCGGACACGCTGCTGTTCACGGCCGGCGCGCCGACGGCGGAAGGACGGCTGACCATCTCCGCGCGCATGCCCGACGTGCTGGCCGGCAAGCGCCGCGAGATCGACCGTTACCGCGCCGAATACGACCGGCTTGCGCAGGACCGCCGCGAGACCCGCCGTTTCTATGTGCTGCTGCTGTTCCTGATCACGCTCTTCATTCTGTTCTTCGCCACGTGGCTGGCGCTGTTCCTGTCGCGCCTGATCAGCATTCCCATCACTGCCCTGCTGCACGCCGCCGAGGAGGTGCGTGGCGGCAATCTGGCGCACCGCGTGCGCATCGGCGCCATCGACGAGCTGGGTCTGCTGGTGAAGGCGTTCAACGAAATGACCGCCGAGCTGGAGAGCAGCCGGGGCGAACTGGACAATCGCCGGCGCTTCACCGAAGCCATCCTCGAGAGCATCCCCACGGGCGTCCTCTCGCTCTCTTCGGACGGCAGCATTCTCAGCGTGAATCGCGCGCTGAAGGGCATCCTCCCGGCCGGACAGATCAGCCGCGCCGCCCGCATCACCGATCTGTTCTCGCGCGAGGACGCCACCGAAATCCGCTACCTGATGAATCGCGCGCGCCGCACGGGCGTGGCCGGAAGCCAGTTGGAGCTGAAGACCGAAGGGCGCATCATGCAGCTCTCGGCCACGGTGGCGGCGCTGGAGGAACGGCGCAGCTCGGGCTTCGTTCTGGTGCTGGAGGACACCAGCGAAATGTTGCGCGCGCAGCGGGCGCTGGCGTGGCAGGAAGTGGCGCGGCGCATCGCCCACGAGATCAAGAACCCGCTGACGCCCATCGCGCTCTCGGCCGATCGCATCGCCCGCCAGCTCGAGCGCGGCACGGCGCCCGAGGCCATCCGGCGCATCCTCGAAGAATGCTCGCAGACCATCCTGCGCGAGGTGGAATCGGTGCGCACGCTGGTGGACGAGTTCTCGCAATTCAGCCGCTTCCCCGCGGCGCAGCCGGTGCCCGCGGACCTCAACGGCATCGTCGAGAACGCCCTGGCGGTGTTTCAGGACCGTCTGGCCGGCATCCGCGTCCGCAAGGAACTCGCCGCGGAGCTGCCCATGGTGCATGTGGATCCGGAGCAGTTCAAGCGAGTGATCGTGAATCTGGTGGACAATGCGGCCGAGGCCATGCAGGATTCGCCGGTGAAGGATCTGCTGGTGGCCACCTCGGCCGGCGACGCCGACATGGTGGAACTGGTGATTGCCGACAGCGGGTGCGGTGTGTCCCGCGAGGACAAGGAAAAGCTGTTCCTGCCCTACTTTTCCACCAAGGGGCGCGGGACCGGGTTGGGCCTGGCCATCGTGAACCGCATCCTGACCGATCACAACGCGGCCATCCGCGTGGAAGACAACCTGCCGTCGGGCGCGCGCTTCCTCATCGATGTTCCGGTTGCGGGCGCGGGACGTTCGGAGCTGGCGGCGGCGGAGACCAACGCATGAAGCCTGGGCACATTCTGGTTGTCGACGACGAGCCGCTGATCCGGCAGTCGCTCAGCGGCGTTCTGGATGACGAGGGCTATCCGGCGTTCGCGGTGGGCAGCGGCGAGGATGCGCTGGAAGAGCTGGCGCGCCAGCCCTACGATGTGGTGCTGCTGGACGTGTGGCTGCCGGGCATGGACGGCCTCGACACGCTGGCGCGCATTCAGGAGATTCCCTTCGAGAACCGGCCGGTGGTGGTGATCATCTCCGGCCACGGGACCATCGAGACGGCGGTGAAGGCCACCCGGCTGGGCGCCTTCGATTTCCTGGAGAAGCCGCTCACCATCGATAAGGTGGCGGTGGTGGTGAAGAACGCGGTATCACAACGCAAGCTGGAACTGGAGCTGCACCGCCTGAAGGAAGACGGCCGGAAGCCGCTCAACATTATCGGCGAGAGCGTTCCCATGAAGGCGCTGCGGCAACAGCTCGCGCTGATGGCCGGCACCAACGGCCGCGTGCTGATCTACGGCGAGAGCGGTACCGGGAAAGAGCTGGTGGCGCACGCCATTCACGACCTGAGCCCGCGCGCGGCGGAACCCTTCGTGGAGGTGAACTGCGCGGCCATTCCCGAGGATCTGATCGAGAGCGAGCTGTTCGGACATCGCAAGGGCAGCTTCCCCGGGGCGCAGGAGGATAAGACCGGCAAGCTGCAGAAGGCCGATGGCGGGACGCTGTTTCTGGACGAGGTGGGGGACATGAGTTTGCGCACGCAGTCGAAGCTGCTGCGGGCTCTGGATGAACAGCGGTTCGAGCCGGTGGGGGCGTCGCATTCCATCACGGTGGATGTGCGGGTGGTAGCTTCCACGAATAAACATCTGGACGAGGAGATCGAGCACGGGAATTTTCGCGAGGATTTGTTTTATCGGCTGAACGTAATTCCGTTTACTGTTCCGCCTTTGCGCGAGCGTAAGGAGGATATTCCGCTGCTGGCGGGGTATTTCCTGAAGGAATTCACTACGGCGTATGGGCGCAAGGCGAAGGAGTTGACGCCGCAGGCGTTGGAGATGCTGGAGGAATACCACTGGCCAGGTAACGTACGGGAACTGCGCAACGTGATGGAGCGGATTGTCATCATGAATCCGCAGGTGCGGGTGGATGCGCGGCATATTCCGCTGAACCCGGCGCGGCGGGTGGCGTCGGATCGGCCTGGGGAGCATTTCGGGAGTCTGCAGCAGGTGCGGGAGGCCGCCGAGCGCGAGTATATTCTGCGGAAGCTGGATGAGACCAGCGGGAATGTTTCGCGCACCGCGGAGTTGCTGGGGCTGGAACGGAGCAATCTCTACCGGAAGATGCGCACGCTGGGGATTGCACCGAGGGAGTGACGGCGGGGCTGTAGCCGTTGGGCGGCAAGGGAATAAAGGAACTATCCGTCGAAAACCGGCGCGACGAGAAGGTAACGTGCAACATCATGGAACGGATTGTGAGCTAGGAGAGAGCGATGCCCGCAAATCACGACCTTCTCGCAAATCCTAGCGTTTGGATATCTGGGTTATCGTTGCTCGTCTCAGGCTGCTCCGCATTCTTTTCCTGGCGGTACGGACGACGCGCGCTTGCCATCAGTGAGAACCAGGAGAAGCGCCGCCAACCTCAACTACGCATCTACGTGGCTAACGGGTATCGCCGCCTAGTACCAAAACGGCAGCTCTTCGGTTTTCTTGTGTCAGTGAGCAACCCGACCGACATCAACAACGCCGTCGCCCGCGCTGAACTCCGGGTTACCTACTTGATGGAGAACGACGTGACCGCAGTTTGTCGGATCCAGCACAATGCCGCTTTGGGTAATAACGTAGGAAACGATGCCACTCCTGCCTCCCTCCTATCACTACCGATGCGCATTGATGCCCATCAAACCGTTTCTGGATGGCTCCTGTTTGCTCTGGACAACGACGTGATCCGCAATGGGACTATTGACGCTCACAGCCTCATCTTGGAAGACACACACGGTGTGCCGACGGAAACCGACCCGATCATGGTTAGGGAATGGAGAGATGAAACAAAAAAGGATTGAGGGTCACGTTCGGCATGCGCGCGAAACTCGTCCCGTAAGAATCGTGGCAGATGCCGCGGTAAGCACACGCGGGCGACACGGCGGCCGGTTGCTTCTGCTCCTTCTCCTTGATACCTCTGACCGACCGGACATTGCCGAGTTTATTCGCGTTCATGAATCATTCGCCGCTGGAGATGTAAAAGTACAGTGGGGGAAGGTTGAGGCTAAAGGACATGAGGGGACTGTTGCGCTCTTCTTAACATTCATCCGACCCATAGAATTCTTCATGCTGCTGGAATTCAGTATTGCAAGACAGGGCTTTATGGTCGAGCAAATCCTCACTGGCCTCGGGCTGTACCTCGCCCGAGCTGAAGGAGACGATGATCGCTTCATCAACAATCCTGACCGCCCAAAAGTGATCGTGGAGGTGCCAGACACGGGTTTCAGAGATGTCTGGGACGATATGTTTCACAAGCATCTGGCCCAGTATTATCGAAGCAACGGGCTGAACCGCTCTGAATCGCGGCAAGCGGCGCGTTCAGTGATCGAGGAATGGCGAAAGTTCGGGAGCCTAAGGATGCGCGATATTCATGAATGAGTGTGTCAGTGGCTGCGGGAAGCTGTGCCTTGCTGTGCGGACGGTGTGGCCGTCGAGATACGGACGGATCGGCACGGGCGTTGCCTGATCGAAAATGATCCGCATCTACGGCGCATAAGCGGGCGCTTTGTCGAGACTGCGGACGGCGAACTCGATAACCGCCTTGACCTGTTCGCGGTCCAGCCCGTCGAACCATTCCATGATGTCGTCGATACTGGCCCCGGATTCCAGATTCTCGAAGATGGCGGATACCGGCATCCGCGTACCCTTCAAAACCCACGCGCCGCTGACCTTGCCGGGGATACTTTCAACAGCGGAGCATCGGGACCAATCGAGAGTTGCCACGTTCTTACCCTCCCTTAATCGTAACCTTTTGCCACGGCTCGGGTGTGGTGTCCACGCGCGCCGGAAACCCTCTGCGCTTGATGTTGCGGCGATCCCGGAACTTACCGCTCTCGATACTGTGTCTGATCACAGTGCTCTCCGATTCGGGAGAATTGGAATGATCCTGAGGCTGGCGCAGGCGGCCTGAGAAGCCGCCGCAGGGCATGGCCCCGCCCCACACCTGCCCTACAGCTCACTCGGCGTGGCTGCCGCAATAGGGGCACGGGTTGGTAGACAGAGTCACCCGCTTTTGCGGACCGCGGTCCTTCTTTGGATTGGGGGCGATGGTGATCTGCACGCCCATCGAATACTCGCCGCATACGAAGGGCACGGTGACCCACTCCCTGCTCCCCACAGTGCGGGTTTCGAAATTACGTCCGTAGATCACCGTGGGCGTGCTGAGACCCATGGAACCCAGTTTGCGCTCCAGCACCGTCTTGACATTGCCGACGATCATGTTGCCCACTTCGGCTACGGCGTCGAGGACATCGTCGTTGACCACGTCGTATTCGGCCATGAGCAGTTGTGCCGCCATCCGGCAGGCGAAGCGCCCCTCGCAATAGAGTGTTCCGGAACCCGCCCAATCGCCGGCAAATCCCAGCAGCGCCACCACGCCCGCGCGGTTTCTGGCGGCCGCTTCGCCGATCTCCATGGGACCGGCCACCAGTTCCATGCCGAGCATCGTGGAGAAGACGTCGCAGGCGGACGAGCAAATCGCTTCGGCAATCTCCTGTTCCGAGATCGGTCGTGCCACACAGGTTTCGTTCATAGAGCGTGATTTGCTCCTCCGAACCTCTCATCGTCAGGCTGGCGGGAAGTTTTAGCGCGAGTGGTGCGCACAATTCGGGGACGGGCGACGAGATTCCGCAGCGGCCAAAAGATACTTTTCAGGCTTCCCGGTGCGGAATTCGTCAGCCGTCCCCGAAATTGGCGCCACGACCTGTGCCGGGCCGACCATGATGTAATGGGTTCCTTACCATGGAACATTCCCATACTCCTCTGGCCGAAACTCCTCTGGTGGAACCGGGACGAACCCTCGGCGTGATTGGCGCCGGCGTGATGGGACACACGCTGATCAAGGGCCTGCTGGAAAGCGGCGCGATCACCCGCGAACAGGTCTGGGCAACCGCCAGAACCGAGACAACCTGTGAGAAGGTCACCGAGGCGCTGGGGATTCCGGTGGCGGTGAACTATCAGCACCGCGTGCCCGGCGCGGGCATGATTCTGGTTTGCGTGAAGCCGGGCCAGGCGGCGAAGGTGCTGGCCACGTTGCACGACGCGGGCCCGCGGCCGGACACGCTGCTGATCTCCATCATGGCGGGCGCCACCACGGGGCAACTGGAATCGATGCTGGGCGCGGCGAATCCGTGGGTGCGGGCCATGCCCAACACGCCGTGCATCGTGCGCGAGGGCATGAGCGTGATCTGCGGCGGACGCCATGCGAAGCCGGAACATCTGGCGCGCGCGCAACGCGTCTTCGAGGCCGTGGGCGAATGCGCGGCGGTGGACGAAGCGTACTTCAACGCCATTACCGCGCTCAGCGGAAGCGGCCCGGCCTACCAGTACCTCATCATGGAAGCCCTGGCCGACGCCGGGGTGCGGGTGGGCCTGCCGCGCCAGCTCGCGTTGAGGCTGGTGGCGCAGACCACCCTGGGCGCCGCGCGCATGGTGCAGGCCAGCGGCCGCCATCCCGCGGCACTGCGCGACGACGTCACCACTCCGGCCGGCTGCACCATTGGCGGGCTGCTGATGCTGGAGGACGGCAAGATCCGTTCCGTGCTGGCGCGGGCGGTGGAGGAGGCCACCCGCATTGCCGCGCAACTGGCGCCGGCGGTTTCTCACGACAGCGGAGCAGCGGCGCACTCATGAGCCGTCCGGATTCGCCGCTCACCTCGCGCGACCTCGTGGAAATGGAAGAGCGGTGGAGCGCGCACAACTACCACCCGCTCGATGTGGTGGTCGAACGCGCCAGTGGCGTGTGGGTCTGGGACGCCGAGGGCAAACGCTACCTCGACTGTCTGAGCGCCTACTCGGCGGTAAACCAGGGACACTGCCATCCACGCATTCTGCAGGCGCTGCGCGAACAGGCCGGGCGCATCGCTTTGATCTCGCGGGCCTTCCGCAACAATCAACTTCCGCTGCTCTGCCGCGAGCTTGCGCAGTTGTGCGGGATGGAGTCCGTCCTGCTCATGAACACTGGCGCCGAGGCCGTGGAGACCGCCATCAAGGCCGCCCGGCGCTGGGGCTACACGCAGAAGGGCATCGAGCCGGACCGCGCGGAAGTGATCGTCTGCCAGAACAACTTCCACGGGCGCACCACCACCATCACCGGCCTCTCCTCCGACGCGTACTATCGCGATGGCTTCGGTCCGTTCACACCCGGTTTCGTGACCGTCCCCTTCGGCGACATTGCCGCGCTGGAGGCGGCAATTACGCCAAACACCTGCGCGTTTCTGGTGGAGCCCATCCAATGTGAGGCGGGAATTCTCTTCCCGCCGGCCGGCTTCCTGCGCGCGGCGGCGGATCTCTGCGCCTCACGCCGGGTGCTGCTGATCGCCGATGAGATCCAGACGGCGTTGGGAAGAACGGGGCGAATGTTCGCGTGCCAGCACGAGCAGGTTCAGCCCGACGTTTTCCTGCTGGGCAAGTCGCTCTCGGGCGGCTTCTATCCGGTCTCGGCGGTGGTGACCAGCTCCGAAATCCTCGACGTCTTCCGGCCGGGAAGCCATGGCAGCACCTACGGCGGGAATCCTCTGGCCTGCGCGGTGGCGAGGATGGCGCTCGAGGTGATTCAGGACGAGGATCTGCCGGGACGTTCGGCCACCCTGGGCGAGTTCTTCCTGGCAGAGTTGCGGGCCATCCGGCACCCGGCGATCCGCGAGGTGCGCGGCCGCGGGCTGCTGATCGCCATCGAACTGACGGTTCCGGCGAGGCCGTACTGCGAGCGGCTGATGGAACTGGGGCTGTTGTGCAAGGAGACTCACGACCGGGTCATCCGCATCGCTCCTCCGCTGGTGATCACGCGTGAGGAAGTGGTCTGGGCGGCCGGGCAAATTCGCAGCGTGTTCGCCGACGCGCCTACGGACTTCTGACGGCGAAAGTGTAAAAACTCAGAAATAACTGTAACCGCGGGCCCCGGTTTGTTATCCAAGACCGGTAGAGTCCGTGAAGTAAAATGAACTGGCTCGTCCGGCGCTGACACTCACAGGCCGGGCGGCGAAGCTGTGGAACCGTTCACGCCCCTGATGAAGGACTACATCGAGCTCACCAAGCCGCGTATCACCTGGCTCATCCTCATGAGCACCGGCATCGGCTACTACTTTGGCATCGAGCACGGCTGGCAGCTTCTGACGCTGCTGCACGCCATTCTGGGAACGGGCCTGCTGGCTTCGGGAACGGCGGCGCTGAATCAATGGTACGAGCGCGACGCGGACGCGAAGATGCGGCGCACCCAGGGCCGCCCGCTGCCCTCGGGCCGGCTCAACCCGCGGCGTGCGTTCTGGTTCGGCACGGCCATCTCCGTTTTCGGGTTTGTGGATTTGTGGTTCGGCGCTAACCCTCTCACGGCGCTGCTGGGCCTGATTACGCTGCTCACGTATCTTTTCTTCTACACGCCGCTCAAGCAGCGGTCGCCGCACTCTACTACGGTCGGGGCCATCCCCGGGGCCATGCCGCCGCTGATCGGTTATGCCGCGGCGCACGGAAGTCTCACCACCGAGGCCTGGCTGTTGTTCGGCATTCTCTTCCTGTGGCAGTTCCCACACTTCTACTCCATCGCGTGGATGTATCGCGAGGACTATGAGCGCGCCGGCATTCGCATGCTGCCGGTGGTGGAGCCGGATGGCGAATCCACCGCCCGGCGGATGTTCTGGTATGCGCTGGCACTGCTGGGCCTGAGTCTGGTTCCGCGCTACACGGGCATGGCCGGCAATGTGTATCTCGGGGGCGCGTTCCTGCTCGGCCTCGGTTACCTGTATGCCGCGCTGCGCGTGATGCGGGACCGCAGCCGGCCGCGGGCGCGCGCCGTGTTGCTGGCCTCGGTGCTCTACCTGCCGCTTCTCTATGGTCTGATGCTGGTTGATCGCATGGCATGAAACGACTGCTGATTCCGGCGCTGCTGCTGGCGCTTGCAGCGTGCCGTCCGAGCGGAAACAAGCTCGACGATTTCGGCACGGTGCCGCCGTTCCAGCTCACGGCGTCGGACGGAAGCACGTTCGACAGCGGCTCGCTGCGCGGCAAGGTCTGGGTGGCCGACTTCTTCTTCACCAGTTGCGGCAGCATCTGCCCGATGATGAGCGCTCACATGCACCACATCCAGGAGGCCGTGGCGGACGTCCCCAACGCGCGGCTGGTCTCGTTTACCATCGATCCGTGGAATGACACGCCGCCGGTGCTGGCAAAGTACGCGGCACTGTATCACGCAACGCCCGGGCGCTGGCATTTCCTCACGGGCCCGCAGGCCACTCTGCAGCGGCTGGACAAGGACGTGTTCAAGCTGGGCAACGTGGACGGAAGCATGACGCACAGCCCACGCTTCGTGCTGGTGGACGGCAACGGGCACATTCGCGGTACCTACGACACGACGGAGGCGGGCAGCATTCCGAAGATCATCGCCGACCTCCGCTCTCTGGCAAGGGAGAGATCTCTGTGAACGTCCACGACCTTCCGTTGTTGAATGCGACCCTGAACGGCACGGCCGCGGTGCTGCTGACCTGCGGCTACCTGTTGATTCGGCGCAGGCGGGTGGCGGCCCACCGCGCGGTGATGATCGCTGCTTTTTGTGTTTCCGTGGCCTTCCTGATTTCCTACATCGTCTACCACGCGCACATCGGGTCGAAGCACTACGAAGGAACCGGCCTGCTTCGCCCGATCTACTACTCCATCCTGCTGACGCACACGCTGCTGGCGATTACGGTGCCGGTGCTGGCCATCATGACGCTGCGGCGTGGCCTGCGCAGGGACGACGTCCGTCATCGCGCCATCGCGCGCTGGACTCTGCCCATCTGGCTGTATGTAAGCGTCACCGGCGTGGTGGTTTACGCGATGCTCTATCACCCGTAGTCGCGGGTCTTTGTGAAGAAACTACCGGGCTACGGCTGCGCTTCATACAGCAGGAAGCCCGCTGACGCGAATGGCACAGGCCCCGGTCCCTGTACCTGGAGCACCATCGGATACCAGCCCGAGAACGGGAGCGTCGCGAAGTTGTCCGGCACCACAAAGTCGATCCGAGTCAGCCCAGCCACGCCGAATGGCGCCGGGCCCACGTGAACCAAAGAGACCGGCTGCCGATCCCAGAGACCCGTATTCCATCCGATCGGCTGGTTCCAATACATGGAGACGCCCAACGTATCAGTTGGCAGCGGAGGCTGGACGATGGCGCCGTCGGCTTGCGGCGGGCTCAACGGACCGGTGCCCGTGGCAAAGATGGACACGATGGAGCCAACCCTCGCGGGATTCGACGCCGAGTTGACGCTTCCATCCTGGTTCACGGCGGCCACATGATAGCCGTCGACCGTGAACACGCCGGCGTCCACCGACACCGGATGCGAGAGGCAATTTGTGGCGGCGCCGTTGTAGACGACGCAGATCTCCACCGTTGAGGCGGTTTGCAGCGACCACGGTGCAATTGCGTTGACCTGGCCATCCTGCACGTACAGCAGGGGGCCCGGGGTGCCGTTGAAGGTCACCTGTACGGTGTCCAACTGTTTGGGATATCCGCTGTGGAGATCCACTTGTGGCTGCGTGCCAGCGGCGGGGCCCAGTCCGTTGCCGAACAGGCTCACAATCTCACCGCCCGCGATCGCCGTCGTATCGTAGCTGGCGGCATTTCCCACGCAGGCGAGTTGGAAGGTTTGTACGTTCGGATTCGGGGAGAGGCGGACCAGGGACAGGATTCCCGGGGACGATCCCACCACCGGTTGCCCGGACGTACCAGGGTTGGCCGAACTCAGTACGTCGACCGATGCATCGGGTAATATGGCAAGGCTCAGGCTGAGCAGGCCATTGCTCGCCATGCCATACGCGCCGGCAATATAAGTGGACTGCAGGATATTCCCGTTCGTATCCAGCACGCTCAGCGCCGCCCGGCTCGAGTCGCACGTGGTCAGGCTGTTCCTCGCCTGGAAGTTGACGGTGGGCACTTCGGCGACATAGATCCTGCCCGATCCGTCCACCGCCAGCGCCGTCGCAGTCGCACCTCCCACCGCCTTCGAAAGCGTCACGGCGGTGCCCTGGGGATTGAAGCGCGTGACCAGGAAACCGGGATAGATCGGACTCCCGTACGTGATGGTTGTGAGGGCCATCACGGCGCTGCCGGTGGAATCCAGCGCGAGACCCGCGAGATAATATCCGGCCGCGGGCAGGCTGATGAAAGTGGACCAGGTCAGTTGCGGGCCATCCGGAGAGAGTCGCACCAGAAACGGAACGCTGTTGGGGGTGAAGGCGGTGAGATATGCGCCTGGTGTGGCGGGGAAGTCCGGCGAAAACGTATATCCCGTGAGAAACGCGGACCCTGAGCGATCCACGGCGATCGCGTAGAGCGATTCGTAGTTACTGCCCCCCACATATGTGGCATAGTCGATGCCGCCTGCCGGGTTCAGGCGCGCGACAAATACGGGGCCGCTGCCGGGGGGTGTCTGCTGAAAAGCGCCCGGCGTAGTCTGAAAGGCGCCCAGCGGAGTCCGGAGAATGCCCGCCGGCACGGAACCGGCCACCCAGGCGCGCCCGGAAGAATCCACGGCAATCGTGCC
Organism: Bryobacteraceae bacterium; assembly: GCA_049510065.1. Classification (GTDB taxonomy): domain Bacteria; phylum Acidobacteriota; class Terriglobia; order Bryobacterales; family Bryobacteraceae; genus CAWACP01. The sequence goes on from JBEKZH010000016.1 coordinate 12,992, forward strand.
TCCTGTCCACAGCCGCCCAATGACGGTCTGGTAGATCACCGTCGTGCCATCGGTCCCCAGCTTCTCGACGGTGAGCTCACCGGTACCGGGGTCGGAACTCGACATGTAGACGTTCCCTGCCGGATCAACCGCCATGGCGGACGGCTGAAAAGGGAGCATGGTCTGGTAGACGATACGATCTCCCGCGGGAGTCAGTTTTGCGATGTAGTACGCGTAGTTCGGACTGTCACCCACGAGCACGTACAGGGATCCCTGCGAGTCCGTGGCGGATGCGACCAGGGTTGCGGAGGTCAGCGAAGCAACGCCGATCAGTTCGGACTTCTGCACGCCAAGCAGGGAATTCTGAGCCGCCGCCATCGTCGCGGTGGCGCTCAGTAAAACGAACCAAAGGGACGCGTTTCGGAGCATCATCACACTCGATAGCACGTTAAGTACCTGAAAACGTGGCCTGAACTCAGTAGAGCGCCGGCGTGCAATATGTCAATCGGACACACTTCAAGGCTGGAAGGACACGAAGAGCACGAAGGGTGGCGGCACGCGGGTTCGGCGGGTCCCGATCAGTTTGCGCCATGCGGCCCAGGAGCGTTGCCGGAAATAATTCCTTCTGTTTCCCGCTGTTTACGTGTTGGGACCGCGGCTTGACGCGTACACTCGTGTCTTCTCGCAAGGAGATCCCCATGAGCCTGAAACAGACCGCGGACAACCTGAGCGGAATCGACGCCGTGAACGCCGCCGACAAGCTGGCCAGCATCTGGGACGGAACCACCGCGACGGTGGATGCGGCCCAGCTCGCCAGCGACCTCGCGAAGGCCGACGCGAATCGCAAGCAGCAGATCAGCCAGATAGAGGCCGAAATCGCAGCCGAACAGAAGCAGGCGCAGGCCAACGACAAGGCGATCGACGCTGGCGCGGCGCCGCTGGCGGCCATCGATCTCGAGGTCGCCCGTCGCGAGGGGCGCGAAGACGAGATGGAGGCGGAAGCGGCGGCGCTGGAGAAGGAACCGGGAGTCAAGAGATGATCTCCCACATCGCGCTCGTCGCGGCGGTTGCACTGGTTGCACTGGCGCCAGCCGCGCGCGGGCAAGCGGACCCGCAGACCATTCCGGCACAGCAGGCGCTGCTGCGGAACTACGAAGAACAGATCGCCAACCTGAAACTCATCATCGCCGACAAAGACCAGAAGATCGCCGCTCTCGACCAGCAGCTCACACTCACCCGGCAAAACCGCGACCTGCTCGGGCAGATCGTATCGCAAAGCCAGCAGATCGCCGAGATTCAGAAGCAGTCGATTGCCGACCGCGATGCCGTCATTCTGCAGCTCGCGCGCGGCGCGCACGATTCCACGGTGAAGCGGCTGGTGGAATCCATTCCATCCATTGCCGGCATCATCGCCATCGCCCTGAAGTAGACAGACCAACAGGAGGAACTGATTGTATGGGAACCACACCCACATATCCGATACCGATTAGCGGCATTATGCTGCCGGGAATCACGCTGGTGAACGAATCGGCGACATTCGATCCGAACGCGGCGGTAAAGCGCTGGACGGACCCCTCGAAGGCAGGCCTGCCCGGGGACGAGCCGGCGAATTACATGGTCTTCGATCCGGTCAGCGGAACTGAAGTGCCGCTCAGGATCACCAATGCCGTTGCCGCCAGGGCCAATGTGCCGGCGTCCTATGCGCACTACAGCGTACCGCCGACGAAGGCGCAACTGACAATCCCCCGGCCGGGCGCCCTGCCGCTGGTTCTGGCTATTCCCGAGTACAGCCTTTCCACGGAAGACCAGGCCGACGCGCTCGCCGCGGAAATCGGCCCCGCACTTGGCCTGCAGTTGCAGGTCACTCTCCCGACGCTGGCCGCCACGTTCCAGGCGAACGGCGACACGCGGCAGCAGTTCATCCTGACCGCCGGGGCGGTCTCCGCGAACGTGGGAGACCTGCTCGCCGCGAAGAGCGCCTACGGTATCGGCGCGCCCGGGAGTTGGGGGCTGAATGCCTCCGGCCAGATCGTCTGGAACGGGGTGCCTGTTCCGCAGGTCGGACCGAACACACCCCCGGACATTCCGTTCCCAGTGCGGGCGCTGCTGCCCGGCGAGAGCTTCCGCACGGGCGGTCTGCCGGGAATCTGGGAGGTGGTCAGCAGCAGCAGCTTTGACCCGGGTGCCGCGGCGACGGCGGGACAGGTTGGACAGCTCCAGACCGACCTGAACCTGATCAAGCAGTTCCTGGGCATCAACGGCTGATCCTCAGACCGGCCGGGTACTCCCCACCGGGCGAAGCGCAGGCCCATTCCCACAGAGGCGGCAATCGGATAGACTGTTGGTTCAGGCAATAATCCTGGGGGTGGTGTGTGTTCTTAGCCCGGTTGCTGAGAGTTTTCGCCAGTTTATGCTTGCTGAGCGGTCTGGTGTTCTGGGCAATGGCGACGGCGCAGTCCTCGCCACCAGCCGCGAACCCGGGCCAGACGGCCGGGGCGGCCAGGGCCGATGAGATAACGCTCGACGTGGTGGTTCGCGACAGGCACGGTCATCCGATCCGCGATCTGCGCCCCGAAGAGGTGCAGATTACCGATGACGGCGATACGGTGAAGGTGACCCGCCTGCAGGCCGGCGCGGCCAGGGGTTCCTTGTTTGTCGCTCTGGTATTCGACAACCTGGACGCCGTCTCGGCGCGGCTGGCGCGCGATGCCGCGCTGGAGATGCTCAAGCAGAACCCGGGGGGCGATACCTCCTTCGCGGTCTGGCGGATTCATGAGCGGTTCCATCTGGTGCAGGCGTTCACCACGGATCGGGAGGCGCTGCGGCGCGCCGTGGAAACCGTGACCGCTCTGGCTACGCATCCGAAAGGCGCCGAGGCCGGTCCCGTTTCGGGGCCCGCGGTGGAGATTGCCAGGTCTTCGGAGCGGATCGTCCGCGACGAGCATTTTCGTGCCTGCCCTTCGCGATTGCTGGCTCTGACACGGCATCTGGGACAGACGCCGGGACGCAAGACCATCCTCTACTTCTCCGACGGCATCGACGTTACGGCGACTACTCCGGAACAGCTTCGGGCGATGATCGGGAGCGCCAACCGCGCGGGCGTGAGCATCTACGCGCTGGACGTGAGCGGGCTCACCAGAACGGCGCAAATCGCCGCTTTCGGCCCGGTGATGCCGGACACCCCAAAGAACGCGCCGGTGCCCACCGCCGAGGATGTCGCGCCGGAGACGGCGGCGACAAAGGCCGCAAACGCGCCGGCGGAAGACCGGCGCCCGCCGCTGCGCCGGCTGGCCGAGACCACGGGCGGACTGTACATCGATCAATGGACGGATTTCCGGGCGCACATCGAGCGCATCGCGGAAGACATGACCAGTTATTATGAGGCCTCGTACACTCCGGCCGGCGGAGAATACGATGGCCGCTTCCGCGCGGTTACCGTGAAGACGAGCCGGCGCAACGCGCAGGTGCAGGCGCGCGCCGGGTATTTCTCGCTGCCACCGAATGCCGGAATGGACGTGCGGCCGTTCGAGGTTGCTCTGCTCAAGGCGCTGAGCAGCCCCGAGCGAACGGAAACCCTTCCCTTCCGCGGCCAGGTGCTGCGCTTCGGCTGGAAGGCGGAGAAGACGCAGGCGGAACTCGTGGTGGAAGTCCCTCTGAAGAGCTTCGCGTGCGCGGAAGACAAGGACAGCAGAATCTGCAAGTCGCATTTCTCGGTGCTGGCTCTGGTGAAAGACGGGCAGGGTCAGGTGGTGGAGAAGTTCAGCCAGGACCGGCCGTCGCAGATGACCGCCGCGGGTCCGGCCGGGGGCCAGACAAACTACTACACGTTCCAGCGGCCTTTCGAGATCGCGCCGGGCGAATACCGGATGGACATCGCGGTGGCCGATCGCCTGGCCAGGAAGGTGAGCTCCCGGACCATTCCCTTTACCGTTCTGGAGCGTCCCGCGGGCGTCGCGCTCAGCGACCTGTCGCTGGTGCGGAGATTGGAACCGGTGAATCTCGAGGGCAACGACGGGGAACCGCTCGATTATCAGAGGCGCCAGGTGATTCCGGATCTGACCGCGCAGTTTCAGCCCGGCAGCCACGACATACCCGTGTTCGTGGCGCTGTATCCGGACGTTGCGAGCAGCGACAAGCCGCAACTGGAATTGGCCCTGCTGCGGGACAAGGAGTTGATCGCGAGAATGTCCGGCCGGCTGCCCGAGGGGACGGCGGGCGGCGCGCTTCCCTTTATGACCTCGATGAAAGGAAGCGCTCTGGCGCCGGGCGGCTATCAACTGGTGGCGAAGGCTACACAGGCCGGCAAGACGTCCGAGCAGATCGTGAGCTTCGAGGTGACCGGAAGCGGTTCGTCCGTGGCCGCGTCCGCCCCCGGATCGGTGTTCGAGAACGGTCCCGAAGTGCTCAGGAATGCCCAGAAGCCGGATGACGCGGAGATTAAGCGCATCCTCGACGGAGTGCGGCAGCGAGCGCTCGACTACAAGAACGACCTCACGAACTTCGCCTGTATCGAAGTGACCAGAAGAGCCGTGGACCCCAGTGGGACGGGCGACTGGAAGGCGAAAGATTCGATCACCGAAGTGCTGCAGTATATGGATGGCGCGGAGAATACCCAGCTTCTGGAAGTGAATGGCAGTCCCGCCAAGGGCACCAACAATTCCGGGGCGCGGGTGTACGGCGAGTTCGGCGGGCTGTTCGACCTGGTGTTCTCCGAACAGGTGGGCGCGCAAATCGAATGGCAGGACGTTACCGATTGGAAAGGCGCGAGGGTGAACGTGTTTCAGTATCATGTGCCGGCGGCCCGGTCGCGGTACCGGGTGATTCCGGTGAGCGGTTCAAAGAGCCTTCTGACCGCGTACAAAGGACTGGTTTACATCGACGCGAGCACGCTGTCGGTGAGGCGGATCTCGGTGCAGGCGGAGGATCTGCCGAAGGACTTCCCCATCCACCGGTCGGAGATCACGGTGGACTACGACTGGGTGCGCATTTCCGGGCACGACTATTTATTGCCACAAACGACCACGCTTTACGTGGGATCGGGCAAGCATTACCTGATGAAGACGGAAAAAGAATTCCGCGATTTCCGCCGTTACGATGTCGGTGCGGAGTGGCAGTCGGCGACGCCGGCCACCCCGTAACCGGCGGCGGAAACGCCTGCTCCAACCGGCAAAGAAACCGCGAGGTTGAGAGGCACGTCCTGATTATGGTGGCGGAGAGCACATGGTAGGACATAGCCGATGGCTGGCCGTGGCCGCGGGGCTGCTGGTGGTGTCATTCCCGGCGCTCGCCGAGAAGAAGGCTCCAGTCAGGATCTACCATCCCGCCAGCCTCGGGGAAGCGCTGGTGGGAAAACGTGTCGTGGTGGGGCCGGTGTCCGGCAACTGCTCGGAGGAGTTCGCCAGCCTGCTCATTCGGGATCTGCGCAACCACGGAATCACCGTCTTTGACCGGGCGGGTATCGACGCTGTCCTGACCGAACACGACCTGCGGATCGATTCGCTGGCGGACCCGGAAGCGGCCGTGGAACTCGGCCGGCTCATCGGACCCGCAGTGATGTTCTCGGTGGAGGTTCCGCGCTGCGAGACACGGCAGCGGGAGACGATTATCGAAGGTGGACTGCCAGCTTTCCACAAATCCCGGGTGGAGGGGCATTTTATCGCAACCATTTACGCGGTGGATCTCGGAGATGGCCGGGAATTAGCCGCAAATACGATTCACGTCGACCCGCTGAAGGAAAACCAGAGCATGACCAGCGTTCCCGAGTATCCGGGCCAGGGGGAAGTAAAGGACATGGCGCTCGAGCAGGCCGCCGCCCTGGCGCAGCGCATGTACGTTCCCTGGACGGAGACCTGGGAAGTTCCCTTCATGGACGGGAAGAACTGCGGCCTGCGACAGGCCTGGGATCTTCTCAGAAAGGGCGACTACGAAGGCGTGGTGCAGCGCTCCCGCGCCAGCGCCGCCTCCTGCGAACACGGCAAGTACACGGCCGCCGACGCGTGGTACAACCTCGGGGTCGCCTACATGCTGGTGCAGAACTACGACGACGCGCTGTCCGCGTTCGACGAGGCGCAGAAGCTCCACCGCAACAGGATGCTGACGGAGGCGATGGCCGGGTGCCGCAGGGTCAGGGCGTTCACGGAGGCCATGGCGCCGTTATGGCAGAATGCGGCGATCGAGCCGCGGCAAAGCGCGGAAGCCCAGACGGATATTCTGCTGACGAACGGTTTCATTATTGGGCTGGTGCGGGGTAATGTGGCCGCGGGGGACATCGTCAGTCTGATCGCGGCCCAGCCCGGGCACTTCTCGCTCGCTCCGGACGACCTGGCGAGACTGAAGCAGGCAGCGGTGCCGGATGCGGTGATCGCGGCTATGCGGGAGAAGAAGTAGCTGGGCGCGGTGCAGGGTTGTTCACGCGAATAGCCCGGCAAAATTGCGCGCGGATACGATCCGTGTGACCTTGTGACGAGTAAGAGCAAGGAGACCAACCTTGTCGCCGGTCACCAGATAGTGAGCTTGACCCGTTTCGGACAAGCTCAGAAGAAAATCATCTGTTGGATCGGGAGATCGGGCGAGGCGCGGCAGCGGGCCGATGATCACGGCGAACTCCTTCAGTGCGTTGACCAAGCGGCCAGCTTTGTGAGGTTTGATTCGCGCAGCCAGAGCCGGCTTATGCAGCGTGGCTCGGAGTTCGTCCAATTGCTCTGGAGAGGTCAGGAGCGTGAAGTGCCCCTCGTGCCAGGAGCGATAGATTGCGGCCGGATATCCCGTCTGGACCAGGAGGGCGGACACCAGAATGTTGGTATCCAGCACTACGCGCATCAGGATTTGCCGGACTTCCGTTTGGCCCGACGCTCCGCGCGGACCTCTCGCACCGCATTGTCGATGATGGACTGCAGTTCATCGGGGTCGGTCGCGGCGTTACGAGTCTTGATGTCCTGAACGGTGCAATGAAACACGTGGGCGCGGACAGCCTGCTCGATAAACTTCGAAAGGTCACCCTTCTTCATGCCGTGAGACCCCAGGAAAGTGCGCAACGTGAGATCGGCTTCCTTCGAGACCTTGATGTTCCAGCGGACAGCTTGTTCGGGCATACGACACCTATGCAGATAGGCAGATAAACACTTAAACATCTATTGTACTTCCAGCCGTAACCGCCAACGCGGCTGGCGCCGCGTGTCCGTTGTGGTGATCGAGCTTTCGGGCGAGCAGCCATTGTCCAGTCAGTAGCCGTCAGCGGTGACTGCGTTCTTACGCGGCTGCACCAACAAGTCAGCGCAACCCATCGGCAGGAGGGTCGGGGAGCAGGCGAGGGCGCCCGCCACACCAGTACTACAAGTCAGTCTTTCCTCACACGGTATCCTGAATTCAGAACTACATGAAGCGACTCAGTTTTGCGATCCGCAGTTTTCTTTCCATTCTCTTCGGCGGCAAGCTGCCGGCGGACATAGCGAGGTCATACGGGTTTACGCCCTCGAAGGCCGCTCCTCCGCCCAAAGCGGCAGCGCAGGTCCGCGCTTCCGATGGCGCGCTGCAACTGCTGGCCATCCTGCAACGCGATGCGCGCCTCCTCGATTTCCTGATGGAAGATATTTCCGGTTATGCCGACGACCAGGTGGGCGCCGCCGTGCGCAACCTGCACGAACAGGCCCGCTCTGCGCTGACTCGCCACCTGCAACTTGCGCCAGTGATCGACGGCGTGGAGGGGACGTACGCGAAGCTCGAATCCCCGGAGCCGAACACGGTGAAGCTGCTGGGCAACGTTCCCGCGTCCGGTAAAGCGGCGGGAGGAATGCTACGGCACAAGGGGTGGCGCGCCACTCGTATCGACCTGCCGACGCTCGCCGCGGGGCAGAAGGCCGAGATCCTTGCTCCAGCCGAAATCGAGATCGAGTAGGCGGCGATGAATATCGGAATTGACCTCGGCACCACCAACTCGGCGCTGGCCTTCGTCGACCCGGTGGAAGCGGAAGATGCCGATTTTCCGCCCATCCACATCCTGACCATCCCGCAGAACGTCGCGCAAAGCCAGGTGGAGGCGTTGCGCACGCTGCCCTCGTTCCTCTACATCGGCGACGACAAGACGTACATCGGCACGCACGCGCGCGAGCAGGGGGCGCTGGTGCCGACTCGTTCGGTGCACTCGGCGAAATCGTGGCTGTCGAACCCCGACGTGGACCGTACAGCGAAGATCCTGCCCTGGGACGCGCAGGAAGGCGGGCGGGTGCTGTCGCCAGTAGACGTTTCCACGCAGATTCTGAGCACCTTCCGCGACGCCTGGAACGAAGCGCGCCCCGAGCACCCGCTGGCCGCGCAGGATGTGGTTCTGACGGTGCCCGCCTCCTTCGACGAGGAAGCGCGGGAGCTCACGGTGCAGGCGGCGCGCGAGGCCGGTATCGAGAAACTGACGCTGATTGAGGAGCCTGCGGCGGCGTTCTATTCGTGGATCGCCAACCACCTCGCACAATCCGAGAAGAGCCTCAGCGACGGCATGCTGGTGCTGGTGTGCGACGTGGGCGGCGGCACCAGCGATTTCACGCTGATTCGCGTTGGGCGGCAGGGCGACCGCGTGGAGTTCACGCGCACCGCCGTGGGCAGGCACCTGCTGCTGGGCGGCGACAATCTGGATCTCACGCTGGCGTGGCTGGTGGAGGCGAAGCTGAAGGTTCCGCTCTCCATCCGGCAACGCAGCGGCCTGCGGCGGCAATGCGCGGCGGCCAAGGAGCGGCTGCTGGCGAACGCCGACCTGAAGAGCGTGGAGATTACGGTGCTGGGGGCGGGGTCGTCGCTGGTGGGCGGCACGCTGCGCACGGAGATCCTGCGGGAGGAGGCGCTGGAGTTGACCCTCGATGGCTTCCTGCCGTTTTGCGACCTGCATGACGAGCCGAAAGAGGAGAAGCGGAGCCTGTTCCGCGAGCTCGGCCTGCCCTACGTGTCGGACCCGGCGGTGACGCGGCATCTGGCGGCGTTCCTGAGCTCGAACGAGGATGCCCGGCCCGACGCGATTCTGTTCAACGGCGGGTTCTTCATCCCGGAGATTTGCCGTACGCGCGTGACTGACGTGGTGGAGCGCTGGTACGGCAAGCGACCGGTGATCCTGGAGAATCAGGACCTGGATCTGGCGGTGGCGGTGGGCGCGGCGTATTATTCCTACGTTCGCTCCACCGGCGCGGGGCTGCTGGTGCGCGGGGGACTGCCGCGAACATACTACATTGGCGTGGGCGACGAGGACGTGGTTTGCCTGGTGCCGCGCGGATCGGAGGAAGGCCGGACCATCGAGCTGGAAGACGAGAGTCTGCACCTGGTGGCCAACAAGCCGGTGTCGTTCCGCATGTACAGCTCGCTGACGAGGGTGGACGACGAAATGGGGAGCAGGGTGAACGTCCCGTCTGTCCCCGATCTGCATTTGCATGCGCCGCTGAATGCCGTGATCCGTTTCGGCAAGCAGGGCGAGCGGCTGATTCCGGTGAAGCTGGGGGCGCGGCTCACCGAGGTGGGCACGCTGGAGGTGTGGGCCGATTCGAAGATCAGCGAACATCGCTGGCGGCTGCAGTTCGAGCTGCGCAAGGCGGCGGCAGCGAAGACGGGTGCGAAGCCGGCCGCGGTGGTGAGCGAGGAAGCGCTGGCGCATGCGGTGGCGCTGGTGGACGCGACGTTTGGGACCGGCGAGCTGGCCGCGCCGGAGCTGCCCGGCAAGCTGGAGCAGACGCTGGCTCTGGGACGCAACTCGTGGCCGTTGTCGGCGATTCGGCAGCTTGCCGACCGTATGCTCGGGCTGGCCGACGGGCGGAGGAAATCCGCGGCGCTGGAGCTGCGCTGGCTGAACCTGTGTGGCTTCTGCCTGCGGCCTGGCTTCGGCTTCCCCGGCGACGAGTGGCGCATAGAACAGGCCCGCCGCATCTACGCCACGGGGCTGACGTTTCGCAGCCAGGTACAGAACGAGATCGACTGGTGGATCTTCTGGGGGCGCGTGGCCGGGGGGCTGAACCGCAATCAGCAGACGGACATCTTCCAGCGCCTCTCGCCCGTGCTGATGCCGCGCGGTCCGAAAAAGCAGCGGGTGAACACCAGCCTGCTACGCGAGATGTGGCGCGCGGCATCGAGTCTGGAGCTGCTTCCGCTGGTGACGAAGACGCAGCTCGGCGATGCGCTGGTGGCGATGGCGAAGAAGGGCGAGATGCGCGAGACGGCGCTGTGGTGTCTGGCGCGGCTGGGTGCGCGGCGGCTGTTCTACGGGCCCATCAACCAGGTGCTGCCGGCGGCGGCGGCCACGCGCTGGGTGGAGGCGCTGGTGAAGATCGCCGGGTCGGCGGACGCGCTGGTCTCGATCGCGCGGCGGACCGGTGACGCCTCGCGCGATCTGGCACCGGCGACCATTGCTCTCGTGCGCCGATCCGTGCCCGAGGAGCTGATTCCGGTTCTTGAGGGCGAGGTGGAGGAAGACGCTGCGAAGATCTTCGGAGAAGAGCTGCCGTCGGGCCTGGTGATGGCCGAGGTGTCCTGAGAATGCGCCTGTCGGAGGACGCACTCATCGCGCGCATTAGTCCCACAGCGAGCGCGCGCGGCCTGGTGAAGGGCATTGGAGACGACTGCGCGATTTACCGCCCTCGCGCCGGCCAGGACCTGCTCTGCACCACCGATCTCTTCATCGAGGACGTGCACTTCCGCCGGCGCGATCACGATGCGCGGTCGCTGGGCCGGCGGGCGCTGGCGCGCTCGCTGAGCGATATCGCGGCCATGGGCGGTACGCCGCGATTCTGCCTGGTATCGCTGGCGCTCCCTCCGTGGGCGGACGAGAAATGGTTCGGCGGTTTCTACCGCGGGCTGAAGGCGCTGGCTGCCGAAACCGGAACGGCGGTGGCCGGCGGGGACCTGTCGCACGCTCCGCAACTGGTGTGCGATGTGATGATCTGCGGGTGGGTGGCGAAGGGCAGGGCGTTGCGGCGCGACGGCGCGAAGTCCGGTGATGCGATCTATGTGTCCGGTCCGCTGGGCGGCTGGACGCACCGCCGGGAGATTGTCCCGCGGCTCGATGCCGGGCGCCGGCTCATCGGCAGGGCCACGGCGTGCATGGACCTGAGCGATGGCCTGTCGCTGGATCTGCACCGCCTCGCGATAGCGTCCGGAGTTGGGGCGACGCTCGACCGCGGGCTGCCGGTGCTGGAGGGGGCCACGCTCGAACAGGCGCTCCACGATGGCGAGGATTACGAGCTGCTCTACACCGCCCCGCCGCGCGTGCGCGTGCCTGGACATCGTATCGGCACGATTGTGAAGGACCGGCCTGGACGCGTGACGTTCATGGGGTTGCCGCTCAAATCGGGGGGCTACGACCACTTCCGCCGCTGATATGATGGTGAGCTTGAGGTGCCCATGAAAGGCGTTGTGCTTGCAGGAGGTACCGGCAGCCGGCTCTTCCCGCTGACCAAGATTACGAATAAGCATCTGCTTCCGGTTTACGACAAGCCGATGATTTATTACCCGATCCAGACGCTGGTGGACGCGGGTATCCGCGATATTCTTGTGGTCACCGGCGGGCGAAATGCGGGCGATTTTCTGCGCCTGCTGGCCAATGGGAAGGAGTTCGGCCTCAAGCACCTCGACTTCACATACCAGGAGGGCGAAGGCGGCATCGCCGAGGCGCTGGATCTGGCCGAGCACTTCGCCGACGGACACAGGATCTGCGTCATCCTGGGCGACAACATCATCGAGGGGAACATCGCCGACGCCGTGAACGCTTTTGTCGAGCAGCCCCGCGGCGCGCGCATCCTGCTCAAGAAGGTGCCCGACGCGGAGCGCTTCGGAGTGGCCGAACTGGCCGGCGAACGCATCGTGGGCATTGAGGAGAAACCGAGGCAGCCGAAGAGCGATTACGCGGTGACCGGGATCTACATGTACGATGCCACGGTGTTCGACAAAATCCACACGCTGGTGCCCTCCGGTCGCGGCGAGCTGGAGATCACCGACGTCAACAACGCGTACATCCGCGAAGGAACCATGACGTTCTCGTTCCTGGACGGGTGGTGGACCGATGCGGGCACCTTCGAGTCGCTGCTGCGAGCGAGCAATCTGGTATCCGACCAAAGGAAAACGATGCAGGAACGGAATCTCGCGGTGGTGGCCGGATGAGCGCGAGCGCCCAGACATGCGCACAGATAGAGCTGGCGACGCTGGCGTGCGAACCTGGCATTGGCAAGCTGATTACGCGGCCCGACTCGGCGGATCTCATCGAAGGCGTGCGCGTGAGTCCGGCGAGCGTGTGGCCGGACGATCGCGGGTACTTTCTCGAGGTGGCCCGTCTGGGCACCGATCTGACTCGCGAGTTTCCGCTCGAGAGCACGCAGATCTCCGCCGCGCTGAGCTATCCGGGCACCATCAAGGCGTTCCATTTTCACCGGCACCAGAGCGATTGCTGGGTCCCGGTGCAGGGGATGTTCCAGGTGGCACTGGTGGATCTGCGGCGGGGTTCGCGCACGTGGGGCGTTCGCAACACCCTGTACGCCGGCGTGCTGCGACCTTGGCAGATTCTGATCCCGCCCGGCGTGGCGCACGGTTACAAGGTGATCGGAAACGACCCGGCCATGCTGGTGTATCTCACCGACCGCTTTTACGACCCGCAGGACGAAGGGCGCATTGGCTACAACGATCCACACATCCAGTACGACTGGGAGACGCAGCACAAGTAGCTGGCCACATGCGAGTCACCGTTGCACACGACAAAGGGCAACCGGAGGCGGTCCGCCTTGTCGACGAGGGTGCCGATCAGCTATTCCGCAGCGCGGGCAGCGCGGGGGTGGAGATTCGCAACCTCGAGCGCAGCTGGGGCACGAACACGCTGAGCTTCTCGTTTACCGGGAAGATGGGGCCCTTCACGGCGCCCATCCGCGGCACTGTGCTGGTGGCCGAGAAGGACCTGACCATTGACGTGGATCTGGGCATCGTGGAGAAGTTCATGCCGGAGGACAAGATCCGGCGGAACATCGAGGCGGGCGCGCGGAAGATGCTGGACGGCGGTGTAATTGGGGATTGAGGTGAACGTCCCCGAATTAGATGATGTCGGCGAAGGTCTTGCGCAGCTTGTAGAACCAGGCGTGGCCGGCGAAGAAGACAATCAGCGCTAGAATCCAGAGCTTCAGCAGCGGCAGCGCGGCCGGCGAGTGGCCGTCCAGCAGAACGTCGCGATAGGCCTGCACCAGCACAAACAGCGGATTCTTCCCCAGCAGCTTCAGCGCGCCCTTCGGCATGGCCGCCACCGGATAGCAGATGGGCGTGAGAAAGAACCACAGCGTCAGCAGGAAGCCGTTGATCTGGCCGAGGTCGCGCATGTACACCGCCAGCGCGGCCAGGAACCACGCCAGACCCACCGTGAACAGGATCTGCGGAATCACCAGGGCCGGCAGCCAGGCCGCAGTGAGAGGCACGTGCCCGCGCAAGGCAAAAAGCGCGGTAACGAAGATGATCACGGCGAAGACTTCCGTGACGATGCCGGAGATCACCGGAATGGCCGGCAATATCTCCAGCGGGAACACCAGCTTCTTGACCCAGTTGCGGTGTTCGAGGATGATGTACGGCGCGCGGCCCGCCGCTTCGCTGAAGGCCAGCCAGGGCAGCATGCCCGCCAGGAAGTAGAGCACGTAGCCGGAGCCCGTTGCATCCGCGCCAAAGCGCGTCCGCAGCACCACGCCAAACACAAAGAAGTAGGTGAGCATGAGCAGCAGCGGGTTCAGGACGGTCCAGAGAACGTCGCCCATGGAACCGCGGTAGCGCGTCAGGATGTCGCGCTTTACCATGGACCGCAGTAGCATGCGGTTGCGCCACAGGCTGGCCACCGGAACCGTGAACAGCTTCGGCAGACCACGCCGGAACGAACGCCAGCGCAGACGCCGCAGGGTGCAGATCTCGTGGCTCAGGACGCGGACCGCCGGGACATTCGCCACCACATCCACCACCGCGTCCACCACCACAAACGGCTCGCCGCGCATGTAGGCCCAACCCTCTTCCGCGCTGACCGTCGAGAGATAGATGCGGTAGCCGCCGGGCTCGGGAGGAAACTCGATGGACAGGCTGGTGTCGCCGGCGCCCGCAGGTGTCCACTCGCCTTCCTGGATGAAGCGATTTGTGTCGGGATCGTAGAATTGCCAGCCGATGAAGCCAGTCTGGTTCGCGGGAGCCAGGTGGACGGTGAGTTGCAGGCCGCTGGCCGTAATGCCGACTGCCTTCATTCGCCCCCGCTGTAGAGCCATGCCGGGTAGCGGTCCTTCACCGGCCCGGTTTTGCGTCCGAGCGCGTAGATGTCGTCGCCGCGCAGTTCGGTGAAAAGCTGATAGCGCTCCAGCAGGTGCTTCACCCAGCCGAACTCGGGCTTCGGCTCGCCGAGGAACGGCCCCGTGGTGATGGATTCGGTTTCGAAGCCGGCGTCGCGCAGCAGGAAGGTCACCTCCATGGGGGCGTATTCGCGATTGTGGCGCGCATCGGCGTGCCCGGTGGCGTCCGGCCGAATGTAGGCGGGGAAGAAGCCGGGATGGTAGCCCTGCAGGATGCCCGCGATGGCCCGAAACGAGATGACGTTCGGCGTGGTGAGCAGCAGGCGTCCGCCCGGCTTGAGCACACGGTTGATTTCCGACATGGTGTGCATCGGGTCGGCCTTGAGGTGCTCGATCAGCTCGCAGCAGAGCACCGTGGAGAAGTACTCGTCGGGGTACGGGAACCGGTCGGTTTCGGCGTTGAACAGATCGACTTCGCACTCGAACTCTTCGCCGTCCACCGACTGGACGCGCTTGTGCGCTTTGCGGCCGGCCGGCCCGTAGTAGCAGGCCCGAACTTCGCCGTAGCCGAGTCTGGTTTTGAGCGCGGCGGTGATCTGGAGGTAGGAGCCCATCTCGAGAATGCGGTCGTCCGAGCCGCCGGGCGGAGTCAGTTCGAGGGTTCTGGTGAGCCGGTCGAGGTGCGACTCGGCGTACTCCTTTGTGCCATCCTCCTCGGAGGTCCAGCCGAGAATGTATTTCTTGTCGATGGGGTGGGGTTCGGGCGGAAGCTGAGGGTGAGTGGCCGGCCAATTCGGGGACGGGCCACGAGATTCCGCGAGGACCGGTGCATCGTCCCCGGAGGTCTCCGGGTGCGGAATGTCGTCGCCCGTCCCCGAATTGACCGAACGACCCTGCACCACCGCTTCCAGGAAGTCGAGATAGCGGCGCGCGGCAAGCGGCCAGGAGCACTCCCGCTCCACCCATTCCCGCGCCTTCTCGCCTATTTGCCGGGCCAGCGTGGGCCGCGATGTCAGCAGGCTCAGATACTCGTAGAGGAAGTCCTCCTCGGTGGCGTCGACGGGCACCTTGAGGCAGACGCCGTCGGGAAGTTCGCTGAAGGACCCGGTATCGGAAACCAGCACCGGCTTGCCCATGCCCATCGCGCGCATCAGCGTGCCGGAGTTCTCGCCCACGGTGGGATAGCGCAGGTTGAGCACCACGTCGCACGCGGAGAGGTAGCCGTTGAAATCCTCAATGCTGGTGTAGCCGAGCACGCGCACGCAGGGCTGCAGGCGCAGCGAGTCGATGAGCGATTCCAGCGGCAGCTCCGGATGCGGCTCGCCCACCAGGATCATCTTCGCCGCGGGGACAACCTGTACCAGACGCTGCAGCGCGCGCAGAGATTCGGCGATCCTCTTGTACGGTTTCAGGTAGCCGAATACGCCGATGAGCGGCGCGGTCTCGTCGAGGCCGAGGCGGTGGCGGTATCCAAGATGGTCCTGCCGCTCGGGCAACCACGCGCCGTGCGGGATCACCGCCACCGGCCCGTCAAAGCCCGCCTTGCGCACCTCGCACTCCACGAACCGGCTGTGTGCGATCACGCCACGTGCACTCTCCAGCAACGTGCGCAGCATGGGGACGCCTTCGTAATCGGGGCCGCGCTCGAGAGTGCGAACATAGCGCTTCGCCCAGGCCAGCGCCACGGGCCCGCCGTTGTGTTCCACCTCGCGCAGGTAGGCGTCCCAGTCGCCGCGGCGGATGGTCAGGTCGGTGATGAGGTGGTGCAGGTTGGCCTCGTGGAGCACCACCACGCCGGGCCAGCGCAGCGCCGCTTCGTAGCAGAATGCGTGGTCGGCATTGTTGCCGATCTGATAAAGGGAGATGTCGTAGCTGGCGGGGTCGAAATCGGGCGGCAGCGCGGGGATTCGAGAGACCTCGGCCAGTTGCTCCAGTTCGCTCAGCAGAGCCGCGGAGTAATCGGCGATGCCGCTTCTGGCGGGAGGTAGTGGTGAGAAGAACGCGACCCGCATCGGATCAGGGCCGGGCGGCCATGCGCTTCACGGCTTCGCCAGCTCCATGGAGAACGTGCCCAGCGCGAGGGGAACGCGGAACAGCACGGGCGTGCGGGCCGCATCGCGGGCGAAGAAGACGGTGAAGCTCAACTCGGACGCAGGACCGCGCAACGAGATATTCACGCGGTCGGCCTGCTGGGAAGCGTCGCCCACCTTGACGGTCTCGGTTCCGCGGAAGTCCACCCGTATGTCGTACGCGGCGCCGAAAAACACGGGCTGCTGTTGCGGCAGCCGGCCCTGCGCGAGCTCGTTGCGCAGGAAGGAGAGCCAGGTCAGCGCGTCTTTGGCGCACGCGGGCACGCTCACTTCGGACTTGCCGAGATTCTCCCCCGGCTCGTGGGACGCGGTCAGCGTTTCGCGCGAGGCCGTCATGTGCTGTTGATCGAAGTTCATCGCTTCGTCGGCGTGACGCGATCCGTGTCTGAGTTTTTTGTCGAAGCGGACCGAGCAGTAGTCGGTGGTTGCACGCGAACTATATCGATCCGTCACCCGAAAGCCGGGGATGGAGGCGTCGAGCGTGAGCTCGCCTTCGATCCTGCCCGGCTGGCCGGCGGCAGCGGGCGTCTTCGTGGAGTGCAGCGACGCTTCGCCGAGGCTCAGGCCACTGGGCCAGTTGACGTTGTAGCGCAACTGCTCGGAGGGCGGCGGCGCGGCAGTGGAAACACCGTAGACCGGTGCGAGCGCGGCGAGCAGGACGGCAGGAATGCGTGCTGGGCGGATCATCGAGGGCTCATGGAGGAAGGGCCCACCGGGGCCGTGTTTGCGGCCACGCCCACCGGTTGCTCGCTCGCCGCCACCGCGTGATACACGCGCAACGTCCGTTCCGCCGTCTTCTGCCAACTGAACTGCGCTGCACGCTGCAGGCCGAGGCGCTCCATGCGGGCGCGCAGTTCGCTGTCGATGAGGAGATCCCTCATGGCGCGGGCCATCTGGCCGGGCAGATACGGGTCGAACAGCAGGGCGGCGGAATCGGCCACCTCGGGCATGGCGGAGGTATCCGAGCAGGCCACCGCGCGGCCGCAGGCCATGGCTTCGAGGATGGGCAGGCCGAAGCCTTCGTAGAACGAGGGGAACACGAACAGATCGCAACCGCCGTAGAGTTGCACCAGATCGTCGTCGTCCACGAAATCGGTGAAATGAATCCGGCTGGCCACAGCGGATTCGCGCGCCTCCTGATACACTCTGGCGCCATACCAGGTTCGTTTGCCCGTCACCACCAGATGATGCGGAAGCGAAGGGTTCTCACGCAGCAGATCCTCAAACGCATGGAAAAGCCCGGCGTGATTCTTGCGAGGCTGCAAATCGCCGACGGTAAGGATATACGGCGCCCGGAAGCCATACTTCTCACTCACTCTGCGACTGGCGAGCTCGCGCGCCACCGGCCGGAACGTGGAGGAGACCCCATTGGGGATCACGTGGACGGCGTCCTCGGACAGCCCGTAGGCCCCGATAATGCCACGCCTGGAGAACTCGCTGGGCGTAAGCACCGCGGAGGCCTGTTTCACCGTGCTGCGGACGGTAACGTTCAATTGAACGGCCCGCGCGCGGGTGAAGTAATGGGGGTGCGTGAGAAAGCTGATGTCGTGAACGCTCACCACTATGGGAATGCTGGTGAAGAGCGGGGCGGTGTATTGCACGTGCAGCAGGTCGGGACGATCGCGAAGCAGGCGGCGGGGAAGATCGAATCCCAGCCGCGCGAATGGATTCACCGATACCTCATGCACGGCGAAACCGGCGGGGATTTCGTCGCGGGCGCACGATCGCGAGATGTAGGCGATGAACTCGGCATCCTCACCGCACAGCGCAAAACCCTTCAGGAGATTGCGGATGTAGGTTTCATTGCCGGTAAGGTGCTGTCCGATCGCGTGGGCGTCAACGGAATAGCGCATGCGCCAACCAACTAGTATAACGTTCAGTTCTCAACAACACTACCCGGCACGCCGGATGATTCCAGGGTGCGCCAGGCGGCCGCCCAGGTAAAACGCTCCTGATAGAGCGCACGGCCAGCTGCCCCGACCGTTGCCCGACGCTGATCTGATCGAAGCAGCGCGGCAATTGTCTCTCTCATGTCCCGGGATGAATCCGCGATCAGGATGTTGCGTTCGTGCTCCGCACCGAGTCCCTCGGCGCCGATCGTGGTGGATACAACCGGCGTACCAGCCGCCCACGCCTCGATGATCTTGAATCTTGTCCCGCTCCCTGCGAGCACCGGAACCACGGCCACCTTCGCCCTGGCAATTTCGGCGATGGCGTTCTCCACCGGACCGATCAGCTCGATGCGGCGGTCACTCTCGATATAACGCCGGATTCCCCGTGGATTCCTACCCACTATACGCCAGACTAATCCTGGACGCCACCGGCGCAGCCAGGGCCACACATGCCGGAAGAACCAGCATATCGCGGTGACGTTCGGCGCGTACTCCAGGTTCCCGGTGAAAATGATCGCGTCGTCCTCGGAGCGCACTGGAGGGTCGATCCATGGGAGCGCGTTCGGGTAAACAGTCACCGGCACCCCGCCGGCCGCCGCCGCCACTTCGCTCGCGTCCGTTGCGGATGGCACGAGGATTCTGGAGAACTGCGGCAGGAGCGCATATTCCAGCCTGCGGGAAACAGCGGCAAAACTCCTTAGTGCCGGCCGGAACAGCCAATTCTCCGCCCCGGCGAGCCGCGCATGCCAGACCGACTCGACATTGTGCAGATCCAGCCAGACGTCTCCGCAATGCTCGCGCAGGATATGCACGTAGGGTGCGCACCAGAAATGCTCCATCACGGCAGCGGCGTACCGGCGGCCGGCAAGCAACTCGGACAACGGACGGTCGAATCCCGAGAAGCGGTCCATCAGGGGCGGCCGGGAGTGCAGATAACGAGCGAGATTCCGCCCGATTCTGGCGGGCAGGTTTTTGCGGTGTTCGGGCAGGCGCAACGTCCATACCCGGCGGACCAGGTGGAGGGGGACCCAGGCGGCCGGGTCCGGCGATCCGTCCTCCGCAAACAGAATCAGGTCGATGGCGAATCGGAGCGCGAGGAATTCCAGCAGAGAAGCCGTTCGGATGGCCCCTCCTCCAACGGTCGGGTACGGCGGCTCGGGTGAGAGGAACAGAAGTTCAGGCTTCCCGGCGGAAGCGGGCGATGGCTTCTGCATACACCTCCCTGGTCAGGCGAGCGGTGCGCTCCCACGAAAAAGACAGCGCGCGCGCAAAGCCACGCTCTCGCATGGCCGCACGCCACGGCTCATCGGAAAGGGCCGTCTTCATGGTCTCACTCCAGGCGTGCACGTCGGTGGCGCCGGTTAGAGCGGCGGCATCTCCGGCCACCTCCGTCACCGCCGCGTCGCGCGAGGCAATCACCGGAGCGCCGCACTGCATGGCTTCGAGCACGGGCAGGCCGAAGCCTTCGTAGTGAGAAGGGAAAAGGAACGCCGTCGCGTGCGAGTACAAGCGGGCCAGTTCGGTGTCGGAGACGTTCTCGCGCACGGCCAGACCCGGTTCGTCCGCAATAGCGGCCGTACGGCGGCGTCCGGCGAGAATGAGGTCGACGTCGCGGTCCTTTCTCACCTCGCGCCACGCCGCGACGATGGTTTCGACGTTCTTCCTGGCATCCAGCATCCCGGCGAAGAGGAAGTACGGGCGCGGCGGTGGCTCTCCGGGCACGGGGTGGAAGCACTGGGCGGCCGCCAGCGGCGTGGCTACAACGCGGTCCGGCGCGAGGCGGAAGCGCTCCATGGCGCCGCGGCGCACGGCCTCGCTGGGCGTGATCACCATGGTGGCCAGTCCGAATCGCAACAGAACCGGTGCTCGCCGCCGCACGCGCGAACTGGCAGCGCGAATTGGTGGGGGTGCCCAGGGAGAAAGGTCGTGCAGGGTCATCACCGACGGGCAGACGGGGAAGTATGGGACGGCGAAATCAGTCCCATGGAATACACTCGCTCGGAGGCGCTGGATCTCCGCGCGCGCTCCGAACAACCACCAGCGGCGGGCCAGTTGCCGGCGGGGCGCGGCGCTGACGTGCAGGTTCGGCGGCGCTCCTGGAAGTGGCGGGATGGGCTGGTCGGAGATCAGCCACCACGCGTCGTCCCCGAAACAACAGGCCAGCGCCCGGCTCAGCTCGCTGGTGTAGCGCGCGATGCCGCCGGTGGGTTCCACAAGAGGCGTGGCGTCGAGTGTCGCGATCACCCTTCGATGATAGTCGCTCCGTTACGAACGCGGCTGCCGCCGCGTGTCCTTGCTACCCTGAACTTTGTGACCATACAGCGGTGAAGTGATAAAGTCGTGTTCTGAATACCAGGTGAGGACTGAATGAATCTTACGTCGGACAGAGAGCTCGAGAATCTGTGCATTAATACCATCCGCATCCTCTCGGCGGACGCGGTACAAAACGCGAACTCCGGGCATCCCGGCATGCCCATGGGCGCCGCCGCCATGGCTTACGCCCTGTGGACCCGGTTTCTGAAGCACAATCCGAAGAACCCGCAGTGGTTCGACCGCGACCGCTTCGTGCTCTCGGCCGGCCACGGGTCGATGTTGCTGTACAGCCTGTTGCACCTGACCGGTTACGACCTCTCGCTGGAAGACATCAGGAATTTTCGGAAGTGGGGCAGCAGGACGCCGGGGCATCCCGAACGCGGGCACACGCCCGGCGTGGAGACCACCACCGGACCTCTGGGACAGGGCTTCGGCAATGCCGTGGGCATGGCCATCGCGGAAGCGTGGCTGGCGGCGCGCTACAACCGCCCGGGGCACGAGATTGTCGATCACTATACGTACGTCGTCTGCGGCGACGGGGATCTGATGGAGGGGGTGTGCCTGGAAGCCGCCTCGCTCGCGGGCCATCTGCGCCTGGGCAAACTGATCTGTCTCTACGATGACAATCATATTTCGCTGGCCGGCGGCACCGGCCTGGTGTTCACCGAAGACGTGGCCCGGCGTTTCGAAGCACAGGGCTGGCACACGCGCCCGGTGCCCGACGGAAACGACACGGACGACGTCTCCGAGGCCATCCTGGACGCACAGGATGAAGAGCAGCGGCCGTCGCTGATCCTGGTGCGGACGCACATCGGCTACGGCAGCCCGAAGAAGCAGGACAACTTCTCGGCTCATGGCAGCCCGCTGGGA
The DNA here is from genome assembly GCA_049510065.1 of Bryobacteraceae bacterium. Classification (GTDB taxonomy): domain Bacteria; phylum Acidobacteriota; class Terriglobia; order Bryobacterales; family Bryobacteraceae; genus CAWACP01. Next base: position 34,394 of record JBEKZH010000016.1, read on the forward strand.
GAAGACGAGCTGGAGGCGGCGAAGAAGGCCCTGGGCTGGCCCACCATGGACAAGTTCTTTCTGCCCGAGGAGGCCGTGAACGTGTTTCGCGAGGCCATCCCGGAGGGCGCGCAGGCGGAAACGGAGTGGCAGGAAGCGTTCGAGGCCTATCGCAAGGAGTTCCCGAAAGAGGCGGCCGAGTTCGACATGGTGATGCGCGGGCAGCTCCCCGAGAACTGGTCCGCGGACCTGCCTAAGTGGAAGCCATCGGACAAGCCCATGGCCACGCGCGTGGCCGGGGGCGAGGTTCTCAACGCGCTGGCGAAGCGCATCCCGAATATCATCGGAGGGTCGGCGGACCTGAACCCCTCCACCAACACCGCACTCAAGGGGTGGGGGGATTTCCAACCCGCGGAATCCGGGGGCCCGGGAACGCTCGGCGCCGTGGGTGGCGAATGGAGTTACGCCGGCCGGAACGTCGCTTTCGGTGTGCGCGAGCACGCCATGGGCGCCGCCGTGAATGGCATGGCCGCGCACGGAGGTGTGCTGCCGTTCAGCGCCACGTTTTTCACGTTCTCCGACTACATGAAGCCGGCCATCCGCCTGGGCGCACTGAGCCGTCTGAAGGCGGTCTATGTGTTTACGCACGACAGCATCGGAGTGGGGGAGGACGGCCCCACGCACGAGCCGGTGGAGCACCTGGCCGGAGTACGCGCCATCCCCGGGTTGACCGTGATTCGTCCCGCCGATGCGAACGAGACCGCGGAGGCCTGGGCGTTTGCGGTACAGCACGACGGCCCGACGCTGCTGGTGCTCACCCGCCAGAACGTCGCGCATCTGGATCGTAGCGGCGCGACGGAGCCCGGTGTGACCAGAGGCGCTTACATTCTCTCGGGACCAGATGGCCCGCCGGATGTGATTCTGATCGGAACCGGTTCCGAAGTTGACCTGTGCGCGAAGGCCCGGGAGAAGTTGCAGGGATACGGCGTGAAGGCACGCGTGGTCAGCATGCCTTGCTGGGAGCTGTTCGCGAACCAGGACGAAGCGTATCGGGAAAGCGTGCTGCCGAAGGCGATCCGCAAGCGCGTCACCGTGGAGGCCGCGTCGCCGCTCGGCTGGCATCGCTGGGCCGGCGACGAAGGAGCGATCATCGCCGTCAACCGGTATGGCGCGTCGGCGCCGGCTGAGGAGATCTTCAAGCACCTCGGCTTCACCGCGGAGCACGTCACCGCCGCGGCTCTGCGCGTCCTCGGCAGGAATCAGGACGCCGATCGCGCATTGGGGAGCGAATCCTGAGCTGGACTTCCACCGAGGGGACGCCCGCGCCGCTGGGCGTCACCTTCATCGAGAGCGAACAAGCCTTCAACTTCGCCGTCTTCTCCGAACACGCCGCGAGCATGACGCTGCTGTTGTTCGCTCCAGCGGATCTGGTCAACCCCGCGTTCACCTTCCAGTTCGATTTCCTGCGGAACAAGTCCGGGCGGATCTGGCATTGCCGGATCCCGGCCGCCGCGATCGGCACCACCCGTTACTACGCGTATTCCGCCAACGGCGCCGATCCGGGCTTCGATCCGCGGAAGCAGTTGCTCGATCCCTACGCCCACTGCATATTCTTTCCCAACACGTTCGACCGGACGCTGGCGATGCAGGCGGGTCCCAACGCAGGCCGCGCGCCGCTGGGCGTAATCCCCGCGGCTCAGCCTGACGCATGCGAGCGGGCGACGCCTTCGCGCGTGATGGCACACCACGAAGCCGATGCCATTGTCTACGAGCTCCACGTCCGGGGCTTCACGAAGCACCCGAGTTCCGGCGTCGATCCCGTGCGCGCCGGAACCTTCGACGGTCTGGTGGAGAAGATCCCGTGCCTGAAGGACCTCGGCGTCACCATCGTGGAACTGATGCCCGTGTACCAGCGGGACCCGCAGGGCGACGACTATTGGGGCTATATGCCCCTGAACTTCTTCTCCCCGCATGACACCTATGCCAGCCGGCGCCAGCCCTGTCAGGCGCACGAAGAGTTTCGCTCCATGGTGGACGCCCTGCATGCGGCGGGCATCGAGGTGGTTCTCGACGTTGTCTACAACCACACCGCCGAAGGGGATCATCAGGGACCGCTCTACAGCTACAAGGGGCTCGACAACAGCGAATACTACATGATGTCCGGCGACCCGGCGAGTCCATACGCGAACTATTCCGGAACCGGCAACACGCTCAACGTCTCCAGCCCGTACGTCCGACAGATGATTCTGGACAGCCTGCGCTACTGGCGCCTGGAAATGGGCGTCGACGGTTTTCGCTTCGACCTGGCTTCGGTCTTCAGCCGCAATCCCGACGGATCTCTCAACTGGGGGAATCCGCCGATCATCGGCGAGATCGCGGCCGATCCGGACCTCCGCAATATCCGGCTGATCGCGGAGCCGTGGGACGCCGGCGGCGCCTATCAACTGGGCCGTGGTTTCCCGGGCATCACCTGGCTGCAGTGGAATGGCCGGTTCCGCGACGACGTGCGCCGCTTCGTGAAGAGCGACGCGGGAATGGTGCCCGATCTGATACAGCGCCTGTATGGCAGCAACGATTTTTTCCCGGACGATCGGGCCAACGCGTACCACGCTTTCCAGAGCGTCAACTACGTGACCAGCCACGATGGCTTCACACTCTACGATCTGGTCGCTTACAACGAGAAGCACAACCAGGCCAACGGCGAGAACAATCGCGATGGCATGGACCAGAACTACAGTTGGAACTGCGGCGTCGAAGGAGACGACAACGTTGCACCGGAGGTGATGGCCCTGCGGCGGAAGCAGATCCGGAATTTCTGCTGCCTGCTGATGCTCGCGAATGGCACGCCGATGTTCCGCGCCGGCGACGAGTTCATGCAGACGCAGCGGGGCAACAACAACCCCTACAACCAGGACAACGACACCAGTTGGCTGGATTGGGACCGGCTGCGGCAGAACCAGGACATTTTCCAATTCTTCCAGCGGATGATCGCCTTCCGGAAATCGCACCCGTCCCTCTGCCGGAGCCGCTACTGGCGCGACGACGTACGCTGGTACGGCGCCACCGGGTCCGTGGACATGTCGGAGGACTCGCGCAGTCTGGCGTTCTTCCTGAGCGGAGCCTCTCAGGATGACGACGACGTCTACGTGATGATCAACGCCTGGTGGCAGGAGCTGGCGTTCACGATTCAGGAGGGGACGGCGGGCGAGTGGTCGAGAGTAGTAGACACCAGTCTTGCCGGCCCCGATGGTTTTGTGGAAGCCGGTGTTCCACTCACGACGCCCGGGTGCGTACTGGAGGCGCGTTCCGTGGTGGTTCTGGTTCGTCGGAAGCGAGCCCTCACCCGTTCACCGAAGCGCCCGGCGCGAAAACTCGCAGCACGAGACTTCAGTCACACTTCCGCGATTCGAAGCTAACTTCGTGGTTTATTTGCCCCACGACATCAACTGCCGCGCCGGTCGATTTCAGGGTATTTGTCGCCGTGCTACAATCCACCCATCTGACGACAGATGAAACTTCCAAGAATCGTCCTCCTTGGCTACTGTCTCGCTACGCTCGCGGCGCGCTGTACCAGCGGCCAAACAACCGACTCAAGCAAGAAGAATGCCGAGCTGGTGACCCAATTCTCCCGAGAGTTTCGAGCAAGCAAAGTCAAGTCCTACCAGCAGGCCGCCGATTTTGGCCGCGGCTTCGTCGGGGAGCACTCCTCAGCGGACTTCGGGGACTATGTGCTGTCTTTGCTGACGGATACTGATCCCCGTTTGCGGTATGCAGCTCTCTTAGCGGCGACCGCCGCTGGTGCTGGTAATTCGACATCAGCGGTGTTCTTGAAAAGGGGCCTCTACGACTCCGACACGAGGAACAGGGCGGCAGCTCTTGATCTGATTCAGGTGGCGTATCGCCAGAATTCCGAATTACTGGAACCTGTAATCGACGCATCGATCCACGACCCCGACCGCACAGTCAGGCGTAAGGCGGGCGACACGCTGAATCTCATGTTAGCGGCGCTCGGCGACACCCAAACCGAACGCACCCAGCCAGTACTTGAACAGGTTCGCGTGGACGTTGCTGCTCAAATTCGGTTGAGCCGAGAGTCAAGCGAGAGATTTCAGCTGCAAGCGATCAACCAGACTATCAACGACAGTATTCAACGTCTCGTCTCGACGAGAGAAGCGGCAAGGCAGGCAGAAGACAAGAGACGGCCGCCCCCAAGCATGCTGAATCGGCTTTCGTCATGGATCACCAACCGGTCTAAACTCACTTTCGCACTTCTGATGGTAGCTCTCCTGATCGTTCTGATTCACGCATATTACTTGGTCCTATTCGTGTTTCGTCCAGACATGCTGTTTACCTATTTGTATGGACGCTATCCAGTACTTTTTGTGCCATATGTCGTGCGCCCCGATCTCTACAAACGCACGTTACGACCGGCATTGAGGCTGCTAAGAACCCTTCGCGATCCCGCGAAGGCTCCTACCTACTTGCAGTATGCGAACTGGTTGACCATCGCGGCACTGGCTGTGCCTCCCGGCGTGAGAGACAGACTTTCGGAGGAGATCGCAATCACTCTTCAGAGCGTAACACGGGACACCTTGAAGGCGTCCCTATTTGGAGTCCTGAGTGAGATCGATCAGCCGAAAGCCCTACTCATGATGGACCTGAAGCCCGAAGACCCGGAGATTCGCGCCGCTCGCAAGAACATGAGTAAGATCATGGGCCTGCCACCCGAGGTGTTCGACAGGCCAGGTATCGAATTGGCCCACGCATTGAAACAGGCGACGACGATTTCCGCCGACTTTTACAAGGTCCTCACCCGAGCATCCGACTCGTACGCCATCTATATGGTTGATGTGGAGTACCATGGCTTGCCGGCCTCGCAAGACGCGATGCAAGTGTGCTTCGCCTTGAAAGCAGCCCGGGACTGGGGCATCAGACACCCGCGCCTCGAACTGGAAGCTGCTGACGAGTTAATGCGAGATATGGCTGCCGACCTTTGGGTCGACATGAATTTCTTAGAGATTGATCTGGCGAGCAAACGTGCTCGTTACGCGAGTGCTGGCATGCCTCCGGCGCTCTTGTTCAGGAAGAACCAGCCCGAGCCAAGGAGATTAATGGCCGCCGGAGAGTGCATCGGCAGTGGCTACTCGTTCGTACGGTCCGAGTCTATCGCCGAAGCAACTGAGGAGATCGGCGGCGGAGATTTAATCGTCTTGTATTCCGATGGGATCCTAGAGGCAAGGCCAACCGACTCGGATCATCCGTTTGGAGAATCACGCCTAATTGCGACGGTCAAGACATTTCGTGATAAGCATGTGAACGACATTGTCAGGGCGATCATCGACGCGTGCAAAGAGTATAGCGGCAGGGCGAGACCGCGCGATGACCAAAGTGTGATCGTCATTCGCATCAAGGACGATTCCTTTGGTTCTGCGGAAGGCTCAACAACAACGGTCAAGGCGCCATCGCTGAACGTGTCGGTGGAGGACGAAATGACCTTAAGGGCAACCGTGCGTCGTGGACAGGATTGGCCAGAGGCGATAAACCGTCTTGTGGAAAAGCATGCACTCGTATTCGCGACAAAGCATCTCGACAACGAAGCTGCGCAAAGATTTCGCGTTGCACTGCAAGAGGCGCTCTACAACGCTGTGCCCCACGGAACAGATCCTGGCGAATATGTGAGCGTCGAGATCAAACAGCTATCCGCCCGGAGCATCGAAGCCACCGTGACGCAGCAGCATGATTGGACGGAATGGGATGTTAACCTGGGAGCCCAGCGGCAACGCGAGCTCTCCGAGACGACTGAAAAGATGAGGCGTGATCCCCACACTGAAGCACTCTTGGGCGGCGCGACATTGATTGCGAGCTTAGCTGATCAGATAATCTGTAACGGACGGAGGCTGACCCTGCGTTTCGAGCCGAGAGCTGGCAGCGATGCGATGAGCAAAGGAGGCAACTATGACTGATCGTCAACCACTCAACAAATGGGTCGACTACGCCGCTATTGATGGTGTGCTCGTTCTTGCCATCAAATTAGCTGACGAGGCGGAATTCTTTGAGGAGCCCGCGGCCATGACGAAAGCTATATTGGATCTTTACACAAGCGAGGCCGAGCGGCTAAAGAACCCATCGTGCATTGCGATCATCGAAACGCGCGTCGCCACGAGCCTCTTGATCCGAATTCTGTACCGACTCTTTCGGGAGTGCCGGAAGAGCCGTGGCGATCTGTACGTTTGTGGGTTTCCTTCGGAATACATGATATCTCTGAGCACGCTTGGGCTAACCGAACTGCCCGGATTTCGCCTCAAGCCGACGGAAGAAGCGGCCATCGAGGAGATCAGGAAGGGTAGCCCATCACCTTAGCCATGCCTGACGAGGAAGCAAGAAAACAACTCGAGCGGCTTGGACTTACAGATGTCCTAACCAGCCTGTGCCCCGGCGCGGTCTTCGTGGCATCCGCAGCGCTATGGCTTCCTTTGCTGGACTTCGGGTCGAGGGAGAAGCTCAAACAATTATCAGATTCGGTTCCCGCGTCGTTCCTCTTGCTTCTGGTCTCTTATGCGATTGGATTGGTCCTAAACGGTTGGGCAGCGCAGGGCTTTGTGAAATTTGTTGGGCTCTACTCGGGCGGCATCCGAAACGCCTCAGGGCTGAGAAAGGTCGTCTTGGCCGTCCAATTCTGCATAGTTGCCACCCTGCATGGCCGTAGATTCATGGTTTCCCGTGAAACGGACGTTGACGCGCGCTTTAGGATCTATGAGATTATCAGAGCTCGGTGCGGGGAGAGCGTTGTAGGTTTATTGAACCCAAATAACCTTCTCTACGTATTCCGCGTTCTGGTGTGGTGCGCTGCAAGAGAGAAAGAAGAAGTGGCTTTGAACGAGGCGGACGCGTTGTTCCGACGTCGTGGCTTTGCTCAGGGTGTTGCGTTGGCATCAATGCTCGCTGCTTTGGAATCCGGGTTCGAACTGCTTCTCATCTGGATTCGGCGGCCCATACACGACATGACGTGGACCGCAGTGCTGGTCGGAGTCTTTGGAGCGGGCGTTGCGGCGAGCCTGCTTCTCAGAAACGTAGCCAGAAGATTGCATTCTGACGAGCGCATCTTTACCTACGCGGTGCTGCGAACAGTGGAAAGCCAAGCCCCGGGCAGAATCCAGATCAATGCGCGCACTCCGTGACGCCAGAAGGATTTCGGCGTTCGCTCTTTTGCGACCCTTGATCCTCCGAGTTGAAACGATCATTCATAGCCAACGGCGTGCGACATTCCCGACTCACCCGTTCACCGAAGCGCCCGGCGCGAAAGCTCGCAGCACCAAACAAGTGATGTCGTCGTGCTGGCGCACCACGCCCACAAATGCGTTCACAGACGCCGTGAGTTTGCCCAGCGCCTCGGCCGCGTTCCCTGCCCCCAGACCGGCGATCACATCGAACATCCGCGGTTCTCCGTATTCTTCCTGCCTGTCGTTTTCGGCCTCCACCAGCCCGTCGGTGAAAATCACCAGCAGGTCGCCGGCGGCGAGCGTGCAAACGCCGGATTCATAAACGGCGTCCGGTTTGATCCCGAGGGGCAGCCCTCCCGTTTCCAGCCGTTCCACCGCGCCCGAAGCGCGCCGCAGCACGGGCCAGTTGTGCCCCGCGTTCACATACGCGAAATCGCCGCTGGCCGGGTCGATCTCCGCAAGAAACGCGGTAGTGAAGCGCCGTCCCTCCGGATTCTGCGCGCACAGGTATCGATTGAGCAGTCCAATCACTTCGAGCAGCGGAAAGGGTCCGGCGGCCAGAGTCCGCAAACTCGCCTGCACCGTGGCCATCAGCAGGGCGGCCGGAACGCTCTTGCCCGCGACATCCGCCACAACCACCAGCAACCGTTCCGGGCTGGTCGGGCGGAAGAACGCGTCGTAGTAGTCGCCGGCCACGGTGTTGGCGGGCCGGGTGGAGAAGGCGATGTCCATGCCGGGAACCTGCGGCGGCGCGGCGGGCATCAGCCAGCCCTGGATCTCGCGGGCAATCTCGAGGTCGCGCTTCATGGTGACGCGGTCGGCAAGCTCGAGCGACAGCAGAATCAGCAGCGCAACGCCGCCGAAGAAGGTCAGCCCGTCGATTCTGATCTGCGAATCCCCGACGTTGAATTCAAGGTGTGGGAAGGCCAGCAGCACCAGCGCAATCAGGAACAGCACGCGACGGGCGGGCGATAGCTTCACCATCATCGCCCAAAACAGCGCCCGCGCCAGCCGCAGGAATCGGCCCTTGTACCAATGCTTTTCCCAGGCCTCCCAGCCCACTTCTTTCGAATACAAGTCGTAGCCGGCCCGCGCCTCGGCGCGAAACTGCACCCAGAGTTGCTGGAGTTCCACTCCGTCGGTGATCCTCTGCCAGAAGTTCTTCAAACGAGCCGGCATGCGCCCTGACTTTCGGGTTCAGTATATCGCCGAACCGGCTGCGAGCGGCGGCGCGCGAACTCGCATAGAATATCCAGTGAAGGCCGTCATGGCCACCCCACCTCGAACCGAAATCAGCGGCGTGAACAACCGGCTCCAGCTCAGCGGGAGTATGCGCGACCAGGCCATCCTTGTGCTGGATCCGGATGGCGCCGTCGTGCGCTGGAACGAAGGCGCGCAGCGTGTCAACGGATACACCGCGGAGGAGGCCATCGGTTCGCATTTCTCGTGCCTCTACACGCCCGAAGACATCGCCGCCGGCAAGCCCGCCCACGGGCTGGACGTGGCCAGAACTCTGGGGTGCTTCGAGGATGAGGGCTGGAGGGTCCGCAAAGACGGCACGCGATTCTGGGCAAGCATCTCCATCACCGCCCTGCACGACGAACACGGGGAGCTGGAGGGGTTTTCCAAGATCGTCCGGGACATCACCGAGAAGAAGCGGCTGCGGGAGAAACGCGAACGCCTGTTCGCCGCGATCGATTCCCAGCGCCAGCTCTTTCAGTTGGTAGTGGAGAACGCGCCCGATGGCATCGCCGTCATCGACGGGGCCACGCTGCGGGTCAAGTGGGCGAACCGGCCGTTTCAGGAACGGCTCGATGAGCCCTACCACAGCATGGACCTCACGGGATTGCGCGTGGAAGACTACCTCCCTCACGCCGAAGAAGCCGGCATTCTCGATCTTTTCCGGCGGGTGATAGAAACGGGCGAGCCGCATATCGATGCCGAGTACGCTTTCGCCGGGTTCTCGCAGGGCGTCACTTACTATCGCCTCTGCCTCCTGCCGCTGCCGGCCGAAGCGGGCGAACCGCCGGATGTGCTGGAAATCCTAACGGACGTAACCGATGGAGTTGAGACGCGCAAGAAGGTGGAGGATCTGGCCGCAGAGTTGGAGGCGCGCAATCGGGAAGTGGAGCGGGCCAGCCGCCTCAAGAGCGAGTTCCTGGCCAGCGTCAGCCACGAACTGCGGACTCCACTCCACTCCATCACCGGTTTCGCCGACCTGATGGCCGAGCAGGTGGCGGGCAGGCTGACCGAGAAGCAGTGCCACTACGTCGAGCGGATCAGCCGGTCCGCCCGGCACCTGCTCTCGCTCATCAACGATCTCCTCGACCTGTCGAGGATCGAGGCGGGCAGGCTGGATCTTCACCAGGAGTACTTCCCGGCCATGGAAGCTCTGGTTGAAGTGCTGGAGACGATCACCCCGCTGGCGGCCGCGAAGAACATCACGATAGGACACTCGGTGGAGGCGGATCTCGCGCTGGTTGCCGATCGGACCCGTTTCAAGCAGATGCTGTTTAACCTGCTGAGCAACGCGGTCAAGTTCACTGCCGAGGACGGCCGGATCGAGATTCGGGCCAGCAGCTCGGAGCAATCCGTCGAAGTCTCGGTGATCGACAATGGCATTGGCATTCCGCGCGAGGAACAGGAGGCGATCTTCGGCGAGTTCTACCAGGCCGGCGAGACCACCAGCGGCGTGCGGGAAGGGACCGGGCTCGGCCTGGCCATCACACGGCGGCTGGTGGAGAGTCACGGCGGGAAGATCTGGGTGGAGAGCGAGCCCGGGAAAGGCAGTTGCTTCACGCTCCGCCTGCCTCTGTAGACGGCGGTTTGGAACTCTATCTGCACATTGACCTGGCGTCCAATGCCCAGGATCCTCGTCGCCGACGACAACGCCGATGGCCGTGAAATGTTGCGCGACCTTCTGGAAGCGTGGGGCTTCCAGGTGCTGGAGGCTCGCGATGGCCGGGAGGCTCTTCTGAGCGCCAGCAGGGATAATCCGGATGCGATTCTGCTGGACCTGCAGATGCCGCGTCTGGACGGATTCGCGGTCCTGCAGCATCTCCGCGAGGATCGGCGGTTGTCGGCCACGCCCACCGTCGCCGTCACCGCGTTTGCGCAGAATGGGGGTCGCGACAAAGCTCTGCAGGCCGGGTTCGATGCTTACGTGACCAAGCCGGTGGACTTCCGGTGGCTGCGCAGCGAGATCCAGAGGCTGCTGGCGGCTGCACAAAAGACGTAGCATAGTAGTCGCATAGTCGCGAAATGTCAGGCACACCGCTCGCGGCAGTCACGATCCTGGCGATCGACGACGAGCCGGACAGTCTGGAACTGGTCCAGGAGGCGCTGACCCAGCCTGGCGTTGCCATCGTCGTCACCACCGATCCCGAACACGGGTGGCGGCTGGTTCGCGAGAAGCGCCCGGAGATCGTGCTGCTGGATCTGGCCATGCCGCGGCTCGGCGGGATGGAGCTTCTCCAGCGCATCATCGACTTCGATCCCTCCACCGACGTCGTCCTGCTCACCGGCAACTATTCCACCGACTGCGCCGTGGAAGCGATCCGCAAGGGGGCCTGCGATTACCTGACCAAGCCCGTTTCCATCGCCACTCTGCGCGCGCGTCTGGCGGCGCTGCTGGACGGCGCAAGGCAGCGGCATCGCGCCGCCGAGCTGGAAGGCGAACTGGCGGAAGCCTCGCGGTTTCAGAACATCGTGGGGCGCAGTCCGCTGATGCTCGAGGTGTTTGACGCCATACGCCGCGTCGCCCCGCATTTCCGCACGGCGCTGATCACCGGACCCACCGGAACCGGGAAGGAGCTGGTGGCCCAGGCCCTGCACAAGCTGAGCCCGGGATCGAAACACCACATGGCGGTGTTCAATTGTTCCGCGGTTGTGGAAACGCTTTTCGAGAGCGAACTGTTCGGGCACGTCCGGGGGGCCTTCACCGGCGCCACCCAGGACCGCATGGGCCTGTTCGAGTACGCCAACGGCGGCACCGTCTTCCTCGACGAAATTGGCGACATGCCGCTGTCCACGCAGAGCAAGCTCCTGCGCGTCCTGCAGAGCCAGGAGATTCAGCGCGTCGGATCGCCCTCGGTGCGCAAGGTGGATGTCCGGGTAGTGGCCGCCACCAATCGCGATCTGCCGAAGATGATCGCGGAGAAGACGTTCCGCGAAGATCTTTACTACCGGCTTTCCATGGTGGAGCTGAAGTTGCCGCCGCTGGCCGACCGCAAGGAGGATCTGCCGCTCCTCTACCGCCACTTCCTCTCACGCTTCCGCGCGCAATACAACAAAGAGATTCGCGGCCTCACGCGGCGCGCGCAGGCGCTGCTCTCGCAATACTCCTGGCCAGGCAACGTGCGGCAGTTGGAAAACGTGCTGGGCAGTGCGTCCATGATGGCCCAGCAGGAGACCATCGACGTGCACGACCTGCCCGCGCAGATACGCCAGGCCGCTTCGCCAGGCCGGGATCCGGCGGACGAGGAGACGCTTCTCACTCTCGCCGACGTGGAGCACAGGCATGCCCGGCGCGTTCTGGAGCGCCTGGGTGGCAACAAGGTGCGGACGGCGGAGGCGCTCGGCATCAGCCGGGCGACGCTGTATCGGATTCTCGGCGAAGCCGATGCCGAGGCCGACTAGGTCTTTGACCGCATTATTCGGTGTGCTTTGGAAACCGCTTGCTGACGCGCGCGGCTCGGAACTGAGCCGTGACCGTAAGGGAGCGGTATCCCGTAAGAGCACACGATCACGCGGTCAAAGCCCTAGCGCGCGGGCGCAGCGCTTTCCGCTCTGGCGCGCAGAAGAGCCGACACTTTCTCCCGCAAAGCGCGGAAGTCGACAAAGTCGTCAGAGCCAGTGCCGTTGGGCGAGTCGGCGTGCCTGGCGAACCCGGTGACGGAAATGATCGGAACATACGGGTTGTGTCCGTTCACCGGCGCCTCCAGATCAAGAAGCACCACATCGGCGTGACCCTCCAGCGGGGTGCCCCTGGCATGGCCATTGCCCGCGCCGAAAACATCATATCCCCGGGACTCGAGGTACCCGCGCACGCGGTCGCGCGTCTCGGGACGATCGTCGGCAATCATAATCGCCTTCACAACAACCTCCTTCTCCACCACAGATATGAGCAAGTTTCCTGCCTTGGTAAGTGGCTGCCTCGTGGACGATTCCTCGCGGGGGGTGTCTGGAATTCAGACATTCTGGCTGAAATTGAGGCACCCGACGCTTCCAGGCCGCGACAGTCATGGAGCGGGTTTGCAATCACTTACGACGGTGCGTTTAGCTCCGCGCTTACCTTGTGATGGGCCGTCCTGGCGGCACCTCCTTGTGGGCCGCCAGAACTTCCTCGATCACCCGGTCCACCGCCAGTCCACTTCTTTCCTCATCAGTCCCTGTCTTGAGCGAGACGATGGGGTCGTCGTCCCGTCGGCCTCCCGGGAGATCCCTGACGAACGCTGACGCTCCTGTCATATCATTCACACGATCGCAACCTTGCTATCGGAACGAACCGCCTGTCCGATATGTCTCTCGGGTGATGCCGCAGCCAAAGCCACGCAGTCGACAGGCAACTGCGAGAACCTGGCGCCGGGGCCCAGGGGCAAACAACAGGAGGAGACTTATATGGCCAACAAAAGACTCTCGCTGAGCGCCAGATTCGCACTATGGACATCGACGGTCCTCGTTGCTTCCACTCTCGGTCTGACATTTACGGTCTACTTCGTCTCCTCTCACGCGCTCACCGCGCAGGCGGATGAAGAACTGGACCGCATTGTCGAGAATACCGCCGAGGCCCTGGATCTGTGGATTGGCGCCCGGGAGCGGGATGCCATCAACCTCAGCGAACTCGAATCGCTGGCGGCCGCCTGTACGGATCGCCAACTCGCGGAAGCCGAACAGACGCTGACGCGGATTCAACGCCGGTCGCCATTCTACGAGAATATATTCCTGGCCGACCAGAACGGCAAGGAGTTTCTCGATTCCATCGGCGGCAAATCCGTCGGCTTCGATCTGACATCGATTGAAGGCTTCCGCGCAAATGTCGCGCATGCACGCCAGGGAGAAGTTTGGATGGGGGAGGTCATGAAGTCGCCTGCGACGGGCAGGCCGGTGACGCTCCTCACCGCGCCGATCAAGGTGGGAGACCGGTTGGTGGGCATATTGGGGACTCCGATTGAGTTATCCGATTTCTCGGATAACTTCGTCAGGAACCACCGCGTTGGCCAGACCGGGTACTTGTACATGTTCGATGGTAGCGGAGCCGTCCTGGCGCATCCTGATCCGGCGAACATCATGACTCTGAATATCGCCAAAACGGACTTTGGCCGTGAAATGCTGTCGCGTGGCGCGGGATCCCTGCAGTACGAATCTGAGGGAACGGCCACCATAGCTCGTTTTCGCCGCTCACAGAAGAAAGCGTGGACCATCGTCGCGAAGTTGCCGGCAAAGGAATTCCTGGCGGGGGTGCGAACGATCCAGGTCTATTTAGCGCTGTTTGGGCTGATCATGCTCGGCGGTACGGTCTGCGCGGTTTTGGTCATTGCCGTGAAAGTCTCGCGATTGATCCGCGACATTGTCTCCGAACTGGCCGGCTCGGCCGACCAGTTCGTGGCAGCGTCCTCCCAGATTGCGCAGACCTCTCAGTCCGTCGCTCAAGGGTCCTCGCAGCAGGCCGCCTCGATCGAAGAGGCCTCCACAGCGGCGCGAGAGGTCACCGAGGTCGCGCACAGGAATAAAGAAAAAACATCGACCCTCGCGGGCGTGATGCGAGAAGCGGGAACCAGCTTCCAGGTAATGGATGGAAGTATGGGCCAACTGGTCCGCTGGATGAAGGACTCCAGGCATTTGAGCGAAAAGGTTTCGAAGATCATAAAGACGATCGACGAAATCGCGTTTCAGACGAATATTCTCGCTCTGAACGCCGCCGTGGAAGCGGCCCGGGCCGGTGAATCCGGCATGGGGTTCGCGGTGGTCGCGGACGAGGTTCGCAACCTCGCTCGCCGCAGCGCGGACGCGGCCAGAGACACCTCCACCCTGATTCAGGAGTCCATTGGCAAAACGGCGGAGGGGCAGGTCGCCGTGGATCAATGCGCGCAGGCAATGGCCACGAATTCTCAGCTCGCGAAACAGGTCGTGCAACTGACCGATCAACTGGATGGGGCGACGGCCGAGCAGGTTCGTGGCATCGATCTCATTTCACAAGCGGTAGCGAGGATTGAACAAACGACGCAGGAGACGGCCGCCAGCGCGGAGGAAAGTGCGGCGGCCAGCCAGGAGCTCACCGCTCAATCCGCGTCGGTGCGTGCGATGGTGACCCAGCTTCGCGGGCTCGTCGACGGGCAGTCCTGAGACATCGGAAAACATCGGAACACAGGAGTAACCGAGCATATGAAACGCATCATTAGGCAATCCATCGTTATTCTTGCGATTAGCGTCGCCATGCCAGCGATGGTCGCGAAGGAGGGCGGAGATCAGTATCCCAACGGAGCCGAGAATTGGTTCGCCGGAGCCCTCCCGCCACAAGGAACCTACTTCATTGACTACTTTGGTTATTACACGGGCCAGCTTCGCGACGGTCTCGGCGACCAAGTCAGGCTCGGCGGAAGCAAGCCGTCCGTCAGCGCCGTGTTCGATGCAGTTCGATTCGTCCATGTCACCAGGTTCAAAGTGTTCGGTGCCGATTGGGGCGTGCACGTCATCGCGCCGGTGGTCAGTCAATCCATGGACCTTGGGGGCAGGAACAGCCGGGTTGGCATCGGCGATCTGATCGTCGATCCTCTGATTCTGGGCTGGCATCGGGAGCGTTGGTCCGCCGTAGCCGGTTTGGACGTCGGCGTCCCCACCGGCCACTTTGACAAAAACGATCCGCGCGTCTCGATTGGCGCCAACTATCTGAGCTTCGAACCCGTGTTTGCCTTCACTTGTTTCCCGAAAGGCGGTTGGGAAACCTCAGCCAAGCTGATGTACAACACAAAAACGACGAATGCCCGGACGAACTACCACTCCGGTGATGAATTCCACGCGGATTACGTGGTGGGCAGACACATTGGCGCGTGGTCGATCGGCGTCAGTGGCTATGCGCTTAAGCAGTTGACTGACGATACCGTGGCGGGCAGGGTACTGGCCGCAGCGCCGGGTTTGTGGTCCGCGGGCCGCACGGGACAGGTTTTAGCATTCGGGCCGAGTGTTGCGTACACGAACAAGCGCCACATGACGTTTATCGCGCAATGGCAGCACGAGACGCTGGTGCGGAATCGGTTCGGTGGCGATAAGCTATGGTTCAAAATCGTCGTCCCGATATAGTCCGGCTGCGAACAGCGCATCCGTCGTTCGAGGGCAAAAGGCGGGCATCAGGAAGGTGATCCGTGCTGGCGACTTCCGTGGGGCGCTCGCAGTTCCGTGCGATTCGCGACTTCACGCGAGCGGCGGCGGCGCCGTGGATTCCCGCACCACCAGTTCCGGGCTTACCTTGTGATGGACTGGCTTGAAGCTCCCGCCCTTGTGGGCCGCCAGAACCTCCTCGATCACGCGACCCGCCGCCAGAGAGCCCATGAGTTCGGTGGGCTGGCGTATGGTGGTGAGCGCCGGGGTGGCCAGCGATGCCGGCGCGATGTCGTCGAAGCCGATCACCGAGCACTGCCTGGGCACCGCAATGCCGGCATGTGCCAGCGCTCGCATCGCACCCAGCGCGGTCATGTCGTCAAACGCCATCAGCGCCGTGAAGCGCCGGCCGCGGCGCAGCAACTCTTCCACCAGCGTGAGTCCGCCTGCGAAACTGGACATTGGATCGGCCGATTCCGGCAGATCGAGCACCAGCTCCGGATCGAGCTTCAGGCCAACCGAATCCGCGAACGAGCGAATTCCCTTCCAGCGCGGACCGGTATCCGATAGTGGCTCCGGGCCGCGAATGAAGGCAATATCGCGATGCCCCAGCTCGAACAGGTGCTGCAATGCCTGGTAAGCGCCAGCCTCGTTGTCCAGCACCACGGAGCTGATGGAAGAAATGCCCAGCTCGGGTCCGATGAGCACGGTCGGGACATCGCGCTTGCGCAGGTCGCCGAGGACGTTGATGTCCAGGAAAAGCCAGTTCGCCACGATCACCAGCGCCTCCACGCGCCGGTCGAGCAGCATCTCGAGATAACGCTCGAACCGGGCCGGGTCGTTGTGGCTGTCCGTGAAGATGGTCACGTAGGAAGATTCGTACAGAGTCTTCTCCACCCCGCGGAGGATGGGCGTACACCACGGGTCCATAATGTCGAATACCATCACCCCGATGAGCTGGCTTCGTTTGCTCACCAGCGAGCGCGCGAACGGATTCGGCCGGTACCCCAGCTTCCTCGCGGCCTGCTT
Organism: Bryobacteraceae bacterium; assembly: GCA_049510065.1. GTDB lineage: Bacteria > Acidobacteriota > Terriglobia > Bryobacterales > Bryobacteraceae > CAWACP01. Next base: position 50,938 of record JBEKZH010000016.1, read on the forward strand.
GATGCGCGCTTTGGTATGGGCCGGCAGGTAGCGAGCCAGCGGCGCGTCGTTCAGGGTGATGGAAACGGTGGTCGGGGAGAAACCACTCTCGCGCGCCACGTCCCGCATGGTGACCGTTTGCGCCCTGGGGGCCTGTTCGGTAACGGACTGTTCGGTGCTGCTCACGGCCACTTTGAGCCTGATCGTACCACACAACGATTTCCCTTGACAGGACAATATTGATGCCGTTTAATAAACCCAATCAATGTTCGGCCGGCAACGGCCCGGAAGGAGGTTAGTCCATGAAATCGATCGGGACAAGGATGAATGTCCTGCTGGCGGGCCTGTTTCTCGCCACCGCGGGACTGGCGCAGGACACCGGCGCAATCACGGGTACCGTGCGGGACAACACCGGAGCGGTAGTGCCGAATGCGGAAGTCGCCATCGTCAGCCAGGGGCAGGGTACGACGCTGCGGACAACCAGCAATGCCGAGGGCGAGTACCTGGTGGCCGCCCTGCCGGCGGGCCGGTACAATCTCGCGGTCACCGCCAGCGGCTTCAAGCAGTTCGAGGCGAAGGACATCGTGCTGCGCATCGCCCAGAGAACCCGTGTGGACGCAACCCTCACCGTGGGCGACGTCAGGACGGCGGTTACGGTGGAAGGCACGGGCGTCGCGCAGGTGGAGACCGAATCGTCCGAACTTGCGGGCACGGTGACCGGCAAGGAGATCAGCCAGACCGTCCTCAACGGCCGCAATTTCGCCCAGCTCATCACGCTGGTTCCGGGCGTCAGCAACCAGAGCGGCCAGGACGAAGCGGCGGTGGGCGTGTACGGCAACGTCTCCATGAGCGTCAACGGCGGCCGCACGGAATACAACAACTGGGAGGTGGACGGCGGCGAGACCATGGACAACGGCAGTAACGCCACGCTCAACGTGTATCCCAACATCGACGCCATTGCCGAAGTGAAGGTGCTGACGTCGAACTACGGCGCGCAGTACGGCAGGAACGGCTCCGGAACCGTGGAGGCGGTGACGAAATCGGGCACGAAGGAGTTCCACGGAGACCTGTTCGAGTTCTTCCGCAACGAAAAGATGAACGCGCGCAACCCCTTCCTGACCGACCGGCCCGAGTACAAGAAGAACGATTTCGGCTACACCCTGGGCGGGCCCGTCTGGATTCCGAAGCTGTTCAACACCGCGAGAGACAAGACCTTTTTCTTCTGGAGCCAGGAATGGCGCAAGGAGGTGGTTCCCGGCCAGGACTTCAACCAGACGGTGCCATCCGTAGCCGAGCGCGGCGGCAATTTCAACGACGTTTGCCCCGGCCCCGACTGCCCCGTGGATCCGGCAACGGGCAACCCTTTCCCGAACAATCAGGTCCCCGTGAATGCCAACGCACAGGCGATTATCGGCGCTTTGATTCCGTCGCCGAATGCGGCCGGCTCCTTCTTTAACGCGGCTCCGGCTACGCCGACGAACTGGCGCGAGGAGCTGGTGAGGGTCGACCAGAACTTCAACGACCGCGTCCGGCTGTTCGCCCGTTACATCCACGATTCGTGGGAGACCATCACGCCCACCACGCTGTGGGCTTCCGGCACTGCCAGCTTCCCCACCGTCGAGACCAGCTTCATCGGGCCGGGCGTCAGCGGAGTGCTTCATCTGACCAACAATATTTCGGCAACGCTGCTGAATGAGGCCACCTTCAGCTACACCACCGATCACATCACGCTCAACGCCGTCGGGAACGTGAATCGCCCTTCGAGCATGGACATGACCGGTCTGTTCAACAACGGCTTCGGAGGTTTGTTGCCAGGTGTCTCGCTCTGCTGCAACTCGGCGTACAACAGCGGCGGCGGATGGGGCGAGGATCCCGGCTACTTCCCGTGGAACAACGCCAATCCGACGTACTCGTACCGCGATCAGGTAGCGAAGATCGCCGGCAACCACAACTTCTTCGTGGGCTTCGATTTCACGGCCCGGCAGAAGAACGAGATGTCCAGCGGCGCCGACGTGGAAGGGATCCTCTCGTTCAGCAATAGTTCTCCGGTCAGCACGGGCAACGCATTCGCGGACCTGCTCACCGGCCGCATCGCGTCGTACCAACAATGGAACGCGAAGCTCAAATACTACAACCGGGCGAAGAGTTTCGAGCCGTATTTCCAGGACGACTGGCACGTGAGCCGCCGCCTGACGTTGAACCTGGGGCTGCGCGTCAGCATGTTTGGCACATACCGGGAAAAGTTCAAGCAGGCGTACAGCTTCGTCCCGGGCTCTTACAGCGCCGCGAACGCTCCCGTGATCGACGTGGACGGCTCGGTCACCGGCCAGGCCGGGGCCATCATTCCCGGCGTGGGCAACCCGTTCGATGGGATGGTGCAATGCGGCGCCAGCGGCGTTCCGGCCGGCTGCCTGAAGGGACACCTGTTCAACCCGGCGCCGCGTGTCGGATTCGCGTGGGATGTGTTCGGAAACGGCAAAACGGCGGTGCGCGGTGGATACGGCATCTTCTATGAGATGACCAACGGCAACGAGGGCAACACCGAATCGCTGGAAAACAGCCCCCCGGCGGTACTGAACCCCACGCAGTACAACATCGTCGGCTACACGAACATCGGCGGCGGGGGAGCGCTGTCATTCCCGCTCAACCCGGCCGCCATACCGGCGCGCGCGCAATGGCCGTACGTTCAGCAAAGGCACGTGGACCTGCAGCAGCAGGTGATGCGCGACACCGTGGCTACCGTGTCCTACGTCGGCAACAAGGGGACGCATCTGACCCTCCAGCGGGACATCAATCAGTTGCAGGCGCTGCCGGCAAGCGCGAATCCCTACCAGCCGGGGCAGGCCATCTCAGACCAGGACTGCCAGACGGGCGTCGTGAACGGGATCGCCCTCACCGGACAGGCCGCGGTGAATCTGTCGGTGGCCTGCGGCAACGACGCGAACCCGTACCGCCACTACGCGGGTTTCGGCGATATTACGTCGCTCGAAAACGGGGCCAATTCCAGCTACGACGCCATGCAGGTGGCGGTGCGCCGCACCGGAGCGAAGTTCCAGTTCAACATCGCCTATACCTGGAGCCACTCCATCGACAACTCGTCGGACCGCTATGACACCACCTTCGTCGATTCCTATAACCTGCGCCGCTCGCGCGCCGACTCGAATTTCGACCAGCGCCAGATTCTGAACATCGGCTACGTTTACGAAGTGCCGCTGTTCGCGAGTGGGCCCATGCATCGGTGGCTGGGCGGCTGGGAGTTGTCCGGGCTGGTGAGCTGGCAAACCGGCACGCCGTTCAGCGTGCTCAACGGCCAGTACACGGATAACGCCGGCGTGGGCAACGGGATCGCTTCGGGCTCCTTTGTCGACGTAGTGGGAGACCCGTATAAGAACGTGCCGGCCGGCATGCTCTTCAACCCGGCCGCGTTCGCGCTGCCCACGGGCCTCACCTTCGGCAATGCGGGACGTAACATCCTCACCAACCCGTCGCGAACCAACTTCGACATGGGTCTGTTCAAACGCTTCCCCATCACCGAGGGCCGCTACTTTGAGCTCCGGGCGGAGGGCTTCAACGTGTTCAATCACACCGAGCTGGGCACACTGAACGGCGTGGCTACGCTGACGTGTCCGACGGGCTCCGGCTGCCCCGGTTTTCTGGTCCCCAATGCGGCGCACAATGCGCGTATCATGCAATTGGCGTTGAAGTTCATTTTCTGAGGTTAGCCACCGATGAACACCGATGAACACAGATTGAAAGCCCGTTATTTATCCGTGGCCTGAATTACTCCTGAATGCCTGAAACCAGCACCGCGCCAAAGCTGCGCAGGGCGCTCACTCTCTGGGACCTCGTCCTGTACGGGGTCATTGTGATTCAGCCGACCGCGCCGATGTCCGTTTTCGGCGTGCTGAGCAACCGCGGCCGCGGCCACGTGGTCACAACCATCCTGATTGCCATGGTGGCCATGCTGTTCACCGCCATCAGCTATGGCAGGATGGCGCGCGCCTACCCGAGCGCCGGTTCGGCGTTCACCTACGTGGGCCAGGAGATCAATCCCGCGCTGGGCTACGTCACCGGGTGGAGCATGGTGATGGACTACATGCTCAATCCCCTGATCTGCATCATCTGGATCAGCCAGCAGGCGCACGTCTTCGCCCCGGCCATCCCCTACTGGGGCTGGGCCGTCTTTGTGGCGCTGGTGTTCACGTGGCTGAACGTGCTGGGCGTCCGCACCTCCGCGCGCATCAACGCCGGACTCGCCGCCGGAATGGGCGTGGTGATCACTATCTTCTTCGTCGCCGCCGCGCGCTATATTTTCGGCGGCGCGCACGACGGCGTCGCGTTCTTCACGCGGCCGTTCTACGATCCGGCGACGTTCAACACGGGCGCGGTGCTCGGCGGCACCTCCATCGCGGTGCTCACCTACATCGGGTTCGACGGCATCTCCACGTTGTCGGAAGAAGCGGAAAACCCACGCCGGAATATCCTGCTGGCGACGGTGCTGACGTGCGTGGTGATCGGCTTTCTCTCCGCGCTGGAGGTGTATGCGGCACAGTTGCTGTGGCCCGCATCGCAGCCGTTCCCGGACGAGACCACGGCGTTCGTCTACGCGGCGGGCCGGGCCTGGGGGCCGTTGCTGGCGGTGGTCGGCTTCACGCTGGTAGTGGCGAATTTCGGCTCCGGCATGGGCGCGCAACTCGGCGCGGCGCGCCTGCTGTTCGGCATGGGGCGCAGTAATGCTTTGCCAAAATCGTTTTTCGGGGCTATCGAGCCGAAGCGCCGCATCCCGCGCAATAACGTGCTGTTCGTGGGCGGCTTCGCGCTCGCGGGCGCCCTGGCGATTCGCGACTTCGGTCTCGGCGCAGAGCTATTGAACTTCGGCGCGCTGATTGCGTTCATGGGTGTCAATCTGGCAGCGTTCGTGCGCTACTACGTGCGCGAACGCGAGAAGAAACTGGCGAACCTGATCCCACCGGTGATCGGGTTCCTGGTCTGCCTGTTGCTGTGGCTGAACCTGAGCCGCACTGCGCAGATCGCCGGCGCCATCTGGATGCTGGCCGGCATCGCTTTCGGCGCATGGAAGACCCGCGGCTTTCGCGGCGAGCTGGTGGATTTCTCGATCCCGGCCGAGGAGGAAAGTTGAAACATCTCATTCTGCTGTCCGCGCTCCTCGCCTCTGTGAACGCGGCCGATTCCAGGCTGCCGCTCAGCAGCGGATGGTACATCCAGCCCTCCGCCGACGCGAAGAACCAGGACGAGGTTCTGGCCGGCACCCCGTTCCACCCTCGACACTCCTACAAGGCCACCGTGCCCTCCACAGTGATGGCGGCGCTGGTGGCCGATCAGGTCTACACCGATCCCACCTTCGGCACGAACCTGCGCGCGATTCCGGGAACCACTTACCCGATCGGCGAAAACTTCTCCAACATCCCCATGCCGCCCGACAGCGTGTTTCGTTCGTCCTGGTGGTATCGCACGCAGTTCACGGCGCCGGCGGAGTACGCGGGGAAGCGAATCCAGCTCCATTTCGACGGCATCAACTTTCGCGCGAACGTCTGGCTCAACGGCCGCCAGATCGCCAGCTCCGACAAAATGGCCGGCTCCTGGAGACTCTTCGAGTTCGACGTCACCGGCATCGTGCTAGCTGGCAAGCCCAACGCTCTCGCCGTCGAGGTGTTTCCTCCCACACCCGACGACCTTGCGATAACCTTCGTGGATTGGAACCCCGCGCCGCCGGACAAAGGAATGGGCATCTGGCGCGACGTGTACCTGACCAGCAGCGGCCCGGTGACCATCCGCTTCCCGCAGGTGATTACGAAACTGGACCTGCCCGCCGTCGACAAGGCGCACCTTACCGTCACCGCGGAGCTGCACAACGAGACCGGCCGCCCATTGAAGGGTCTGCTGAAGGGGCAGATTGAAGACGCGCAGTTCACACAGCCGGTGGCTCTGGCAAAGAACGAGACCAGGGTGGTGACGCTCGATCCAATCAACCTGGCAAACCCGCGGTTGTGGTGGCCGGCGCAGGTGGGCCCGCAGAACCTGTACGGGCTCAAGCTGGAGTTTGAAACCGGCGGCGCGGTATCGGACCGGAGCGAGACGCGGTTCGGCATTCGCGAGATAACCAGCGAGCTGGAGAGCTCTACGGATGACCTGCTGACCATCACCGGCCAGCCCATTCCGCAGAGCCACAGGATCTTCAGCATCAACGGCCGCCGCATCCTGATTCGCGGCGGCGGCTGGACCTTCGACATGCTGCTCCGCGCCTCGCCCCAGCGCCAGGAGGACGAGCTGAAGTACGTCCGCGATCTGAATCTGAACGCGGTGCGCCTGGAAGGCAAGATCGAGGACGACAACTTCCTGCGGCTCGCCGACGAGTACGGAATCCTGGTGATGGCCGGCTGGTGCTGCTGCGACCACTGGGAGCACTGGCCGGACTGGGACGACGAAGACCGGCTGGTGGCGGCCGAATCGTTGCGCGATCAGATCCGGCGCCTGCGCAGCCATCCCTCGGTTTTCAACTGGATGAACGGCAGCGACAATCCCCCGCCGCCGGAAATCGAAAAGATATACATCGGCATTCTCAAAGAACTCAACTGGCCGAACCCGTATGAATCGTCGGCTACCGAAAAACCGACGACGGTGACGGGAGCCACCGGCGTGAAGATGACCGGCCCGTACGAATACGTCGCGCCCAGCTACTGGCTGCTCGACCAGCACCGCGGCGGCGCGCATGGCTTCAACACCGAAACCAGCCCCGGCCCGGCCATCCCACCCGTGGACAGCCTGCGCCGCATGCTGCCCGAGGACCATCTCTGGCCCATCGATTCGTGGTGGGATTATCACGCGGGTGGCGGCGTGTTCAAAGATCTGAGGGTGTTCCGCGCGGCGCTGAACCAGCGCTACGGACCATCCGCCAGCCTCGAGGAGTTCGCCACGAAGGCCCAGGTGATGGGCTACGAGGGCGAGCGCGCCATGTTCGAGGCCTTCGGAAGGAACAAATACCGCGCCACCGGAGTGATCCAGTGGATGCTCAACAACGCCTGGCCCTCCATGATCTGGCACTTGTACGACTACTATCTGCGTCCCGGCGGGTCCTACTTCGGCGCGAAGAAGGGCTGCGAGCCGCTGCACATCCAGTATTCCTACGACGACCATTCCGTCGCTGTGGTCAATTCGTATTACCAGGATTTCCAGGGCCTGAAGGCGACGGCGAAGGTCTACAACCTGAACATGAGCGAAAAGTATTCGCGGGAGGCGGCCGTCGACATCTTCGCCGACGGCGTGCGCACGCTCTTCGCGATCCCGGAAATCAAGGACCTGAGCCCGGCATACTTCGTGCGGCTGACTCTCGCCGATGCCGCGGGCAAAGTGGTGAGCTCGAACTTCTACTGGCTCTCCACCAGAGAGGACGTTCACGACTGGGACAATTCCACCTGGTTCCACACGCCCAACAAAGCGTTCTCGGATCTCACTGCGCTCAATTCCCTGCCCCGCGTGGAGCTGCGCGTCGCCGCCACCACGGAGGTAACCGGCGCGGACCGAATCACGCACGTTACCATCGAGAACCCCACCCGGCATCTCGCGTTCTCGGTGCATCTGAAAGTGGTGAGCCTGTCGCGCAATCCGGAAGTGCCTCAGGCGGAGATCCTGCCCGTGTTGTGGCAGGACAACTACATCGCGCTGCTGCCGGGCGAGAAGCGGGAGATCGCGGCCACCTCGCGGCTATCGGAGGCAGGCCCCGGGCCGAAGGTGGTGGAAGTGGACGGCTGGAACGTCGTGCCGGAATCCGTGCCGGTGCAATAGCCTGGTCTCTCAGGCTGCTGCGCCGGGGGTCGATTCGCCCGCCGCCCCCTGCAGGCGCTTAGCCGTCCGGCCCGCTCTCAGGCGTACGCTCAACGTGGAATCGCGCTCGAGCAACCGTAGCGTCGGAAGCAGATCGGGGCTGGCGATCTCCCCGATGGCCCATGCGATGGCCGCTCGAAACTGCGCGTCCTCATGGCCGGCCAGCTCCTCGATCTTCTCTCGGCCGATGCTGTCCCCGGAGCGGTAGAGTTCCACCAGGGCGTTGGCAACCACCCGGTGATTACTGTCGCTGGCAGCCGTGCGCAGCAATGCCCGCGTGCTTTCGATGTTGCCGCCCCAGAGCCCTTCCACCGCGTTGGCGCGTACACGGGCGTCACTGGAGCGGAGAAACTTGTCCACTACCATGGGGTTCTTCGTGAGCCGGGACAGAATCATCGCCGCCTTGGACGCAAGGCGCGAGTTCTCATCGTTCACCAGATCGCGCAGCCACGGGACAAGGGCCATCGCCTGGTCATCCTGGTTGATGAGTTGCAGAATCCGAAAGATGCGCCGCGCGTCCCTGGTTCGGCGCAACTCCAGAAGCTTCCTGTAAAACTCCTTGTCCCCGCGCGCCATCATCGCCGCCGCCGCCACCGCTTCGTCGTCGGCAAGTTGATCGGGGTCCGTAAGAACGTCCACGTATTCCCGGTCCGCGCCGAGCAAATGGGAAAGATGGGTTTCCGCCGGGCCCGTCCTGCCATGACTCAGGTGCACGAGGGCGATTCTGATGAATCCCGGCTGATCGCAAGCGCTCAGGTTCCGCAGTTGTCGCCTGGCCAGCGCGGGGTCTTCGCCGTAACCTGCGAGAACTCCGGCCAGCTCCTCGGGTGCAACCGATCTTATGGACGCTCCTCGCTCCATGCTCTCGACCTTCCATCGGCCGGTTCGCACGGTCGCATTAGGTTTCTGGGAATAATTCGGGGACGTTCACCTCCGTCCCCAATCTCGTATTTTGGGGACGGAGGTGAACGTCCCCGAATTACCCCATAATCTGAATATGGCCAGTTCCGGCAAGACGCCACAGTTTCGCTGTCCGGGGTGTTCGGCGGACATGGAGTTCGACCCGCAATCGGGCGGGATGAAGTGCCGTTTCTGCGGCCACACGGAGGCGGTGGCTCCAGCGGCCACCAGTGTGAGCGTGCATACACTCGACGAAGGCCTGGCGGAAGCCGGCAACGTGCCGCGAACGCCCCCTGGCGACGGGGCACTGGAGGTTACCTGCAACGGCTGCGGCAGCGTCGTGGCGTTCCAGCCGCCGGAAGTGGCCGGGGTTTGTCCATTCTGCGCGGGCGCCATCGTCGCGGAACCGAGGGCCGCGAACCCGCTGATTGCGCCCGACGGCGTGCTCCCGGCAAAGGTCCCCAGGGATCAGGCGCAAGCGCGGGTGCGGAAGTGGCTGTCTGCCCGCTGGTTTGCTCCGAATGCCCTGAAACGCATGGCGCAACAGGAGGGCATCGCCGGCGTGTATCTTCCATTCTGGGACTGGGCGGCCGACACCGACAGCCGCTATACCGGCGAGCGCGGGGAACACTACTGGGAAACCGAATACTACACGGAGACCGACAGCAACGGCAACACCGTGCAGCGGGAGCGCCAGGTGCAACGCACGCGCTGGTATCCGGCAGCCGGGCGGGTGACACGGAGATTCGACAACGTGCTGATCGCGGCAACGCGGTCGGTGCACGAGTCGCGCCTGAATGCTCTCCAGCCCTGGGATCTCGAGGCGCTATGCGCCTATGAACCCGCTTATCTCGCCGGCTTCCGCGCGCAGCGCTATCAGGTGGAACTGCCCGAAGGCTTCGAAAAGGCGAAACAGGCCATGGCCGAGGTGATCGAAGGTGACGTCAGGAAGGACATCGGCGGGGACGAGCAGCGCGTTCTCGGCGTGGAGACCACCACCTCGAACGCCACCTTTCGCCACCTCCTGCTGCCGGTCTGGATCGGCGCCTATCGTTTTGGCGGGAAGCTGTACCAGGTTGTGGTCAACGCGCGCACCGGCGAAGTGCAGGGCGAGCGCCCCTGGAGCGTTGTCAAGGTCTCTCTGCTGGTGGCTGCGATTGTGCTCGTGATCGCGCTGCTGGTGATGATAGGGCACCGGTAGGACGCGCGATTTCATCCTGCGCCGGGCGCGACAGACAGTAGACACCACCGTATCCGACCATCTGCCAGCGGTTATTGCTGCGCCGGAATGGACGTGAAAGCCGATCCGCCGAACCGCAGGCCCGGCACTGCCACGTTGCCGGAGGTTGCGGAGAATTCAGCTCTGCCGCAAGCCCACCATGCCCGCCAAGCCGGGAAGACTCCGCAGAGTAGCTTCCGTTTTTTGGTTCGGCGGCAGGGCCACGGAAGACGTACCCACCACGTTTCCATTGTTGTCCTAAAGCGTGATGGAAATCGTTGCGGCGACGGGGCCGGCGTTAACGATGGCCACGGCGGTGACAAAGTTGGTGTCATCCCAGACGAGAGCGCTCGAAGCCGCGTTGGCCGTCGCGAATGGCGCCACCGCTTCCTGATCTGGCCGTCCGGTCACACTCTGCCGGAATACACCGTATCCAGACACGGCCGCCGGCAAGGTGAACGTAGCATATCCCTGACCCAGGGACCCTGTGTTATGGCTCATCTACGGGTGATCTGCCATGGTCCTCCGCGCAAGGTACGGCGCAGCTCAACCGGCCCCGGCGCCGGAAGGCGATCAGAGCGATAATGCCCGCGCCCATCAGGAGGAAAGTCGCCGGTTCGGGGACAGAACTCAGGCTGACGTTGTCGACCAGGACTGCGTTGTTCTGCCCCAAACCCGAGAACCGGAAGGCGTTCGGCTCGCTCGTAGCACCTGCGGCGCCGCCAGCCATGTACCAATTGCCAGGCGCGAAGGTGGCAGTCGCGTTCGCCGTCAGATCGGTGATGGAGACTCGGACGATTCGATTGGAATCCTCGTCGAAAACTGTGGACTCGCTGTACCAATGGTTCTGGCTCAACCCAGTCCACACCACGACCCCATCGGGATTCAAGAGGTCGCCGTTTGCGTCGTAGATCCAGAAGACCGGCGACCAGGTCGAACTCGCCGAGGAGTCGTCCCAGGCGTAATCAACAATAAAAGCGGACTGCGCACTGTTGAAACCGGCGGTGAGAACGCTGAAGCCGCCGATGTAGTTCGTATCGTAAGTGCTGCCTGAAGAGTTCCCGTTGAAAACGGAGAGGTCATAAGTGACGGTCCATGCGGCGGCTGACGAAAAGGTGAAATCATGCTGTGCGCGGTCGTAGGTTTGGGTCGTACCCGATCCATTGCCTGTCAGACCGAGGACGTAGTTCCCGCCAGCAGGGTCGGCCGTAATGCCAAACGCCTGATTGAGGAGGCTGTAAGGGTACACAGTTCCCTGCGCGGTTGGCCCTGTAGGAGTGTACCAGCCGTCGCAGCCGGTCGGAGGCCCGTTGTTCCAGACCCCGATTGGGGTGGGATAGACTGTGTTGCAGGACTCGAAATTGTAGATCGTTCCTCCGGAAACGGTGGAAGCGCTCAGGAGGCCCAGAAGCAGCAAACCGCTGAAAGACGCAACGCGACCTCTCGCGGTCGTCATGGATTTCTCCTCCCCCGGGCCGCCGCCGTCGCCTGCCGCGCCCCGTGTGCATCGCATTCCGGCGCCATCGCGCTCAATGCGCCTTTGAATCCTTGTGTCATGCTTTGCTCCATGCGGCGTTCGACAGCCCGGCCGCCCATGCCTTGGGATTCCTGCCAGGACAGGAACAACCCAGGGTATGCTCATGGATGAACCCTGCTTTACAGTTGCCATAACAAGTGACCTGAGACCCGGATTTGTATCGGGAAAGTGGTCCTTCGCGGCGGGAGGGTTCGAGTCTTTGGCGGGGCCGCCAACGACGGGTGAGGGAGCAACGCGGGACAGCATTCCGGCCAACTCGGAGTTCACGACGGACGCGGATCTGGTGCAGAGCATTCAGTCTGGCGACCCGGCCGCCGGCGAGACGCTGTATCGGCGCTACTCCGCGCGGCTTTACTATCTGGCTCTGGTTCGTGTTCGCTCGCCGCACGATGCGGAAGACGCTCGTTCGGAAACGCTCCTGCGGGTCCTGTCCGCTATCCGCAACCGCGAACTCCGCTTGCCTGCAGCCCTGGCGAGTTTTTGCCTGCGCACTCTCGATCATGTCGTGCTCGAGATGCAGCGCAACCAGAGGCGCGCCGGGCGTTTCCCGGCGGATGAACCCGCACCCTCAATTCACGAATATTTCCTGGACGACGGCGTGAAGGCGGCCATCGAGCGCACGTTCGCGCGCCTGAAGCCGCGCGAGCGCGAGTTTCTGCGAATGTACTACTATGACGAGCTTCCAAAGGAGGAGATTGCGCGCCGGACGGGTATAACCGGCGAGCGGGTCCGGCTCTTGAAATCCCGGGCGCTCAAGAGCTTTCGCGAGATGTACCTGCGGCTCGGGAACTCCGATACAAAGGTGCATCGGAAGTCACTTGTATGAAGATACACGAGCGAATCGAGGCGGACGAGGTGATCGAGCGCTACGTACGTCGTCAACTCGGCGAGGAGGAACGGCGGGCTTTTGAGGAGCACGTTCTGGATTGCGGCGCCTGCTTTGAAAGAGTTCAGGAGATGGAACGGCTTGTGGCCGGGGTCCGTTACGCCTCCCAGACCGGCCTCGTGCAGGCGCCCGCCCGGCGCAGCTTCTGGCTGGCGCCTGCGTTCGCGTTCGCTCTCACGGCCCTGCTGATCCTGGCCGGCGTTTGGATCTGGAGGCTGCGAACGTCCGTCGATATGTTGGCGGGCCGGGAACAGACGCTGGCGCACGAGCTGGAGCAGGCGCACTCGGCACTCGCCACCCTGACTCGCCAGCCTCCGGACGTTTCAGCCGGCGCCCTTCCTCTTGCCATCCTCGATGCAAACCGGGCCGCCAGCGTTGGGACGGAAGTGACAGTCCCTTCGCCGGCGCGAGAGTTTGCCCTCTGGATTCAGCTCGATCCGGAATCGAGGGATGGAGCATTGGGGATTCGCGTCTCCGATGGAGAGGGCCGCATCGTCGAGACTGTGAATGGGCTCCACAAGAACCGCTATGGCGCGCTGGCCGTCGCGTTGCCAGCCGCTAAGTTCCCGCGGGGCGACTACACTGTGCTGGTTCTTCGCGACAATGGGCACGCGGTGCTGGGTCAATACCTTGTCAAAGTCTCCGCGAAGTAGGACGGCGAAGTGGCTGCCGTCTGGTGGCGTCGCGTGCCTTTTGAGGCACTCGCGCAAAACCGACCGCGACCCGCTCTGCCTCATCGCAAGTTCCAGTTCTGTATGCCGCCGCGGGCTCGCGGTCCTGGCGCTCCTGATCGCGTGCGCCATGGCCCTCGCCCAAAATACGCCCGGCGTGGAGATTGACCAGCTCCTCGATCGGGGCTTTGCCGCCCTTAAGACGGGAGACTACCCGGAGATGACCAGGCTGGGCGCCGAAGCCCTCCGCCTCAGCACCGCGGCGCACGACCAAAGGCGCGTGGCGCGCTCCGTCCTTCTTATCGGTTCAGCCAGCTACTCTCAGGGCCGGCTCCTGGAAGCACTCGACGAACTGCGACAGGCCGCTCGCCTGGCGGCCGAGTTGGGAGACATCCCGATTCAGAAGCAGGCAACGAGGGGGATCGGCAATACCTTGCGGCAACTGGGACGATACGACGAGGCGTTGCGTAACTTCGAGGATTGGTTCCGGCTGAACCGCGACGGTGGACAGAGGGAACCCGAAGGCCCCATGACGCGCATCGTCTGCATCCTCTACCAGGAAATGGGCGATCTCGACAAAGCCGAAAGCAACTGCCGGGAGGCGCTCAAACTGGCGCGTGCATCCGGTGACCGGTGGTTCGAAGCCGGCACGCTGTTCAGCCTCGGGTCCGTCATGAAAGACCGCAGTCGCTTTCGGGAAGCCACTTCATCACTGAATCAGGCACTGAAGCTGGCGGATGTTGTACATGCCACGGATCTGCGGGCGGAGATCCTCAACAGCCTGGGCGATGCGTATCTGCGATCGGGCGACGCCGATGAAGCGGCCAAACACCTCAACGCCGCGGTTGAGCTCGCGCAATCTTTGCGATATCGAGGCGTAGAAGCCGAAGCGACCGAGCGGTTGGGCCGGGTCGAGTCCTTGCGCGGCCATTATGCCGAATCCGTTCGGATGCTGGCGCGCGCTTCGTCGTTGTATCGTGAGCACGGCGATGTCCTCGACAAGCTTAAGGACGTGGAGTACTTCTGGGCGCGAGCGGAGCAGTCCCTGGGGCATCGGGAAGAGGCGCTTTCTCACTATCGTGAGACCATCGCCCTGCTGGAACGGCTGGAACGGTTCACCGTTCCCAGCGAAATGGCGCGCGCGTTTCCGATGGCGGGAAATCGCGCGATCTTTGAAGACGCCGCGGCGCTCCTCGTCGAGATGAATCGGCCGGACGAAGCACTCGACGTCGCCGAGAGCGGGCGAGCCCGCGCATTCCTGGACGTGCTGAACGAATCGAAGATCGATTTGCGTTCCACCCTGACCGCCGGCGAGCGTGAGCGCGAAGACGAATTGACGCGCAAATTGTCCGGTCTCCGCGACGACCCTGGGGCGCTGGCGAATGCCCTGGCTGAGTTGGAGGCATTTTATCTGAATCTGCGCCGTTCGAATCCCGCCTATGCACAACTCAGGCGCCCCGAACTGGCGACATCGGCGCGGATTCGGTCCGAGCTGATTTCCGGCGGGACCGTGTTCCTCGAATACATGCTGGGCGACAAGCAGTCCCTTGCGTGGGCCGTCGGCGCGAATGGGATTCGCTTCGCCATTCTGCCCGGCCGGAGCCGGATCCAGGCGCTGGCGACCGCCTGGCGCGGCGATCTCACACCGGGCGTAACCGCGCTGACGGCTGCGGCCCTGCGGGCGCGTGAGGAACGTCAAAGCCGCAAGCTATACGACATCCTGATTGCGCCATTCGCCGATTCGATCGGGCCCGCGAAGCATCTTCTGATTGCCCCGGACGGCGCTCTGGCGTATCTGCCGTTTGAGGCGCTGCTGTCGCCGCGCGATGGCAAGCGCCTCATTGAACGCTGCTCCATTTCGTATTCCCAATCGGCGTCGGCGACTCTGGAGCTTCGTGCAATGAGGCGGAACTCGCCCGCGCCGAAGAAGACGTTGCTCGCCTTCGGGGACGCGAACTACGGCTCCGCGGGCGGTTCCGGGAGTCGCGGTGTAAGCTGGACGTCCCTTCCAAACGCGCACAGTGAGATCTTAGGTATCTCCCGTCTATATGGCGGCGGCCAGCGGGTGTCTTATCTCGGTGCGGACGCGACCGACGCGCAGGTGAAGCGGCAGGACCTGCGCGATTACCGTTATCTTCACTTCGCTGTGCACAGCTTCGTAGATGAGGATAACCCGGCGCGCTCGGGACTGGTCCTTGCGCCCGATAAGACTTCGTCCACTGACGGATTGTTACGGATGGAGGAAATCGCGCTGTTACGCACCAACGCGGACCTGGTCACGTTGTCCGCGTGCCGCACCGGCATCGGCCGCCTGCTCCAGGGCGAAGGACTCATGGCTCTGAGTCGCGCCTTCTTTTACGCTGGCGCGCACACGGTGATTGCCACGCTTTGGGACGTGAATGACCTATCCACCGCCCGGCTCATGCAGAATCTTTATGCGCAACTTAATACGGGCCTTGGTCCGGAAGATGCCTTACGGGAAGCCAAGCTGCGCATGTTGCGTGGAAACCGGAATCTTTGGCGCGATCCCCACTTCTGGGCGCCGTTTGTCGTGCTCCAGTAACAGCGGCAGGACATGCGGCGCGGCCGCGTTGTCCCCAGCTCACGCGCCCAGCAGCGTCAGCACGTCGGTAATTCGCGCCGCGGTTCGCTCCGGCGTCTCCTCGCGCGGGCGCTCCACACTGGCAGTCACGATCTGTGCCGGAATCTCGATCACCCGATCCGACTCCGTGAACACGTATTTCCCGGAGAGCCGGTTGTTCGCTTCACGGACCAACTCGACACCGGAACTGTCCGGCTCCGCGATCACCGCGCAAAGGACGCCCTCCTGCCAACACCCCACGGTCATGTTTCTGGCAGGCACGTTATTCAGCCTCTTGATGGCGCACCGGACCACCCGCGCGGTCAGTTCCGGTCCAAATCGCGTGCGAATGGAATCCAAGTTCCGGATGCGCACGAACAGCAGTAGGAAAGAATTGCCGGCCGCCGTTTCCGCCTCCACGCGCTCCCTGACGCCAATGCCTCCGCCTCTGTCGCTCGGAACTCTGAGCTGATCCACCTGTCTTTGCAGCGCATGAATCTCGCTGGTGAGCTCGGCGACGGTGATCCGATTCCGCCGCTCCAACTCGTCGATACAGGTTTCCAGACTGCCCTTGAGCTCCAGCACTCCCACGCGCATCTCCACCAGACTGGTGACGGCGGTGATCTCGCCGAGCCGCTTCATTTCGCTTCGCAGCTTCTTTTCGTGATCTTTGGAATCGGCTGTAAGGGTGCCGAGTACGGTTCGCAGAGCGTCAGCGTGCTCTTCGAGCTTCCCCCGGAGATCGCCCAGGTACTGCTCCGCTCTTTCTTTGTAATCCCGGAGCACGTTGCGTACCGAGGAGCGCAGGGACGGCAGGACCACACCAGAACCGATGGCTTCCACCGAGATTCGCCCGGCGATCCGGCGCAGAGCCTCGCGGTGCCCCGGGGTGATGGAGGAATCCAGATCAATCGCGTACTGGCTGCTGTCCTCGATGGCTGCGCGATAGTTCTCGCTAACGGCAAACAGAAGAGCCTGCAGGTCTTCCGCCGTCCGGATCTCGTTCTGGATGGATATCATGGCAATCGCCCCGTAACCCGGTATGATGACAGGGCCTTACCCCATAATCGGCTGGCGTTGTGGATTCCTACAGGGCAGCTCTCAGGCGCGGGTCGCAAGTGCGTGTTGCTGGTACCACTGGCAGGTCTGGCGGACGCCATCCCCGAGTGCGATGGCCGCCTTCCAGCCCAGCGCCGTCAGTTTTGAGACGTCGAGCAGCTTGCGGGGCGTGCCGTCGGGCCGGGACGAATCGAAGACGATTTCGCCGCGATAGCCGACGATGCGGCACACCAGTTCCACCAGCTCGCGGATGCTGATGTCCACTCCGGTGCCGACATTGACGATCTCGGGCGAATCGTAGCCCTGCATCAGGAACACGGCCGCATCCGCCAGGTCGTCTACGTGCAGGAACTCGCGACGCGGAGCGCCGGTGCCCCACACCATCACCCGGGACTCCCCGGAACTGTGCGCCTCGTGCACCTTGCGGATGAGCGCCGGCAGCACGTGCGAGTCGTTGAGATCGAAGTTGTCGCCGGGGCCATAGAGGTTGGTTGGCATCAGGCTGATTCCGCCGAAACCGTATTGCCGCGAATAAGCCTGCATCATGCGGATGCCGGCGATTTTGGCGATAGCGTACGGCTCGTTGGTAGGTTCCAGCGGCGCGGTCAGCAGATATTCTTCGCGAATTGGCTGCGGCGCCTCCCGGGGATAAATACAGGACGACCCGAGGAACTCCAGCTTGCGCACGCCAAACCGGTACGCCGCATCAATTACATTGATCTCAATCGCCAGATTCGAGAAGATGAACTCGGCCGGGCGGGTGTTGTTGGCGTGAATGCCCCCCACAAGCGCCGCCGCGAGGAACACGTACTCGGGACGCTCGGCGTCGAAGAACCGGTCAACGGCGGCGCGGTCGGTGAGGTCCAGCTCGGCGTACGTGCGCAGCAGCAGGTTAGTGAACCCATCCGCCAGCAGCCGGCGGACGATGGCCGACCCAACCAACCCGCGATGGCCGGCCACGAATACCCGACTCGTCTTGTCCAAACCGTCCTCCACTTAGACCAGAAGCCTGCCCACAAAACACTTTAAGCCACGGATAAACACAGATAAACATGGATATATTATTGTTTTAATCTGTGTTTATCGGCGTTCATCTGTGGCCAACCATTTCTTCTATCCGATGGACACTCCGCGGACCGCACGTCGATGACCCGCCGCAGCGAGCGTGCGCTCCTGCCGGGCGAGTTCCAGATCGTGCTCCACCATCATCGCGGCCAGATCGCGGAAACCCACCGTTGGCGTCCACCCCAGCCGCATGCGCGCCTTCGTGGCGTCGCCCTGCAGGTAGTCGACCTCCGTCGGCCGGAAATAGCGTGCATCGGTCTCTACACAGGCCGTCCAATTGAGACCCAGAAGCGAGGCCGCCACTTCCAGGAACTCGCGAACCGAGTGCGATTCGCCGGTGGCCACCACGTAGTCATCCGGCGCCGGCTGCTGCAGCATCAGCCACATGGCCACTACATAATCGCCGGCATAGCCCCAGTCACGCCGCGCGTCCAGGTTTCCCAGATACAGCTTCTTCTGCAGTCCCAGACTGATTCGCGTCAGTGCTCGCGTGATCTTCCGGGTGACGAACGTTTCTCCACGCCGGGGCGACTCGTGGTTAAACAGAATGCCGTTGGAAATGTACATTCCCCACGCTTCGCGGTAGTTCACGGCATACCAGTGAGCGGCCACCTTGGCTACGGCATAGGGACTGCGCGGATAGAACGGCGTCGACTCGGATTGCGGCGGCTTGGCGGCTCCGAACATCTCCGACGAACCGGCCTGATACACCCTCACGTCGCGATGGTTCGAGCGAATGTGGTCGCGTACCGCCTCCAGCAGCCGCAACGTGCCGGTGGCCACCACGTCGCCCGTGTACTCGGCCTGCTCGAAGCTGACTCGCACGTGCGACTGCGCCGCCAGATTGTAGATCTCGTCCGGCTGCACGCTTTCCAGAACTCGCCGCACTCCGGTGCCATCGGAAAGATCGCCGTAGTGCAGGCGCAACGCGACACCGCGCTCGTGGGGGTCGGCGTAAATATCGTCCAGCCGCTCCGTATTAAACGTGGATGCCCGCCGAATGATCCCGTGAACCTCGTAACCCTTCGCCAGCAGGAACTCGGCCAGATACGACCCGTCCTGCCCGGTAATTCCGGTAATGAGAGCTTTACGCATATGCGGCTTTTCGAGCCTCGCCGACCGGCCGGATCCACTCGCGCTCGACTTCCGCCGCCACCGAGCGCTGCAGAAGCGAGATCGACAACACCCGCCGATACCGGTTCTTCAATTCAATCACAATGGCCCCGGTTCCCGCCAGCGGTCCATGCTCGACGAGGACCCGGTGGCTGGCCGCCGGTGAGAAAGGGCGCGGATTGCCGTCCTTCCGGCACCGGCGATGTGCGATGCGGGGCCGCGTCAAACCGGCAGAACAGGTCGCCGGGAGACAACGGCAGATCCGGTTTCACCCCGTTCGACCAACGGCGCGGCTGCGCGACATCGCTCGCACGCCTGGTGTCCTGTCCCGCATGACTGTTGACCACTCCCTCACGGTCGTGGCTCGGTAACTGCCTGCAAGCATGAGCGGTATTCACTGAGCCGCGACCATCAGGGAGCGGTTCATTACTGGTGAACCGAACCAGTGATCCCAACGTACATCAAGAGGGCACGAGCCGTTTCGGACCGCTGTGTCCGCGCGAACGATATACTACCAGGAGCAGGCCGCGCCAACCGATTGCACAGCCTGCTCTCACACACCAGGAGCGTGTAATGTCAGACAAGGCAGTCATAGGAACACTGCGGTTTCTCGGAATCTCCCTGACCCTTCTCGCCGGCGGCGTCCTGCCCGCGGCGGCGCAAGCCCCGGCGAGAACCTGGCTGGACAAATCCCTGTCGCCGGATCGCCGCGCCGATCTTCTCGTCGAGCAGATGACGCTGGACGAGAAGATCCAGTTGGTCCACGGAAGCGGCATGATGGGCCCGATGCACATAGGTCCGGTGGACCCGCTGACCGCCGCGCGTTCGCTGGGCGGAGCGGGATTCGTACCCGGCGTCCCGCGGCTGGGGATCCCCGACATCCAGATGGCCGATGCCGCTGTCGGCGTCACTCTCGGCGCGGCTCATAGCCGCTACTCGACGGCGTTGCCTTCCGCCCTCGCCGACGCCTCCACCTGGGATCTGAAAATGGCCTGGGAGTATGGCGCCCTCATCGGACGCGAGCTGCGCGACCAGGGGTACAACATGTCCCTCGGCGGAGGCGTGAACATCACACGCGAGCCGCGCAACGGGCGCAACTTCGAATACGACGGCGAGGATCCCATCCTGGCCGGAAAGCTGGACGGCCAGCTAGTGAAAGGGCTGCAGGCCCAGGGCGTCATCGGCGACATCAAGCATTACGCGCTCAACGACCAGGAGACCGGCCGCAACATCGTCAACGTGATCGCCGGCAAGCGCGTGATGAGGGAGACCGATCTGCTGGCCTTCGAAATCGCCCTGCGCGATTCCGAAGCCGGCGGCGTGATGTGTTCCTACAACCGCGCCAACGGCGACTACGCCTGCGAGAACAGCTATCTGCTGAACGACGTTCTCAAGAAGGCGTGGGGCTTCAAAGGCTGGGTGCTTTCGGACTGGGGCGCCACGCACAGCACGGCCAGGGCCGCGCTCGGCGGCCTCGATCAGGAGATGCCTGGCAACGCCAATGCCACCAGGTCCTTCTTCGGCGATCCGCTGAAGAAATCGGTGGAGAGCGGTGAGGTGCCGCTGGTGCGCCTGAACGACATGGTGCACCGCATTCTGCGCACCGAGTTCGCCGTCGGTCTCTTCGACAACAAGTATCCGACGAAGGTGGTGGACGTTTTTGGCGGCCTCGAGCTCGCGCAGAAGGTTGCCGAGCAGGGCAGCGTGCTGCTGAAGAACAGCGATGGTCAGTTGCCGCTGCGCGCCGCGGCCATCAAGTCTATCGCGGTGATTGGCTCCCACGCCGACGTCGGGGTGGTCTCCGGGGGCGGCTCGGCTCAGGTGGATCCGCCAGGTGGAAGCGCCGTTCCGGTTCAGGGCCGGTTCGGTGGCGTCGTATGGTATCCGTCGTCGCCGCTGAAGGCCATCCGCACCAAGGCGCCCGGCGCGAAGGTGGAGTTCGACCCCGGCACCGATCCGGCCGCGGCCGCCGGTCTGGCCAAAGCATCGGACGTCGCCATCGTGTTCGTCAATCAGCCCACCAGCGAAGGCCGCGATTACTCGATGACGCCGCCGGGCAGTCAGGACGCCGTGGTGAGCGCGGTTGCCGCCGCCAATCGGCACACCATCGTGGTGCTCGAGACCGGCGGCCCGGTGCTCATGCCCTGGATCGACAACGTGAACGCGGTGCTCGAATCGTGGTATCCGGGCATCCGCGGCGGCGAAGCATTGACGGCGATTCTGTTCGGCGACGTGAACCCGTCGGCGAAACTGCCCGTGACCTTCCCGAAGAGCGAGTCCGACCTGCCCAGGTTGACCATCGAGAAGCCGCCACCCGGCTCGCGGAGCCAGCCGGCGCAGGACGTTGCTACCCCGCCGGTCACCTATGAGGTGAACTACTCGGAGGGCCTGAAGGTCGGCTACAAGTGGTATGAAGCGGAGAACAAGAAGCCGTTGTTCCCCTTCGGCTTCGGTCTCTCCTACACGGCGTTCTCGTATTCCGGCCTCGCGGTGACCTCCGGCAAAACGGTGGAGGTGAGTTTCAGCGTGCACAATAGCGGCGACATCGCTGGCGCGGAGATCGCCCAGGTCTACGCGGCGCTGCCGCCCTCCACGGGCGAGCCTCCGAAGCGCCTGGTGGCGTGGGAGAAGGTGCAGCTCGCTCCCGGCGAGACGAAGAAGGTCACGCTTACCGTGGAGCCGCTGTTCCTGTCCATCTTCAACGTGGACAAGGATGCGTGGGAACTGGTTCCGGGCGACTACAAGATTCTGGTTGGCGGATCGTCCGCGGACACGCCGCTCACCAGTCTCTTGAAGATCCAGTAAGGACAAGGGGCAAAACGGGGGACAGACTACTATGTGCGCGTATGGTGGCTTAAACCAGATCAGTTAGTCTGTCCCCGTTTTGCCCCCAGGAATTTGTCGCGGCACGCCGCCGAACAGAAGTGCACGGTCTCGGACCCTGCCACGTGCTTGAGTGAGGTGCTGGTGGCGATGTATGTCCCGCACACCGGGTCGCGCCGCAACTCGCCGGTCAGCGGGACGTTGCCGCCGGCCGGCCCGCGCGAGGGGCTCGGTGCGGGATTCAGCAGCGCCGCCAGGCCCTTCATCACCACCCCGATCACGCCGCGCAAAAACGTGATGAGGAAGACCGTGCAAAGCAGGTAGAAGATGATGCGAAACATCGGGCCGGCTTTTATTGTACCGCCCGGTTCTGCGCCAAACCGTCCGCGTGTTGCATCGTAGTAATAGAGGGAATCTCCTGAATAACGACGTCATCAAAGCGCTGAAGCTCTTCATCCTGCTGGCGGCGGTGGGCATTCTGGCCGTCTCGCTCATGCGCGATCGCTCGAAGCCGTCGGCCAGCATCGCCTCGACACGCGGACGCCGGCAGCTAATCGATTTCCGTCTGGCCGACCTGGCCGGTTCCCGCTGGCAGCTCAGCGACCGGCGCGGCAAAGTAGTGTTGGTGAATTTCTGGGCCACCTGGTGCCCGCCCTGCCGCCAGGAGACGCCCGGACTGGTTCGCCTCTACCGCGACTATCGGGCCAAAGGAGTGGAGGTGGTGGGCATCGCCATGGACGACGATCCTCGCCGGGCCGTGCCTCCGTTCCTGCTCAGGTACAGCGTGCCTTACACGGTGCTGGTGCCGGACTCCAGCTTCCAACTCGCCAGTGACATCGATTCGCTGCCCACCACGCTGCTGATCGACCGCAAGGGCCGCGTGGCCAAGGTCTATGTGGGCGCCATCGGAGAATCGGAAGTCGAAGACGAGCTGAACGCCCTGCTTAAGGAGTCGAGTTGAACCAGCCGGCAGGTCCGGATACTCGACGTTGCGAATTCGACGCCGGCCGCGGCGCTCGACCCCATGCGAGATACGATAGGTGCACACGGCCGGCCGGTGGAGAGAGAACTTACTCGGCTTTTGGTTTCGGCTTTGTGGCGGCGGCCGCTGGCCTGGGCTTCCAGAAACCCGGATCCAGGTTCATGAGTTCGTCCGGTACGCAGCTCAGCTCGGGCCGAATGCGAAGGATCTCCCAGGTGGTGTTGGTGGCAACGTCACCGAGGGTTTTTGTGAAGCTCTTATAAGCGTCCGACTGGATCAGCCCCCGCGTCGCGACGTCCATCGGATCCATGTCGGCCATGGACTTGAAGTAAGTCGCCACGTAAATCGCGGGCGTTCCAGTAACTGCCGAGCTAACCAGAATCGGTGTGGCGCCAACGGCTTTGGCCAGCTCATCGCGATATGGTAGCCAGGCTGCGGCGAAGTCACTGGCCCGGCCTGGCTTCAGATCCACTGTGGCGATCCGGAGCCAACGCGATTGAGCGATCATCTTCATCTGCGCCGCCATGTCGGCTGGCGGATTGGAACTCAGCTCGGGACGTCTTCTCCGTATCTGGTTTTGGGCGGACACGGACGTCGACATCAGCTCCTGCATGAGTTTGCCGAAGCCTGCTTGCCCGAGTGCCTTTACGCCGGCGGCTTCGAACGCCCCGGAAGCCTTCTCGACGCCCGCCATGCTATCCCTCCAGGAGATAAAGTAGAGGGTTCCCAGGTCCCCGTATTCCTCTTCCATAGCGATCCAGTGATCGCCTTTGTTCTTGCGGTTGATCTCAACCAGTTTCTTGACCGCGTCTTCGTACTCCGTCGACTTGTCGCCGCGAACTTTGACCTTCGTGATGTCAATCAGGTCCGCTTGCGCGCGTGCCGTTGGGGTGCCGAGGAACAACAATAGACAGCACAAGGCTGCCGAAATAACGTATCTCATCGATTCTCCTCTGTTTCGGTGTCAGATTCGCCGGAGTAACGTCTCAACCACAGCTATCCCCCCTCATCCAGGGAGATCCGGCGAACTGTCTGATCTATCATAGGACAAAGTCGGCCATCGGACTGCCTTTTTTGGTTCCACACAACACTTTGTTTCCCGGACGCCGTCGTTAGGGATACACTCGGTGCCCGGGTCTGGGGCTTTGACCGCGTGATGGTGTGCTCTTACCGGAGACCGCTCCCTTACGGTCACGGCTCAGTTCCGAGCCGCGCGCGTCAGCAAGCGGTTTCCATAGCACACCGAATAATGCGGTCAAAGAAGTCGATTGGTATGTGCTACTGCCTCGTGGCGCGCAAGGAGCCCGCGGAGATGCCCAGCAGAAGTGTCCGTCTCATTCGCTCACAGCCCCAAGGTCGGCGCCGCAATAAGGGCAGAACTTGTCGCCTGCATTCACGCTGCGCTGGCACTGCCGGCAAACAGGCGCCAGGCGGTGCCGGCATCGGGGGCAGAAGCCAAACCCGGGTTCGACCACCGCGCTGCATTGCGGACAGTGCGACGTGCGTGGCTTCCGCAGAATGAAATACAGGACGAAGCCGAGCGCGTTGGGGATGAAGATGGCGATCAGCGTCCAGAGAACGCGGCTCATCCCACGGCGGCCGGCATCCCGGTTTACGTAGCAGATCAGCAGGATGTAACACGCCACAACGGTTCCCGAGACGATTCCCAGCAGCGCCATCACTGGCATCGGCGGCGGATGCTTGTCCGCGGTGGTGACGAAAACCAGCAGCGCGACCATCGACAGGAGGCCGAGGAACGCGAAGAAGAAAGCCCACGGCGAGATGATGCGCATCTCGTCCATGAAGCGCGTCGAAGTTTCATTCCTGACCGGCATGCCAAACCTCCATATAAGTCCCCCGAGCAAGGAGAAGAATTCCCGCCAGAATCGGCGGCATCAAATAGAACACTACAAAGCAGGTCTCCCACACCGGCGCGGGAAGACGCGCCTGCTGGCCCATCCACGCAAACCCGCTCCACAGCGCGGCCGTGGTAAACACAGTGCACAGCGTCACAGCCGCACAGCAAACCCAGATCACCCACAGCCGTTCCTGCCGGAGTTGCAACTCCATCGCCCGCTGGCGCACCCGCAGTTGTGTCGTGGACACGAGACTCCCGCCAGCCGCGATCGGAATCGCGCGCAGCGAGCGAATGGTCTCACGCGAGTTCTCCGCGAACTGGCGACATGGCGCGCAAGATTCCAGATGGGCCGCCAGCCACGATTGCTCCGCGCTGGAGACGCCCTCCACGCCGGACAAAGCGATCAGCAGCCGCGCACGTTCATGGAGATCGGCGTTCACAACTGCCCTCCCTTCAACCACTGCTCCAAAGCGCTCAGGCCGCGATAGATCCGCGATTTCACCGTGCTCAGAGGCGCGCCGGTCACGTTGGCGATCTCTTCCAGCGGCATCCCTTCCTGGAAACGAAGCACCAGAGCTTCGCGGAATGCCGCGGGGAGGTGTTGCATGGCTGCGGAGACTTGTTCGTTCTGCTCGCGCCGAATGGCCAGGTCAAACGCCGAAGCCCGCCCGGAGGCTGCAACGTCGAACGGGGCAGCATCGTCGCCATCTGCCAGGCCGTCGAGGCTCGCTGTCTGCCTGCGGCGCAGGTGGTCGATGACCAGGTTGCGCGCGATGGCGAAAAGCCAGGTACTGAACTCATGACGGCCGTCGTACTGGCGGCCGCGTTCGAGCACCCGGACCCAGGTTTCCTGGAAGAAGTCCTCGGCCAGTTCGCGGCGCCCGGTCAGATGCACGAGGTATCGCAGAAGCCGGTGCTGGTACGTCTCGATCAGGTGGTCGAGCACATCAGGATCGCGACGTCGAAGTCCACGAGCGATCTCGGTGTTTTCGTCGGCCATCGCACTGGCGAAACAGCAGGCGGTCGCGTTCATCCTACCAATACATACGGCGGAAGACCAGGAAAAGACGCAGGTCCGGGGACGAGACTCTGTTGGACTGTTTGTTACGACTCCGGCGCCGCTGGCTGCGGTTGCCGAACCGTGGCGCGAGTGGAGCCCGTGGAAATGCCGCCATCCACGAGCAGCGTCTGACCGCTGACGTAGCGGCTCGATTCCGCCGCGAGGAACACGACCGCCGCATCCAGGTCGTCCGGACGCCCGGGCCGCTGTGCCGGAATGCGCTCCACCAGGTATTCCAGCCAGCCCTTGTCTTCGTAGAGCACCTTGTTCTGATCGGTGCGAAACCACCCCGGGGCCAGACAGTTCACGGTGATGCCGTGCTTGCCCCAGTCGGCGGCGAGGCTCATGGTGAGTTGCCGGATGCCGCCGCGGCTGGCGCCATAGGGAGCCAGCCCCGGATAGCCGAAGACGCTGGTCACCGAGCCGATGTTGATGATGCGCCCGTAGCCGCGGCGAATCATGCGCCGCGCCACGGCCTGGGCGACGAAGAAGCTGCCGCGCAGATTCGTGTCGAGAATCAGGTTCCAGTCGTCCCAGGTCACGTCGACGGCGGGCTTGCGCACGTTCGTACCGGCGTTGTTCACCAGGATCTCGATGTGGCCGTACGCCTTCTCCGCTTCTTCCGCCATTCGCTCGATGCTGTCGGGGTCGCGCACGTCCAGCGCGAGCGATACGGCGCGCCGGCCCAGCGCCTCAATCTCCCGCTCGAACGGCGCGAGCGTCGCGCGATTCCGGCTGGTGAGCACCAGGTCGGCGCCAGCCCTTGCCAGGGCGCGCGCGAAGTATTGCCCGAGACCGCGACTGGTGCCCGTCACGATGGCCACCTGTCCGCTGAGATCGAAAAGATCAGACATGGGAACTCTCCGGAGTGAGTACAACCTTCATCAGATTCGGCTCGCCCGCATAGAGGCGCTCGAACCAGCGCGGCCCGTCTTCGAGCGGCGCAACCGCCGTGATCAACGGCTCCACCTGGATGGCGCCGTTGCCGAGCAACTCGATGGCACGAGTATACTCTCCAGCCGATGCGGCGGAACCCTGCAATCGAATCTGGCGGGAAACTACTTTCTGGAGCGGCAGGGTCACTTCGGGCCGGATGTTGCCGACAAGGGTGACCGCGCCTCCCTTGCGAACCGAGTCCACCGCGCCGCGTACGGTTTCGTCCCTGCCCACGCATTCTATGGCCAGGTCGACGCCCTGGCCTTCGGTTGCGGCAAGCACCTGGGCGACGAGATCGGGCCCGGATGCGTGGAAAGTGGCCGCCGCTCCGAGCCGCGCCGCGAGGCGTAAGCGGGAATCGTCGAGGTCGGCGATAAACACGCGCGGAAAGCCTTCGGCGCGCAGCCCCTGCAAGGTC
>JBEKZH010000160.1:0-3303 GCA_049510065.1 Bryobacteraceae bacterium
AGCGAGGTTCGCCAGATCGCCACCGCCATCTGGCCGGTGCTGGCCGGCACACACGCCAGACTATTCATCCAGGACGCCGCGATCCTTGGCCTCCACGTTCAGACCGAACGCCTTTTCATCATTAACTGACTCATCCCATGATCGGACCTCTGTCCTACATCGGCGGCAAAAACCGCCTGGCCACAAAGATCATCTCCATGCTGCCCGAGCATATTACCTACGTGGAAGCTTTTGCGGGTGGCGCGCAGGTCCTCTTTCATAAGCCGCCGTCTAACGTGGAGGTGCTCAACGACCTTGACTTCGACATCGTCAATTTCTTCCGGGTCTGCCAGTGGCACTACCAGGAGTTCATCCGCTATCTGCGCTACTCCCTGGCCTGCCGCCACCTGCACGAGCTTCACGTGAGGACCGATCCCGCCACGCTGACCGATATCCAGCGCGCCGGCCGATTCTTCTATCTCCAGAAGAACTCGTTCGGCGGTCTGATCCTCAAACAGAAGTTCCACTACGGCGTGACCCAGCCCTCGAACTACAATCCAGAGCGCATCCCGGAAATCATCGAGCGGGCGCACCAGCGCCTGATGCGGGTGCAGATCGAGTCGCTGCCCTATGAGATAGTGCTTGAAAAGTACGACCGGCCAACCACGGTTTTCTATCTTGACCCGCCTTATTGGGAGCGCAAGCTGTACCGCTTCAACTTCACGGAATCCGATTTCCAGAATCTCGAGGCGCGGCTCGGGCGGCTGAAGGGTAAGTTCATCCTTTCGCTCGATGACCGCCCCGAGGTCCGGCGCCTGTTCAGCAGTTTCCGCATGCAGGAGGTGGATCTGGCGTATACGGCCAAACGCGACGCCCGAGTGCGTCACAAAGAGTTGCTGATCACAAACTTCGACTCGTCAGACCGAGACGCCCAGGGAAGCCGCGGCGCAGAAAGGAGGAGCGGCTGTGCAGCGGATACTTGACGCTTGCGATGAGGCGGCGCGCTTCCTCCCTGCTCCAGGGATGGCCGCCCGCGAGCTCGCGTTGTCGGTGGATGGTGCGAAAACGCGTGTCCGACTCGGCGCTGAGGACGTTTAAGCTGTAGTCCAGCTCGTAGAGGATCAGACCGTCGGCCCCGGCTTCGGCAATGTCTTCGCTGACCACGACCATGATGCGGCCCGGCGGGATGAGGCGCATGTCCACCGCCCGGTTATGCGGCTTGAGCTCAGAGAGGCAGGTTTTCGGAAACAGCACCACTTCCCGCTCGGAGCCCGCGGGGATGCCCAGCCACCGGCGTCCGGCCTGGCGTGAAGCGCCACTGATCTCACCGGAGTCAAATACGACCAGGGTCGCCTGACCGTAACCGTTGTTGACTCCGGCCAGCAGGACTTCGTCGCTGCCGTCGCCGTCCAGATCCGCATGCGCCACGCACAGCAGATGGCCCGCGTGCCAGTATTCACTGAGCAGCCTCCCGTGCAGGGGCTCCAGCATCGCAATCTGGTTGGCGCTGTGGGCGTAATGGTTGCTCGACACCAAAACGCGAATCAGGCGCTCCCGTCCGCAGGGAATTGCTGCCACGTTGCTGATGAGATAAGGTGGCCGGTACTCCTTCTCGTCGGTGCGCACGTACCGGCCGGTGGTGAGCGGTCCCCACCGAAGTTCGCCGTTCTCCGAAAAGCAGTACAGACGCGTTCCGCTTTCGCCAAAGTCAGTCGGCCAGGCCGCAAACAGAGTTTCGGTCCTGCCGTCCCCGTCAATGTCGGCAAAAGCACAGCGCCTGAGGCGATAAGGTCCGGTGTAGGCGCCTGGGGCAAGGGCAGTGTCGAACTCCCAGTGCCACAGTTCCCGACTGCGTGCATCAAGGGCGATCAGTGTGGCTGCTTCGACGCGGTAGTCGACAGGCGGACCGGAGGGTCTGGAGGCCTTCAGGACGCGATCACGCAGCGCTGACTCGTCCGCGCTTCGTTCTTTAACGGCCAGTCCATAGCCGCGCCCTGGCAGGATAAACAGCAGCGAATCTTCCTGCCCTTCGGCTGCGTAATAGCGGGGCAGATTGCGCCGGAGGCGAAGCCCGGACGGCCCCACCGTGCGGTCCTGCCCGGTATCGTATCCGGCGGCCTTGCCAAACACCGCCACGCCGATGTCCGCTTCGGCAACGGCTCTGTCCCCACCTTCCAGATACCGCTGCACCAGAAACTGCAGCATCTGGCGCTGCCTGTCAGAGCGCGCGAAGGTCTTGCTCCCAAGGATTCTTTCCAATTGCTCGCGCACACGTTCCGAAGAAAACGTCTCGCTTCCAGCAGCCCTCTGGCCAGGGACCGCACCAACATCAACCGATCCTTTCTGCGGCCCTTTCGCCTTCACAACTCCAGCTTAGAATCGACGCGCCACGGCTGGCAAAGGCCCACCAATGTTACGCCTGAGGCGAAACGTTTGATCGGAGTTCAGATTGGCCGTACAAAAGGGAAGGACGCGGAGACAGGGCGGGAAAAACACCGACAAAAACGTTCATCGAAACCACTTTTCCCGACAAATATGTGCCCCTTACACCTCCGCTCCAGCATTAACCAACGAAGCCATGATTGAAAAACTTCTCGCATCCGCCTGGAACGCCATGGTTCCGCGTCCTCAAAATGACGAGGACGGGCCGACTCTCGACCTCGGTTTTCAGATTGTGGACGGCGAGGTGCGACGTTTCCGCGCCTGCCTGCCGCAGGCAAAGCGCTGCGAACACGTCGCGATTCTCGGAAAAACCGGCCAGGGCAAGTCGTTCTTCCTGCGGCATCTTGCCGCCCAGGATATTCGCAGCCGGCGCGGCTTCGTGTTCTTCGATCTGCACGGCGACACCATGCCGTATCTCT
Organism: Bryobacteraceae bacterium; assembly: GCA_049510065.1. Taxonomy (GTDB): domain Bacteria; phylum Acidobacteriota; class Terriglobia; order Bryobacterales; family Bryobacteraceae; genus CAWACP01. Next base: position 2,841 of record JBEKZH010000160.1, read on the forward strand.
TGCGCCTGATTGCGGCTGAGGAGCGGCGCACTCGTACCGACCTGAGCGAGCGCCTGATCGTGGTCGAGCCCGGCGACCCGGAGTTTTCCATCGGTCTCAATGTGCTGGAGCCGGACGCGGGCAGACAGGATTACGTTCAACTCGCTGAGTTCGCCCAGATCCTCAAAGCGCGGTGGAATCTCGATTCATTCGGCGCGCGGACCGAAGAGCTCCTGCGCGATTCATTGCACGTGCTTGCGGACAACAACCTGACGCTCCTGGAGCTGTCGGTTCTGCTGACCAACGCGGCGTTTCGGGCTGCCTGCGTGCAACGCGTCCAGAACACCGAGGTCAGCAATTACTTCCGCACCCGCTTCGACACCCGCAGTGAAGCCATGCAGGGTGTTTATCGCGACGCCATCTTAAATAAGGTTTCGGGATTTACCACGGACCCACGCTTCCGGCACATCCTCGGCCAGCAGCG
>JBEKZH010000161.1:0-3292 GCA_049510065.1 Bryobacteraceae bacterium
GCAAACGCCGTGATGTTGTTCTGTTCGTCGATGGTGAAGGTCGTCATAATCGGTTTCCTTTGGGCCACGCTCTGCGCGGTCGTCACATGGATCACTCCGATGTGCTTGAAAAGCAAGGTAATTGTGCGGCAAATCGACGATGGCGAAGGATTGGCGATGATGCGCGCAGGTTGTGGCAGATTGCGTCAGGTTGCGCCCAATGAAAGGACACGGCACCAAGTTCGGACGGAAGAAGGAAGCGGCGGTCGCGGCGTTGCTCACCCATCGCAACATCGACGAGGCCGCCGGGGTGGTCGGCATTGCGCCCAACACGCTGCTGAACTGGATGAAGGACCGGGAATTCGCGGCCGCTTATCGGGAGGCCCGCCGGGCCGCCGTCGGGCAGGCCATCGCGCGGTTACAGCAGACCACCGGCGCGGCGGTCTCAACGCTACAGAAGCTGCTGGTGGACACCAGTACGCCCGCCTCGGTCAAGGCGCGGGTTTCGACGGCGATGCTGGCCCTCGCCCTCAAGGGTGTGGAAACCGAAGACATCCTGGTGCGCGTGGAGGAGTTGGAGCGCGCGGCGGAAGAGGCGAAGCGATACTGAGATTCCGGGAGGGGCCATGTCGAATCTGCTCAGGCGGTTGCACAGGCTCGAATCGCGGCTCACGAATGCCAGCGGGCTAATGCCGCATTCCCACGCCTGGCTGGAGTATTGGAAACGGAGACTCGAACAGTACATGTCCGAACCGGGCGGCATCCCCATGGGGGCCATCGACGAGATCTGGGCGGCGGGCGGCGACGAAGCGCTGGAACGGTGGCTGGCCAGCTACCCCGTGCAACCCGGCTGAATTCCGGCAGAGGGAGGTGAATCATGTACAGCCGGATGTGGTCCCGCCTGAAGCGACTGGAAGCGCAGCCAGGGTTGCGCCCACCCGTTCTCCGCTGGGGCGTGCTCAAACGGCTTCCGGAAGAATACGCTGGCGAACGCCACGTCGTGATCGTCGAGAGCGAATTGTCCTCTTCCTCCAATACCGGACAGTGCGAATTCGAAGAACGGCCGGGGCCCCCACCGCCGGGTCTGGACCTGGGTTGCGTCCTCTATCTCATGCCGGCGGACCTGGAGCTGTGACGCCCCGGGACTCGATGGCACCTGGCTTCGCATCACGCTGCGCCGGCAAATCATCGGCCAGGGGGTACGGATGCGGAACCTGCTGAAACGCGTTGAAGCGCTGGAAACGTGGTTACTGCCGGAAGAATGGTCGGCGTCGAAGCCCGACCCCAAAGGCGACGACGAGATCATGCGTCTGGCGGGACTCCGTCTGTCCGGGGAGGATCGCGAAATCGTCGAGGGCCTGTCCAGCCGAGAAGAGCCGTGCCGCGACCTGACCGAACGTGAAGACGAGGTACTTGAAGCGTTTGTCGCGGCGATCACCATCGAATGCAGGAGCGCCGGCTACAGATCCTTCGACGAATTCCACACGTCGTATTGCGGGGGAAAGTGAAGACCATCGTCAAACGGCTCGCCCGGCTGGAGGATCAGTTTGTTCCTCCGGACCAGAAGGCGAGGAAGTGTTTTCGACTGATCGTGTGCAGGTATGGCGCGAAGACGAGCCTGGAGAATGCCAGATGCAAGAGGACGCTGTGCCCGGACGGCACTGTGGCCGAGTTGGTGGAAATGTACGGGAGCAACGATGGACCGGAAAGCGTAACCGCCGAGGAACTGGACCGCTGGGTTGCCGGCTTTCCGATACAGGGGCTCGGGATGGAGAGGGCCGGATGAAGGCTCTGGTCACCCGGTTGCGGCGACTCGAAACCCGCTTCGAGTCCACGGTTGCGGCAGCGCAGCCTCCGCGTCCCTCGCTGGTGCCGGTCCTCGTTGCAGCGCTAACACGTTCGGGAATCGTCCGGGATGCAAATGAGAGCGTGTGTGAATGGCTGGCGCGGGCTATCGGGTTAACCCCGCGAGAGCTCCGTGCGCAGTTGATGCGCCGCACTGGCCTGTATCGCAGGTAACGAAAATGGTCAGCAGGAAGCTTTCCGCACGATTGGAACAACTGGAATACCGCTTCCAGCCGGCTGGAGAGCCGAAGGTGCTCCAGGTCGAGTACGTCATGCCGGACGGAAGCTTGAGAAAAGGACCAACGTACACGATTCCGGCCAGCCCAAATGTCCCGTGGCGCGACTCGTGGCGCGGGAAGCGCAACAGAAATGCCTACCGATAATGGTTGTTATCGTTCCAGACACCCGGCCCACTTTACGTCAGCTAGCGGTTTGGCGACACACGGCCATGCGGATTATAAATGAATGCTCGGCCCGAGAATCGCGACGAAGATCAGCGAGACGACGCATCCCGCGACGATCCAGACATAGCTTCGGTCCAGCGCGGCGGCTGGTGCCGCGGAGCGCTCGCCACGAGGCAGGAACTCGGTAAGCCAGAGAAGCCCCGAGGCGCCACCGAAAGAAGCTGCCGCGGCGGAGATCGCGATGAGGACGGGGCCAACCGGGTTGAACAGTCCGGAGAGGCAGTAGAGAAGACCGCCTGCGATATATGCCGGGACGGTGAGCCGTTTACTTCTTCTCATCGAGAACTCACCGCTCCCGAGCAGCGAACGCAACCAACGCGCCGACTGGCGAGCGAGAAGAAAGTAGAGCGCTCCTCCGAAGACACCCATTGCCGGACGCCAGACGAGGGGCGGCATTTTGCCGCGCGCGACGTCGGCCCAGTCGCCAATGCCCCCGACGCCAGAGAAGAAAAAGTAGCCCGCTCCACTTAAGAGGTTCAATGTGGTGAAGAGCCAAAGAAAGTAGGCTGCGTGCGGCTTGTGCAGCGGGTTGACCCTCTTGAAGACAACGAGTGCGAGTGCACCGACGATGAAGTTAACGATTCGTGCCCGCTGCCGCGACACCGCGAACGGCGAGCGCACTCATCGCTTGTTCACCGCATTCAAAATGTACCGACGAGAGCACGAGAGGTTTTCCGCCGAGAGCGAGGCAGGCTCCGCCATGTCCAACCGCCTCATGCAGGACGTTCGACGCGGCATAAGCGACGAGCGCAATCGCAGTGACCGTGAGGAGATCTGGGAGCAAGGGGTCAGGTTGTTTGGCGATCACCTGGCCAATGATGCACGATACGTTTTGCTGTGTCCAGTCCGGCTCTTTCCTTGATCTTCTGTACACAGCCGAGTGACCGGGGGCCGACCTTCAGGTTCGCACGGGATCACCGTCGGCCCCACGCGCTGCTGCTCGTCTCGGCTTTGATGAGCCGATTGAGCGAGTCACAGGTGTACTGCGCCGTCTCGCCTGAGAC
>JBEKZH010000162.1:0-3831 GCA_049510065.1 Bryobacteraceae bacterium
TCACGCGGAGAAGGAGGTACCGCAACCGCAACTCTTCGTTGCATGCGGATTGTGAAAAGCGAATCCGGACTGCAGCAACGAGTCCTGCCAGTCCAGGGTCATCCCGTCGAGAAACAACATGCTCTTGGGATCGACGAATACCTTCACGTCGCCGAACTCGAAGACCTTGTCGGTGGCCCGCGGTTTCGGCTCGAATTTGAACAGGTAGCTCAGACCCGAGCAACCGCCGCCCAGCACGCCCAGGCGCAGGCCGCCGGTCACGCCTTCGCGCTCGAAAGCCTGTCTGATCTTCGCCACCGCCTTGTCGGTGACATGCACGACAGGCTCCGGCTTCCCCTGCGCGGGGGCGCCCATCACTGTGAGTGTCGCAACGTCCGCCATAGCCATAATTGAGCCGGACCGATTCGGTCCCAATTCCATTCTAACGCTACTCGCCATCACGCGCGAGCTTCCGCAGCCACCTGCGGAGTCACCTTGCGGCGATAGTCCGCGATGGCCGCCTTGATGGCGTCCTCGGCCAGCACCGAGCAGTGAATCTTCACGGGCGGCAGGCTGAGCTCGTTCACAATATCCGTGTTCTTGATGGCGAGCGCCTCGTCCACCGTTTTTCCGTGCAACCACTCGGTGGCAAGGGATGAGCTGGCGATGGCGCTGCCGCAGCCGAACGTCTTGAACTTCGCATCTTCAATGACGCCGGTCGCCGGGTTGACCTTCACCTGCAGTTTCATGACGTCGCCGCATTCCGGCGCGCCCACCATTCCGGTACCCACGTTGGGATCGCCCTTGTCGAGCGAACCGACGTTTCGCGGATTATTGTAGTGATCGAGAACCTTATCCGAGTACGCCATTCAAAACTCCTCAAAGAGATGTCAGCCACCGATGAACACAGATAAACACCGATAAGAGTGATTTATCTGTGTTAATCCGTGTTCATCTGTGGCCATATTGCGTTTCCTAGTGGGCCGCCCACTGCACTTTCGAAAGATCGATGCCCTCTTTCGCCATCTCATACAGCGGAGAGAGCTCTCTGAGCTTTTTCACCACGTCCACCACTTTGTCTCCCACGTAATCCACTTCTTCCTCGGTATTGAAGCGGCCGAGGCCGAAGCGAATGGAGGAGTGCGCCAGATCGTCGCCGGCGCCAAGTGCCTTCAACACGTAGCTGGGCTCGAGCGTCGCCGAAGTGCACGCCGAACCGCTCGAAACCGCCACGTCGTTGATGCCCATCAGCAGCGATTCGCCCTCCACGTAGGCGAAGCTGATGTTCAGGTTGTGCGGCAGCCGGTGCTCCAGCGAGCCGTTGATGTACACGGCGTCGAGCTCGGTCATGAGCTTGTTCATCAGCTTGTCGCGCAGCCCGCGCAGCCGGGCCGATTCCTGCGGCATGTCCTTCTGGCTGAAAGCGCAGGCCGCGCCGAGTCCCACGATGCCGGTGACGTTCAACGTGCCCGACCGCATGCCGCGCTCGTGCCCGCCGCCGTCCATCTGCGAGGTGACCTGCACGCGCGGCGCCTTGCGGCGAACGTACAGTGCGCCCACGCCCTTGGGCCCGTAGAGCTTGTGTCCGGACAAGGACATCAGATGAATGCCGTCGCGCGTGACGTCCACCGGAATCTTGCCCACAGCCTGCACCCCGTCGGTGTGGAACAGCACGCCCATTTCCTTCGCGATCTTCGCGATCTCGGCGACTGGCTGGATCACGCCGATTTCGTTGTTGGCGTACATGATGGTGATCAGGATCGTCTTGTCCGTGATCGCCTCGCGCAGCATGTCCAGATCAATCAGTCCGTCCTGGCCCACCGGCAGGTAGGTGACGCGGCGGCCCTGTTTCTCCAGATGCTTGCAGGTGTCGAGGATGGCCTTATGCTCGGTGGCCGCGGTGATGATGTGGTTGCCCTTCTCCGCATACATCTCGGCCACGCCCTTGATGGCCAGGTTGTTCGATTCGGTGGCGCCACTGGTGAATACGATCTCCTTGGCGTTAGCCCCGATCAGGTCGGCCACCTGTTTGCGCGCCGTCTCCACCGCTTCCTCGGCTTGCCAGCCGAAGCTGTGATTGCGGCTGGCCGCGTTACCGAACACTTCGGTAAAGTACGGCCGCATCGCTTCGAACACACGCGGGTCCACCGCCGTGGTCGCGTGATTGTCCATGTATATTGGCAGCTTCATAAATCCTTTCAAAGCACCGCTCATCTCAGGCCCTCAGGGATGCAACCGGCTCCAGACCGTACAGCCGGGCGCTGGCGCGGGCATGGGCTTCGGGCTCGGCGAGTCCCTCCTCGCTCGATATATCTGAGATGGTGATGTTGCTCAAAAGTCGCAGGACCCCTTCGTGCACTTTGCGCAAGGGCTCGCGCACGATACATTTCTCCGAGTGGTGGCAATCGCGGCCGCCGTGTTCGGTAAAGCAGGCCGTCAGAATGATGGGCCCGTCGATGGCGCGAATCACTTCCAGCGCGGTGATCAGACGCGGGTCGCGTGCCAGACGGTAGCCGCCGTTGGTGCCGTGCTCGGAGCGCAGAAACCCGGCGCGCGCCAGCTTCTGCAGAATCTTGGACAGCAGTGGCAGCGGCACGCCATAGGTGTCCGCGATTTCCTTGGCGCTCGCGCTCCCCCAGTCGGTATCGCCGGGGTGCGGGCGCATCGCCAGGTGCTTCAGCGCGATCAGTCCGTAATCTGCCTTCTTGGTCAGCTTGAGCATAAGCGGCGGATAATCCAGACCACTTTGGTCCTGAATCCATTATGTACCGGGCGGGCGGTCGCGTCAACAGGGAACGCAAGAGAAGCCACACCTCAGGGCTGGCCGCGGTCGGGCAGCATGGCCGCTCCCCACACCCTGCCGGAGGTTGCGGACAACGGCCACGTGGTGCAACGCGCGGTCGGCGTTCTCACCGCGCAACACCGTTGAAACCGCGCTGTCGTCGGCCACAGCCAGAAACACGCCGGCCTTTGGCGGCCCCATGGCATCCAGAAGGCGCTCCACGTCCGCCTGGAGGCGCCCTCCCGGGTGACGTTCCAGTCTGCCATAGGCAGGCGTTCTCAGATACCCGCGGAACTGCTATGATAGCGATGGTCGGGCTGTTTTACGCGCCGCGAGAGCGATTCCTAAATCATTGAAAATGCGGGAGTAACTCAATGGTAGAGTCACAGCCTTCCAAGCTGTTGGTTGCGGGTTCGATTCCCGTCTCCCGCTCCAGAATCAGGCTGGCGTAGCTCAGTTGGTAGAGCATCTGATTTGTAATCAGACGGTCGGGGGTTCGAGAACAAGCTGGGCTTTGGGAGCGTCTTCAAAGTCGTGAAAGCCGGAGTAGAGCGGCCGAACCTCTACGTCAAGTTCAAGGGGAAGGAATACCCAGTGAAGTCCCCGCGGGTGAGGGACGCCGAACGCCTGCTGTGCAGGTTGCGCGGGGAGGACGCTCGTTCGGAAAAGACAAGCGAGGGCCCTGGCGCCAAACCCACCACCGTCAGCGTGAGCGAACTTCTCATGATGTTCGCAAAGGACATAGGCTGCATTCCGCTGCATATATATATACGTACACTAAAAACGCATCGAGCGCACCGAACGCAACGGGGCACGGCCTGGAGGCTGGAGTCAGTGGCCCGAGTCCTGAAGCAGGACCACCCGGCGCGGGCAGCGCGTTAGCGCCAGAGAGGCGCTCGCTGAGGCGGCAGCCAACAATTCCCCGCCCGGGGGCGCCCGACGCCACAGAGGCGCGTTTCCGCCCCAACGGCAGCCATTCTGCGCGCCGGGCTGCTGGAACACTAACGGCTTCGAATGTTTGGGCTGTGATCGGGGCCACACAACCAGAAACACCACCTGAAGCGGCGTTC
>JBEKZH010000163.1:0-3233 GCA_049510065.1 Bryobacteraceae bacterium
GTTGAGCGTTCAGGAACTGCCATGCGACCGCTAACGCCATGACCTTAGTCTTTCCGCTGCCGGTCGCCATCTTTACGCAGTAACGTGCGAAGTCGTCGTACGCGGGCAGCCGCACGTCGCGAAGATCTAGGGCGTAGCGCTCCAGCAGTCCCCCACGCGTGCGGACCTTCTCGTACTCCCACACGAAGACCAGCGTCTCAACGGCCTCTTGTTGAGAAGGATGGTAGGCAAAAGGCCGGCCGCTCGGCAGGCGGTGATCGGTGTAAAACCAGTGATTCAGCAGCAGCCTCGTCGTCTCGGTCGTGCCTTTGTAGCCTCCCGCCCGCCAGGCTTTCACTGCCTCCCTGAGCGCCGGGACACAAGGGGCCGTGCGCAGGCGCGCGGTTACGTCCAACAAGTCCCCTTGCTCGGGCGGCGCCAACCGTCGTTTCCGTGCCATCAGCGGACCTCGATCGCGATAGTTTTGGTGGTATCGTTCCCCAAGATGTCAATCACCTTTGCCACAACGATGTAGCTGCCAGGGACGTCGTAGACGTGGCTGCACTTGGTTTCGATGCGCGGCTCCTTCTGCGTCCGGTAGCTCTGCCACTGGTTGTGGAAAGTGTCCCCTTTGTAGTCCCAATCCACCGCCCAGTAGTCGATCCACTGGCTCCAGTGTTTGATGGCGGCCCGCACGTCCTCGGGAACGTCATCCGGCGGTACGACAAAATCCGCGAGTTCCAAGGTTGCCTCGCGTTTCTTCTGCTTAAGTGTCACCTTAAGCGCGGCAAGTTCGAAAAAGCGGATGTCGCCCTGCTCGATGGCTTTTTTCTCCAGCACCTCGCGGGGTATCTTGCGAAAAACAATGTCCACACGGGCCTGCGCCGTCACGTCCCTTGCGGTTTCGTTCAGTTCGAAAGCGAACTCCCAGCCCAGGATGTCCGCGGCGGCCTTCTGCGAGCCAGCTTGCCCCGAACCCACCGCCTTCCAGGTCTCGGCGGCCACGGCTTTCACGTCGGCCAAGGTTACCGGCGCGTCCACGGCGCCCACGTGAACGAACCGCCCGCTTTTCGTGCCGTGCAGCCAGGCCCGGCCGCTCATGGGGCTTGCACGGTAAAGATCGAGGATGAAGTTGCGGTAGGCCGCCTCGCGTGCTCGCTGGTCTTCGGGATTCGGGAACTCAGCGCCTTGCCATGCCTGGCGCTCGTACTTCCCCAAGTTCTGGATCGCGAACGGCCGCACACTTGGGATGCTCAGTAGGGTCTTGCGTGTGGTGTGGATCGCAAAACGGCTCAGATCGCAGGCGATCCAGCGGCGACCGAGCTTCTCCGACACAACCGCTGTAGTTCCGCTGCCGGCGAAGCAGTCGAGCACTAGGTCACCTTCGTTGGAGGACGTACGAATGACCCGTTGAAGGAGGGCCTCGGGTTTCTGCGTATCATAGTTGACTCGCTCGCCGGCCTGGGAGTTGACCGGCGATATATCGGTCCAAACCGAAGTGGCCCGCTGGCCGTCGGACTCAAAGCGAATCAACCGGGGTCGCTTGTCCTTCGAATCCGGATACCAAATCCGGCCCTCGTCGTGGAGGCGCTGCATGGTTTCCTTGGAATAGCGCCAACCGAGGGCGGGTGGTTGGTGCCCGCGCCAAACGTACGTCATGTTGGGCCGCGGGTTCGGGCTGGTCATGTTATCCAGCATGTAGCGGCGGCCGCTCTTGTCTACGTACTTGTACTTGTCGGCTACGTACGCGGGATCGAGAGGCACCAGCACATCATTGAACGTGAACTCCCCAGAAGCGTACAGAAAGATCACATCGTGGACGTGATTGAACGTGGTGCTGTCACTGCGCGCGGAAGTGCGTTTCCAGATGATCTCGTTTTGGCATGCGTCCCCGCCGAAAACCTCGTCGAGTGCCACCTTGGCATAGTGCCCGACATGCCAATCGAGATGGACATAGAGGCTCCCGCCCTCGGCCAGAAGTTCTCGGAGCAGAATAATCGTCTCATAGAACCACTTTAGATAGCGATCCACGTGCGTTACGCCGCGCTGGCGATCTTCCCTGCTGACTCCCCAGGTGTCCCTGTACGCCTTTTGCTCCAGCATGGAAGGCTCCTTCGTGAAGGCCGCGGTGTCGTCGTCGGACGCGTCTGTGTAGTCCGGTATCTTCGCCGTAAACGAGAAGTCCGCGCCGGTATCAAACGGCGGATCGATGTAGATCAAGTCCACCTTGCCAGCGAACTCTGGCAGCAAGCTCGGAAGAATGTATTTCTTGTCGCCCCAGATCAAGCGATTGCGCCATTCCGCATCACGGCCCGACGCAAACAGCTCGAGGCTACGCTGCCGATCCTGCGCACTCTCGTTGACGGTCTCGACCGTTTGGAATGGCAGCTCGATCCGGACGGGGCCGTTTCTCTTGCCGCCCTGATACTTTGCGTCCCAGATAAGTTCAGGCATTAGCGGTCATCCGAAGTGGCGTGAAGTGGCGGAGGCCTGAGAACGCACGACAACTCCTCGAATCGTCGGGAGATCCATCGAACAGGTTCGTTTCAAAACGGAGCCATTCTACCATCGTTTTACAGTGGACGGGTTCAAGGACGAACGCTGACTGCGAGAATTGACGCGGAACGTCTTCTTTGCGCGGGTGACCGATTCGCCGTTTCCGACTGTGGTTGCCTGTCGGGAAGGTCCTCGATATTCGGCATTATCAGTAGTCATCCGCAGAGTGTGGCTGAACCTAGCTCTGGGTGAGCACATGAATGCAGCGGCGCGGCCGTAGCGCTCCAAGTCGGAATCCCTCATTCGCTGCAGGTCGGCACGCAGCCGGACAAGATCAATGCTTTCGTTCACGGCGATGGAAGGCATTGCCAAGCCCGTGAAGTCGCCTGGACCCTGAATGCTGGATTCGTGCGGCTCTACTTTGCCGCTTCCCTTTTTCGCTTCGCCCAGTATTCCTTCATCCGCTTCGCTTGGGCCCTCCGCTGATCCGGCGTGCGTTCCTTACGTTTCGCGGAAAGCACCTCCGCGACTGCGTTCTTTGGCGGCCGGCCACGGCGCTTCACCGACATGCCCAGGGCTTCGATTGCTCGATTGAGCTTGTCCCTTTCCGAGATCAAAAGGGCAAGGATATGTTCTGTACTCATCTGTCGGAGATGGTATCATCGCTGCTCGTTACACAGCAACACTCTGAGTCGAGATGGCCGAGGATGCCCTGTGCAGGGAAGCAGCGGCATCACCGCTGAATCTGTCACCGCCGC
>JBEKZH010000164.1:0-3203 GCA_049510065.1 Bryobacteraceae bacterium
GCGAGGACAGTTGGCAGGCGCGGGTTACGAGAGACTGGCGTTTCTATTTTCTCATCCGGGGCGACACCTACATCCTGCAGGACATCATCCCCCACCCGAAATAGCCTACACCAATCCATCCGACCGATTGTTTCTACGGTGAATCTTCACGCGACAAAAAGCACCCCGAATCTTCGGGGTGCTTTTGTCATGCAACGTTATCCGTCCCTTGACGGCTAAGTTGAGTGCCAGGACGGCTACTACCGCTGCCCCTGGGACAATGGCGTCTTCGAGCCGAGCCAGATCAACTGGGCTATCCCCAATTTTTCGTATTCGGACATACTGACCCGGCTGGAAATGCAGGATGCAGGGCCCGGCATGCGCAGGTAGCTCCTCTGACATTCCGCCACAGTGGCGGAATGTCAGAGGAGCGCATTAGAAGACGACGGAGAATCAGTATTCGGTCCGTTCGTAATACCCACGCCGTCCGCGGCAGTCCCATCCGTAGTCATTCTTGTGCTTGCGTAGGGACGAGTCGTTCTTGGAGTGCCGGAACTCCTTCTGACACTGCGGGCAACGAAAGACGTAGGTCGGCCCAGTTCTCCCGTGGCTTCGTGGATAGGCCCGCGGCAAAACACTCGCAGCGGAGTAAGGGACGGAGAGCGGCCCCGAGGCAGTTAGTTCGATACGATAGCGCGGGTTGAACGCCGTACGACTCGAACGAACATTGATCATCTCGGCGACCTTGAAGGCCTTGATGTGCTCGCCGTTCACTTCCTGCGCATATAGGAGCAGGTTGCCGGTCGCTGCCCTTCTTAGGGAGTATGGCGCGACAGTGCGGTGTCGGCCGTGATAGTCGAACTCTACCAGCAGGCGATTGGCGCCGGCGAAGCGAATTGCCTCAAGCGGCAAACCGCTCCCCCAGTATCGAATACCCGGCCCGATCACACTGGATTCGCCAACACCCACCGGAGCTCCGGGCAAGGCGACATCCGGCAACACTGCGGTAGGTTGCTCCACCCAAGCTATCAGCCGCGGTAAACGCACCAACAGGTCGGTCAGTTGAGGCAGGTTTGGTAACTGATGGGCGAGCATGTTTGCCCATTCGCTGCGGAGTTCCTCGTCACGCTCAGCAAGCTGTACGAGGTCGCCGACCGTTGGAAGTTTCAGATCCTTGATGATGCACTTCTGGCCAAAGATCCGGTTAACGCGCTCCAGATGCAAGTCGCCGGGCGGGTTGTCGAGAATGTACACCACGTCGTAAAGGTCTCTCGGCCGGGTGCGTTCGTACAGCGCCCGCGTCTTCTCAGCCAGCAGCTCGTCCAGCGAGTATGCCGGGACAGTGGCGCCGTCTGGGAGCACATCAGGATAGGGGTGAAAGACCGGTCTGGGAGTTGGTCCGTCTATTACGGGTTCGTGCCTGGTGAGGTCAAAGAGCACCCGTGGCGGTGTGGTGGTGTTCATCTGCCGAAGCGGGCCGCCATAGGCAAGCTTCCCCTGAAAGGTCTGCAGCCCCTGTTTATTGTGACGTTCACGGATCTCGATCAAATCCTCCGGGAAGATGATGCCGCTCAGTTCACCTGCCGCCCGAGCCAGGCTCCGAAGGACAGCACGAAGCTCCTCCGCAGCGTAAACGGAGGCCGGGGCAAGTGAGAAGTCCAGGTCCTCGGAAAAACGATAGGTCTCCAGGTAGCACTTCTTTATGCAGGTGCCGCCCTTGAAGACCCAATTGTCCATGATTTCGGGAACCCGGCTGACGGCGGCAAGCAGCCAGCCGAGAACGTAATCCTTCTCAACCACATCGGGCCGGAGGTGCCACTCAACGGCCCGATCTAAGATGTCCTGTTTCGTGATCATTCTGAAAAAGGATCGTTACCTAGCCGAACGTTGCCCCAGAGACTCCAGCGGCGCTGGAGCTTTCCTTTGCCGGCAACATTCGGATCGAGCCTGATGACACCGCTGCTAGCGGCTTGCCGCGCCTCGGCGATTGCTGCCTCTTGCTGAGGCCAGCAGAGTTCCAGCAGGTAGCCGAGCCGCTTCCAAACAGCGCCGCTCCTCGCTGCCCTCGCCTCGGTAAGCAGCTCTGTGATATCCGCCTCGGGCCGGCGCGAATACTCGGCAAGGATCGACGCGACAGTCCGCATTCCGCCGCAGAGCTCGGGGTTTCGTAGACTGTCGATGATGGTCCGCTCTCTGCTGGAAACGCGCACGCGGTGCGAGCCCCGCCAAACAGAGACGATGCTCTCCATTCGCGTGACTGGCACTCGAAACAAACGGAATTCCTGTCCAAGCAACGTCGCTTTCGTCGATCGTACACTGGCCGCAGTGACGACGACCGTGGAACGGAAAATCTGCTCGGTCAGCCCCCAATGTTCAGCCGCGCTCCAGCCACCGATGTAGCAGGGGGAAAAAGCTTGCTGTGCCAGTACCCACGGGTCTTCGACCCCGGCCTGCTTGCCGGGCTCGACCTCCAGTGGGGCGATCAGGTACAGGCCACGGCGAGCACGGCGAAGCCAGCCCCGCCGGGTCAGGGCGGCAAGTTTCAGCGCCGCGTTGCGCGAGGTGGTGCCAAGCAGCCGCCCCGCAGTCGCTACATCAATCAGTCCCCCTTGAGCCCCGCGTGCCAATCTCGCGATGAGCACGCGATCGCGGGGCTGCAGTGGAAGAACTGCGTCTTCGTGGGAGCTGGTTAGTACGCGTGTAGAAGTATCGTCCATAGTGATATATGTGCATATGTACTATAGCATATCCATATCGGCATGCAAGGGCACGTAGCTCAGTATATGCTATGTTATCAACTACTTATGAGGAATCGTGGCACTTTGGCCGTATTGGACGGGCGGTGGCCTCGGAAACGTCGTCCACTGCCCATGTGGATAACCGACTCAGTACTGTGGAGTCCCATTCAGGTTCTCCCTTCTGGCGAGGATTCCCGGATCTGGAAGGATGCCTCCACAACCGAACAACTGCGCCCCCTTTCCGGTCTCACCGTCCGGCGGAGCGGTTCAGCCGTGCTTGAAAAAGCGCTTGGCGGTTTTGGAATCCGCCGGCGCCCCGGTGGAGATCAGAGCAGACCGTAGGAAGCGCAATCCGGCACCTCTCCTAGTACTACTGTGTTATAAACTGCGAGAGCAACAAAAGGGGCAGCAGGGGAGCTGCCGAAGCAGGACACGGGCGATCCGGATGCGCAGCGTGGCGATGGACTGCCGGTTATGCCGTTCGGC
>JBEKZH010000165.1:0-3192 GCA_049510065.1 Bryobacteraceae bacterium
GCTGCCCAAACATAAGGGCACGGAGAAGATGCAGGCCGACCTGAGGCGAAGGCTCTCGCAGGCGCGGAGAGAATCGCAGAAGAAGGGCGGCGCGCACGCAACCCCCGCCTATATGATCAGGCGCGAGGGTGCGGGTCAGGTGGCGCTGATCGGTCCGCCGAACTCGGGCAAGTCGAGCCTGGTCCGTGCCCTCACACACGCACGGCCGGAGGTCGGCGATTATCCGTTCACGACGCGCATGCCCGCGCCTGGGATGATGTCGGTGGAGAACATCCACATCCAGCTGGTGGACACGCCGCCCGTCTCGCCGGAGTTCATGGAACCGTGGCTCGGCCAGGTGATCCGCGCCGCGGACTTCAGCATTGTGGTCGTCGATCCGAACGATCCTGCGGTCCTCGGGGAAATCGAGTTCACACTCGAGACACTCGAACGCTTTCACGCCGCGCCTCCGCGAATGCTGCTGGGAAACAAAATCGAGCTCGCCGACGCTGCGGAGAACCTGTCCGCAATCGCGGAGCTCTACGGCGACCGATTCCGGATCGCCGGCGTGTCGGCAGCCGCAGCCATCGGCCTCGATGCGTTTGCCCAGACTACGTTTCGCGCGCTCGACGTCGTGCGCTTCTATTCCAAACCTCCGGGCAGGAAGGCAGATCTGGATGTGCCGTACGTACTCCACCGCGGCGCCACTGTGCAGGACGCGGCGGCACACGTGCACCGCGATTTCGGCGAGCACCTCAAGTACGCCCGGCTCTTCCGGAAACCGCACGAACACGACGGCCTGATGGTGGAGCGCACGCACGTCGTCGAGGATGAAGACATCCTTGAGTTCCACGCGCAGTGAAGCGCGCCGCGGCGTTTTGTTTCGACCCCAACGCGCTCAACGGCCCTGGATCAATTGGAAGTGTGCCGGGCACAGGCGGGCCACTTCTACGGGACGCGCGTTTCCGTCCTTGTGACCTCGTGAAGCTCCACACTGGGCGCCTTCTCGCGGTTGCCGCCTGCCATTGGGTGCAACGTCAGCTTGACGCTACCCTCGGTGAGTGAGAGGATGAGCAGCATGCAAGACGCCAACCGACGCCTGATGTGGCATGGGATGTGCCTATTCCTACTTGGGCTGGTGACTGGCTTCGTCGAACAGCGTTTCGCCAACATACGCATGGGACTCGCCGCGCACCTGGAGGGCGTGATGAACGGCACCTACCTGGTTGCACTGGGAGCCGTCTGGATCGAGGTGAGATTGTCGCCGCCAAAGAAGGCAATAGCATACTGGACCGCGCTCTACGGCACCTATGGGAACTGGTTCGTGACCGTGCTCGCCGCAGTTTTCGGTACTTCGAGCCTTTCTCCAATAACCGGAGCGGCCCATAGCGCGCAGCCGTGGCAGGAGAACATTGTCGCGTTTGCCTTCCCCACTGTCGGCATCGCAATCATTACTTGTTCGGTGCTGGTCCTCTGGGGCCTTCGGCGCAAAGCGTTGCGGTGATCTGCTTCCAGCCCTCAGGCGATAAGCCGTGCCTGACGCCGTCGTGTTTACGACTCCACGACGACTGAACGTTGTCATCCCGCAGAGATAGCGCCGGGGGCGCCGACCAAGTGACGGCGATATGGGGCAATATCGGCACCCCCAGCCCGCGCGAGAGTACAGATCGTGAGATCGGCACGGGCGTTAGAGCGCATCCTGGAAACTCTGCAAGCGGAGCACATGGAACCCGTTTCCTGGTACCCGGGAAGCTATGCGTCTCATTCCCGCTAGTCCTTGCGGGCGCGCTTGCGCAACCGCTCACGCTGCAACAAGTGTTGACGCAGTTGGACGAACATGATCGTGTGAGGTTCGCCTCCCTGGACTCCCGGCGGTCAGTGCGCTGACGAATCGCGCTCGATCACCATCACTGCGAATGAGCCGGGCAGTACGGGAGGCCTGCCCCTGCCAGGCGCACCCGCCGGCACCGATCCAAACTTCGCGGAGACGATGAACACGCGGTGATTCGTCGGGTCGAATCCCATATTGCGCGACCCCGGTGGCGTCGGTACATTGTCGACCACGTGATACCGGTCCGGAGTATCCTGATGAATCACCGTAAGCGTGCCGTTCGCATTCGAGGCAAACGCGTTGCCTGAATCCGCGTCATACCCGGCGCCATCCACGCCGGTGCCGATCGGGAGCGTTGCGACCACCTTGCCGGCCTGGAAATCGGAGACTGCCATTACTCCGCTGCGGCACCCGCTGAACAGCCGATGGTGGGTAGCGTCGAGCGCCATCGAGACCGGTTGCCTGCATGGGGCGGTGGACCAGCGCCGGGTGACGGTCGCTGTCTTCGCATCGATCTCAACCACCTCGCTCGTGTCGGTGAGATTCGCGTACACCTTGCCGTCGCCGGCTGAAGCGCCGTATTCCGGTTTGCCGCCGAGCGGAACGTTCGTGATCAGGGTGCCCGCCCGCGGGTCGATCACCGTCGAAGAGTGCGCATCGCCATTAAATGTGAAGACACGGTTCGACGCGCTGTCGAAGATGATGGCGTCGGCATCTTCGGCCGCCGGGATCCGGCCGAGCACCTTGAGGGTCTTCAGATCGAACATGATCACGGACTGGTCGTGACCCGATGTGGCAAATCCATGCCCAGCGGCTTCCGCCAGCGCGGTTCCGTGCGCGCCCTGGATTCCGGCGACTTCGCCGAGCAGCGTCCCGCTGTCTTCATCAACGACCATCACGCGATTCTGCCGGGCGATAAAGAGACGGTGATTGGGTGAATCGGACACGATGTAGTCCCAGCTCCCGTCCCCGCCCAGCGTGTAGGTGTGGGTCACGCGGTATGACGAGGATGACTGCGCGAGGAGTGACGTCATGGTTGCCAGTGTGAGGACGAGCGCGATGTTGCGCATAGTGGCTCCTTTCTGCCTGAAGTATATCGGAGTCGGCGAATCGTTCGAGCCCAGTGCCAGGTGGTAGCGATTCAGCCTTGAAAGTCTGTCAGCATTCAGGAATAACGATTAGATTCGGACAAGAAACGTCCTGCCGTAGATGTCCGCTAAGACTCAGTCCGTGCGGGGCGCTCGATCCCGAGGCGCCCGATATCTCGGGTTATCGGTAGCTTGCCGGGGTCACTTGGACCACTTCGACGGTTAGCGCGTTTTTCGTCAAAATGACAACACCGGCAGTCTGGAACTGGTTTTGATCGGGGACACTGCGCTCAC
>JBEKZH010000166.1:0-6358 GCA_049510065.1 Bryobacteraceae bacterium
CCAGAATGGGGTTGCGATAGACCGAGTTGTCCTGGGCCAGAAGCCGGCTCTGCGCGGTGGTCAGGGTGAGGGCGGCGGTCTGAAGAAAACTGCGGCGAGTGAACATGGCGGGACCAGTGTAACGCGGAAAGGCGCGCCGTTTAGCTCCCGATATCCCCGTTAACGCCGCCGCGCCGCCAAGCGCCACCCGCGCCATTCAGCGAAATGGCGACTACACGGTCATGTGGACTAGTTCGGGATTGCCGACCAGCCCCTGTTCATCGCGTGGGGCGAATGCTACAATTCCGCTCATGAAAAGGCTCTGGGTCGCTTCACTTGTCTTGTTGACAGCCACGGCACAGCAGTTTTCACCCGGCGTCAAGAACTTTACCAAGGTTCAGGACCAGCGCATCGTGCTGCAGCACATCCGCGTGATCGACGGCACAGGCGCGCCCGCGCGGGACGATCAGACCCTCGTCATCACCAACGGACGCATTCTTTCCATCGGCTCCACGGTTGAGGAGTCGCCTCTTCACACAACCAAACTCGACCTCGCCGGTTACACCGCAATTCCCGGGCTCGTCGGGATGCATGAGCACCTTTATTACACGGTGGGGCAGGGAGGAATCGTCGGGGAAATGCCCCTCAGCTTCCCCCGACTCTATCTGGCGGCCGGAGTCACCTCTATCCGCACCACAGGCAGCGTCGAGCCCTACACCGATATTGAAATCAAGAAGCAAATCGACTCCGGCCAGGCCGTCGGACCGAAGATGCGCCTCACCGCCCCGTACCTTGAGGGCGCCGGCACATCCGATGTACAGTTGCACCAGCTCAAGGACGCCGCCGAGGCCCGTGCGATGGTGGACTACTGGGCCGACGCAGGCATGACCTCGTACAAGGCTTACACCCACATCACCCGCGATGAACTGCAGGCCGCGGCCGATCAGGCGCACAAGCACGGCCTCAAGATCACCGGCCATCTTTGTTCCATCGGCTTCAGCGAAGCGGCCGCCCTGGGCATAGACAACCTCGAACATGGTCTGCTGGTGGACACCGAGTTTTACTCGCACAAGAAACCGGACATCTGCGACTTCGACGGCCTACCTGCGTTGCTGGAGCTGGCCACGCTGGATACCTCCGATCCGCACATCCAGGAGATGATCAAGACCCTCGTCGCCCATCATGTGGCAGTAACGTCCACGATGCCCGTGTTTGAACACTTCGTGCCCGGCCGGCCGCCAATCGACCGGCGCGCGCTCGACGCCATGGCACCGGATGCGCGCAGTTCCTACCTGCTGCGGCGCGCCGCAATGAGCGACCCGACCAGCGTATCGATGTTCTTCGGGCCTGCAGGCAGCATCTGGCCCAAGCTGCTGCACCTTGAGATGCAGTTCGAGCGCGACTTCGTGCGCGCCGGCGGACTGCTGCTCGCGGGCGTGGACCCCACCGGCATCGGCGGCGCCCTAGCGGGTTTCGGCGACCAGCGCGAGCTCGAGCTGCTGGTCGAGGCCGGCTTCACGCCTCTGGAGGCCATCCACATCGCCACCGCCAACGGCGCCCAGTTCCTCGCCGACGATTCCATCGGTATCCTCGCCCCCGGCAAAGCCGCCGATCTGGTCGTCATCAAAGGCAACCCTGCGTCCAACATCCGCGACATCGAAAAGACGGAGATCGTTTTCAAGGATGGCGTCGGCTACGACTCGCAGAAGCTGATCGATGCCGTCCGCGGCCGCGTCGGGCTTGACTGATCTTCCGAGCGCGTGGGGCTGCGCAACTCTTCCGCTGCCGTGTGAGGTTGGCTGGCAGGCCGCGCTGCTCCCAACCGAGGAGGAACACGGCTTTGGTCCGGCATCGCGGGATGCTGGCGCGTTTCCCGTTACTAATCTTGCTGTGAGCGGGACTTAACGCCAGCCAGGCACACTTGCTGACCCACGGCGATTCGGTCGGACTGGAAGAGCCTGAACTGAGCGTTTTCGTCCGTACCTATCGCTTGGCCCGCCGAAGAATGACCGGCTGCGGCGCCAGAACGCGTGCTATGTCGGATCTGTTCCATCCGGGGGCGGACCGATCGCCGGAGCCTTCTCTCCGGAAGTTGTGGATGCCGCACGTGCGAAGTCACCGAGGGGACCGAGATCGATGGTCCGCTGAAGCTTCAGCTCATCGCCTTGGATGGTGCCGGAGTAGCTGGCGTTTCCCGTCTTGAAGGTGACCCTCGTTCCTTCGACCTCGCCAGTTGCGGACGTGTCACCGCCTCCGCCAAACCAACCACCTCCGCCCTCCACGGTTCCGACGAGCTTCTGCCCGTTCTGGTGAAACGTGAACACCATGCTGGCGCCGCCACCAAACAGGTCGACCTGCCCCGCACCCACAACAGGCCGCCACACTCCTGTCAGACCCGGCCCTGCGGGCGCTTCGCGCTCCCATTCCGTAACATGGGCACGCAGCCGGGTGGGCTTTGCCGTAATGGTGGCAGTGGCGGGCGTCAAACCCGGAGCGGTTGCCGCTATCGTGATCGCGCCAGCCGCCTTCGCTGACTGAACGATGGCTGCACAAAGACCCGAAAAGGCCTTCCGCGAGGCGCCTTTGTCGGACTCGTGGCTGGTCGGGTCGCCGTTGCCGACGCCGATCAGCTTCCCCGCTCCCGACACCTCGAACGTCACTTCGTTATCGGCAACGGGCACGATGCGGCCTTGGGCGTCTTGAACCGCCACGGCCAGCATCACGCAGTCTTCTCCATCGGCGGCAAGCTCCGCTCGGTCAGCCGTCGTCACAAGCTTCGCAGCGGGACCCGTGGTCTCCCGCATAGCCGTCAGCACCTGGCTCCCGCCGCGATAACCACGCGCTTCCAAACGCCCCGGAGCGTACTCGACGTTCCACGCCAGGTGTGAGTTCTTCTTCATCTCCTTCGCGCCCAGACTCTTGCCATTGAGCAACAGCTCGACCCTCTCCAGGTTCGAGTGAACCCATACGGCAATCTCTTTGCCTTCCATCCCCGGCCAGTTCCAGTGTGGGAACAGGTGCAGAACGGGCCGTGAAGTCCACCAGGCCTGGTAGTAGTAGAAGGTGTCTTTGGGGAATCCGCAGGTGTCGATCACGCCGTACTGCGAGCTGATGTTCGGCCACTGGTAGGGCGACGGCTCGCCGCGATAGTCGAACCCGGTCCAGACGAATCCGCCGGCAAGCCACGGCCGCTCGGCGCAGAACCGCCACCAGCCTTCCGCCGATGCTCGTACGATCCCACGTAGCCTTTCGTGGGATCTGTCACATAAATGCCGCGTGTGCCCACGGCACTGACCTGCTCGGTGCCCATGACGGGCTTGCCGGGATTCGCGTTGTGGTAGGCGTCGGCGCCTGGGTCCATGTAGTTGTAGCCCATCACGTCGCCCACCGCCAGGCCGCCCACGCCGATGGCGAAGATGGGTGCGAGCGACAGCGGGCGTGACCCGTCGTGCCGTTCCGCCAGGCGTTTCATAGCGCTGAGAATACGGACTCCCGCCGGGGTGTTCGCCGTTGCCTCTTCGTTCCCCATAGACCACATGAAGACGCAGGGGTGATTGCGGTCGCGCCGGACGAGGTGCTCGAACTGGCTCAGCCCCTCGGGATTCGACGACATCATGCGCGTCTCATCGAACACCAGCATGCCCAGCTCGTCGCAAGCATCGAGCAGCTCAGGCGTGGGCGGATTGTGCGACGTGCGGTCATGATCCTGGTGATTGCAGGTCCCCCTCAACTTCACTGCGTTACCGTTCAGCAGCAGACCCCGCTCCGCATCGAACCTGATGGTGCGGATTCCGAAGCGGGTCTCGTAACGATCAACCACCGCGCCACCGGCTTCAACCTCGGTCACCAGCTTGTACAGGTTTCTCTGTTCGAGGGACCAGAGCGCGGGCTTCTTCACCACAACCTGTTGCTCGTAGATATGGTCTCCCCATTCGACGATGGGCACTGCATCCGCAGCCGCTTTCGTGACGGCCTTGCCGGACGGGTCGAGAATCGTCGAGATCACGCGCGTTTTCTTCTCGCCCTGCCCTTGGTTATAGACCTCGGTACGCACGAACAGCAGGGCCTCGCGAGGGCGCACTTCGCTGCGGACGAACGTGCCCCAACGCTTTACGTGAACCGGGTTGGCCTTCACGAGCCACGCATGACGGTAGATGCCTGCGCCTTCGTAGAACCATCCGTCGCTCAGAGTGGCGTCCACGCGGATCAGCAACACGTTCCTGCCGCCCGGATTGGCGAAATCGGTCACGTCGAACTGGAACGGGTCGTAGCCGCCGCTGTGCCGGCCGACGTAGTAGCCATTCAGAACCACCATCGTCTCCCGGTATGAGCCATCGAACTCGATGGCGATCCGCTTACTGCTGTCGGAGGCCGGAAGTTCGAAGACGCGGCGATACCAGCCGACGCTTGTCTCCGGATAACCCCGCCCCAGCGGATAAAATCCTTTGTTCGCAAGTTCCGGATCGTTCCGGAACGGCAACTCGATGGCCCAGTCATGGGGCAGGTCCACCGGCTTCCAGTCGCTATCGTCAAAGGCGATGCCGCTTGCATCCAGAAAGTTCCCGGTCTTCTGGAAATTGCCGGACGTACCGCCGCCAAAGCCGAAGTCCTTAGCCGCGTCGCTGGCATGTCCGAAGTGGAAGCGCCAGCCGAAGTCCAGCAGGAGCCGTTCCCGCCCGGCGGCGGCGAACGACGAATCGCTTTGATAGCCTGGATCCGGGGAGTTGACCTGTGCTTCGGCAGCCAGACCAGATTGAGCAGGTATCGCAATCGCCGGAACCGCTAAACCCGTCTTCAGCACGTCCCGGCGCGTCCATTCTTTCATGTTGACCTCCCAGCCCCACGTTGCGAGCGGCGTCTATGCAGGGGCGGGCCGAAACCTGGCCCTCCTAATCAAATCACAACCCGTAGTTGTCTGGTGGCCCGTTTGACGGCGGAACTCGGGAGCCCTCGGTCATCCTTGTGGCTACCGATAACCCGAGATATCAGGCTCAGGAAGAAACGGTGCGGGAAGCGTGGGGTGCCTAAACAAAGGTATGATTCGCAGTAATGGATATTGCGAAGATCATTGCCGAACTCCAACAGGAACGTGCACAGATAGATGTCGCCATATTGAGCTTGCAGCGTTTGGTTGCGAGTTCAGGCAGGCGTAGAGGCAGGCCTCCAGCCTGGCTGGCAGCGGTGAAATCCGACGCGCCAAAACGTCGTGGCCGCCCGCCGGGCAGCAAGAACAGACCCAAACCGAAGGCTTGAACTGGGGAACTGAACTCGTTGTGTCTCCGTCGTGGTCCGGATGACCGCGTTCGACTCCGCCGCGGAGCTTCCGGCGGGCAGAGTCGAGTACCGCACATAGCGCAGGACGGGCGATACGATTCGCGCCAGCGCTGGAGGGCATCATGTTCAAATCGATCCTGTTCGTGTTTACTCCGCTCCTGTTCGTGTTCGCGCAGACCAGTCCCCCGGCAGCATCGGTCGAAGTGCGCAAAGAGGACTCCGCCCTGCTCCCAATCCCCGGAGCCGTGCTTTACAACAATGTCTATGGCAAGGGCGACATAGCGAACTACCGGCAGCTCGTCTTTCGTGGTCGGGACGACGCAGGCTGGGAGTGGGATTGGCCCGAGAGCGGCGGACCGGCTCTGAAGAACTACCCCGAGGTGCTTGTGGGACGATCACCGTGGAGTGATGTCGGCGGGCCCGCGGGCGCGGCCGGATTGAGGGGAGGGGACCAGTTGCCCCGTCGGCTGTCCGAAACGCGCCAGACGATCGATTTCGACTTCACCACCGTCGCCGGCGGGCGCTGGATCGAGAGTTTCGACTTCTGGATCACCCGCTCCGACCGGCCGACCACAAAGGACATCGTGAGTAACCTGACGATCTGGACCATGAATCATGGGGTGGGTCTCACATACAAAGGCCGCCACGCGACGTTGAAGATCGGCGGGCGCACCTACGAGGCCATCTTCGAGACGCCCGCGGAGCAGCCGGACAAGCCGTGGAAGACGCTTTGCCTGGTGGACACCGAGCCTCGCAGCAAGGGCAGCCTTGAGTTGGGTCCGCTGGTCGATGCCCTGATCGCGAACGGGCTGGCGCAGCCGACGGACTTCCTCGCGACCGCCGAGTTGGGCAGCGAGGTGGTGTACGGGAAGGGCCGCACGATCCTTCGGGTCTTCAGGCTACGGTAGGGCGCCAACGGCTGCGCGAGGCGCGAGCAGACTGCTGAGATAGCTAGCGTTAATGCCCCTTAACGCCGGCGCGCTGTCGGCGCGCCACTCACCTCGTTCAACGGTTCGGCGAGGTCTCGTCTACTTGGCTGTCTCCGAGTGACAGACCCTGTCTTTCTTGCGAGGAAGATTTCTCTCGCACCGTGGCGTGTCACGAG
>JBEKZH010000167.1:0-2798 GCA_049510065.1 Bryobacteraceae bacterium
CATCGCGGTAGAGATACTCAACGCGCGTGTTCATCTGTAACCTCGTCGTGTTGCTGATGCTGCTGTTGCCCGACCCACTGTTCGAGCCTGGCGATAGCCTGCCGCTTCGCGGGAAGCTCGATGTGCGTGTAGGTGGCGTGGATTTTCGAGCCCGCGGAATGGCCCATGAGCGCCATGCGGATTTCCTGCAGGACGCCGGCTTCCATCAGGCGGGTGTTGAAGGTGTGGCGCAGGTCGTGAAAACGGATGTGCCGGATTCCGGCATTTCTCAACGCCGTCTTCCACGTGCGTTTGACGATGCGGACAGGTCTGTTCTGAAACTCGATGACGAGGCCTTCGGGTTTGCGTATCTTAAGCAGCTCGTCATGCAGGCGCCCGGTCAGGGGAATCTCTCGGGATTCTCCTTCCGGGGTCTTCGAGCGGGTGACGGACAGCACCCGGCGCTGAAAGTCGATGTCCTCCCAGTGCTGCCCGGTGATCTCGCCCCGGCGCATGCCGGTATCGAGAGCGGCGATGATCATGGTGTAGATGTGCCCGGTGGCGGCTCCCAGTAGCAACTGCTCCTCGGCGAGGCTTAGCACCTGCCGCCGGGTCCGCCGTTCGCGGGCCATTTTCATGCGCGCGAGCGGGTTGGACTCAAGCAGCTGTTCGTCAACAGCCCAATAAAGGATGTGACGAAGCGTGCTCAGGTCCCGATTGATGCTGGCGTCCTTGATCGCCGGGTTCCGCTTGTGCCGCGCCGACCGAAATTCGTCGGTCGTGGATTTGGTGATCCGCGGCACGGCGGTCTCGGAAAAGAACGGCAGCAGGAACTTCAGGTGATACAGGTGGTGCGGGCGAACCGAGCCGCTGGCGATAAAGCGGGCGGCCAGCTCGCCGAAGGTCATGTTCGGATCGGTTTTGACGATCTGAAACCGCCGGTTGTTGACTTCCTCCCGAAGCTTGCCTTCGATGCTCTCGGCCTGCCTGCGATTGGAAGTCCCGGTGGAACACTGGTGACGGATACCGTCTGCGTAGAAGTACGACCACCAGACGTCGCCGCGCTTGAACAGGCTCACTTGTTTCCTCCTTGTTGTTGGCTTTCGATCCAGCGAACGACCTGGTCCTGATAGAAGACCAGTCGGCCGCTGGCCCCGAACCGGAAGTGCGGAAGACCTCTCGGGATGAGGGTCTGCCTCACGGTCCAGGGCGAGCAGCCGATAAGCCGGGCCACGGCAGCGACGTCCAACGGCGGCCCGAGCTCCCCCACGAATGGCCCTGGTTCGCGCAACAGGGCCCCAGGTTGGGGCGGGCAATGGGGCGGGCAGCGTTGCCCGCCCCTGAGGGCCGAAAAGCCTCGTAAACGCGCGGGTTTGCGCGAAGCGCGGAATCCGGCCTTCTTTGCGGAAGCAGAGCTTCTTTTGATTGGGTAGTTCGGAAGGCTAGTCATGGTCGTCTCGGTGGCGTCGCCGGAACAGGTTGGAGATAAGTCGTCTGAGGAAATGCGGCAGGTGCATGTACAGGTACCAGAGGAATGCCAGCATGAGTCCGGCAAGGACTGCCTGGAACATGAGTGCCTGGTTGGTCAGCAGCGTCCGAAGGAGTCCGAAGGCGAACAAAATGCTGACGATGACGAGCAACAATCCGGGAAGGGCGGTGAGCAGCCAGACCAGCGGAAGCAGCAGGAACGGGACCCTCGGATGAGGCGTTGACAGTTCGCGGGAGCCGCACTGGCTGCAGATCTCCGCGTTCCTGGGATTCGGGTGCCGGTGCGGGCAGAGCCTGGAATCGTAGGAACGCCCGCAGAAGTTGCAGAACAGCGCTTCGCCGGAAGTGATGCGATGACAATGATTGCAATAGCGCATAGGAATTCCTCAAAGAAGCGGCAGGCGCTGGTCTCCGGTCGGGCGCAGCCAGATCGGCGACCACAGGCCTTCGCTGTGAATGTTGTCGAGGGTCGTCAGCCAGAAAATCTTGTCCGTGGATTTGGCAACGACTGCACGAATGTTGTTGAGCCGCCGCTCCGAGCTGGTCACCACGAGAACCCGGAACTGCGGCTGGCGGAATCTGCTCTGAAACTCACCGGAGACGGCAAGCTGCAGGTAGAGGGCGGCCTTCTGCTGCCAGACCGAAAGCGCTTCAGTGCCACGATCATTCTCAAGGAACATGGCGCGGATTGTGCCTTCGGATGCGAGCTCGAAATATCCGTCCGGCGTGAGTGTGATGGCTTCCGAGATGGACTGCCGGAAGGTGTGCCAGCGCAGCAGGCGGACTTGCGGATGAGGCAGGGGCCGGTACCTGAGCGCAATATAGATGTCGTTGATTCCTGCCTGGTGCTCGACAAACCGGTCACCGACCACCAGCCGCCCCGCAGGTCGGTTGATACCGTCGAACTTCGCGGCCACGACCTCGGCGCCTTTGCTGGAGAGCGTGTAGACCGATTTGCGGCCGTGGGCGGTGCTGCCGACAAAGAATCTCTTGAGCAGTCCGGCCCGGGTAAGCTCCAGGAGCCGCTGATTGACCTGCGTGGTGGAGCCGAAGCCCGCCACGACCTTGGCGGTCTCGCGATCGATGATGCGCATGACGCCCAGCTCCGAAAGGAGATGGCGGTCGCGTTCCTGCAGGATAATACCGGTCCGTCTATTCCCAGCCATCGAGGACCTCCTCGCTGCGGCGGTTGGCGTTTCTGTGCCGCGCCCTGATCTCGGCTTCGATGTCGGTTCTTCTTCTGGCCCAGCGAGTTCGGCACCGGTTGTAGAGGTCGGCTGAATCGGCGCCAGGCTCGACCACTGTCGGCACCAGGGCTTCCAGGGGACGGT
>JBEKZH010000168.1:0-3338 GCA_049510065.1 Bryobacteraceae bacterium
TTTTGGGTGGGCCGCCGCGGCCCATGGGGCACTCCATTACTGTCGCGGCTCGGAAACGCAGGCACCGAGCCGCGACGGTGACGGAGTGGTTCTATCCGCAATCACTAATGACGCTGTGTGTAACAGTTTTTCAGCGGCCTGGTACACTCAGCAACAGCATGATCTGCCTCAGCGAAGAACAGGTGCGCGGGCTGCTGCGCCTCGAAGACCTGATCCCGGCCATGGAGAAGGCGCTCATAGATTTTTCCGCCGGGCGCATTCGGCAGCCGGTCCGCAGTATCGTGGCCGTTCCCGAGCACGGCGGCCTGTGGGGCCTGATGCCCGCGGTCTGCGGCGACGTGATGGGCATCAAGCTGGTGACCGTCTACGAGGGCAACGCAAGCCGCGGGTTGCCCACGCACCAGGCCACCATCGAGCTGTTCCGCTCCGACACGGGCGAGCCGCTGGCGACGATGGATGGCCGGCTGATCACGGAGCTGCGCACGGCCGCCGTCACCGCGGTGGCCACGCGGCTGCTGGCGAAACCGGATGCGCGCATTCTGGCGATTCTGGGCAGCGGCGTTCAGGCGCGCGCGCACGCTCGGGCGCTTCGGCTGGTTCGTCCTTTCGAAGAAACCCGTCTCTGGAGCCGCACGCCGGAGCACGCCGCGCGGTGCGCTGAAGAGATTGGCGCGAAGGCGATGGGTGCGGAGGAGGCGGTGCGCGGCGCCGATGTGGTGGTCACCGTCACCTACGCGGCGGAGCCGATTCTCGAAGGCGCCTGGCTTTCCCCCGGCACTTTGGTGAATGCGGTGGGCGCGATTGGGCCGGGGAAGCGCGAGTTGGATGACCACGCGATGAACGCCACGATCGTGGTGGATTCGCGCGCCGCCGCTGCACAGGAGGCCGGCGACATCATTCACTCCGGAGCATCCATTCACGCGGAGATCGGAGAGCTCCTTGCGGGCGTCAGACCCCTTCCGCCGCGTGGCGGCCGGGTGGTTTTCAAGTCTCTGGGGCTCGCCGTCGAAGACGTGGCGGCCGCGAGGCTGGTCTGGGACCGCTATCAAGGCGGACAGGGACAGACGGAACGTTTCTCGTGAGAATCCCCGGCCGTAGCGCGCACGTTCCTGACGTATGGCCCGCTTCGCTCGCGTCATTGCCCTTGACACCCCTCATCACGTTACTCAGCGCGGCAACGCACGGCGGTTCGTCCTCGATTCCGACGCGGATCGCCTGGTCTACCAACAACTGCTGCTGCAGTACTGCCAGTTGCACCGCCTTTCCCTGGTCGGCTACTGTCTCATGTCCAACCACGTTCACCTGATCGCGGTGCCTGCGCGTCCCGATTCGCTCGCCCTCACCCTCAAACACACGCATGGCCGATACGCGGCCTATTTCAACGTCCGCCACGTCTCCTCGGGACACGTCTGGCAGGGCCGCTACTATTCCTGCCCGCTCGACCTGCCACACCTTTGGGCGGCTCTCCGCTACATCGAGCTCAACCCTGTGCGCGCCGGGCTGGTGGGGGAGCCCGCGGCGTACCCCTGGTGCAGCGCTGCCGCCCACTGCGAGGGTGCCACGCAGGACCCACTCATCGACCTCGCGCGGTGGAGAGCGGCCTGGACCAGAGAGGGCTGGAGCCAGTACCTGATGGACCCCGGCGGTGAGGAGGAAGCCGATGCGATCCGGCGCAACACGCACTCCGGCAGACCGCTGGGCGCACCGGGATTCGTCACTGGTCTGGAAGAGACACTGAAGAGGCGCCTGGCGCCCGACTGCGGTGGACGACCTTCGAAACAGAGCTGCGACGATCGGCAAGACGATCTTTGCTGGAGCAGCTTCTGAAGGGCGAGACCCGGGCGGATACGTTCCGTCTGTCCCCGTCCCCTTCAACGCTGACGAGGGGCGGCCGCTGGTTCAGGTCCAGTAGTCCCGATCCAGGCTGCGGTATTGCACCGCCTCGGCCAGATGCTTCGCCGAGACGCGCTCGGCGGCGCCCAGATCGGCAATAGTGCCACCGGCGTCGTCGAGTGCGCAGAGCGTCCGCAACTGGCTGTGGGGGATGTGGGCGTTGTAGAACCCACGACGCTGTTGCAGGTCGCGGGCGGCGGCCACGCGCTGGCGCATCTGCTCGGACGTGACGCCCTGATCGCGGCCGCGCAGCTCCTTATACGGTACCGCCGGCACCTCGATGTGCAGGTCGATGCGATCGAGCAGCGGCCCGCTCACGCGCCCCAGGTACCGCTGAATAATCGCGCCGGTGCAGCGGCATTCCCGCGTGGTGTCGCCGTAGAATCCGCACGGACACCCGTGCAGATAACAACTGCAACATTGGCATAAAGGCAAGAGGGACTGTCGGCCAACAGCAGAGCTGCTTTATCGGCATGGTTCGCGCTGGCCTATCCGTGATAGAATTCGCACGCAGTCCTGTATGCGGCTGCATCGCCTCTCAGCGTCGCTTGGGAGGATCAGTGTTTCCTGTATAAGCGTTTTCATTCCTTTGGGAAAGGTCCGGATCATCCCTGTGCCTTATTCCAATGGAAAGGAGTATCCATGCGTAACACTGCTTTCAATGGCGTCGCACCGTTTTGCCGCAGGGGGGCTTACTGGTCACTCGCAATCCTCCTACTCGCATTCAGTGCGATGGTCGTTATCTCCACAGGGCCCATCGCTGTCGCAGCGGATTCCAGAACTCCTGCCGTGCTGCCTGCGCCATCCGAGGGCAAAGCGATCGTCTGTATCTACCGTGTGAGCAGGTTTACCGGCTCCGCATCACACGACGAGCTTTATGTCAACGACACTCATCTCGCCAAGCTCCTCAACGGCGAATACGCATTCCTGGAAGTGGCACCGGGGACCGTTGTCATCTCCGGTTTGCCCAAAATGTACTACGGAAGCGCCATCATGTCCGCCGGGGCGGCCCTGAACCAGGCAAGGCAGAAGCAGAACGAGCGGGCTCGTTTTCAGGCGGAGGCGGGCAAAACCTATTACTTCAAATGGACCGCCGGAACCATGGCAACGATGATCAAAGTGACACCTGAGGATCCCTCGGTCGGAGCCAAAGAGATGAGCAAACTCCATCTCTCCAAGCCCCCCGACGACAAGGACGCGGCGAAACCGGAAACGAAAGACACCGATAAACCGGCAGCAAAATAACATCGCTCCGTCTGACGCCCTACGCCAGATGTTCTGACGAGGTGGCGGTAGCCGTCCGCTGCCACCCGCCGAAGGTACCGTTAACGCCTAGGACCGTATCGGAGGCACCGCGGCAATGAAAGCTTCCGGGGTGGGCTGCGTTGGTGGGGCCGCGGTGGTTTCGATACGGCGCGTTGAAGGGAGCCTTACCGGTTTGGCAC
>JBEKZH010000017.1:0-76469 GCA_049510065.1 Bryobacteraceae bacterium
AACGTGATTCTGGAAGTGGAGCTGATCACGCCGGTGGCCATGGACAAGGGGCTGCGCTTTGCCATCCGCGAAGGCGGCCGCACGGTGGGCGCCGGTACGGTTACGGAGATTGTGGAGTAAACGGACGAATCGGGGGTCGGGTCCTTTTTTAAGAAAGGGGGCCGGCTGCCGGAGTACAAAAAGATGAGCTTACGAGAACGCATCCGCATCCGCCTCAAGGCCTACGACCACCGCATTCTGGACCAGTCGACGACGGAGATCGTGCATACGGCGAAGAGGACCGGCGCGCAGATCGCGGGACCGATCCCGCTTCCGACGGTGAAGAACCGCTACACCGTTCTGCGTTCGCCGCACGTGGACAAAAAGAGCCGCGAGCAGTTCGAGATCAGAACGCACAAGCGGCTGCTGGACATCCTCGAGCCCACCCAGGACACGGTGGATGCGCTGATGAAGCTGGATCTGCCGGCCGGCGTGGACGTGGAGATCAAGGCGTTTGGTAAAGGCAAGTAAGCCGCTCGCCAATGAGGTTTAGAAGATGAGCCCAGGGATTCTTGGCAAAAAGATCGGTATGACGCAGGTGTTCCGAGAGGACGGGCAGGTGGTTCCGGTGACCCTGCTCAAGACGGGCCCGTGCGTGGTGGTGCAGAGGAAGACGCCGGCCACCGACGGTTACGACGCCGTCCAGCTTGGTCTGGTGGAGTTCGCCAAAGCGAAGCACACCACGAAGCCGATGGCGGGCCACCTGCAAAAGGCCAATGCCGAGGGCGTGCGGTTTCTGCGCGAGTTCCGGCTGGCCGATGGCGACGGCGGCGACCTGAAGACCGGCGATCGTGTGCTGGCGGACGAGTTCAAGCCGGCCGACAAGGTGGACGTGATCGGCATCAGCAAGGGCCGCGGGTTCGCGTCCCTGATGAAGCGCCACAATTTCCGCGGCGGTCCGGGTTCGCACGGTTCCATGTTCCATCGCGCTCCGGGTTCTATTGGCGCATCCAGCTTCCCCAGCCGCGTTTTTCCGGGGACGCGCATGGCCGGTCATATGGGCACGGAGCGGGTGACCATCCGCAACCTCGAGGTGGTGCAGGTGGATGCCGAGGAGAACGTCCTGATGGTGAAGGGCGCGGTTCCCGGTCCCAACGGCGGCTACGTGCTGGTTCGCAGGGCGAAGAGGTAACGGGCGATGCCGAACGTTGACATTATCGATTTGAACAATCAGAAGGTCGGCGAAATCGAACTCGCCGACGAGGTGTTCGCCGCCGAAGTGAACGACGCGCTGATCTACGAGGCGGTGCGGCACTATCAGGCCGGCCAGCGACGCGGCACGGCATCCACAAAGACGCGGCACGAGGTTTCCGGCTCCGGCAAAAAGTTGTGGCGGCAGAAGGGCACCGGCCGCGCGCGTATGGGCTCCATCCGCTCGCCGCTGTGGCGCCATGGCGGGACAACGCACGGGCCGCAACCGCGCGATTACAGCTACAAGCTGCCGCGCAAGATGCAACTGGGGGCGCTGCGCTCCGCGCTTTCGGGGAAGTTGCGCGACGGCGAACTGCGGGTGGTGCAGGCATTTAATCTCGCCGATCACAAATCGAAGAATGTGCGCGCCGCGTTGAACACGCTGGAAATCACCCGCAAGGTGCTTCTGGTGGACGGTGAGAATCGCAATCTGGAATTGGGCTCGCGGAATCTGGAAGGCGTTAAGCTGGTTCCCGCGCGCGCGGTCACCGTGTACGATCTGCTGGCGCATCAGCAGGTGCTGCTTTCGGAAGCCGCCGCGCGCAAGCTGAGCGAATCGCTGGCGGGCGGAAAAGACGGGGCCGCAAAGACTGCTGGCGTGGATGACGCCGCCGCGAAGAAGACGAAGGCGAAAAGGGTAGTCGCGAAAGCCGCTGCCGCGAAAAACACCAGCGCGAAAGCCGCTGCTGCGAAAAAGGCGAGTTCGAAAGACGCGTCCGCGAAAGCCGCGAAGAAGGCAACCCCGAAAGCGGCGAGCCCCAGGACGGTAAAGCCGAAGAAGGCAAGCCCGAAGAAGAAGGCGGAGGCCTGAGATGGACATTTACCAGGTACTCAAGAAGCCCATCGTCACCGAAAAGGCGGTGGAGAAGAAGGACGGCGAGCGAACGCTGTGCTTCCAGGTGGCCCCGGCGGCCAGCAAGACGGAGATCCGGGCCGCGGTGGAGATGCTGTTCAAGGTGAAGGTGGAAGAAGTGAGGACGTCGATGGTGGCGGGCAAGATGCGCCGCCGCGGCCGTTTCTCGGGCTACCGTTCGGATTGGAAGAAGGCCTATGTGCGCCTCAAGGCCGGCACGAAAATGCCCGAATACGCGGAGATCTAGCCGATGCCGATCAAGAAATATTCACCCGTAACTCCGTCGCGGCGCTTCACCACGGTGGTGACCCGCGAGGACATCACCAGGCAGACGCCGGAGAAATCGCTCACCGCTGGCAAGAAGCGCAGCGGCGGCCGGAACAACCTGGGCGAGATCACCATCTGGTGGCGCGGCGGCGGACACAAGAAGTCGTACCGCGAGATCGATTTCAAACGCGACAAGGTGGGCGTGCCGGCGAAGGTGGCGGCCATCGAATACGATCCCAACCGCTCGGCGCGCATCGCGCTGCTGAATTATGCCGACGGCGAAAAGCGCTACATCATCGCTCCGTCCGGGCTCACCGTCGGGCGCACCGTGTTAAGCGGGCCTGAGGCGGACATTCTGGTGGGCAACGCGCTGCCGCTGAAGAACATTCCCGCCGGCACGGTGGTGCACAACATCGAGTTGCGGCCGGGCAAGGGCGGCCAGATGGCGCGGTCGGCCGGGGCGCAGGCGCAACTGGTTTCGAGAGAAGGCGGCGTGGCGCTGCTGAAGCTGCCCTCGGGCGAGATTCGCCGCGTGGCGGTGGAGTGCATGGCCACGGTTGGCCAGGTGGGCAACGTCGATCACGAAAACGAATCGCACGGCAAGGCGGGCAAGTCGCGCTGGCTGGGGAAGAAGCCGCATAACCGCGGCGTGGTGATGAATCCGGTGGACCACCCGCACGGCGGCGGCGAAGGCAAGACCTCGGGGGGCCGGCACCCGGTGACGCCATGGGGCCAGCCGACGCGCGGCTTCAAGACGCGCAACAACAAGCGGACCGACAAGTTCATCGTGTCGCGCCGGAACGTGAAGAAATGAGGGTGGGGCAGCCAATCGTGACTGCAGCCGGCCTTCCGGCCGGCCGGACCCGCTGGAAAGCGAGTCCGCAGGCTGAAAAGCCTGCCCCACAAAGCAAGTGAGAGATCAAGGGACGAGCGCATGAGCAGATCGCTAAAAAAAGGGCCGTTCTCCGACGATCACCTGGTGATCAAGATCGCCGCGTTGAACGCGAGCAACGACAAGAAAGTGGTGCGGACGTGGTCGCGGCGGTCCACCATCCGGCCGGAATTTGTGGGCCACACGGTGGCCGTGCACAACGGCAAGAAGTTCATTCCGGTGTACATCACGGAGAACATGGTGGGCCACAAGCTGGGCGAGTTCTCCCCCACGCGCACGTTCAAGGGCCACGCGGCCAAGTCGTCGGAGAAATCCGCCAAGCCGGCTTAGAGGACGCATATGCAAGCGAAAGCGGAAGCCAGATACATACGGACGTCGGCGCAGAAAGCGCGCCTGGTGGTGGACCTGATCCGCGGCCGGCGCGCTGGCGACGCCATCAACATTCTGCGCGCCACCAACAAGCGCATGGCGCCCACGGTGGAGAAGGTACTGCGGTCGGCCATCGCCAACGCCGAGAACCGCCACAACGACGTGGACGTGGACCAGCTCTACGTGGTGCAGGCCTACGTCAACGAGGGTCCGCGCATGAAGCGCGTCCGTCCGGCGCCCATGGGCCGCGCCTATCGGATTCAGCGGCGCCTGGCGCACATTGTGGTGAAGGTGGGCGACCGCAACAGCGAGGGTGAGGAATAGGCATGGGTCAGAAGGTTCATCCGTACGGGTTTCGCATCGGCGTCACCAAGACGTGGCGGTCGCGCTGGTTCGCCAAGGCGGATTACGCGAAGCTGTTGCACGAAGACCTCGAGTTGCGGGCGTCGCTGCTGGAGCGGTTGAAGGCCGCCGGCGTCAGCTCGGTGGAGGTGGACCGGCCCGGCAATAAATTGCGGGTCACCATCCGCACCTCGCGGCCCGGCATCATCATCGGGCGCAAGGGCGCGGAGATCGAGAAGCTCAAGCAGGAGCTGACGCGCAGCACCAAGCGCGAGGTGTTCATCGACATTCAGGAAGTGCACAAGCCGGAACTGGACGCGCAGCTTGTATCGGAGTCCATCGCGCTGCAACTGGAAAAGCGCGTGGCTTTCCGGCGCGCCATGCGCAAAGCGGTGGATTCGGCGCTACGCTTCGGCTGCAAGGGAATTAAGGTTCGCGTGTCGGGCCGCCTGAACGGCGCGGAAATCGCGCGTAGCGAGTGGTATCTGCAGGGGCAGCTTCCGCTGCACACGCTGCGGGCCGACATCGATTACGGTTTCGCGCAAGCCTACACGACATACGGCGTGATCGGCATCAAGACGTGGGTGTATAAGGGCGAGATTCTGGAAGGGGCGAAGCGCGTAGGACTGCGCAGCGAACCGGAGCCGCGCAGGCGCGACCGGCGCGAACGCAGTGACCGTCCGGAACGCGGCGAGCGTCGCGGTCCGGTGGCGCAGACTCCGGCACCCATAGCGGCGCCGATCGAGGGAGCGCCCACGCAGGCACCCGGCATTCAGGCTCCCATTATGCAGGCGCCGCCGACGGATCTGCCACAACCCGTCCGTTCGGTACAGCCGATTCTTCCGCCGATGCAACCGCCCACGCAGCCGGCCTGGAAGCAGGAGCTGATGGAAAGCGAACCGGAAACGCCGGCAGTCGAGACTGGTTCGGAGCCAGAGAAAAGCAACGAGTAGTTGCTGGAGATTTAAGCCATGTTGATGCCCAAGAAGGTGAAGTTCAGAAAACAGCAGCGCGGCCGTATGGCCGGCAAAGCGTGGCGGGGTTCCACGCTCGCCTTCGGCGACTACGGGCTGAAAGTCATGCGCTGCGGCTGGATCACCGACCGGCAGATTGAAGCGGCCCGCATCGCCATGACGCGCTTCATCAAGCGCGGCGGCAAAGTGTGGATCCGCCTGTTTCCGGACAAGCCGATCACCAAGAAGCCGGCCGAAACCCGCATGGGCAAGGGCAAGGGCGCGCCGGAACAGTGGGTGTGCGTGGTCCGTCCGGGCAAGATCATGTTCGAGATGGAGGGCGTGCCGAGGAACATCGCCGAGGAGGCCATGCGTCTGGCCGCCCAGAAGCTGCCGCTGCCGACGAAGCTGGTAGTGCGCGAGGACGCCCACCTGTAATTAGGAGATCGATATGGCGAAGAAGGTCGACAAGGTCAGGGACCTCGACAACGCGGAGCTGAGCAATCGCGACAAGGAAGCGCGCGAGCAGATGTTCCGGCTGAAGTTCCAACTGGCGATGGGACAAACCGACGGCATCAAGAAGTATCGCGAGTTGAGGAAAGAGCGAGCGCGTGTGATGACGGTGGTGCGCGAGCGCGAGCTGCATCCCGAAACCGCTCCGGCGCCGTCGCCGAAGAAGAGGGGGAAGTAAGCCATGGCCGAGCAGCAGGAAACCGGTGTAGTTGGCCGCCGCAACGAGAAGGTGGGTCTGGTGGTCTCCAATAAGATGCAGAAGACCATTGTGGTGGAAGTAACCCGCCGCGTTCCGCACCCGCTGTACAAGCGCGTTGTCACCAGGCGGAAAAAGTTCTACGCACACGACGAGCAGCAGACCGCGAAGATGGGCGACACGGTGCGCATCGTGGAGTGCCGGCCGATGAGCCGCCTGAAACGCTGGGTGCTGGGTGACGTGATCCGGCGCGCGGTGCAGGTGGCCATCGAGCCTTCGGCCATCGGTCTGGATACGCCGGCCATTGTGCTCCCGGGTTCGACGAAGAGGAAACCGTCATGATTGGGATGCGAACGATTCTCGAGGTGGCCGACAACAGCGGCGCCCGCAAGCTTTCGTGCATTCTGCCGCGCGGCGGCGACAAGGGTCTGCACGCCGGTCTGGGCGACATTGTGACGGCCGCGGTGAAGGAAGCGGCCCCCGATTCCGCCATCAAGAAGGGCAAAGTGGTACGTTGCGTAATCGTGCGCATGCGCAAGGAAACCCGGCGCAAGGACGGCACCTACATTCGTTTCGATTCGAACGCGGCCGTGCTGGTGACCGAGCTGGGCGAGCCGGTGGGAACGCGCGTGTTCGGTCCGGTGGCGCGCGAGCTGCGCGAGAAGCGCTTCATGAAGATCGTGTCGCTGGCGCCGGAGGTGATCTGAAGTGGCAAAGAAGAAGAAGGCCGACCCGCCCGAGAAGATCCGGATTCGCAAGAACGACTCCGTGAAGGTAATCTCCGGCCGCGACAAGGGCAAGACCGGCCGCGTGATTTCGGTGGACCGCGACACTGGGCGGATTATCGTGGAGGGCGTCATGCTGGCCAAGCATCACACCAGGCCAAACCCCTCCAGGCAGATTAAGGGCGGCATCGCCGAACGCGAGGGCGGCATTCACGTGTCCAACGTGATGGTGCTGGCCTCCGACAACAAGCCCACGCGGATCGGTATCCGTGTGGAGGGCAGTGGGCCATCGGCGCGGCGGGTACGCATCTCGCGCCGAACGAAAGAGCCTCTTGAGGGCAGGAAGTAAGACGGGCAGGAAGAACATGGCAGAAGCCAGACTTAGAACGCTTTACAAAACGAAGGTACTACCGGCCCTGACAAAGGAGTTCGGGTACAAGAACGTCATGGCCGTGCCCAGGCTGGAGAAGGTCTCCATCAACATCGGCCTCGGCGAAGCCACCCAGAACGGGAAGCTGATGGACGGCGCCGTGAACGAGCTGACGCAGATCGCCGGCCAGAAGCCGGTGGTGACGAAAGCCCGGAAATCGATCGCGCAATTCAAGCTGCGCGAGGGCATGTCCATCGGCTGCATGGTGACGCTGCGCGGCGATCGCATGTACGAGTTTCTGGATCGTCTGATGAACGTGGCGCTGCCGCGCGTGCGCGATTTTCGCGGGGTGTCCGCGAAGTCGTTCGACGGGCGCGGTAACTATACGCTGGGCATCCGCGATCAGTTGATTTTTCCCGAGATCGACTACAACAAGGTGGAAAAGGTGAAGGGGATGAACATTTCCATCACCACCACGGCGAAAAGCGATCAGGAAGGGCTGGCGCTGTTGCGGCACATGGGAATGCCGTTCCGCCAGCAGTAAACGACAGGGGAATTGAATGGCAACCACCGCGAAAATCGCGAAGGATCTCAAGCTGGCCAAGGCCAGGGCGAACAACGTTCAAAAGCTGGCCATCCGCCACCGCAATCGCTGTCTTCGTTGCGGCCGTCCGCGCGGGTTCATGCGGAAGTTTCAACTGTGCCGGATCTGTTTCCGGAAGCTGGCGCTGGCCGGCGAGATTCCGGGCGTGACCAAGGCGAGCTGGTAACGAGGTAGAGAGGGACATGACATCCGATCCCATAGCCGATATGCTGACGCGCATCCGCAACGCGGTGGCCTCGCGTCACCCCAAGGTGGACGTGCCCGCCTCGAAGCTGAAGCAGGAGATTGCCCGCATCCTCAAGGACGAGGGATACATCGCCAATTTCAAACTCGCCGAAGACGGCACGCAACGTTCCATCCGCATTTACCTGAAGTACACGCCTGGCAACGTTCCGGTGATCTCGCACATCGAGCGCGTCTCGCGCCCCGGCTGCCGCGTGTACGTGGGGAGCAAGGAAGTACCGCGCGTGCTCGGCGGCCTGGGGATCAACATTCTCACCACGCCGAAGGGCGTCATGACCGGGGGCTCCGCGAAGAAGGAGAACATCGGCGGGGAGGTTCTCTGCCAGGTCTGGTAAGAGACCGGCGAGGAGTTTGAATTATGTCGAGAGTTGGAAAAAAGCCGATTCCGCTGCCCAAAGGCGTGAAAATCACCATCGGCGCCGAGCTGCTGGTGGAAGGGCCGAAGGGCAAACTCACGGTCCCGGTCCCGGCGGGCATTCGTGTTCACCAGAAGGACGGAACGCTGGATCTCACCCGCGACGGCGATCAGTTTGCCGCGCTGCACGGGTTGACGCGCGCGCTGGCCGCCAATGCCGTGCAGGGCGTATCCGGCGGATTCACGCGCGAGCTGGATATCGTTGGCGTCGGCTACCGCGCGGACGTGAAGGGTAACATCGTCAGCTTCACGCTCGGTTATTCGCATCCCATCGAGGTGTTCCTGCCGAGGGGAATCGAGGCGAAAATAGACAAACAGACGCACCTGGTGCTCACCGGCTACGACCGGCAGGCGCTCGGGCAGGTGGCCGCCAACATGCGGGCGCTGCGTCCACCCGATCCGTACAAGAACAAGGGTGTCCGCTACACGGGCGAGGTGCTGCGCAAGAAGGTGGGCAAGACCGGAGCAGGAGCTAAATAATGGCGCAGACCAATCGAAACGACGTTCGGATTCGCATTCACAAGCGCATTCGCCAGCGCCTCAGCGGCACGGCGGAGCGCCCGCGCCTGGCGGTGTTCCGCAGCGTGAAGCATATCTACGTGCAGGTGATCGACGATCACAAAGGCCGGACGCTGGTGTCGGCCTCCACCAACGAGAAGAATGCGGCCAAAAGCGGCGGCAATCTCGCGGGCGCGAAAGAAATCGGCAAGCTCATCGCCGAGCGCGCGAAGGCCGAGGGCATTACCAGCGTGGTGTTCGACCGCGGCGGCTACCTGTATCACGGCCGCGTGAAGGCGCTGGCCGAAGCGGCCCGCGCAGGCGGACTGGAGTTCTAACAAAAATGGCAGCGACTACGACAAAGCGCATTGACGCCAACTCCCTGAACCTGAAGGAACAGGTGGTGTCCATCAACCGCGTCACGAAAGTGGTGAAGGGCGGCAAGAATCTCAGCTTCTCGGCGCTCGTTGTTGTGGGCGATCCCGGGGCGAAGATCGTGGGCTTCGGCACGGGCAAGGCCAAGGAAGTGCCCGCGGCCATCAAGAAAGGCATCGAGGCGGCGAAGAAGAATCTGCGCAAGGTGCACGTGCTTTCCACCACCATTCTGCACCCGGTTCTCGGCCAGTTCGGCAGCGGCATGGTGCTGCTCAAGCCGGCGCCGGAAGGAACGGGAGTGATCGCGGGCGGCCCGGTCCGCGCGGTCATTA
Source organism: Bryobacteraceae bacterium (assembly GCA_049510065.1). GTDB lineage: Bacteria > Acidobacteriota > Terriglobia > Bryobacterales > Bryobacteraceae > CAWACP01. The sequence goes on from JBEKZH010000017.1 coordinate 9,178, forward strand.
CGGCGGTGGGGATTCCGAACGTGCTCACCAAGTCGATTGGTTCGCATAATCCGCACAATGTGGTGAAGGCTACCATTGCCGCGCTGGAACAGTTGCGCGACAAGAACGAAGTGGCCGAACTGCGCGGCATCGACCCGGCAAGGTTGCGCGGCTGAGGCCGCCGGTAGACGGAGGATGAATCGCATGGCCGAAGGAAAGATCAGAATCGAGCTGGTGCGCAGCCCCATCTGCACGCCGGAAAAGCATAAAGTGATCGTGCGCTCATTGGGGCTCCGGAAGATCAACCAGGTGGTGGAGCGCCCGGATACGCCGGGATTTCGCGGGATGGTGGCGAAGATACCTCATCTGCTGCGCGTGGTCGAGGAGGCGAAATGAATCTCAGTGGCTTGAAACCGCCGGCCGGACAAAAGCACAAGAAGCAGCGCGTTGGCCAGGGCATGGGGTCGGGACGAGGCAAGTATTCGGGACGCGGCGCCAAGGGAGCCAGGTCCATCTCCGGCTACAGCATGATGCGCGGCTTCGAGGGCGGCCAGATGCCGCTGCACCGCCGCCTTCCCAAACGCGGCTTCACGAACATTTTCCGCAAGGAGTTCGCCATCGTCAACGTGGGCCGTCTGGAGCAGCTCGAAGGGGACACGTTCGATCCAGGGCGCCTGCTGGAGCTCGGCGTCATCCGCAAGCTGGAAGACGGTTTAAAAGTGCTGGGCGCAGGCGAGTTGAAGCGGCCGATCAAGGTCACCGCGCACCTGTTTTCGAAATCGGCCGAGGAGAAGATCGGCAAGGCGGGCGGAGCCGTCACCGTGATTGGAGCGGAGTAGTCACACTGGGTATCAGCCATGAAGTTCCTTGAGGCCTTTACCAACGTTTTCCGAATTCCCGACCTGCGCAAGCGGATCGCATTCACGCTGGCCATGCTGGCGGTGTACCGGCTGGGCGGGCACATTCCGACGCCGGGCATCGACGCGAATCGTCTGTCGGAGTTCTTCGCGCGCAATTCGGGTACCCTGTTCGGGTTCGTCGACCTGTTCAGCGGCGGCATGTTCCGGAGGCTGACCATTTTCGCCCTGGGCATCATGCCCTACATCACCGCGTCCATCATTCTGCAATTGCTGGCGGTGGTCATCCCCACGCTCGAAAAGCTGCAGAAGGAAGGCGAGCTGGGACGGCGGAAGATCACCCAGTGGACCCGCTACCTCACGGTGATCCTGGGGTTGATTCAATCGTCCACGATCGCCATTGCCCTGCAGAAATCGGGCGACTTCGTGATTCATCCGGGCGTCGGCTTTATTCTGATGACCGTGCTGAGTCTCACCTGCGGCACGGCGTTCATCATGTGGCTGGGCGAGCAGATTACCGAACGCGGCATCGGCAACGGCATGTCGCTGATCATTTTCACGGGCATCGTAGTCGGTCTGCCGCGGGCGATGGAGGAGATTTACACCAACGTCTTTGTGACCCGGCAGTGGCCTCCGCTGCAGTTGATTCTCATCCTGGCGGTGATGATCGCGGTGGTGGCGTTCATTGTGCTGGTGGAGCGCGGCGAGCGGCGCATCCCGGTGCAGTACGCCAAGCGCGTGGTGGGCCGCAAGATGATGGGTGGGCAGTCCACGCACCTGCCGCTGAAAGTCAACGCCGGCGGGGTGATCCCGGTGATTTTCGCATCCTCGCTGCTGGCGTTCCCGCAGACATTCCTTCAGTTCCCGTTTGTGAAATCCAACCCGTTCCTGAGCGGGCTGCTGGGTTCCATGGGCGGGGCTTCGCCGCTGTATTATCTGCTTTTCGTGGTCCTGATCATCTTCTTCTGCTTCTTCTACGTGTCCATCATTTTCAACCCGAACGAAGCGGCGGATAACATGCGCAAGTACGGCGGGTTTATTCCGGGCATCCGGCCCGGACGCAATACCGCCGAGTACATGAACAAGATTCTGACCCGGATCACCGTAGTGGGCGGCCTGTATCTGTCGGTGCTGTCGCTGATTCCGCAGATCATGATCGCGGGTATCAAGTTGCAGCGTCTGCCGCTCATTGGCAACTGGATTGACGCGCACATGTTCCGATGGTTGCTGGACGGGTTAGGCGTGAATTTTTACTTCGGCGGCACTTCGCTGCTGATCGTGGTCGGCGTGGCCATGGACACCATTAACCAGGTGGAGGCGCAGTTGATCATGCGCCACTACGAGGGCTTCACGCCGCGGGCCGGGCGGATCCGCGGACGCCGGAGCTCGAGCGCATAACAACCGAGCCGCGACGGTAACGGAGCGGTATCAGGAATTTGAGGCCGATTCGGCAATGGTTTACAATGAAAGGAGCCTTACGTGCTCCCGCCTGCCGATTCCGGTCGTGAGAAAGATCGTGTGTGACTCTCAGTTTGTTACAGATGTTGCCGGGCGCTGACCGGGCGCGAATGATTGTTCGCAAGAGCCCGTCGGAACTCGAGAAGATGCGCCGAAGCGGCCTGCTGGTCTACCGGATTCTGAAGGATCTGGAGGCCATGGTACACGAGGGCGTGACCACGCAGGATCTGGAAGCGGCGGCGGAGAAAATGGTGCGCGACGCCGGGGCGAAACCGGCGTTCAAGGGCTACTACGTGCCGTCGGCCGGGGCAAAGTTTCCGTTTGTCCTGTGTACGTCGGTGAACGACGAGATTGTGCATGGCATGCCTTCGTCGAAGCGCCGGTTGAAGCGGGGCGACATCGTCTCCATCGATACCGGCGTGCAATTGGACGGCTACTACGGCGATTCGGCCATTACCGTCCCGGTGGGCGAGGTCAGCGAAGAGACGAAGCGCCTGCTGCAGGTTACGCGGGAGTCGCTGGAACGCGCCATTGACATGGTGCGGGAAGGCACGCGGTTGCTGGACGTATCGGGAACCGTGCAAAAGCATGTCGAGGAGAACGGCTTCTCGATTGTGCGCGAGTTTGTGGGTCATGGAATTGGAACCAGCCTCCACGAGGAGCCGCAGATTCCGAATTTCGTGGACCGGCGGAATCCCAATCCGCGCCTGAAGGAGGGCATGGTGCTCGCCATCGAGCCCATGGTCAACTCCGGGCGGCCGGAGAGCCGGGTGAGGTCGGATAAGTTTACGGCGGTGACGAAGGACGGGTCGTACTCGGCCCATTTTGAACACTGCGTGGCGGTGACGGCGAACGGACCATGGGTTCTGACAAGACCCTGATGACGAGCGGCAGTGCGTAGAACCCGGCGGGTGTGCGGATAAGTAGTGGCAACGAGGCAAAGCCAGTCTGTCGAAGCCGAGGTCGTGGAGTTGCTTCCGAGCGCGGTGGTCCGCGTGAAGCTGGCCAACCAGGATATGGTGCTGGCGCACGCGGCCGATGCCTCGAAGCTGAATTTTGTGAGGGTCCGGCCGGGGGACCGGGTGCAGGTGGAAATCTCGCCGCACGATCGGACTCGCGGACGGATTACGAAATTGTTGAAGTGAAGGCGGCCAGATGAAAGTTCGAGCTTCCGTCAAGAAGATGTGCGACAAATGCAAGATTATCCACCGGTACGGTGTCGTCCGCGTGACCTGTGTGAATCCCAAGCACAAGCAGCGGCAGGGATAAGGAAGAGATTATATGGCGCGTATTGCTGGCGTTGATCTGCCAAATAAGAAGCGGGCCGCGATCGGCCTGACCTATATCTATGGCATCGGGCGCACTCGTGCGCTGTCGCTGTTGCACCGGGCTTCGGTGGATCCGGAGAAGAAGGTCGCGGACCTGGCCGAGGACGAGGTCAACCGGCTGCGTACGCTCATCGAGAACGAGGGCGCCATCGAAGGCGACCTGCGCAAGGAACTCTCGCTGAACGTGAAGCGCCTGATCGAAATGGGCTCCTACCGCGGGTTGCGCCATCGCCGCGGCCTGCCGGTGAACGGGCAGCGGACGCACACCAACGCGCGCACCCGCAAGGGACCGCGCCGCGGAACTGTGGCCAACAAGAAGAAGGCGACGTCGAAGACGTAAGGGGAATCCGGCGAAATGGCGAAAGCTCCACAGAAAACGGCTGGCAAGAAGAAGACGTTCAAGAAGCGCGAGAAGAAGAGCATCCCGGTGGGGATCGTGCACGTGCAGGCGTCGTTCAACAACACCATCATCACGTTCACGGATCAGACCGGGAACGTGGTGGCGTGGTCGAGTTCCGGATCGCTCGGGTTCAGAGGTTCGCGCAAGGGCACGCCGTTCGCCGCCCAGCAGGCGTCGTTGACGGCCGCCAACAAAGCGAAGGAAGTGGGCATGCGCGTGGTGGAGGTCCGGGTGGCCGGGCCGGGCGCCGGGCGCGAATCCGCGGTGCGTGCGCTCTCCACGGCGGGCATCGATGTGCGCGGCATCAAGGACGTTACTCCCATCCCGCACAACGGTTGCCGGCCGCCCAAGCGCCGCCGAGTTTGATTTATGGCCACCGATGAACGCAGATGAACGCCGATAAGCTACGCCGCGAATCTGTGTTTATCTGTGTTCATCGGTGGCTGAATTAGTGGTGAAGCAGGACGAAGGCGCGTTGCGCCGTAAACTGCACCTTATCGTAGGAGAAGGTAACTGAATGGCTCGTTATAACGGCCCGGTCTGCCGGCTTTGCCGCAGAGAGGGCATGAAGCTTTTCCTCAAGGGCGAACGCTGCCACACGGAGAAGTGCGCCATCGAGAAGCGCAACTTCGCCCCCGGGCAGCACGGCAAAGATCGCCGGCCCAAGATTGTCGGATACGGCCTGCAGCTTCGCGAGAAGCAGAAGGCTCGCCGCTACTACGGCATTCTGGAAGGCCAGTTCCGGAATCTGTTCGAGAAGGCCGCCCGGACCAAAGGCGTCACCGGCGACAACATGCTCAACCTGCTGGAGCGCCGGCTGGACAACGTCATCTACCGCATGGGACTCGGCACCAGCCGCCCGCAGGCGCGCCAGGTTGTACGCCATGGACATATTCAGGTGAACGGGCGGAAGGTCAACATTCCTTCTTTCACGGTGAAGGTGGGGGACCTTGTGGAAGTGCGCGAGAAGAGCCGCGAGAATCCCACCATCCTGAGCGCCCGCGACGCCACCGCGCACGCCCCGTCGCCGAACTGGATTGAAGTGGATCGCGAGAATTTGAAGGGGCGCGTGCTCACCATGCCGCGCCGCGACGAGCTGGTGCAGATCCAGCTCAATGAGCAGCTCATCGTGGAGTTGTACTCCAAGTGATGAGCTGTATTCCAGGTAGTTTCACGAACGGAAACCGGTGGAGTACGGGAATCAGGTATGTTTAAGGGTTTTCAGAAGCCGAAAAGACTGGTAGCAAACACCGAATCGCTCACCGAGCGTTACGGCATGTTCACGGCGCAGCCGTTCGAGCGCGGGTTCGGTTCCACCATCGGAACGGGACTGCGTCGCGTCCTGCTCAGTTCCATCGAGGGCGCGGCCATCACCGCCGTGCGCATCGAAGGCAGCAATGGCCTGGTGGCGCACGAGTTCAGCCCCATCCCGGGCGTGGCCGAGGACGCCACCGACATCATCCTCAACCTCAAGCAGGTTCCATTCAAGATGAGCGGCGAAGGGACGCGCACCGCGCGCCTCACCATCGACCAGACCGGCGAAGTGCTGAGCGGCCAGATCGAAACCGACCATGACGTCGAGGTGCTGGACCGCAACATGCACATCGCCACCATTGGCGAGGGCGGCCGTCTGCACATCGAGATGCGGCTCAAGAGCGGACGCGGGTACGTTGCCGCCGACCGCAACTACGACGAGGACCTGCCGCTCGGTTACATCCCCATCGACTCGGTCCACTCGCCCGTGCGCAAGGTGAATTTCTCGGTGGAAGCGGCCCGTCTGGGCCAGACCACCGACTACGACAAGCTGACGCTGGAGGTCTGGACCAACGGCGCCATCTCACCGCAGGATTCGGTGGGCCAGGCGGCCAAACTCCTCAAGGATCACATGGCCATCTTCATCAACTTTGAAGAGCTGCCGGAGACCGCCGAGGAACCGGCCGAGCGCGCCATGAACCAGATGAACGAAGTGCTGAACCGCTCGGTGGAAGAGCTGGAGCTCAGCGTTCGTTCCTACAACTGCCTGAAGAACGCCAACATTCAGACCATCGGCGATCTGGTGCAGAAAACCGAAGCGGAAATGCTGCGCACCAAGAACTTCGGCCGCAAGTCGCTCAACGAGATCAAGGAAATCCTCGGCAATCTGGGGCTCGGCTTTGGCATGAAGTTCGACGCGCAGGGCCGTTTGGTTGCGCCCGCCGGTGGCTCCGCTCCGCCACTTCCGTCCGATGTGGATGAGAGCGAGGACTACGACGAGGTAACGGAGTAGCGCATGCGACACAAGAAAGCGGGATACAAGCTGGGGCGCGACAAGAGCCACCGCGATGCGTTACTGCGAAACCTTGTAACCAGCGTGATCGAACGCGAGCGCGTGATCACCACCATCACCAAAGCCAAGGCCGCAAAACCGCTGGTGGATCGCATGATCACGCTGGCGCGCCAGGACAGCCTGCACGCCCGCCGCCAGGCGGCACAGTTCCTGATGACGCCCGATGCCGTGAAGAAGCTGTTCGATAAGCTGGGCACGCGCTTCGGCCAGCGCAACGGCGGCTACACGCGGGTGGTGCGCATCGGATTCCGTAAGGGCGACGGCGCGGAAGAAGCCATGCTCGAGCTGGTGGGCTCCGAGCTGGTGAAGCGCGCGGCGGAACGCGCCAAACGCCGCGAAGAACGCCTCAAGGCCATCCAGCAGGGCAAAGAGGAAGAAGAAGAAAAGTAAACACCGCGCCCAGCCGCCGGCGCAATCAGGCTGACGGCGAACCCCGCAAGCGGCATCATCGGCGTAGTGGCAGCGGCCGGGAACGGTGGCTGCCGCTACGCCGTTTGAGTTTTTTGTCGACGTCTCCAGAGGATGGCTATTCCACTCGCCGCTGCCGCCCCAACCAGACTGACCGCGAATCCCGCGGCCGCATCCACGGCATAGTGGTATCGGCCATAGACAGTCGCCACCGCCACGCTGATCGCGTAGAGCAGCATCCCCCACGCTTCCTTCCGCCGTTCCCGAACCAGCAACAGCAGAGCCCAGGCCGCGGCAAACGCCGACGATACGTGCGCGCTCGGGAACACCCCGGTGTGCACGCCGGCATCGTTGACAATCATCAGATTGAGCCGCCGCAGAGGTGTCGTCACCCGCGGGCCCGAATCGCTGAACAGCGAGCGCGGCGGCGCGGACGGGAAGAACGGGATGATCGCATAGGCCAGCAGCACGCCCAGCAGATAGACGAACAGAACGCGGTCTGCGATGGCGCGCCGTCCGGCCCGGTACACCACCAGCATCAGAAAGAACCCAATCCCGTATACCAGCAGGTAGGTCAGTTCGAGATACAGAGGCAGCAGCCATCCCGCGCTCTCGATGGCGCCGCGCGCATGCCAGTCATTCAGCACCACGCGGTCGAGCGCCTGCCAGCCGTTTTCGAGCGCGTGCCCGGGCAGCGGCTGTGCAAACAGCTCCAGCTCGCGATATGCTGCGAGCAATACCAGCGGTGGCGCCCAGTCCCGCCACGCACTCCGCCCTCCCGCGTATCGTGCCAGCATCGCAAGGGAAAGGCACACGGCCAACAGCAGCGTCCACGCTTTGACAATGGACGCGACGGGAAGCCCGAACGCCAGCGACAGCGCAGCCGCGTACAGAAAGTAGGCGAGCAGCAGAATCTCTGAGGAGCGAAACCGCAAGCCGCAGAATATCACTCCGGAGGTCAGCGCTGGCCATGCGGAGCGGAAGAAAGAGCGAGCGCGGATCGGATCTTCGGGGGATACTGTGGATTACGCGAGACCATTCCCAGCCAGCCGGCCCCATCCTCGACGTCGGGTGCGGCATCAACAAGTTTCCGGGCGCCATCGGCGTCGACCGCAATCCGGCCAGCCGCGCCGACGTCCTCGCCGACCTGGATCGCTTCCCTTACCCGTTCCGCGACGGCGCTTTCGGACAGGTCCGGGCCATCCATGTCATTGAGCACGTTCAGGATGTGATCCGCACCATGGAGGAGTTCCACCGCCTGGCACGGCCGGGCGGGCGCGTGTTCCTGTCCACGCCGCACTACACCGATTTCAGCTCGTTCTGCGATCCCACCCACCGCTGGCACCTGAACAGCTTCTCGTTTCGCTACTTTGGCGAGAAACACGGCGGATTCGGCTACTACTCGGCCGTGCGATTCCGGGAGATTTCGGTGCACGTCCGTCTACTCGCTTTCTGGCGCTGGCTCGGTTTCGAGTTCCTGGTGAACCGGTCGTCCTGGTTCCGGCGCTTCTGGGAGTACTACCTGTGCTACGTCGTCCGCGGCAAAGTCATGGACTTCGAATTTGAAGCCGTAAAGTGATTGCCGGAGCCGCCGATATCTATTACAGTAGCCGGGATACGCACACCGGAGCAGAAAGTCATGCTGGGCCTGTTGTACGAATTCGCTGACGGTATCCGCCACCAGGCGCGCAGGCGTCGGTGGCCCGCCGGGCAGGCCCTCGGCAGGCGTGGCGAGGACATCGCCCACCGTTTCCTCCAGCGCGCTGGCATCATTGTGGTGGCTCGCAACTATCGCCTCGCTTCCGGAGCGGGTGAGATAGACCTTGTCGGCTGGGATCACGACACGCTGGTCTTCGCCGAGGTCAAGTCGCGCACCACGGACGAATTCGGCGCGCCGGACCGCGCCATCGACGCGGAGAAACGCCAGCGAATGCTCCGCGCCGCCCGCGATTTCGCCCGCCATGCCGAGGTCCCCTGGGAGAAAGTGCGGTTCGATATCGTGAGCGTCGTGTTCACCACCCCTCCAGCCGTCACCCACTTCCGCGATGTCATGAAACCGTAGGGGACCTCCCCATCACCTCATCCCGACCTACCCGGACGTCGCCGCTCCCCCAATCGAGGCGGTGGCACTATAGGAAAGTTGGGCTCGACGATCTCCTCTCTGATCGTCTGCCCGAGCGAGTCAGGACTGAATCCCAATCGAGCTAGGTCTTTCGCCAGATCCCGTTTAGCGTCTGCTGGGACGGAGTTCACCAAAGTCCATAATCTATACCAACTATGATCAGTTAGCCCCCGGTCTCTTCTTGCGTTCTTAGCGTGACTACAGACCCAGAGTTGCTCGCAGAGCGGCGTCGATTTCGTTCGGGTCTGGCAACGCACCGATGACCCGGTCGATTTCAGACTCGTGGATTGTCGCCAAATTGTCGGCCATGATTACCGAGTCCGTCAACAGCCCCGATCCTCTCGCGCCCATGGCGCCGACCCGCACGACTACTCGGCTCGGGTGTCCGGCGCGGGACATATTGCTGGTGATCATCGCCACGATGCTTTGCGGCAATCCTGTGCCGAGCCGGTCCGCCTGGACAACCAGCGCCGGGCGGCGCTTCGCCGTTCGCAGGTTCGAGTCCGGGAACAAAACCAGAACGATGTCACCGCGATGGGAGTTCATCGTAGACCGACATCTCAGGCCGATCCCAGTCCTCGGCGAACCGGGACAGCCGATGGCGCAAATCGGCCGCCTGAGACTCGTCGAGACCTCGTTCCCGAAGATCGACCGGCTCGGAAGAATGAACCAGCGTCACGATGACGCGCGCGCCGTCGGCTCCCTCCAGCGGTTCCAGCAATTCCACTCGCCCGTCGCGGTAAATGCCTTCCACCGACTTCATCATGCACTTCAGTATCCCGCGAGACAGGCCACGGAGTCCATAAGCTCTTCCCCCGTTCACGAAAACCTTCGAGGAATCAAATCCCTGATTTCAACCACTTGCGGCGTACCCCACCTGCCGCCTCGCAAATCGTCTGCTACATTTTCAATCAAGAGTTCGTTGCTCTGTCGTCGGAGAGGCGAATCACGGGGTGTGGGGAATACTAGTCACCTCTGCGCCAAGTCGCGTGCGACGATCGTTTGCCGGTACGTTAACCGGTCCCACGCCGTTGCGGGTTACAAGCGGACTCTTCGCCGTGAGAGTAAAACGCGGATCGGGAGCTCCTTAAACTTGAAATTCAAACGAGACCGAGCGAGCCGGTTGCGGCCGGCTCAGCCCTTCTCGTCCAGCAGCACCTTCAACCGCTCGTAGCCGGCGCGGCTTACCGGCACCTTCGTGCCGTCGGCGAGGATGGCCAGGCGGCTGTCCTTGCTGTAGGGCTCGATGCGCGTCACTCGCTCGAAGTTCACAATCCACGAGCGGTGCACGCGGATGAACTGCTGCGGGTCCAGCGTCGCCTCCAGACTGGTGATGGTCTGCTGCTTCAGCCACGTCTTGCCCTGCGTGTGCAAGCCGACGTAATCGTCCTGCGCCTCCACGCAATCGAGCTGCGCCACCGGAATTACGTGCACGCGCGTGCCGTCCTTCACTACGATGCGATTCGCGTACTGTTGCGGGGGCCGGGCCGCCGCCGCCAGATCCTGAGCGGACGGCCGAGGGGCGGCATGGCCCACGCGTTCCCGAACCCGGTCAACGGCTGTTTGAAAGCGCTCCAGGCTGAACGGTTTCAGCAGGTAGTCCAGCGCGTGCGCGTCGAACGCGCGCATGGCGTATTGATCGAACGCGGTGCAGAAGATCACGGAGACATCGTCGTCAATCAGCTCCAGCACCTCGAACCCGTCCAGCTTGGGCATCTGCACGTCCAGGAAAACCACGTCGGGCTTGTGTTCCGCGATGGATTTCACCGCCTCGAATCCGTTGGCGCACTCGCCGATCACCGCGATATCCTTCGTCGAGTTGGCAAACTCGCGCAGCACCGCGCGGGCCAGGTCTTCATCGTCGACAATCATGGCGCGGATCACGGTCCGGCCACTCTCGCCGGGGCCGCTCACCGGCCCCGAACCGCGATCACGTTCGAGATTCCGCAGGTCCACCATCAACTCGCGCGCGGATTGGTACCGCCGCTCGCGGTCCTTCTCCAGGCACTTGCGCACCGCGCGCTCGAATTCCTGAGGCAGCGAGTAATTGAAGCGCGCCATGGCCTCGGGCTGGTCATTGAGAATGTGCGCGATCACCTCCGGCGTGCCCGGCCCGGCGAAAGGCAGGCGGCCGGTGGCCATCTCATACATCACCGTACCCAGGCTGAAAACATCGCTGCGGCCATCCACGTCGCGACCGAGCGCCTGCTCCGGGCTCATGTAGTGCACGGTGCCCAGCAGCGCGCCGGCCACGGTGAGCAGTTGCGTGGCTTCCTTTTCCGGCTCCGCCATGCGCACGCGCGCCAGCCCGAAATCGAGCACCTTCACGTGCCCGCGTGGAGTCACCATGACGTTGGCGGGCTTGATGTCGCGATGCACGATTCCGCGGGCCCAGGCCGCGTCCAGCGCATCGGCAATCTGCAGCGAGATGGAGACCATCTCGTCGACGGGAAGCGGAGCCCGCGCCGCCACGATCTTCGCCAGTGACTCGCCCTCCACATACTCCATGGCGATCCAGGAAACGCCGCCCGCTTCGCCGATCTCGTGCAGATAGCAGATGTTCGGATGACTCAGCGACGACGCGATCCGCGCCTCCTGCAGGAAACGGCGGAGCCGGTCGGGGTTTTCGCGCAACTCCAGCGGCAGCACCTTGAGCGCCACGTGCCGCTCCAGCCGCGTATCGCGCGCCAGCCACACCTGGCCCATACCGCCTTCGCCGAGCCGCGAAACAATTTCGTACTGGCCCAGAACCGTTCCAGGCTGGATGGCTGTCGTGTTCATGCGCGCTCCACCCGTGGGGCAGCCAATCCTGGCTGCAGCCGGCTTTTAGCCGGCGCGCCCGGGGAACCGCCTGAAAGGCAGTTGCAGGCAGGATTGCCTGCCCCACAGAACTGGCAGATGGCCGTCGTGTTCATGCGCGCTCCACCTTCGCCGGTTGTGCCTGAGACTGCGTGGTGGCAGCGATATTCACGGGCATTACGATTTCCACCCGATACCGATCGCCCTGGGCCCCGGCGTCCATGCGAGCATCCCCATCGTATCGCGCCTCGAGCCGGCTGCGGACGTTCGCCAGTCCGATGCCGCCGCGCCGCAGCGCGCGATATCCGGTGTCGAAATTGTTCTCCACGGTGAGCCGGAGAAAACGCTCGTTCGCGCGGGCGCGCACCCCGATGACGCCGCCTTCGGTGAGGCCCGAAATGCCGTGCTTGACGGCGTTCTCGATCAGCGGCTGCAGCAGAAGCGGCGGCAGCAGACAGCGGTCGCAACTCTCCTCCACGTCGATCTGGAAAGACAGCCGCGTACCGAAGCGGATCTGTTCCACGGCCAGGTAGGTTCGGATCAAAGCGATCTCCTCGGCCAGCGGGATGGTGTCCTGGTCGCCCGCGCTGAGCGTCTTGCGCAGGAAGTCGGAAAGGAGAATGCACATATCGCGCGCCCGCGCCGGGTCCACCGTGGTGAGCGCGCTGATGGAATTCAGGCTGTTGAACAGGAAATGCGGGTTGATCTGGGCCCGCAGCGCGCGCAACTCGGCCTCGCGAGCCAGTACCAGGGCTTCGCTTTCGCGCGTGGCCAGTTGCTGCGACTCCTCCACCGAGAGCAGCACGTAATGCAGTGCGATGGCCAGCATGTACACCAGCGCCCCGATGCTGAACACCAACGGCAGCAGGGGCGAGAAACGGACGTCCAGCAGGGGCCACCAACGGCTCAGGCCGAGCGCGATTCCCTTCCCGGCCACCACCAGCAGAAGACCGCTGGCGAGGGCCGCGCCCAGCAGGTTCAGAAGCAGTTTGAACGCGCCGGATGCCCGCGGCGGAAGCGTTCGGCAAAGATACCAGGGAGAGAGGCAGATGAACGAATCGAACCCAACCAGCGGGATTACTATGGCGGCCGCCTCGCCCCAGGTCAGGTGGCCGGATACGCCCAGCAGGTACACCAGTATGCCGGCGATGGGCACCCACCCGAGCAGGTAGACAGCCAGCCGTGTGTATTTGGCGAGGATGGGATGCATCGCCTGGCTCGCGAGCGGTTCAGCTCTTCACTACGATACCGCCGAAGGCGGCGAAACCGGTCACGATCAGGCGCGGCGGCTTCTCGCCCGCCGTAGTCCTGGGAGGCGCGGTCTTGTCTTCCACTCCGCCGAAGATCGCGTTGGCCCGCACTTCCACCTGCCAGGTTTCGGGCACGCGGATGTCGATTCCGCCGAACAGCGCGTTCACGTCGATTGTTGCGCTCTCGCCGGCGATGCCCGCGTCGCGCAGGTCGATGTTGTAGCCGCCAAAGATGGCCACCGCGGAGCCGCCGCGAAACGTCTTCGATTCAATCCGCCGCTTCCCGCCTCCGAAAATGGCCGTGTAGTTGAAATCGGAGTTTGGGTCCCGCCCTCCAGCATTAGTGCTCGAGCAGGACCATCCAGACGCCGGGGCCAGACTTCGCCACAGCATCATCGCACCGAAGTAGATGATCAGGAGCGGCCAGAACAGGTTAAAGCTGAAATGGAAAAGGTGCAGGTTGTCGGCAAGGAATCCGCAGCCGAGCAGGAAGAGGAATCCTCCCCACAGTTTGCCGCCCCCCACCGGCGAGTCCATCACCTTGGATATGCCGAGAATGATCAGAATCACCGGCCAGTACCGCCAGAGGTCGCCGATTGGGTAGATCCCCATGTTGTCCAGCAGCAGACCGAGCCCAATCGCGACAATCGCCAGTCCCAGGATCAGGTGCGAGAGGCCGGGGTTGCGGCGGCCGCGCATCCGTTCGTGGATGCTATTGTGGATCTCATCCCGGAGACTCTCCTCCCACCGCTTTTTGTCCCGCCGATCTTCTTCCATGTCTGCAGCTTAGCAGTGCCCGGGGGCAATCGGCACGGTACTTCGGCGAACGGCGGCGTAGAATCGGCGAAGCCCGGCCAAAACAGGGAGAATCGAGGTAATCTTGAAGCCAGGATGACACTCGAGGGACTGACGGCGGTTGTCACCGGGGCGAGCCGGGGGATTGGGAAGGCGATCGCCCTGGAGCTGGCGCGCGCGGGTTGTCGCGTGGCCGTGAATTACCTGGACGATCCGGTGGGGGCTGCCGGGGTTGTGGCCGGGATCAGGGAACTTGGCAGAGAGGCCTTCGCCGTTCAGGCCGATGTCGGCGCGCCGGCCGAAGTGCAGCGCATGTTCCGGGAGGTGAAGCGGGTGGACATCCTGGTCAATAACGCGGCTGTGCAGACGGCGAAGCCGCTGCTGGAAGTGACTGATGATGAATGGGATCGCGTCATCCGCACCAACCTGACGGGGTGCTTTCTGTGCACGCGGAGTGCGGGCCGGCTCATGAAGGAGCACGGTGGCGGGGTCATTGTGAACATCGGATCCGGCTGCTGCAAGGTTCCCTTCCCGGGTCTGGTCGCCTACACAGCCAGCAAAGGCGGCATCGACATGTTCACGAAGGTGGCGGCTATTGAGCTGGGGCTCTATGGGATTCGCGTGAACTGTGTCGCACCTGGGGCGATTGAGGTGGAGCGGACCCTGGCGGACGATCCGGACTTTGCCAAAACGTGGGCGGCGGTCACTCCGCTGGGCCGCATCGGTACGCCCGCCGACGTGGCCGGCGCGGTGGTTTTCCTAGCGAGCCCGGCGGCATCGTTTATCACCGGACAGACGCTCTGGGTGGATGGGGCGGCGTTCACCAAGCCGCAGTGGCCGTACTGATCTGCACTTCTGGGCCGCTTCCGCCGATCAACTGCCTGATGCAATGCCCCGGCTGCGGCGCGCCCATGCGCCTGGACGACGACAAGGACTTCTTTTCCTGCGACTTAACGTGTTCCTTCCGAAGCCCGATGACGCGGGCGTACGGGTCCTGGGGGAGCCGCTGGCGGAGGCTTGCCCGGTGTGCACGGCGCCGCTGGTTCACGCGGCACTTCTGGGTCACCGTTTCCTCTACTGCCAGCGCTGCCGCGGGATGCTGATTGATGTGGATACGTTCGTGGCCACGATCGAGGACCTGCGCGCACATCGCGAAACGCCGGCCGAACTTCCGCACCGCCCCGATCCGCACGACCTGGACCGGCACATCCGCTGTCCCCATTGCCACGAGGAAATGGACACGCACCCGTACGCCGGTCCGGGCAACGTGGTAGTCGACATCTGCGAGCACTGCCAGTTAAACTGGCTGGACTACGGCGAGCTGCGCCGCATCGTACGCGCACCGGATCGCCAGTACATCAGCTCTTGAATTCGCCCGACAGCCGGCTCGCCAGCGGGCGCGTCTGCCCGGCGTACTTGTTGCCGGCCTTCTTCCAGTAAGGCATCGAGGAGGGCGAGGTCAACTGCTCGAAGGTGAAGGAGCAGATCCGCATGCCCGGATACAAAGCCACAGGCATACGCCCCAGGTTGCTTAGCTCCAGCGTGGCTTTCCCGGACCAGCCCGGATCGAACAGCCCGGCCGTGCCGTGCACAATAATCCCGATGCGGCCCAGGCTGGAGCGGCCTTCGAGGCGGCCCAGAACGTCGTCGTCGAGTTCAAGGCGTTCTTCGGTGATGGCCAGCACGAACTCGCGCGGCTGCAGGATGAACGGCTCGCCCTCCGGCACGATCACCGGCTTCATGAGCTCTTCGATGGCGCGCTTCTCGCGGAGGTCGATGAAGGGGTGGCGGCTGTGCTCGAAGATGCTGAATTCGGCACCCAGACGGAAGTCCACCGAGCAGCTTCCGAACTGCTCCGGCGGCAGCTCGGGCGTGATTTTGATCTTCCCTTCGGCGAGGTAGCGCCGGATGTCCACGTCGGATAAGACCATCGCTGTTTACCGTACCACGCCGCTCAGCGGACTGCTGGCCGTGGCGTACAGCTTCCTCGGCATGCGCCCGGCCAGATGCGCCAGGCGGCCGGCCTCCACTGCCAGCTTCATTGCGCGGGCCATCGCTTCTGCGTCCTCGGCGGCGGCAATCGCGGTATTCATGAGGATGCCATCGAAGCCCAGCTCCATGGCCACCACCGCGTCGGAGGCCGTACCCACGCCCGCGTCGACAATCAGCGGCACAGCGGTAATCATCTCGCGCAGAATGCGCAGGCTGGTCATATTCTGAATGCCCAGGCCCGACCCGATGGGCGCGGCCAGCGGCATCACCGCCGCGGCCCCGGCGTCGATCAGCTTGCGCGCGTTCACCAGATCGTCGTTTGTATAGGGCAGCACCACGAAGCCTTCCTTCACCAGCACGCGCGTGGCTTCCAGCAGGCCCTCGTTGTCGGGGAAAAGGGTCTTCTCGTCGCCGATCACTTCCAGCTTCACCCAGTTCGACAGCCCGGCCTCGCGCCCCAGCCGCGCCGTGCGGATGGCGTCCTCGGCGGTGTAGCAGGCCGCGGTGTTGGGGAGGATGAACAGCTTCGAACGGTCGATGAAGTCGAGCAGCGATTCCTTCGTGCGATCGTTCAGGTTCACCCGGCGCACCGCCACCGTGACCACTTCGGCGCCGGATGCTTCATGGCACCGCGCCATCTCCGGAAGGCTGCGGTACTTTCCCGTTCCCACGAACAGCCGCGAACGGAACTCGCGATCGGCGATGCGCAGAACGTCAGACATAATGCCCATTGTAACTTCAGCGAAACTCGATTACGACGTCCAGAACGTTCTCGCCGTTGCCGGGACGGATCGTCGTGGAGACTCTTCCTTTGGTTCCTCGAAGCTGTTTCAGTAAGTCGTGCAGGAACTCATACGGGTACTCGCCGTTCATGGGCTGGCCCGAACGCAGCGTCCACATACCCTGTGCAGTGGTCTTCACGTCTTCGGGGAGTCCGTTCAACTCGAGCCGGCCGAAGTGATATAGCGGACCGGGTTTCACGTGCACCACCGCGTCCACCGTGCCCTCGCGGCTATGCAGGGTCCGCTCCACGCGCGACTGCGCGTGCACATAGCCCTGGCGTTTCAACACCCGCTCCATCTCCTCGACGCCCTCCAGAAACGCTTTCCAGTTCGCCCGCTCGCCGATGTGGAATCCCGCTGCCTGCCGCATTTCCGCCTCCGGAAGACCGGGGCCGTCGAGCGTCACCACGCCCAGTGTGTAGGCGCGTCCGTCGATCACGTGTGTGGTCACCGTCACGCGGCCGGAATCATCCTCGCGCAGCGTGATGCGGTCGAACACGACGCCCAGGAAGCCGTGCTCCTCGTACAGAGGACGCACATTCAGATCGAGCAACTGGCGGAATCGCGTCTCCGTGTATCCGCTGTTCGCCGCAACCGGCTCGAGCACGGCTTCCACATCGGCGGGCTTCAGCGCGTACGTGTCGGTGAACCGGACCGCGGCAATCGGCACGAGGTTTTCCGGTTCGAAAACGAGAGTGACGTGCCCGCTCCCCAGCGCGCCATTGTTCACTCTTGCCGCGACCTTCTGCGCTTGTCCGTGTTGCGCGGCATACGTCTCGATCGCGTGAATGTAGCGGTTCTGCGCGATGTCGTTCGATGGGACCTGCCGGGTGAGCAGCGGATCGGCGGCGCTGAGCGCGTCCCACACCGCGTTCTCGTCGATGCCGGGAAGATCGATTCGCGCGGGCAGGCTGTCTTTGTCGTCGGTCAGTTCGAACCGCACCGCGTAGCCCTTCCGGTCCGGCGCGGTCTCATAGCGAAACTGCACCGAGCGGAAGAAACCGGTGCTTTGGAGACGCTGCGCGGCGCCCTGCAGGACAGCTTCTCCGAAGGGCATGCCCGTGCGCAGGCCGGTTGCGCTCAGCAGTGCGTCTCGCGGATATCCGCTGCCCCCGAATTCGATTGTCTCGATTGGATATCCCGATTGCGCGCAAATTCGCACGACAATTGCTGTAACCGCGATGAAATAGTACGGAAAGCCTGTGCGCCCGCGCATGGAGAGAACCAGTATACTGCGGGCTCGCCGGCAACTGCCTGCAAACAACCCTTACTGAGCCACGGCCACGACCGTGAGAGTGATCGTGAGGGTATAGAGATTCCTATGAGATGGTATACTGGTACCACATGGCCATGAACATCAAGAATCCGGAGGCGCAGCGTCTGGCACAACAAGTGGCGAAGCTCACCGGAGAAAGCCTCACGGCAGCCATTTCCGAGGCCCTCAGGGAACGCCTGGACCGGTTACGCAGCGAGCGAAAGACGGGCCTCGCCGACCGTCTGCTGGCCATCGGGCGGGACTGTGCGCCCCGTCTCCAGGAGCCCTTTCGCTCGGCCGAGCACGGCGACCTGCTGTACGACGAGAACGGCCTACCGCGATGATCGTCGACACCTCGGCGCTGCTCGCCATACTCCGCGACGAGCCGGAGGCAGCCGCCTGCGCGCGGGCGATCGAGAGCGTCCCGATCCGGCGGATCTCAGCGGCGAACTTCCTGGAGGCCGCCATCGTACTCGACGGCAGCCGCGATCCGATTGTCAGCCGCCGGTTCGACGACCTGCTGCGGGAGGCCCGCCTTCTGATCGAGCCGGTCACGGAAGCGCAGGCCCGCACGGCGCGCGAAGCGTACCGCGATTTTGGGAAGGGCATCGGACATCCCGCAAGGCTCAATTTCGGCGATTGCTTCGCCTACGCTCTGGCGAAAAGCACGGGAGAGCCACTGCTTTTCAAAGGGAACGACTTCACCCACACCGATCTCACCGCCGCATTGGCCCGCTGAAAAAATCGGGCCGCACAGGTGAGGTGAGCGTGCGGCCCGAATCAGGTGAGTGCGGATGAAAAGTACTTACGCGTTCGCACCTCGTACCGAATACGAGCTTAACACGCGCATGTAGTTGGTGCGCTCGTAGGCACCGGGGTCTTCGACCGACGCCTGGCTCATGCTGCCCTGCATTTGGCGAACGGACACGTACTCGTGTTCCTCCATCCAGTTCAGCAGGTCCGCCAGCACGTAGGCGACGTGCCCGATACCGCGCTTCAGCAGCGCCGAAGTCATCATGGCCACGTGGGCGCCGGCCATCATCGCCTTGAGCACATCCTCGGCGGTGTGCACGCCGCCGGTGATGGCCAGCGACGCTTTCACATGATCGGACAGGATGGCCACCCAGTGCAGCCGCAGCAACAGCTCGTTGGAGTTGCTGAGGATCAGGTTGGGGATGATGTCCAACAGGCGCAGATCGAAATCCGGTTGGTAAAAGCGATTGAACAGCACCAGGCCGTCCGCGCCCGCCGCGTCCAGCTTCTCAGCCATGTGCACCATGGCGCTGAAATAGGGACTCAGCTTCACCGCCACCGGGATGCGGATGGAGGCCTTCACCCGCGCCACCAGCTCCGTGTAGCGCTTCTCCACGTCCTCGCCGGTGAGCGCGGGATCGGTGGGTAAGAAGTAGATGTTCAGCTCCAGCGCGTCCGCCCCGGCCTCTTCCATGTGCTTTGCAAAGCGCGTCCAGCCGCCCAGCGTGGTGCCGTTGAGGCTGGCAATGATCGGCGTGCGCACCGCCGCCTTCGCTTTGCGGATGTGCTCCAGATACGCTTCCGGACCCAGGTTGTACGTCAGCAGCTCGGGGAAGAACGTCGGCGATTCCGCGTAGCCGCCGGCTTCGCTGTTCAGGGCGGCATCGAGCGCGCGCGTTTCAATCTCAATCTGCTCCTCGAACAGCGAGTGCAGCACGATGGCGCCGGCGCCCGCGTCCTCCATGCGCCGGATGTTGTCCAGCTCCTGGCAGAGCGGCGAAGGCGAAACCACAACGGGGTTCTCCAGCAGGAGCCCCAGATAGTCGGTGGAGAGGTCGATCATCGGGCCTCCTTCGCCGCCTCGACTTTGGCGTCAGCGGCGGCTTTCACGGCGGCAGTCGCGTCGGCGGGCACGGCGGCGGCAAGCTGTTCGTACATTTTCCAGCGTACCCGGACGTCCTGCTCCGCCTCTTTCAACAACTGTTTCGCCACCTCCGGATCGCTGTGCACCAGCATGTTGTAGCGCGTCTCTTTGTAGATGTATTGATCGAGCGGGAGCGTGGCCGGCCGCGAATCGAGCTGGAAGGGATTCTTCCCTTCGGCCAGGCGCCGCGGGTCGTAGCGGAACAGCGGCCAGTAGCCGGAGAGCACCGCATTCTTCTGCTGCTCGAGGCCGTACACAAGGTCGTACCCGTGCGCGATGCAGTGCGAATAGGCGATGATGAGCGACGGCCCGTCCCACGATTCCGCTTCGATAAACGCTTTCACCGTGTGCTGGTCGTTTCCGCCCATGGCCACGCGCGCCACATACACCGACCCGTAGTTCACGGCCATCATGCCGAGGTCTTTCTTCGGAGCGCGCTTGCCGCCCGCGGCGAACTTGGCCACGGCGCCGCGCGGCGTCGCTTTGGACATCTGTCCGCCCGTGTTCGAGTAGACTTCGGTGTCCAGCACCAGGATGTTCACGTTCTGGCCGGAAGCCACCACGTGATCGAGGCCCCCGTAGCCGATGTCATAAGCCCAGCCATCGCCGCCGAGGATCCAGACGCTCTTCTTCACCAGGGCGTCGGCCAGCGCCAGCAGATCGCGCGCCTCACGGGAATCGGTATTGCGCAGGATCTGGCGTAGAGCGGCGACGCGCTCGCGCTGTTCGTTGATCCCCTTCTCCGAGGACTGGTCCGCGCCGAGAATCCCCTCGGCCAGATTTCCGCCGATGCCGCTCGCCAGCCGCGTCACCAGCTCGCGCGCGTACTCGGCCTGCTTGTCCACCGCCAGACGAATGCCCATGCCGAACTCGGCGTTGTCCTCGAATAATGAGTTCGACCATGCCGGGCCGCGGCCAACGCTATTCACCGTGTAAGGCGTGGTGGGCAGATTGCCTCCGTAGATAGAGGAGCAGCCGGTTGCGTTGGCGATCACCGTACGGTCTCCAAAAAGCCGTGTCATGAGGCCGATATACGGCGTTTCGCCGCAACCCGAGCAGGCGCCCGAGAATTCGAACAGCGGCTGCAGGAGTTGAACGTCCTTCACCAGCGCCGGATTCACCGCCTGGCGATTTGGATCGGGAATCTTCTGGAAGTACTCCCAGTTCACCCGCTCCGGCTCGCGCAGCGGCTCCTGCGGCATCATGTTGATTGCTTTGTGCCGCGCTTCGCTCTTGCTCTTCACCGGGCATACCTGCACGCACAGCTCGCAGCCGGTGCAGTCCTCCGGCGCCACCTGCAGGGAATAGCGCAGGTTGGTGAACTCGCGCCAGCGCGCCGCGGCGAACTTGAACGTGGCGGGCGCCGCGCCGTTGAACGAGGGGTCGTACACCTTGGAGCGGATCACCGAGTGCGGGCATACCACAACGCACTTGCCGCACTGGATGCAAAGTTGCTCGTCCCACACCGGGATTTCCAAAGCGATGTTGCGCTTCTCCCACTGCGCGGTGGCGGTGGGCCATGTACCGTCGATGGGCAGCGCGCTCACCGGAAGCAGATCTCCCTGCCCGGCGATGATGGCTGCCGAGACGCGCTGCACGAATTCGGGGGCGGCCGCGGGAACCACCGGGCGAATGCTGGTGGTGCTGGTCACCGCGTCCGGCACCGTGACTTCGTGCAGATTCTCCAGAGCGGCATCCACGGCGGCGTAGTTCCTCAGAACCACGGCCTCGCCGCGCCTGCCGTAGGTCTTCTGAATCGCGTGCTTGATGGCCTCGATGGCGGCCTCGCGCGGAAGCACGCCGCTGATGCCGAAGAAGCAGGCCTGCATCACTGTGTTGATGCGCCCACCCATGCCGCTCTCTTTCGCCACCTTCACCGCGTCGATGACGAAGAACCGCAGCTTCTTCTCGATGATGTGCCGTTGCGTGGTATCGGGCAGCTTGTCCCAGACCTCGTCCGGGCCGTACGGGCTGTTCAACAGAAACGTCGCGCCCGGCTCGGCCGCGGCCAGCATGTCAAGCCGCTCCACAAAACTGAACTGATGGCAACCGATGAAGTTCGCCCGGGTGATGAGATACGTCGAATGGATCGGCCGCGGGCCGAAGCGCAGGTGCGAGACCGTCACTGAGCCGGATTTCTTCGAGTCGTAGACGAAGTAGCCCTGGGCGTAGTTGTCCGTGTCTTCGCCGATAATCTTGATGGAATTCTTGTTCGCGCCCACTGTGCCGTCGGACCCCAGCCCGTAGAACAGGCCGCGGACCACGTCGCCGTGCTCGGTGCTGAATGCGGCGTCGTAGTCGAGACTGGTGTGCGTGACGTCGTCGTTGATGCCGACGGTGAAGTGGTTCTTCGGCCGGTCCTTCTTCAACTCGTCGTAGACGGCCTTGACCATCGCCGGAGTGAATTCCTTCGACGACAGGCCGTAACGTCCGCCAATCACACGCGGGAAGTTGGCGAACGGCGCCGTCCCGGCAGTGAAGGCCTCGGTGATGGCGGTGACCACGTCGAGATACATTGGCTCGCCCACGCCACCGGGCTCTTTAGTGCGGTCCAGTACGGCGATGGACTTCACCGTCTGCGGCAGCGCCTGGATGAAGTGCTCAATCGAAAATGGCCGGTAGAGACGGACTTTGAGGAGGCCGATCTTCTCGCCGGCTTCCACCTGGTGCTCCACCAGCTCTTCGGCCGCCTCCGCGCCCGAGCCCATGATCACGATGACCCGCTCGGCATCCGGCGCGCCCACGTAATCGAACAGATGATACTGACGGCCCACCAGCGCGGCGAACTTGTCCATCGCCCGCTGCACGATCTCCGGACAGGCCAGGTAGAACGGGTTCACGGTCTCGCGCGCCTGAAAGTAAACGTCCGGGTTCTGGGCGGTGCCACGCAGCACCGGATGGTCGGGCGAGAGCGCGCGGGCGCGATGAGCACGCACCAGATCGTCGTCGATCATGGCGCGCAGATCGTCGTCGGTGAGAATCTCCATTCGCTGCACTTCGTGCGAAGTGCGGAAGCCGTCGAAGAAATGCAGGAAGGGGACGCGGCTTTCCAGCGACGCCACCTGCGCGATCAGCGCGAAGTCGGTCACCTCCTGGATGGAATTGGAGGCCAGCAGCCCGTAGCCGGTTTGCCGCACCGCCATGACGTCGCTGTGATCGCCGAAGATGGAAAGCGCCTGCGCGGCCAGCGAGCGGGCGGCCACGTGCAGCACCATGCTGGTCAGCTCGCCCGCAATCTTGTACATATTAGGAATCATCAGCAGCAGGCCCTGCGATGAGGTAAAAGTAGTGGCCAGAGCACCGGCCTGCAGGGCGCCGTGCAGAGCGCCGGAGGCGCCACCCTCGCTCTGCATCTCAACCACCTTCGGTATGGTGCCCCAGATATTTGGTTTCGCCTCGGCCGACCACTGGTCGGACCATTCGCCCATGGGTGATGAAGGCGTGATGGGATAAATCGCAATCACTTCATTGAGCCGATAAGCTACCGAGGCTGCCGCCTCGTTTCCATCAATGGTGATGCGGGGTCTGGACATTGCGTGGTCCTCCTCGGATGAAAGAGAGGAATCCGCCGACGACGAGGAAGGGAACGCGACCTGATCGGCGGATTCCGGTCAGATGAATCGGAAACCTTATTCTACTGCGGGGCTCGGACAGTGCCAAGGAATTGCGACCAAAACAATCCACCACGTAGCGCGGGTTTCTGCATCGGCAATTCTCAACAGGACTGGCGAGTTGCTGGCACGCGCGGCTCAGTGCGGGTCTGCTGAGCCGCGGTCGTCAGGAAGCGGTTGTGCTGGTTACTCCCTACTGTGCTGCGCGAGGCAAACGGTGCGAAGCAGGCTTCTGCCCGTTTACCGCCGGGATGCCATGATGAGTTGCCCGGAGCGGCCGTCTTACTGCCGCTGCGTGAGCTGCTGGCGCGAGCCCGGTTACGCCCGCCGACGATGCGGCGGCGGCGACGTTCATGGTCGTTTCCACCGCGAGGCCACCATCCAGGCCTACGGGGTCAAACGCATTGACGTACAGGTACCAGTCCCCGACCGAGGCGGCCCCGGGTATGGTGACGTTCACCTGGTAGAGCCCGGTATAGCCGGGCGCCATGCCGACAAACGGCAGTGTCGAATTCCAACCGTCCATGTAGATCGTCGTGGTCGCGTCCACCAGGTTGAACGGCGATACCGACAGGGCTCCCGCCCCATCCGGCGTAATCGGAGGGGTCACGCTTCCCAGCCCGTCCACGAAGAGTTCTACAGTCTCGTCGAGTTTCGCCGGGTTGGCCGGCGTCACCAACGAGCCGACAGCATCGGCGTGCAGCGCCGCGGCGTCTCCGATCCCGCCCTGCGAAACCGCAAACACCCCTGGGGCCGTGTAGTTGGTATACAGGGTTACCGAGTTGGATGATACACCGTTGTTTACAACCTGGAACGTCGCGTAATACACTCCGTTCGCGGGGCTGATGGCGGTGGGAACCAGCACATAGATGAGTTGCGGGTTGAGGCTGGCCCTCACCCGAAATATCGGGACGGGCGTTCCGTTGATCAGAACCTCAACGTGATCCGGCGTCTGGGTTGGTATGGGCAAGGTGGTCGCATCGAAGTCGGCGGAGGCCATGCCGGTGCCGAACAGCGCCACCATTTCCAGCGGCGCCACGGGGTTCGTGGCAGGCGCGTAGTTGGCGGTGTTCACGATGCCCAGAGGATTCAGGTAAACGCCGCTTCCGGTGTAGTCTGGCGCTTGCAGACCCACCATCAGCGAATACCACGTGTCCTGACCGCTCATGATCACAACTTTGCCGTTCGCCCCGAGCGTGTACTGATCGGAATCGAACGTGGGCTGAAACATGCCGTTGGCGGGCACGCTGTAGTAGTCGTCGTCGGTGTAGTCGTATGGGTAGTAATTTCCCGGATCGATACGCATGTGGTTGAGGAGGACCTCGCCGGCTCCGGTCACGCTGGCCGAGCCGTAAAGAGTATCGATGCTGCTCTGGCTCTGGGACACCAGTGACGAGGCGTCGTCCTCGAGCGCGCCGAGGAAGTAGAGGCCCTTGTACATGGCATCGGTCGCACTGGTGACCGCCGGCGTCCCCACCAGGATGTCGAAGCCGTTTAACGAACCGCCCAGAACCAGCGTCCCGTCGGGCGAGATCATAAACGCCTTGCTGCCAGTAATCAGGCTCGCCGCAACGCCAAAGTTCATCGTGCCGCCGGTGGCAGTGAGGTTCAACAGCGAGTAGGTTGCGTTGGCGGCGGTCTGAGACTGCGCGGTGCTGTTCAGGTTCGCGGCGTAGCCCGTCACCGCGACGTTCCCGAGGTTCCCCTGCCCGTCCGGCATCAACGGGAAGGTGGCGTTGCGGACCTTTGTCACGTCGGCCTGAAGAAAATCAAGGTACGCGGCGTTGTACGTTCCGTTGAAACTGGCGTTGGTGGCCGACGCATTCATGGGAATCCCGATCAGCAGGTCGTAGTTCACAGGGCTTTCCGTCGTACTGGCTACGAATGCGTTGGGGCCAGCCACTCCAGCCCCGCCCCACGCCACATCCACCCGAGTATTGCCGCTGAGGTCGACGTAGGTGCCAACGATGCTGTTGATCCATAGGAAGCCATTGGGCGCCAGCCCATAGCTACCGGTGATGCTTCGGGTGGTTGGCTGCGCCCCCCCGCCCGACGGATTCGACTCCATCACCGTCCCGTTGAATGTGTAACCGCCCACGCCGTCGAACGCCACCGTGCCAATCGCGCTGATCGCGTCGCCCACAGTGCCGTCCGGATTCAGGTTCGTGAGAAGAACCTCGCGGACGAAGTAGTTGCCGTGCAATGTCGCGTTGGCGCTATTGTCGAAATGGTTGTAGGTTTGCGCGGCCACGGGGACTGCCAGCAGTCCCGCCACCATAAGCCACACGCACGCACTCCGGTCAAGTAAGAACATGATCCCTCCCCGTACCAAACACTGCTCAGACACCATCTCTATTCTCCTCCTGATTCTCCTCCGTGGACGCGCGTAAAGAGCAGAACGTTGCACCCAGGGGGATGTTGTCCGCCCGGCGGGCGGTTTCCAGGGGCTCGGCTACTGCGGCGTCGCCTGGACGCTGATCGTCGTTTCCGCGGTGGGGCCGTCGGCTGTCAAAATGCGCAGGCTCAGGTCACCCGACGAAGTTCCGGCTGGAATCTCTGCGTTGACCTGATACAGCCCCGCAAAATACGGCGCCAGCCCGGCATACGGCACGTTTGGAGACTGAATGCCGTCGATATACACCACCGGTTTCCCGTCCGCGAGGCTGGCATGGGGAGGCGGGAGGCCCGCGGCGCCATCGCCCACCCCGGGGGTCACCGGCCCGAGGCCGGAAACGAAAAGCTCCACCGTTTCGCCGGACGTAGCCGGGTTGGCGGCATCCACCAGAGACCCGTCGGCGTGGAGCGCGGCTACCGGGCCGATTCCATCGGCCCCGGCGGAAAACACGCCGGGGGCGGTCTTGCGCACGTACACCGTCACCGAGTTCGACGGAATATCGTTGTTGACAACCTGAAACGTCGCGAAGGAAACTCCGCGGGCCGGTGAGACGTCCAGCGGGACCAGTACCTCAAGCAACGTGGGGCTGACCGAGAACAGCGGCGCCGCTTCGCCGTTGATCAACACCTGGGTTTTGCCCAGAGTGGTGGGCAGCGGCAGGGTCCCGATCGCCGATGCCTGCGAGAGGTTCTGCCCGAACAGCAGAACGATTTCCAGCGGGGCGATCGGGTTCGTGGCCGGCGCGTAGTTGGCCGCATTCACGATCCCCAGCGGATGCAGAAACACATTCGAATTCCTGCTATACTGCTGCGCCAGGCCGACAATCAGCGAATACTGGCCGTTGGTTCCGCTGCCGAGCATCACCAGATTCCGAGCCCCCAGCATGTACCGGTACGGACTTCCGGTGGGCTGAAATACGCCATCGGCGGACACCGTGTATGTGATGTTGAACGTGGCATCGTAGGGAATCGTGTTCAACACACTCGTGCGCTGGTGATTGATGGCCAGCCCGGCCGGCTTCGTGCTGGAAGAACCGTAGAAGGTGTCAAAGACATCGGTCCCCTGGGATATCTGGGAGGCGTTTTCTTCGAGGCCCGCGAGATGGTAAAAGCTCAACACGCCCGCGTTGGAGGCCTCAGTGACGGGCCGCGTTCCGATCAGCAGGTCGTAGCCGTCCACGGCGCCGCCCAACAGCAGGTTGCCGTCCGGCGAGATGGAGAATACCTTGGTGCCGCTGATCAGCCTGTACTCGGGGTTGGGGGCATCGGCGAAGATCAACGAACCTCCGTTGGCATCTGACAGCGTGTAAGCCACGGCGCCAGAAGACTCGGAGTAGGTGTTGTTGTTGATATTCGCGGCGCTACCCGTCACTGGCGTGGCGTATCCGGCGGTCCCGTGTCCGTCGGCGTTGAGGGTGAACCAGGCGTTGCGCACCTGGCTGGCCTGCGCATTGACGAAATCAAGGTATGCGAAGCTGTACAGGCCCTGCAGGGTGTCCAATTCGAGGCCGGTGGCCAGGGGAATCCCCACGATCATGTCGAAGTTCGGCCCTTCCGTCGCACTGGCCACGAACGCCGACGGTCCGACGATTCCCACGCCGCCCCGGAGAAGATCCGGGCCGTCGGAGGTGGTGCCGAGCAGGCTCTGCATCTGCAGGAAGCTGTTCGCCGCTACCTCGAAAGTGCCGTTGATCGTAACAGGAGACGGGATCCGCGACTGCACGCTGGAATCCATGATCTGCCCGTTGAAGTTGTAACCTCCGAGGGGCGAGAACGAAACGATGCCGGTTGCACTGCGTGCCAGGCCCACCGTCCCTGCCGTCGACACCCTGGTGAACGACACCTCGCGCACGTAATAATCGCCAACCAGCGTGCCGTTGCCACTGTTGTCGAACCCGTTCTGAGCGAATGCGCCCGTCAACAAGAGCCCCGCGACGAGGAGCCCCGTGGCTGCGCTTCTGATGATGTTTAAGAGCATGATTCCCTCCATACAGCCATAGCCGCAGCTCGTGGCCAGAGTCTCGAACAACCGCTTGCTGACGCGCGCGGCTCAGTAGGATCGATGCCTTGCCGAGCTGCGACCGTAAGGAAGCGGTCTATGCCACGGGCTGCTGGCCAATCACCAGAGTATAACGGTCCTCTGGCTGCCGTACGAGCATCAGCGGGATTGAAAGCGCCGCAGCGCCTCGGCGGTTCCCCTTTCCCAGGCGTCGATCAGCTTGTCCCACGCGGCGTCGGCATCCGCATCCACCTGCCGCCGGGCGGGATTGGCGTCGAACCAGGCGAGCGTCCGGCGAATGCCCCGCGCAAACGGCATGGTGGCGCAATAGCCGGGTACGAATCGCTTGATCTTGCTGTTGTCGAACACCACGCTGACGGCCTTGTCGCCGATCAGGCTTCCCAACTCCTCGGGCTGGCAGGCGGCGAGAAAATCCGATGGGATGTGCACCAGTTTCGGCTCCGTGCCCGCCGCCTCGGCCACGATCCGGTAGAACTGGTCCCAGGTCATGACTTCGTCGGAGGTGATGTGGAAGGCGTGTCCGATGGCCTGCGGGTTTCCCAGCAGCCCCACCAGGCCTTTGGCGAAGTCGCTGTTGTGCGTGATCACCCACAGCGACGAGCCGTCGCCCGGCACGATCACCTTCTTCCCACGGCGCATCCGGTCCACCACGGAATACGACTTCGTCCAACTGTTGACCGCCAGCGTGATCTGGGTGTCGCCGTAGGTGAGCGACGGCCGGACGATGGTGATGGGAAAGCCTTCCTCGCGATACGCCTTGATGAGCCGCTCTTCGCAGGCGATCTTATCGCGCGAGTACTGCCAGTACGGGTTGGCCAGCGGCGTGGACTCGGTAATCAGGTAGTGTGTCGCCGGTTTTTGATACGCGCTGGCGGAGCTGATGAAGATGTACTGGCCGGTGCGGCCGGCTAACAGCCGCAGGTCGCGCTCAATTTGCCCGGGTACAAATACGGTCCAGTTGACCACGGCGTCGAACGATGCGTCGCCGAGCGCGCGTGCCGCGGCGGCCTCGTCGTCGATGTCGACGGTCAGGGTCTTTACGTCGGCGGGCAGGTCCAGGCCCTTTTCAAAGCCGCGGCGGCCCCGGTTCAGGAGGGTGAGGTCGATGCCGCGTTCGGCCGCTAGGCGCGTGGAGGCTGTGCTGATGATTCCGGTACCGCCGATGAAGAGGACTCGCATGGAGCCGTTGTATCATGCGGCGGGCGGGCTCGGGGGATAATTGAGCTTGAGGCACTCATGAAGGTCACAGGCGACGAGTCTCGAAGGAATCAACAGGCACTCGTTCGCTCGGCAGGCGAGAAGAAGCCGAGCACATTGTCCCGCCTGGTTCCGCGAGACACGATTGTCGGCACGCTCGATGATTTGGAGCGGGGACAGCAGGAGTTGGATGACGAGATGCGGGCTTCATGGGAGAACAACTGCGCCACTGAACGCTGAACCCTGGACAAGCCTATGGGCACCACGAGCATTTTCTTTTCATGGCAGTCCGACACGCCGACGCGTGAAGGCCGGAACCTAATCGAGAAAGCGCTGGAGACAGCAGTGCAGCGGATTTCTAACAACCTCGAACTGGATGAGCCTCCCAGAGACCAGTTGCAGGTCGACAAGGACACGCAGGGCGTACCTGGGTCGCCGCCAATCTTCGACACGATACGTCAAAAGATTGAGCGTGCAGCCATATTCATTCCCGATCTGACGTTTGTTGCTCAACGGCCCGATGGCGATCCAGCGCCGAACCCCAACGTGCTCATCGAGTATGGGTACGCCTTGAAATGCCTGACTCACCATCGCATCGTTGGAGTAATGAACAAGGCTTACGGCGAGCCCTCGCGCGCGTCTCTGCCCTTTGATCTGGCCCATCACCGTTTTCCGATTACCTACGATTTGCCTGTAGATTCTTCGGACGAAGTACGCAAGAGCGAAAGAGAACGACTCGCCAAAACTCTAGAAGCCGCAATCTGCGGCGTACTCGACAGTGACGAGTACAAATCCAGCCTCCCGAAACCGCCTGCCTCACTCCCTGTTGCCTACAGAGAGCCACTCCAGGACAGAGCGAGGTTCCGGCAGAAAGGCGAACCCATCGGGTTTTCCAATGATTCGCTTTCGAGGATGATAGGAAACGAAGACTGGTCAGTTACGCTCGCCGACGGTCCAGCCATCTGGCTGCGAGTAATGCCGCAACAACCACGCGACACACATCTGAGAATAACTGACCTTCAGCGGTTCGTACCGGTGCTCGCCGTATTGCCACTCTTTAGTGCGTATTCGAATGTCTTTTCCGTGCGCGGTGGCGACGGTGCCGGTTTGTGCACGCCCCTCGGCGATGGTCCCTCGCCAAGCCTCGTTTTCGTGTTCACCGATGCCGAAATCTGGACGATTGACACTCATCGTCTACGCGCACTACCGAAGCTAATGACTCTCGAAGAATCGAAGTTCGCAGAAAGCCTGCAACAGTGCGCCATGTTTCTCAATGACCGCTTGAACATCCCCGGTCCCTATCACTGGGTCACCGGCATGGAGGGTGTGAGGGGCCGCTCTCTTGCGCTTCCGAATTATCGCTTCGGTCGGACAAGAGGACCATGCACGGCTGATCTGATTGAGGGGGATGGCGTTTTCAGTCTCGGGCAGGACCCTGCCGCGATCCTCGAGCCCTTCTTTGAGGAGGTGTTCCAGTTTTGTGGAGTAGAGCGCCGCCGCGCCGCCACCAGTTGAGGCGATCGACAAGGATAGAGGCGCGTCCAATCCACATAAGGGCATTGCCGACCTGTTCAGCTTGTCACACAACTGTCGGGAGCGCTGGACTCGGCTCAATCTCACGTAGCATGTCTGTCCCAGGTTCTTTTTCAGCGACTTAGCACTACTCGTTCATGTCGACGACTTGACAATCAGACACTAAACTTTCATAATGGTCTCAGGCTAATACCAGCCGACATTTCCGGGAGGAATCGAACTAACATGAGCAAGATTATTGGCATCGACCTGGGCACCACGAACTCCGTCGTGGCGGTCATGGAAGGCGGACAGCCTGTCGTCATCCCCAACCAGGAAGGGGGGCGCACCACTCCGTCTGTGGTCGCCTTCACAAAGAGCGGAGAGAGGCTTGTCGGCACGGTGGCAAAACGGCAGGCCGTGACCAACCCGGAAAACACCGTTTACTCCATCAAGCGTTTCATGGGCCGCCGTCACAGCGAAGTCTCCGAAGAGATGAAGCTGGTCCCGTACAAGGCGGTCTCCGGCGACTCCGGCGATGCCCGTATCGACGCCGGCGGCAAGAAGTACTCGCCGCCCGAGATCTCGGCCATGATCCTCGGCAAACTGAAGGAAGCGGCCGAGGCCTATCTGGGCGAAAAGGTCACCCGAGCGGTGATCACCGTTCCGGCTTACTTCAACGACGCCCAGCGCCAGGCCACCAAGGACGCGGGGCAGATCGCCGGCCTCGAAGTGATGCGCATCATCAATGAGCCGACTGCGGCCGCGCTGGCCTACGGTCTGGACAAGAAGAAGGACGAGACCATCGCCGTGTACGACTTCGGCGGCGGCACCTTCGACATCTCCATTCTGGAAGTGGGCGACGGCGTGGTGGAGGTAAAGTCCACCAACGGCGACACCCATCTTGGCGGCGACAATATCGACCAGCGCATTATCGACTGGCTCATCCAGGAGTTTAAGAAAGAGACCGGGGTCGACGTCTCCAAAGACCAGATGGCCCTGCAGCGCCTGAAGGAAGCGGCCGAGAAGGCCAAGATCGAGCTCTCCACGGTGCTGGAAACCGAACTCAACCTGCCGTTCCTGACGGCCGACGCCAGCGGTCCCCGGCACATGAACGTGAAGTTGACCCGGGCGCGGTTCCAGGAAATGGTGGCGGACATCCTGGAGCGCAGCATCGAGCCCTGCAAACGCGCCCTGTCGGACGCCGGCGTGACCCCGCAGCAGATTGACGAGGTGGTGTTGGTGGGCGGCTCCACGCGCATTCCCAAGGTGCAGGAAATTGTCCGCACGCTGTTCGGCAAGGAGCCGAACAAGACGGTGAACCCGGACGAGGTGGTCGCGGTGGGCGCGGCGGTGCAGGGCGGCGTGCTGGGCGGCGAGGTGAAGGACGTCCTGCTGCTCGACGTGACCCCGCTCTCGCTGGGCATCGAGACGCTGGGCGGCGTGTTCACCAAGCTCATCGACCGCAACACCACCATCCCGACGCGCAAGAGCGAAACGTTCTCGACGGCGGCCGACAGCCAGACCTCGGTGGAGATCAAGGTCTATCAGGGCGAGCGCGGCATGGCCCGGGACAACCGCCTGCTCGGCGTCTTCCAGTTGGTGGGCATTCCGCCGGCTCCGCGCGGCATCCCGCAAATCGAGGTGACCTTCGACATCGACGCCAACGGCATTCTGAACGTGACGGCGAAGGACAAGGCCACCAGCAACGAGCAGAAGATCACCATCAGCTCTTCCTCCGGCCTGAGCAAGGACGAGGTGGAGAAGATGGCGAAGGACGCCGACGCCCACGCTGGCGAAGACCGCAAGAAGCGCGAAGAGATCGAGGCGCGCAACCGCGGCGACGCCATGGTCTACAACATCGAGAAGATGCTGAAGGAGCATCGCGCGAAGATCAGCGACGCCGACGCGAAGGACGTCGAAGCGGCCCTCGTGGAGGCGAAGAAGGCCATCCAGGAGGGCGGACTGGAAGAGATCAACGCATCGGTCTCGAGGCTGGAGACGGCCAGCCACAAGCTCGCCGAAGCCATGTACAAGGCTTCCAGCCAGACTCCGCCTCCGGGCGGTGCGCAGCCGGGCGACGGCGGCCCCAAAGCGGAACAAGCGAAGAAGCCCGGTGACAACGTGGTGGACGCCGAATTCGTCGACGTCGACGACAAAGATAAGAAGTAACTCGTGGGGCGGGTCACGCGCCCGCCCGGTACCATGGCGTCGAAAAAAGACTATTACGAAACCCTCGGGGTTGCGCGCGAGGCAAAGGACGACGAAGTCCGCAAGGCCTATCGGCGTCTCGCGCGTAAGTATCATCCCGACCTCAACCCGGGCGACAAGGCCGCCGAGGACCGCTTCAAAACCGTTCAGGAAGCCTACGACGTCCTGAGTGATTCGAAGAAGCGCCAGGTTTACGACCAGTACGGTTTCTACGCGGACAATATCCCTCCGGGCGGCCCCGGCGCTGGCGCGGGCACGGGCGAGCGTTCTTACGGCCCGGATATGGGCTTCGGTGGCTTCGACTTTTCCGAATACCTGAACCGGGAACCGCGCGGCGGCCATGCCGGTGGCGCAGCTGGTGGAGGCTCCTTCCGCGACATCTTCAGCCAGTTCTTCGGCGGACGCAATCGGGCCGAAACCCCTACCAGCCCGGAGCGCGGCGCGGATCTGGAGTACTCGCTCACCATCGGCTTCTGGGACTCCATCCGCGGCACGCAGACCCGCCTCTCCATCGGACGCCAGGAAATTTGTGACGTCTGCGGCGGGTCGGGCAACTCGGGCGGCGTCACCACCGCATGTCCGGAGTGCAACGGAACCGGCAACGTCACCCAGATGGCCGGGGCCATGAAATTCCAGTTGACCTGTCCGCGCTGCGAAGGCCGCGGCCGGCTGCGCAACGTCTGTCCTGGGTGCCACGGCGACGGGCGCATTGCGCATACCGATCCGGTGGAGGTGCGCATCCCGGTGGGCGTGCAGACCGGACAGCGCCTGAGGGTCCCTGGAAAGGGCAACGCGGGGTTGATGGGCGGACCGCCGGGCGACCTGTACATCACCGTGCGCGTGGAAGACCATCCGTTCTTCAAGCGCAACGGCGACAACATCGAAATCCAGGTGCCCATCAGCGTGGCCGAAGCCGGGCTGGGCGCGAGAATCGAGGTGCCCACCATCGACGGCCGCGCGCTGCTCAAGGTGCCGCAGGGCACCGAAAACGGCCAGAAATTCCGCCTGCGCGAACGTGGTATCGAGAACCCGCGCAAGCACGAGCGGGGCGACCAGATTGTCCAGGTGACCATCAAGGCGCCGGACGTGCACAATGAACGCACGCGCGAGCTGCTACGCGAGCTGGGGCAGTTGCAGCACGAAGACCCGCGCAAAGAGATCTGGAGTATGGTGTAGGGCGATGGCCAGGAGCAGGTCCAAAGCGGCGTACATGATCTCCGCGGTGGCGGAGCAGTACCAGATTCACCCTCAGACTCTGCGGCTCTACGAGCGCGAAGGACTGCTCAAGCCGTCGCGCAGCGAAGGCAACACGCGGCTCTATACCGACGACGATCTGGAGCGCCTGGAAGTCATCCTGAAGCTCACGCGCGACATGGGCGTCAACCTGGCCGGCGTGGAAATCATCCTGAACATGCGCGAGAAGATGGCCGCCATGCAGCAACAGATTCAGGAGTTCGTGGCCACGCTGAACGAGGAACTGCGGTCGCGCGGACGCGTGGAGCCGGAGCCGATGAACTCGCTGATCCCGGTGGTCACGATGCCGCCGCGCGCGGTGGCGCCTGCACGGGCCGAGGGCTCCGGGCGCAGGAAGCGCTGACGGCGCCGCGATCAGAGATTGTGTAAGTTCCGACTTACCCTTTCTCCCTGGTCAGTAGCTCGCCGGTGCTGGCATCCACGAATACGGCATAGTCGCTGGTGCTGATGCTCTCCCCCCAAAGAACGCGCCACGTGAGGTCCGGGAAGCGCCGGTTCTGCTCCAGCAGGAAGATCACGGGCGTGTTCGGATGCTTCTTCACATAGTCCTCGCTCTTCGCGATAGCGGTCTTCAGAGCTTCGTCCGAATCCACCTTGAGCGCGATGGCGGGAAAGGGCTGGCTGGCGCCGCTCGGTCCGGACCAGCTCTCGTCCGGTCCGGCGAAAACACCCTTGTGCAGGTTGCCTTCCAATTCGATCGCGCACCAGGTGTAAGTGCGCGCGCGGCCCGCCGCCGCCGAAACGAAGATCGCCTGCCACGCGCCGGACTGGCCGGGTTCCGCTTTCACGCCGGACAGAGGGATACTCTTCAACTGCAGCGGCGTGGCATCGTGCTGCCATCCGCGGGCGGCGACATACATGCTCTGGAAGGCTTCCCGCCCGGTTCTGGCTTCAAGAGGCTTCGCCTCCGCTTTCTTCTCCGCCACCTGCTCCGAATTCGAGCATGCCGCCATGGCGGCCAGCAGAGAAACGACGATGATTGCCCCGATAGGTCTCTTCATACGCTGCCTTCATTGTAACCGGCCAGCGCGTTCATAAGAACGTAAGTACCACCGGCGCGACCTGGAGCGGCGAGTGTAAGTCATCGAGGCGCGGCCCCTGGTTTAGTCGGCGATCCGGATATGCCGCGTCAGTCGCCCCTCGCGCCGGGGACGATGGTGGAATCGCGCAGCTTGCCTAATTCGCGCTTTGCGATGGCCGCCCACGAGCTGCCGGGATCGAGCTTCAAATAGGCCTTCCAGTGGCGCACCGCCTTCAGCGGCTGGTTCACGCACTGATACAACAGCGCGATGTTGTAATGCGCGTCGGCGTAGTTGGCGTTCAGGCGGAGCGCGGTCTGATAGTGGTGCAGCGCCCGGGCGCGGTCGCCCATCTCGTCGAAGAGATTGCCGAGATTGAAATGGGCCAGCGCATACTCGGGATCGGCGGCCAGCGCGTCGCGATAATAGCGTTCGGCCTCGCGCCACGCGCGGGCGTTGAAGTAGACGGTCCCCAGATTGACCAGCGCGCCCGCCGACGTTGGATCGATGGCCAGCGCCTTCTGGTACGTGGTGATCACCTCGTCGAGCGGCGCACCTTCCTGCTCCAGTTGCAGCCCGCGCTCGAACCACATTTCGGCCTCGGCGCGGCGCCCGTGGCGGGCCACTGAGGGCGATGTGCCGCCGCCGGCCTCCTCGGCGCGGTCCCTGCCGGGGAACGAAAGCAGGCGTGAGATATCGGCCTGATCGAAGTCGAGTAGAAGCTGGCCGGTTTTCGCGTCCATCCTCCGCCCTTCGAACTGGACGCGAATCCTGCGGCCGTCGGAGTACAGCTTCATCTCGGTCAGGGGGTTGCCGACGTCGCTCATGCGCGCGCGAATCGCTTCCAGCGTCCGCCGGATCTCGCCGGCCGGTATTCTGCTGTCGCGCAACGCCACCAGCGTTTTCAGCGCCAAAAGGTCGGGGAAACCGAAGCTGTCCATGGAGGCGATAAACTGCTGTTTCTCCCAACTGCGGAGCTGCCGTTCAGAGACCGGGAGCAGGCGGCGCACTTCCTCGCGGGACCAGGCGTGCGCAGTAGCAGGCACGGGAAGATTTTAGCACTCGACCATGCCGGAAGGATGCAAACAGGCCGCCGCGCGGAGGACTGCTCGCGGACTATTCGACGAACCCGCGCCAGGTTTTGCCGCGCTCATCCCGCAGCACCAGTCCCCAGGTGTCGGAGACGCCGGTGACCGTGCGGCCCAGCGCGTCGCGGAAGCGGTAGCGAACGGTGTCATCCGGACCCTCTTCGGCCGAGCCGCGCCAGATGTTGCCGAACTCGTCGCGGAGACGGATGAAATCGCCGTAGCCGAACCCGGAAAGGCGAGACCTGGTACGCTCCTGCTCCAGGCTGAACCAGCCACCCGCTAAGCCCCGGTTCTTGCGCCTGCGCCGGTAGATCACGATATTATTCTGCTGTAACCATGGTCCCCGTGCCATGGGTAAAGTCACCTGGCACCCCGCGGGGCAAACGCCTGAGAAGCACGTCTGGCAGGATAATACTCGCATGCGGCTGGTTCTCCAGAGAGTAAGACAAGCCAGTGTAACGGTGAACGGAGAGGTGGTGGGCGCCATAGGCCCGGGTTTGGCCGTGCTGGTGGGCATCGCGCGTGCCGACACCGAGCAGGACGCCGAGTATCTCGCGAACAAGGTGGTCAACCTGCGCGTGTTTCCGGACGAAGAGGGCCGGATGAATCGAAGCCTCGTCGAAACCGGCGGCGAGCTGCTGGTGATCTCTCAATTCACGCTTTACGGAGACTGCCGGAAGGGCCGGCGGCCGGACTTCACCGAAGCCGCTGGGCCGGAGGAAGCTCGTAATCTATATAACTACTTTGTGGCAGCGCTGCGCGCACGATGTAACACACGCATAACCACCGGTGTATTTCAGGCGGAAATGGAGGTGTCGCTGACTAATCACGGTCCGGTAACCCTGGTCTGCGACTCGATAAAACGCTTGGTCAAAGCAGACCACCCGAAGTAAGATCAGTTTATGCCGCGTACTAAGTCAATTGACGACGAAGCTCTCCTGCAAGCTGCATTGGAGGGTCTCGAATTACAGAAGCAGAGAATCGAGGACCAGATCCGGGAGGTCCGGTCGCGGCTGAGCCAGGGCCGCCGCGTCGCTGGTCCGGCGAAGACCGCTGAGGCGCCGCCACGTCGCCGCCGGCGCCGCCTGAGCGCGGAGGCACGGAAGCGTATCGCGGCCGCGCAGAAGAAACGCTGGGAAGCATTCCGTAAGAAGACTTCCGGCAGGAAGGGCGCGGCGAAAACCGCCGCCGCCGAATAGATCTTCCTGGGCGGCCGCGGCTCCCGACGATCGCGCTCCACGAGCTTGTTACCAGGGTTGTGTGCGAGGCGGGTGGTAGAATCTGATCTACCTTGACGCGGAGAAGACGCGAATGAATCTGGTGGTCTCCCGCGCGCTCCTCATTGAGGATAATCTCGCCGACGCGCACCTGTTCGGCGAGCTTCTGCGAGAGGCCGGCGCGTGGCGGCTGCAACTCACCCACGTCACCACGCTGGCCGCGGCCATCGAGCGGCTGCAGTCCGAGGACTTCGATGTCGCGCTGGTGGATCTCAGTCTCCCCGACGCCACCGGCCTCGAGGCGGTGGTTCGCCTGCATTCCTCCTTCCCCGCGCTCCCGCTGGTGGTGGTTACCGGTCTGGACGACGAGGCAACCGCGGCACGGGCGGTCCGGGAAGGCGCGCAGGATTACCTGGTGAAGGGCCAGACCGGCGGCCATCTGCTGCTGCGCGCCATGAACTATGCGGGCGAACGCCGCCGCGCCATCGAGGTGCTGCAGCGCCGGGAAGAGCATTTCCGCTCGTTGATCGAGAGCGCGCTGGACCTGGTGGCCATCGTGCAGCCGGATGCCATCCTTCGTTACGCCAGCCCGTCGCACCAGCGCATCCTCGGCTGGCAGCCGGAGGAACTGGTCGGCCTCGACGTTTTTTCTCTGGTCGCTCCGGAAGATCGTCCGGTGGTGCGCGATATGTTGCGGGACGGCGGGGGGCAGGTTGCGTTCGAGTACCGCTTCCGGCACAAGGACGGAAGCTGGCGCATGCTGGAATCCCACGCGCGCAATCTGTCGCACCTGGCCGGTGTGGGCGGCATTGTCGTCAACTCGCGCGATGTAACCGGCCGGCACGAGTTCGAGGAGCGGCTGCGCAATGCCAACCTGACCCTGCGAGCCGTGGTGGAGGCTTCGCCGCTGGCCATCTACTCGGTGAACGCGGATGGCACCGTGCGAAGCTGGAACGGCGCCGCGCAGAGAATGTTCGGCTGGGAGGAATCCGAGGTTCTGGACCGGCTGCTTCCACAAATCACCGCGCCCGGCGAGTCCACTCTGGCCGAGCGCCTGTCTCTGGGGCGGGACGGCCACATCGTATCTGGCATCGAGGTCCGCTGCCTGCGCTCCGACGGATCGGCGCTGGATGCCACGCTGTGGAGCGAGCTGCTCCGCGACTCCACCGGTGCGGTGATTGGCCTGATTGAAATCGTCGCCGACATCACCGAGCGCAAGCTGCTCGAGCAACAGGTGCTGCAGGCCCAGAAGATGGACGCCATCGCGCGCCTGGCCAGCGGCGTCGCCCATGATTTCAACAACCTGCTGACGGTGATCTCCGGCTACACGCACCTGCTGCTCGGGAAGCTCGGGCCCGACGACCCGTCGCGCGGCGATCTGGAACAGGTGGCGCGCGCGGCCGATCGCGCCGGCGATCTCACCCGGCAGCTCCTGGCCTTCAGCCGCCGCCAGTCGGTGCGCTCCAGCGTGGTGGATATGGGCGCGCTGGTGGCCGAGGTGGAGCCGATCCTGAAGCGCGTGGCCGGCGATGAGGTGCACCTGACCACCACCATTGCTCCGCATTTGCCCACGGTTTGCGTCAACCCGGGACAGATCGAACAGGTGCTCCTCAACCTTGCCCTGAATGCCCGCGACGCCATGCCCGAGGGCGGTGCAATTACAGTGGAAGCATCGGCCGCGACGCTCGATGTGGAAGCGGCCGCCCTGGCGGGGGTCCGGCCGGGCGACTACGTTGTGATTCGGGTTCGCGACACCGGAGCAGGGATGACGCCGGACGTCCAGGAGCGCATCTTCGAGCCGTTCTTTACGACCAAGGAACAGGGCAAGGGGACAGGTCTGGGTCTCTCCACCAGTTACGGGATCATTCGCCAGAACAGCGGCAATATTGGCGTTGCCTCGGGGCCGGGAAAGGGCACCGTGTTTACGATCTGGCTGCCGGCGGCGGCGCAGAAGGAGTAAGAGGGAGTACCGCCCCGTGGCAAAAAGCTACGATGAAAGGTAGGGCAGGAACATGGCTAAGCTCGATACGGTCTCGGATATCGACTGGATGGCTTGTGAACTGATCGAACAGGTCCCCGGCAAGGTATCGGGCCGGCCCGTCGTGCGCGGAACGCGCATCATGCCGGACCCCATTGTGAACAGCTACGATCTCGGCGACAGCATCGACGAAATTCATGAGGGCTTCCCTACGCTTTCGGTTGCCCAGATCAAGCGGCTAATCGATTTTGCCCACGCCCAACGACAGCAGCACAACCTGTGAAGGTGCTGCTCGACGAAAACCTCGATCACCGGCTGCGTAAACACCTCGGCTCGCATGAGGTTTTCACCGCCAGCTATAAGGGTTGGGATGGATTCAAGAACGGCAAGCTCTTACAGGCAGCCGAAGACGGCGGCTTTGACGTACTCGTCACCGGATAGGGGATTTCCGCTGCGCCTGACGCCAGCCACGCCCGAGCCGTGGTAAAAGATTACGATGAAGGGAGGGTGAGAACGTGGCAACTCTCGATTGGTCCCAATGCCCCGTCGTCGAAAGCATCCCCGGCAAGGTGAGCGGCGCGTGGGTTTTGAAGGGTACGCGGATGCCGGTGTCCGCCATCTTCGAAAATCTGGAAGCCGGGGCCAATATCGACGACATCATGGAATGGTTCGACGGGCTGGACCGCGAACAGGTCAAGGCGGTTATTGAGTTCGCCGTCCGCAGTCTCGAGAAAGCGCCCGCTTACGCGCCGTAGATGCGGATTATTTTCGATCAGGCAACGCCCGTGCCGATCCGCCCATATCTCGAAGGCCACACGGTCCGCACGGCAGCACAGCAAGGCTGGGACAAACTCAGCAATGGCGACTTGCTGACCGTAGCGGAAGAGACCGGGTTTGACCTCTTGCTGACAACCGACAAGAACATGCGTTATCAGCAGAACCTTGCGGCCCGTAAGATCGCGATTGTGGTTCTCGGCCAGCAGCAGTGGCCGCGACTTCGCCCCCACATTCAGCGCGTCATTGAAGCGGTCAATGCGGCCACGCCCGGCAGCTATGCCGAGGTTGACATACCGTTCCAGTAAGCTCCGTGCCCGCACCGAGGCTCCGGTCTTGTTTCGAAATGGGTAATGCTTGAAGGGGTTGAAGCCCGGCCCCTGACGTGCCACAAACGAAGCATGGGACGGCCCGGCATGGGAGCAACGGAGTCATGTTTGCGCAGGGCTGAAGAGCATCACATCCGTATTCGGAAACTCCGTCACGTCCAGAAACAATGATGCGACGAAAAGGTCTTGGACCGCGGCTTTCTTCTGATCGATCCGCGGCGGCCAGTAATGCACCATTAGCCAAACCGGTGAGCCCCGCATACCGGCAGGTTTGGCAATCGTGACTGGTGAAATGATAACGGAATCCCTCGTCGATGCACTCGTCCAGGAGAACCCGCATTCAATGGCTGGCGAGCAAGGATTCTCTCGCTTCTTCCAAAGCTTGCAGAGCCTGCTCCCGGCTGACGGTGGGGAACCCCTCCAGAAAGCGCTCCAGGCTGTGTCCGGCCTCGAGATATTCAAAGAGTGTGCGCACCAGGACCCGTGTGCCTCTAAAAGTCGGCGCACCGGACATAATGGAGGAATCGCGAACGACCACTGACTCCATGTCTCCATTGTGCCTCAATACTCCCCTGCCTGCGATAATGGTCCCTTAGCTGCACCGTCCGTCTTTTCCTGAACCGACCGCGTCTTTAAGAACGGAGCCGAAGTGATCTTTCGGGAGGTAGAGGATCGCGACGTCATCGCCAAAGCGCGGCGGGGTGACGTGGATGCATACGGCATCCTTGTCTCCCGTTGGGAGAAGCGTATCTTTAACTACCTGCTGCGGCTGGTCGGGAACCGTGAGGAAGCCATGGATCTGAGTCAGGATGTCTTCCTCAAGGCCTGGCAAAACCTGAAGAAGCTGGAAGATGCGGACCGTTTTTCGTCCTGGCTGTTCCGCATCGCCCACAACGAGGCATTCTCGCTGCTGAGAAAGAACAGACCGGAGACGTCGCTGACCGCCGATCCTACGGTGACGGATCGCAGCGCGCGCCAGTACCCGGTGGAACTCACCCTGGCGGTGCAGAGGGCGCTCACGCGGCTCTCCGACGACCAGCGGGAGGCCGTGCTTCTCAAGGTTTACCAGGGATTCAAGTTCGATGAGATGGCGGAGATTCTGGGCTGTCCCGTCTCCACCATCAAATCCCGCTTGTACGCCGCCCTCGATCTCCTGAAGGACGCCCTCGCTCCAATCGGTGCGCGAGGTATCCAATGACCTGTTCGTCTGTCGATCTGAAAGCGTACGTGCTCGGCGAGCTCCCGGAAAGCGAAAAGGGGCTGGTGGCCGGCCATCTGCGCGAATGCGCGAGTTGCGGCGAGGAAATGGAGCGGCTGAGCCTGACGCACCTCGCGTTGGTTTCGTTGCGGGACGAGGAAGTGCCGCGGCGCATTGTCTTTGTTTCGGATAAGGTTTTCGAGCCACGCTGGTGGCAGCGCGTCTGGCGCTCGGGACCGGCCATGGGGTTCGCTTCGGCGGCTCTGTTGGCGTGTGCGATTTTGGCGCACGGCTACCTGCGTCCGACCCCGCTGTTGGGACCTTCGGCAACGGTGGACACCGCGGCGGTGGAGCAGCGCGTGGCCGCGCAGGTGAATGAGCGTGTCAACGTCGTGATCGCTCAGGCCGTGGCGAAGGCGGTTTCCGACACCGAGGCGCGGCAGCAGCGCAAGACCGCGGAGCTGCTGGCCGACGCCGAGAAGAAGTACGAGTTCGAGCGCAAGGCCGATCGACTGGCTGTTGCGGCGAACCTCGAAATCTTCGGCAAGCAACTGGCGCGTATGTACATGGCCAGCAGTGGCCTGGAGGTGAGACCGTGAACCGCCTTTTCGCAGTGTTG
Source organism: Bryobacteraceae bacterium (assembly GCA_049510065.1). GTDB lineage: Bacteria > Acidobacteriota > Terriglobia > Bryobacterales > Bryobacteraceae > CAWACP01. The sequence continues at coordinate 51,247 of JBEKZH010000017.1, forward strand.
ATTCTGGCCGCCGCCGGTTACGGATACGCGGCCAGCCCCGGTCAGGGGCACGCCACGGTGATTTCCATCGTCTCCATGCAGAAGAGTATCGATGGAAAGCTGGCGCACATCTGGCAGGACGAGCCGTTCTTCGTGCTGGGAACCACGCACGGCGTCTATCTCGATGGTTATGGCGCGGTGTTCACCGCCGAAGTGAATCTGGTCACGGCCCCCATCAGCCCGCTCATGCCGGTCCCGTCCAGGGAGATGATCGACCATCACCATCAGAAGAAGCTGGAACGCATCCCGCAACTGAAAGCGGCGATGCGCGAGCTGCTGGTCCAGACGGCGGCTTCCATGGACACGCTGGCCGACACCGATCGCGTGGTGCTTGCGGTTTCCCTGACCAGCTATTCCTGGGAGCCCGCGGGACTGCCCTGCCAGATCGTCATGCAGGGTCAGAAGGGTGCGCTGGTGGCGGCGCGAAACGCGGGCGGCGGGACGCAACTGGCCAGCGTCATCAAGGCGGAGGAATACTAGTTGTCCGAAGCGGCGCCCATCCTGCTGACGCCTCGCAAGCGTCTCGGCGAAATCCTCATGGAGAGGAAGCTGATCACGCAGGAGGACCTCGACCGCGCGCTGGAGCTGCAGAAAGACCGCGGCGACAAGCTGGGCAAGGCGCTGGTGGACCTCGGCTTCATCGCCATGCGCGACGTACTGGCCGCGCTGTCGGACCAGCTCGGGGTGCCGCTCGTTTCCATTGACGGTCCCCCCGCTATCTCGCCCGAGACGGAGTTGCTCTCGCCGCGGTTCCTGCGGCAGTTCCGCTGTCTCCCGGTGGCCTTCGAAGACCACACAGTCACCCTGGCCATGGCCGATCCGCTCGATTTCGAGACCATGGCCACGGTCCGCAACTGTACCGGTCTGGCGGTGCGGCCGGTGCTGGCGCCCGAGCAGGAGATTGTCGACGCCATCGAGCGCTATTACGGTGACGCTTCGAGAAGCGGAGCCGAGATGGAGTTCGCCGCCGGCGAGGCTTCCGAGGATCTCGAGCAGTTGCGCGACATGGCCAGCGAGGCGCCGGTGATCCGCCTGGTGAACGCCATGATCGCCCAGGCCGTGGAAAAGCGCGCCAGCGACATTCACATCGAGCCCTTCGAAAAGGAATTCCGCATCCGCTATCGCGTGGATGGCGTGCTGTTCAGCCAGGAACCCCCGCCGCGCGAGTTGAAGGCGGCCATCATTTCCCGCGTGAAGTTGATGGCCAAGCTGAATATCGCCGAACGCCGCCTCCCGCAGGACGGCCGCATCAAGATCAAGTCGCTGGGCCGCGAAATAGACCTCCGCGTCTCCACGCTGCCCACGCTGTACGGCGAAAGCGTGGTCATGCGTCTGCTGGACCGCTCCGCCGGCGACTTCTATAACCTGGACTCGCTCGGCTTCGACGACCACATGCTGAGGCGCATGCAGCATTTCACGGCCATGCCCCACGGCATCTTCCTGGTCACCGGGCCCACCGGCAGCGGCAAATCCACTACATTGTATTCGGCGCTGAAGCTCATCAACCAGACCGACAAGAAGATCATCACCATCGAGGACCCGGTGGAGTATCAGATGGACGGGATCAACCAGATCCACGTCAATCCGCAGATCGGACTTACGTTTGCCTCGGGCCTGCGGCACATCGTGCGTCAGGACCCGGACGTGATCATGGTGGGCGAGATTCGCGACCGCGAGACCGCGGATATCGCCATCCGCGCGGCGCTCACCGGCCACTTCGTCTATTCGACGCTGCACACCAACGACGCGCCCAGCGCCATCAGCCGCCTCACCGACATGGGCGTGGAGAACTATCTGATCACGTCTTCGCTGGTGGCCGTGCTGGCCCAGCGTCTGGTGCGCGTCATCTGCCCGAACTGCCGGGAATCCGCCGGCGAACGCATGACCCCGTTCGGGGAGAACATTCGCGTCTGGCGTGGCGCGGGCTGCGAGAACTGCTTCGGGACCGGCTTCACCAGGCGCGTCGGCGTCTTCGAGATGATGGAGCTGAACGACGAGATCCGCCAGTTGATCATGCACAACACGGACGCCGTGGGCATTACCACCGTCGCGCGCCGCCACGGCATGCGCAACCTGCGCGAAGATGGCTGGCTGAAAGTGGAGAGCGGAGTCACCACGGCGGAGGAAGTGTTGCGAGTAACCCAGGAATTCTGAGTTGGCCACCGATAAACACCGATGAACACAGATCACAAAACTAAAGAAGCTATCAGTGTTCATCGGTGTTTATCGGTGGCCGGAATCGTTGTTCGTTCAGGGGAGTAAGTGGCTAGTTACTACTTCAAGGCGCTGGCATCGGATGGCCGGCTGCGCACCGGCACGGTGACCGCGGAAACGGACAAACGCGTCGCCACCGAGCTGCGCCGTCAGGGCCTGACCCCCATCTTTGTCGGCCTCGACGAGAAGAAGGGCTTCGAGTTCAAGCTGCCGTCGTTCGCGCGCGGGCGCCGCAGCGACGTGCTGTTCTTCACCACCGAACTCTCCACGCTGCTGAACGCCACCGTGCCGCTGGACCGCGCCCTCGCCATCACCGGCGAGCTGACCGAGCGCGAGTCCTTCCAGTTCATCGTCCACGACGTGCTGAGGGTCCTTAAAGGCGGCAGGTCACTGGCCGACAGTCTGGCCACCCATCCGGAGTACTTCTCGGAGCTGTACGTCAACATGGTGCGCGCGGGCGAGGCCAGCGGTTCGCTCGCCGTCGTTTTCGAACGGCTGGGCGAGTTCGAGCGCACCCGCGACGAGCTGCGCAATTACATCATCTCGTCCATGGTGTATCCGGTGCTGCTCACTCTGGTGGCCTGCACCTCCATCTTCATCCTGCTCAAGTTCGTGGTGCCGCGCTTTGCCAGCGTTTTCGAAGACTCGCGCATCCCCATGCCGACGCCCACGAAGATCATGATCGAGGCCAGCCACTTCGTGGAGAGCTGGGGGCTCATTATTATCGGTGGCCTGATTCTCCTCGCCCTGTTGCATCAGGCGTGGATTCGTACCACCAGCGGAAGGTTACGGTGGGACAGTTTCCGCCTGAAGATTCCGCTGCTTGGCATCGCTCTGCGCAAAGCCGAGACCGCGCGATTCGCGCGCGCCATGGGGACGCTGGTGGCCGCCAGCGTCCCCCTGGTGCAGTGCATCAACATATCCCGCGCCATTCTGAACAATCGCCGCATTGCCCGATCGCTGGAGATTGTCGCGCAGGGCGTGAAGCGCGGTGAGGGTATTGCCGGACCGCTGAAACGGGCTGGAGAGTTCCCGCCGCTGGCCGGACACCTGCTCGCGGTGGGCGAAGAGACCGGCCGCATCGACACCATGTTCGTGCGCATGGCCGAGATTTACGAAGTCGAGACGAAGAATGCCATCAAGCGGTTTACGTCGCTCTTCGAACCGTTGCTTATCCTCGTAATGGGTATCATCGTCGGCGCGCTGGTGCTGAGCCTGATGATGGCCATTACCAGCGTCAATGATGTCGTCATGTAGGCGGGAGACTCGTATGAAGGATCGCGAAACAAACAAGATTCGGCTTCGCAGACAGGCCGGTATCACGCTGATCGAAATGTTGGTGGTGGTCACTATCATCGCTTTGTTCGCCGGGATGGTGCTGCTGCCGATGATGAGGAGGGTGGACACCGCCAAGCGGACCGCGGCCCACGCGCAGATTAATGGGTTCATGACGGCGTTGGGAACCTACAAGCTGGACACCGGCACGTTCCCCACCACCGAAGAGGGCCTGAAGGCCCTGCGCGAAAAGCCCGAAGGCGTGAACGGCTGGCAGGGACCGTACCTGCAGAAGGATCTCCCGAAGGACCCCTGGAAGAACGACTACGTGTACAAGTATCCCGGCGATCATGGCGACGAGCCCGACGTGGTCTCCTACGGACTCGATGGACAACCCGGCGGTGACGGCAACAACGCCGACATTGTCAGTTGGAAGAACGATTAGCATGCGTCGCGGCATCACCCTCATCGAAATGCTGGTGGTGGTGACCATCATCTCGCTGGTAGTCGCCATCAGCTTCCCGGCCATCACCTCCGGGCTGGACAGCCTGCGGCTGCACCAGGCCGTGCGCGACGTGGTGAGTCTTTTCGACGCGGGTTTGTCGCGCGCCCAGCGATCGCAGCAGGTGGTGGAGATATCGGTGTCGCCGAAAGAGAACGCCTTGTGGATACGGGCCCCGGAATCGCAATACGAACGCAAAATCGAAATGCCCGATGGCGTCACTATTACGCGCGTTCTCCCCGTCAACCTCACCGAAGACGACCTCGGAGTGCGCAACTTCTACCTCTACCCCGGCGGCAGCGTCCCCCTGTTCGGGATCGAAATGCGCAACCGCCGCGGACAGCGCCGCGTGGTATCGGTGGATCCCATCACCGGCGTGCCGCGCATCAGCGACCCTCTGGAGGAGACCAATGCGGGCTGACAGTGGGGCAGCCAATCCTGGCTGCCGCCGCGTTTCTGCGCGGCGTTGGGCCGGCTCAAAGCCGGCTGCGGGCAGGATTGCCCGCCCCACATCCAACCAGCGTGGCTTCACCCTCCTCGAGGTGCTGGTAGCCACCATCATCATGGCCGTCGCCATCAGCGGACTCCTCTCGGCGCTGACCACGGCCATGCACAACGCCGCCCGCCTTACCGACCGCGACCGCGCCATCACGCTCGCCCGCCAGCAGATGAACGAACTGCTGATCGCCAACACCGTACCCAAAGACATGCCCCTGCAAGGCGCCTGGGACCCTGCTCTCACCGGGGGACGCCCCTGCGGCTGGAGCGGCATCGTCACCCTCTTTGAAGCGCCCGCGGGCGCGGCGGAAGGAGATCCCGCACTGGACCGCGTGCATCTGGAAGTGTGGTGCGGCGACGGCGACGCCAAACGCACGTTCATCATGGAGGCGTTCCGGCGCGGCCTGGTCTCGCCCGCCGAGGCTGTGCGGGAGCGCAGGCCATGACCCGCCGCCACGGCAATGCCGGCTTCACTCTGGTCGAGGTTCTCATCGCCACCACCCTGGTGATGGCGCTCACCACGGGCATCCTGATGGCGCTGCGGGTCGGTCTTGACGCCATGGGGCACGCCGACACGAAGCTCATGCACAATCGCCGCGTCATGGCCGTAGAGCGCATCCTTGAAGCGCAGGTCAGCGACATCGTACCGGCCATGACCACCTGCCAGTCGCAGAACAGAGAGGACCCGGGCCAGGCCATCGCCTTCTTTCAGGGGGAGCCGCAAACTATGCGCTTCATCACCAGCTACTCGTTGAACGAGAGCTCGCGTGGATTGCCGCAACTTCTGGAATACCAGGTCATCCCGGGCGAGCACGGCGAAGGCGTTCGTCTGGTGGTGAATGAGCACCTCTACTCCGGTCCTCTGAGCGCCCGTTCCTTCTGTTCCGGCACGCGCGTCGATGAAGCCCTCGGCGCTCCCGTGCCGGTGTTTCTTCCGGTGCAGATCGGGCCCGGCTCGTTCGTCCTCGCCGACAAGCTGGCCGCGTGCCATTTCGAGTTTCTGCAGCCGGACAAGAACTCGCGCGAGAAGCCCTCGGTCTGGGTGCCGCGCTGGGTGAGGCCGTTGCTGCCCGACGCCATTCGCGTGGTGATGGGACCGCTGGACCCGGGAGCTTCGCAACTGCCGCTCGAAACGCTCACCATTCCCGTGCGCGTCAACCGCGACCCTTCGGTGGACTATGCGACTGCGAACTAAGGGAACGTGTGGACACGAGGCGACAGCCGCGTTCCTTGCATCCACCGAGCGCGGCAGCGCTCTGCTCACCGTCCTCTGGCTGAGCGTGGCGCTGTTCGCCATCGCCTTCACCGTGGCCCACATGGTCCGCGCCGAGGTGGACCGCGTCGGCACCGACGCCGACAGCCTCCGCGCGCGGTATCTGGCTCAGGGGGGCGTCGAGCGCGCGCTGCTCTGGATCGAATGGAGCGCCGCGGGCGGCCGGCGGGCCGACGACCGTCCGTTTTACGAAGCGCCGTCGCCGCGTCTGCACTTCGAGTTTCCCTCCGGCGACGTCAACGTGGAGTTGATCCCGGAAACCTCGAAGCTGGATATCAACCACGCTCTCATGCCCGACCTCGCCGCTGTCATGCTCGCCGCCGGCGCCTCGGGCGACCAGTCCACGGCCATCGCCCAGGCCATCGTGGACTGGCGCGAGGGAGACCCCGCCGCCATCACCCGATTCGATCAGTTCTACCTGGCCCTGCAGCCGTCTTTTCGCTCGCCGCACGCGTCCTTCCGGGAGATAGAGGAATTATCGCTGGTGCGTGGCATGACCCCGGAACTCTTCTACGGTGGCTATCGGCGGGCTTCGGACGGGCGTCTGTATTCCTACGGCGGCGTTCGCGACTGTCTGTCCGTGTACGGCGCCACCAGCCAGTTTGACGTGAATACCGTCAGCCCCACGCTGCTCGCGGCGATCGGCGTGCCACCCGACGTCGTGAATGCGATTGTGAATATGCGCAATACCACCCCGATTCGTTCCATGGACCAGCTTGGCCGGCTGCTTGGAAACGGGCCCGCCGCGTCCCGCCTGACCAACGACAGCGCGAATGCCGGGAGTGTCTGGACCCTGCGCGCCACCGGCCGGCTGAAATACGCGGACGGCAGATACTCGGAGGTAAAGCGGACCGTGGCCGCTCTGGTCAAGTTCTTTCGCCAGGGGAGTGACCCACCCCACCAGGTCCTGCGCTGGTACGACGAGGCCCCGCCCGCTCCAGCCGCCGTGCCGCTCCCCGGGGGCTTCAATCAGGTGGTGGCGCTCCAATGAAGATTCGCATGCGCACGTGGCTGGCGTTCGGAACCGGCGTCGGAATTGAAGTCTCTGGCCGGGACCTGAAGGTTACCGTGGCCCGGGTACGCCCGGCGGGCGTACAGATTCTGGGCGAACTGGGCATCCCCGGATTCCGCGAACAGGCCGCGGCCACGTGGGGCGACGCGTATCTGCGATTCCTGCGGGAACTCGGAGTCGGTCACCTGGCGGCGACGGTTCTGTTGCCGCGCGACGCGGTGATTGTCCGGCAGGTGCCGATGCCCGGCGTCAGCGACAGGAACCTCGCCAGCGCGCTGAAGTTCCAGATCGACTCGCTGCATCCCTGGCCGGAGGACGAAGCCGCGTGGGACTACGCGCGCGCCGGTGGGACCGATACCGTGCTGGTGGGCATCACCCGCCGCAGCACGCTGGAAGAATACGCGACGCTGTTCGCTGAAGCGGGCGTGAAGATCGCCCGGTTCACCTTCTCCGCGGCGGCCATCCGGCCGGCCCTGCGGTTCTACGGCGCGCCGCCCGAGGGCTTCCTCGCGTGGGCGCAAAACGGCGAGCTGGAGCTTTACGGCGAGAGCCCGTCGCGGCCCGTGTTCTCCGCCTCTTTCGAGCAGCAACCGCAGCTTGCCGTGGCTTCGGCGCTCTCCGAGCTGCGGCTCGATCCCGGCGGTGAACCGGTTCCCATCGAGTCTTTGTTGCCGCAGCCTGCCGCCGCCCCCGCCGGGACCACGCTCTCGCGCAGTGCGCGCACTTACGCGGCCGCCCTGACGTCGGCCTGTCCCTGGCTGGCGCTGCGGTTGAATCTGCTGCCGGAAGAGAAGCGCCAGGCCAGCTCGCGCGCGCTCTACTTTCCCACCATCGCGCTGGCGGCGCTGATTGCCATTACCGCCGGCGTGCTGTTTGCGCACGGCGCCATCGAGAACCGGCGGTATCTCGAAACGCTGCAGTCGCAGATTCACCAGATCACTCCGCTGGCCAACCGGGCGGCCCGTGTGGACAAGCAGATTATCGAGATCCGCAGGCGCGCCGACGCCATCGATAACTTCCGCCTGCGTTCGAAAGAAGACATGGACGCGCTGAATGAAACCACTCGCGTCCTTGCGCCGCCGGGCTTTCTTAACGGCATGAACATGAGCCGCCAGAGCGTGGAGATGTCCGGTCACGCCGATCAGGCGGCGGGCTTGTTGAAGCTGCTCGACGGTACCGGCAAGCTCCAGAACTCGCAGTTCATTATGCCCATCCAGCGCGACGCCACGGGCGAGGTCTTCTCCATTCGGGCCCAGCGGAAGGGAGTGACCACCCAGTGAACATCAACGAGCGGGAACGCAGGTTGTTGATCCTGGCCGGCATTGCCGTCCCCGCCATTCTGATCTATTACTTCGCCACGTCCTCTTCCTCCAGCGCGCCAAAGGTGGACGCTCCCACGGACACCCCGGAGGCGGCCGAAAAGCGCCTCGCCGACTTGCGCCAGAGAGCCGCCACCGTGCCCGGCAAGGAAGCCGTCCTGAAACAGGTGTCCGCCGAATTGTCGCGGCGCGAAAAGGGCCTCATCCAGGCCGACACCGCGCCGCAGGCGCAGGCCCAGTTGCTGCAGGTGGTGCGCCGGGTGGCCCGGGCGCAAACTCCGCCGGTGGAGATCGGTCAGGTGGAGCTGAGCGAGCCGCGCGCGTTCGCCGGCGCCTATGGCGAGGTCTCGTTGACCATCAGCATGCAGTGCCGCATCGAGCAGCTTGTGAACATGATCGCCGATCTCAGCGCGCAGCCCGAAATCGTCGCCACCAGCGACATGCGAATCGGCGCCGCTCACGAAAAACTGAAGACCATGCAGGTGCGGATGGTGATCTCCGGGCTGGTTCCCCGGCGCCTGGTTCCGGAGAAGAAAGGACTGACGGCGTTTTGAAACGAAGATTGTGGTTGCTGAACGTGGTGCTGGCCGCCGCCCTGGTCCTGCTGGGCCATGTGCTCCAGCAGCGCTGGCAAGAGGCGCAGTTGCGCGAGCAGAAGATTCTGCGGGCGAAGGTCCCGCCGGCCCCGGCGCCTTCCATGCCGCCGCGGCCTCTGGTACAGAAGCTGGAGCCGACTTCCTATGTGGAGGTGGCCCAGAAGGTGCTCTTCTCCAAAGATCGCAATCCCGACGTCATCCCCGACCCGCCTAAGCCGCCTCCTCCGCCACCGCCCGTGCCGCCGTTTCCGGCCGCTCACGGCGTCATGATCTGGGGCGACGTGCCGCCTATGGTCATCCTGAGCGTGGGGAAGGCCGATCAGCAGACCTATCGCGCCGGCGACAAAGTGGGCGAATTCGAAATCGCATCCATCACCGACCGGCAGATCGTCTTCACGTGGGATGGGAAGACGTTCGTGAAGAACATTTCGGATCTGGAGGCCGCCAGTGCGGCTCCCGCGGCCGCGAATCGGCAGCAGGCTGCGAACGCGCCGCCGGCGGAGGCTGGCTCACCGTTACAAACGATCGCCCCCAGGGTCGGGCCTGGCCAGGACGTCAGCTCGGACGGCAAAACGCGGACGTGCGATCAGAACGACCCGTCGCCAGTCGGTGCGGTCGTCGACGGATACCGAAAGGTTGCGGTGTCGAATCCTCTGGCGCCCAACGCGCACTTCTGTCAGTGGCAGTCGGTTAATTAGGAACCGGGAAGGAAAGAACAGGATGTCGAAAAAGATAAGGGTCGCGACGCTTCTCGCGGGGCTGCTTTTTGTCGCTGTTTCGGCCGTTGCTCAGCTCGAACGGTCCAGACCGTACAACCCCGGAGAAGCCGAGGATAGAGCAAAGGCCAAAGCCGCGGCTGCGGCGGCCGGAAAGGCTGCCCCGGCGTCGCAGGTGAAGCCGGCGCAACCGGCTCCGTCCGGGAACGCTGCTGCGGCGAAGCAGGCAGGTGCCGCCCCGGCGTCTTCGGCGGCCGCCGCCGAACCGCCGCCCGCTGCCGTCACCCATCCGGCCGTTGTCTACGGAGGCCTGAACCTTCACAACGCCTCGCTGACCGAAGTCATCGACATGCTCGCCCGCCAGTTGAAGATCAACTACGTGCTCGACCCGCGCGTCAAGGGCGGCGTGGTCCTGAACACCTACGGCGAGACAAAGGACATCGACACCAGATCTCTCCTGGAGATGGTTCTCCGCATCAACGGGTTCGGCATGGTGAAGGAAGGCGACCTGTATCGCATCGTCCCGCTGGCGGAGATCTCGCGCCATCCGCTGGAACTCGAACAGCAGCAGGACGCCAAAGCGATCAATCCCAATGAGGAGGAAATGATGAACCTCGTCTTCCTCAAATATGTGACAGCGGACGAACTGTCGAACGTCCTGAAGAACTTCGTGGGCGAATACGCCCAGATCTTTTCCTATCCTCCCGCGAACCTGCTGATCATGCTGGACAGCCGCCGCAACATGCGCCGCACCATGGAGCTGGTGGCGCTGTTCGACAGCGACACGCTGGCCAACCAGCGCATCCACCTGTTCGAAGTGCAGAACGGGCGCGCCAGCGATCTGGTCAAGGAACTCACTGCGGTCTTCAACGCCCTCTCGCTGAGTGACAAGAAAGCGCCGCTCAAGTTCCTGCCGGTGGACCGGCTCAACACCATTATTGCCGTGGCGGCCAACCCTGGTGCGTTCGTCGAAGTGGACAAATGGCTGAAGAAGCTGGATGTCCCCGTGAAAGTGACCTCGGGGAGCACCGGGAACTACGTGTACCGCGTCAAGTACGGGCAGGCGGTGATCATCGCCGCGGCCATTCAGGCCCTGTACAGCGGAGGCGACCTGTCGCAGTTCGCCTTCATGGGCATGGGCGGCGGCTACGGCGGCATGGGCGGCGGTTCCGGTGGCATGGGCGGCGGTTCCGGTGGCATGGGCGGCGGTTACGGTGGCATGGGCGGCGGCTACGGCGGCATGGGCGGCTACGGTGGCATGGGCGGCTACGGCGGGCGCGGCGGCTCTGGAGGCGGAGGAGGTTACGGCGGGTACGGCTACGGAACGGCGACGAATCCCGCCAACCTGGGCCGCTCATTCTCCGCTACGAACCCGTTCAACCCTCAGAATGCCGGAACAACCGTCGGCGGTCTGACCTCAGGTGCCGGGCTGACAACCGGAGAGAGCGCCGACCGCACCGGCACCTATCTGGCCCCCGAGCAGCAGGCCCTCGTCACCGGCCCGCGAGTGATCGGGAACCCGTTCGACAACACCCTGCTGGTGCAGGCCTCGCCGCAGGAGTGGGCCTCCATTCGCAAGCTTCTGGACGACCTGGATGTCGCGCCCCGGCAGGTGCTCATCGAAGCGAAGATCTACGAGCTCGATCTCAACGGCATCTTTTCCAGCGGAGTGACGGCCTACCTGCAACAGCTCAACGGCGCCGGGGCGCCCTCCTCCGGCTCGACCGGCACCACCACCGGCAGCCAGTCCGTCCCCCATCAGCTCCTCGCCAGCCTGGTTGGCGACTCCACCACGCTTTCGGCGGGCACTCTGGTGGGCCATAGCAGGGAATTGCTGGGCCTCGTCAGCCTGCAGGTGAGCAACGGCAAGGGCAGGGTGGTCTCCAACCCGAACATCATCTGCACCGACAGCATCCCGGCTTCCATCAACGTCGGCGATTCGGTGCCCACCCTGAGTTCCCAGGCGGTAACCGGCGTTCAGGTGGCCGGCAGTTCCGCGTTCGCCAACACCATTAGCAACGTAGATACCGGGACCACGCTGAATGTCATGGCCAGGGTGAACTCCAGCGGTATCGTCACCATGATGATCAATCAGGAGGTCAGTGCGCCCATCACCAACACCTCCAGCAGCATCGGGTCGCCGTCCTTTTCGAAGCGCTCCATCCAGACGCAGATTACCGTGCAGGACGGCGACACCGTGGCTATCGGCGGAATGATCGACGAGAACACCAGCGCCAGCACCACCGGGATTCCGTTCCTCAACCGCATCCCCATCCTGGGCACGGCCTTCGGCACCCGCGCCTACAGCAAGACCCGCAGCGAACTGGTCATCTTTTTGACGCCGAGAGTAATCTACGATACAAATCAGATTCTGGATGCCAGCGACGAGCTGAAGAGCCGCCTGCGGGGCGTCAGCCGCATGATGAAAGATTAACCCGTTTCGGCCCCCATCCGGAACCGTTCACCGCCGCTTTGGCGCCATTCGCTGCCCAGAGGCGTCCGCGAGTGGCGCGCGCGCCGCCAATGTGCTGCAATGAGAAGCGGGGGATGGCCCTTATTTGAATCTAACGGGCACATTCCACTTGACTTGGCTTCCCGTTCAATGATAAGTATGATTTGACTGCGTCCGAGGGCTTTGGCGGCATTCATGTATGAGTCCCGCGAGCACAGACCACACGTTACGAGTACGAAAAGAAGTCAGGACGAGATGAGCCCGATGAAGAAAATGAGCACGAGCCGGACGGCAGCCATGGAAGAGGCGGTGATAACGCCGAATCCGGTAGTGTTGCCGCGGACGGGTTCACGTTCTTCATGATGGCAATAGACAACAGAGGCTCAGGTTGCCGAGAGAACTTCGATCAATTCAAATTTTGCATCTTCACAAGGAGAAGGAAATGGCAGACTTTCGCAAATGGCTAATGGCCTTTGCTGTTATTGTGCTTCTGCTCGGCTTTGGCTCCACCGCGGTTGCGCAGATACAGGTGACCGCGCCGGTGACCTGCACGGCCAACAGTGGCACTCCTCGCCAGATTCGCCAGGAAGGCGTGGCCGAGCTGGTTGGCGACATTGTCATGAATTGCACTGGCGGCGTGCAGACCCCCGTGGGCCAGCCGGTACCGCTCGCTAACATTCGTATCGCGGTTAGCCAGCCGATCACCAGCCGGAGCTTTGCGGGAGCGGGCGAACCGATGCTCGTTATCGACGAGCCGTACCCGTCATCCGATCCGTTCCCGACCAACCAGGGCTACATTCCGGGCGCCCCCAAGGAACAGATCGGTTGCAAGGCGACGGGTGGCCAGACTAACGCCAATCCGTTCCTGAGTGGCACGATCGGCATCTGCGACATTGCCGGTGTGCCCCCTCATGTTGAGACCTATGAGGGTCAGTACAACACCTTCCAGGGTCAGGTCACGAACAACGGCTTGTACATCGACTTCATCGGTGTGCCTATCGATCCTCCGGGCTCCAACTACGAACGCATTATCCGTGTCACCAACGTCCGCGCTGACGCGACCAAGGTCCCGCTCGGCCAGACCATCACGGGTACGGTTTCCGTCAGCGGCAACGCTTCACTCACCTTACCCAGCCCGTTCACGACGGTTGCCTTTGTCTATCAGGGCTTCATACCGGGCAAGGTCGCCCCACAGAACGAAGTGCAGTGCGCCTGGCCCAGCGACGGCGATTCTGTCGGAGTCACGTTCGCGGAAGGATTCGCATCTTCGTTCAAGACCGGTCTGATCACCTCGGATGACGCCAACGGTGCTGGCGGACTCAATTCGATAAGGACCGACATCAACACGGGCGGAGACCCGACATCGGGCCTCTGGGAGCCGCAGGATCTGTTTGGTACCGGTATTAACTACTACACAGAATCCGGTTTCACCCCGAATTTGACGAGCATTGACGAGAGCGGCTTTGGCAGCGGCGTCAGCGATCCGCTGGCTGAGCTCGTAGAACAGACCAACACCCCCGGAATGGACGATGGGACCATCGGGACGGCTGACTATGGCACGCGCTTCAGGGTTGTTGTCAACAACCTGCAGACTGGCGTAGCACTCACCTTCCCGGTCATGCCAGACGGCTCGCCGGACTCGCCGAACCTCGTGCTGCAGTTGATCAAGGGCGCGAACAACGATGGCACCGGCGGAAGCTGGGCCACGGCCCCCCTGGAAATCGACGGTTCATGGACGCCCACCAGCGGCGCCACCACCGACTACGCCTTCTACGAAGTAGTGGAAGACGATCCGAACCTCCAGGAATCGATTACGGTTGCTGCGGCGGTTTCCTATGACAGCGACGCCATCAACCTCGGAAAGAACATCCCGGCTCTGGGAGCCAACTCCACGACGTCCACCTCCACGATGACGGTGTCGTTCGCTCCGATCGCGGCCGATACGCCGGGCCTGTCGCTGCTGTGGAATGACGACAAGCCAAACACCACGAAGATCGGCTCTCTGCCGCGGTTCATCGTGACCCAGGCCCCGCAGGCTGCGGTCATTCTTAACCCCTGCTCGTGCAACCTCCTCTACCCGTGGATCGTTTCGGGTTCTGGCTTCGACACGGGCATGGTGGTGGTGAACACTTCCATCAGTCCGACAATCTGGCCGAAGCAGACGTCTCAGAGCGGCACCGTGACCCTGTGGTTCACTGGTACGCGCAATGGAGCGTCGGTCCAGAACGAGTTCCACCCGAACGCCGCGAATTCGCCCAGTGAGCCCGCGATCTGGGTTCCGGCTGGTTGCTCGTTCAGCCTCATCATGAGCCTGGGCAGCAGCGTGAACTGCGTGCCGGTTCCGTCGGGTGAAGGCTCCATCAGCACTGCGGTAACCACTGGATTCGTCGGGTACATCATTGCCACGACGACCTTCCAGTATTGCCATGGTGTCGCCTATGTCAGCCCGCAGAACAATCCGTTCCAGGGCAGCTACTACGACGCGATCGAGCTGGATACGCCGTTCTGGGCGCAGCACATCCCCGGCGTTTCGAACCACAATCGTACCGGTCAGTTTGGCGAGTCGCAGGCTCACTAAGTCTCGGCTAAACGTCTAACAAGTGGAAGAGGGCGGGCTTCGGCCCGCCCTCTTCTGCTTTTTGGGGTCGTTGTGGGGTGAAACCCAATCTCACACAAACCAGATCAGGCCGACGCGGGCGTCGGCTGCGGCTACCCCACAACCACTCCCTTACGATCGCGGCTCGGTAAGCGCCTGCGAATTCGAGGCTGCGTTTCTGAGCCGCGCGTGTCAACAAGCGGTCTTCGGCCTTACGGGGCGAGCGCTCTACCAAAAACGAAGACGGCCCGTCTCGGACGGGCCGTCTTTGAAACAAGAAGAGGAATCGGGCCGGACGATCAGTCCGTGAACACGAGCTTCATGTTGCTGCCGCCGATCTTCAGCTCCTGCAGCCTCAACGTGCCATCGGCAGCCTTGCCGTACCGAAAGCTCGTCGTGCTGTATTTCTGATCGGCGCTTTCCACCTTCACCCTTGCTTCCGCCGTCTGCTTGCCCGCCGTGAACACAGCCTTGTTGTCGAGTACCTCGACTCTGTAATCACCGGCCTTCAGCATGGTTCCGCTGACCACCGTCGGCTCGACCAGCTTCACCCGGTAGGTGGCCGCGCTGGCAACCGCAACCGCGAGCGTCGTGAAGGTAATGAGGACTTTCTTTATCATGGTAATGACTCCTGAACGTTCTGTATAGGTTGGCCCGCTGGTAACGGGCTTCCATTTCAGAGTAGCACCGCCAGACCCACATGTCAGTGGTGCTTTATGACAGGAAACTCCGCACCAGCCCCAGGGCAGTGTCCCGGACCCCCCTGTCTCCTCCGAATCCCTCGAGCCAGACCACGTCCGTCTCCCGGCGGAACCAGGTCATCTGGCGTTTCGCGTACTGGCGTGTCGCGAGTTGCGCGGCGTTAAGGGCCTCGTCCGGCGTCATGCGCTCCTCGATCACGGCCAGCGCCTCCTTATAGCCCAGGGATTCAAAGGGTCTGGCGGTTCGCGGGAACCCCAGCGCCAGGATCTTCCGCACCTCTTCGACCAGCCCGCCCTCGAACATCCGCGCCAGGCGCTCGTCGAGCCTCTGGTGCAAACGGCAACGCGGCGGCGCGAGGCCAACCTTGAGGACCCGGTAGCCAGTCAGCCGATCGCGGCCCGCCTGGAACTGCTCGGACATGGGTGTATGACGCAGCATCGAGACCTCGATCGCCCGGATCAGCTTCCTCGCGTCGTGCGGATGAATCCGCGCCGCCGTGGGTTTATCCAGGCGCCGCAGGAGGCGGTGCAGGAAGCCTGGGCGGGCTTGTTCGCGCCAGGATAGGCGCTCGCGCAGAGCTTCATCGCGCTCCGGCCCCGGGAACAGACCCTCCAGCAAGGCCCGGAGGTAAAACCCGGTACCGCCTGCCACCACCGGCAGCTTTCCGCGCGCGGTGATATCGGCCAGTACCTTGCGGCCGGCCCGGGCGTAATCGCCGGCGGTGAAAGTCCGATCCGGGTCGATAAGGTCAATCAGGTGATGCGGAATCCCACACCGCTCCGACGGAGGTGTTTTGGCTGTCCCGAGATTGAAATGCCGGTAGATCTGGAGCGAATCGCAGCCCACCAGTTCGCCGTCGAATAGTTGGGCGACGGGGAGGGCCAGATCGGTTTTCCCCGATCCGGTGGGGCCGAGTACTACCACCAGCGGCTGCATTCACAAAGATGGTATCGCGTACGCCGGGGTAACGGTGTCCCGGCGCGGTACGTCCGGTAAGTAACGGCCTGTGCAGCCCGAAATGGCGCTGTATACTTGTTAAAAGCGGCTCCGTCCCACGGGATCGGGACGACGAGAGAGGAACTTCAGTTGACACGTCTACTTAACCTCGCGCGCGTTTTGTGCCTGTTGGCGACTGGAGCGGCGGTGGCTCAGACGGCCGCCGTGCCCCCAAAGGACGACGCCGGCGCCGCTTCTCCTGCCGCGGGCGGCGTGACCGACAGCAAGGCTGCGGCCTACTATCACTACTCACTGGGGCATCTCTACGCAGAGATGGCGGGTGCGTTTGGGAACCGCGGCGAATACTTCAACAAGGCTGCCGAGAACTACCGGCTGGCCATGAAGGACGATCCCGGCGCGGCGTTCATTGCCGAAGAACTTTCCGATCTGTACATCCAGTCGGGCCGCCTGAGGGACGCGGTGATCGAAGCGGAAGATCTTCTGAAGCAGAATCCCAATGACGTCAACGACCGTCGCATCCTGGCGCGCATCTATTCCCGCCTGATCGGCGACCCTCAGCAGAGCCGCATCGACGAAACGATGCTGAAGAAGGCCATCGAACAATACCAGAAGATCACCGAGCTGGATCCCAAAGACGTGGATTCGTGGATCTGGCTGGGCCGTCTGCAGAAGATCGCCCAGAACACCCCGGAGGCGCAGAAGGCATTCCAGGCGGTTTTGAAGATGGATCCCGACAACGAGGACGCGATGACCGGTCTGGCCACGGTGTACGCGGACGTGGGCGACACCAAAGCGGCCGCGGACCTGCTGAAGAAGGTGGCTGAAAAAGATCCCAGTACGCGCAGCCTGACCACGCTGGCCGGCTTCTACGAGCAGACGAAAGAATATGCGCTGGCGGCCGAAACACTGCGGAAGGCCATCGAGATCTCGCCGGAAAACGGCGCGGATCTCAACAAATTACTCGCCGAGGACCTGTTGTTCTCCGAGCAATTCGACGCCGCGCTGAAAGTCTATCAGGAGCTGGCGGCCGAGGATCCGAAGGAGGTCAAATGGCAGCTCCGCGTGTCCCAGGTTTATAAACAGTTGCACGACTTCGCGAAAGCGGAAGAGGCATCGGCCAAAGCGCGTCAGATGGCCCCGGACGACATCGAGGTCGGGTTCAACCAGGTGAGCCTGCTGGAGGCGGAGGGCAAGCTTCCGGACGCGATCAAAGCGCTGAACGAACTGCTGGCTACCACCGAGCACGCCTCCTACAGTCCGGCGGATCGGCAGAACCGCGCGCGGCTTCTGGAAACGCTGGGCAGTCTCTACCGCACCAACGAGCAATACGGCGAGGCCGCCGGTGCGTACAAGCGGCTCGGGGATCTGGATCCCGAATTCGCCCCGCGGGCGGAGGCTCAGATCGTGGAAACCTGGCGGACGGCGAAGGACTTCCAGAAGGCGGAGCAGGCCGCCGCCGCCGCCGCGAAGAAGTACCCGGACAATGCCCTGGTGCAGAGCATCCGGGCATCGCTGCTGGCCGACCTTGGCCACTACGATCAGGCCATCGCCGAAACGAAGAAGCTGCTCGGCGGCAAGGACGATCTGGGCACCTGGAAAGCGCTGGCGCAGGTCTACGAAAAGGCGAAGAATTTCACGGAAATGGGGAAGGCTCTCGACCAGGCGGAGAAGCTTTCCACGTCGAAGGACGACCGCGTGGAAGTGGAATTTCTGCGCGGGGCCATGTACGAGCGGATGAAGAAGTTCGATGCGGCCGAGGCCGAGTTCCGCAAAGTGCTGCAGCTCGATCCCGACAACTCATCGGCCATGAATTACCTCGGCTACATGTTCGCCGACCAGAATACGCGCCTGGACGAGGCAGAAAAACTGATCAACAAGGCGCTGGAGCGGGAACCGAACAACGGCGCTTTCATGGACAGCCTCGGCTGGGTTTACTTCCGCATGAAGAAGCTGCCGCAGGCCGAGGAACAGTTACGGCGCGCGCTGCAGAAGCTCTCGCGCGACGCGACGGTTCACGACCACCTGGGTGACGTCTACTTCGACGAGGGCCGCATCCGCGACGCCATGCTGCAATGGCAGAACTCGGTGAAGGAATATCAGGCGGGCGCGCCCACCGACCTCGACCAGGAAGAGCTGGCAAAGGTACAGAAGAAGCTGGAGGGCGCGCGCGTGCGCCTCGCCCGCGAGAATCATCCTTCGCGGCAGTAAGCAACCGGCCACGAATGGACACGAATAACTTACGGGTTCATTCGTGGCTGCTTGTCTTGCTGTTGGGCGGTTCGCTTGTTTCCGCACCTCTTCCCCCGGCGCACGTCGACGACTTCACCGGACATCCCCGCGCAATCGTAATCAGCGACATCGGCAACGAGCCTGACGATCAGATGTCGCTGGTTCGTCTCCTGCTGTACTCGAACGAAATCGACATCGAAGCGCTCGTTGCTTCTACGTCGACCTGGCAGAAGACCGCGGTCCATCCGGAGACGATGCGCACTCTGATCCGGGCGTACGAGCAGGTGCGGCCCAATCTCCTCCTGCACGCAAAGGGTTGGCCTACAGCCGAGGATCTTGACCGCCGGGTCTTTGCCGGGCAGCCGGAGTACGGCCTGGCAGCCACTGGCGTCGACAAAACGTCTGAAGGCGCGGAGGCGATTATTCGCGCGGCCGACCGCAACGACGGACGTCCGCTGTGGATCTGCATCTGGGGTGGGGCGAACACGCTGGCTCAGGCGCTCCTGCGCGTGCGCGGCACCCGGGGACCCGATGAAACCGAAAAACTCATTGCGAAGCTGAGAGTGTATTCCATCTCCGATCAGGACGATGCGGGGCCGTGGATTCGACGTGAGTTCCCCCACCTGTTCTACATCGTTCAGCCCACCACGCCGACTGGCGGTGAATACTATTACGCCACCTGGACCGGAATCAGCGGCGACATCTACTATCGCAATTGCGCGGGCGCGAGCGTGACGACAGTGACTAACGAGTGGCTGGATGCGAACATCCGCGGCAAGGGGCCGCTCGGAAAAGTGTATCCGCGGTTTGCTTTCATCATGGAGGGAGATACACCTTCTTTCCTCGGTTTGATCGACAACGGACTGAACGCATATCGCAGGCCCGATTGGGGCGGTTGGGGAGGGCGCTACGTATATCGGCAAACTTACGGCGAAACTCATCCGATTTGGACGCAGGGAGGCGACCTGTTCTCGCGCGTCACCTCGCAGGACACCGTTACCGGCGTGGATGGCAAGCAGTGTACAACCGACCAGGCGACCATTTGGCGCTGGCGCGAAGCATACCAACACGACTTCGCGGCGCGGATGGATTGGACGATTGCCGATTACGGTCATGCCAATCACAACCCATTGGTTGAAGTGAATGGCCAGCCGGGGACGGCGCCCATTGTGATGGATGCTGAAGTCGGGCAACCAGTGCTGTTGGACGCCAGCCGCAGCCACGATCCGGATCGCCAGAGCCTGCACTTCGCCTGGTTTCACTATGCCGAAGCAGGCGGCACCGGTACGAATCTGGCCGCAGTCACCGTCGCCGGCGCCGACACTCCAAAGGCCGTCGTGACGCCGACCGCTGCGTGCCGTCCCCAATGGTTGCCAGCGGCTGCTCAATGCTCAGGGACTGGAACGGCGCACATCATTCTTGCGGTAACCGACGATGGGTCGCCGCAGCTGACGTCGTATCGGCGAGTCATCCTGAACGTCCGCGTGGCTGCCGTTCATTAAACACAGCGTCATAAGTACTTGCGCATCCGCTCCATTACTGTCGCGGCTCGGAAACGCAGGCACCGAGCCGCGACGGTGACGGAGTGGTTCTATCCGCAATCACTAATGACGCTGTGTGTAGTCGATCTGTGTTAATCGGCGGCCAATAATAGTTATGAGAAGCGTTGCTTCAGGAAAGCCCATGAGTATTGGCCGCCGATGAACACTGGTGAACACCAGCGCCCCAGGCTATCTTCCGGCGCGGGTCTTGTGTGCGGCGCTTATTGCGCGACAGGGATGGTCACCGCGTTGGCGGCTGCGTCGCTCTGGACGACCACCAGCGGAAGGTCACCGGTGCGCGCTCCTTTGGGCACCTGGCAGTTGATCTGGAAGAGACCGATGCCGCCAGGCGTCAGGCCCGCGTAGCCGACCTGGGCGGCAACGCCGTCAATGGTCACGTTCGGTTGCACCGTGGCCCACGCCAGCGGCGACGATGGCGAGGCCTGATTGCTGGGCACCGCCGGGCTGGTCGCGCCCATGCCCACCAGGTATAGAGCGATCCACTCCTCCGGGCGGGCAGGAGAGTCCGGCGTGATCAGCGTATAGTCGCCATGCTGGGCGAGCACGCGGCCATCGGCCAATGCCGCGACGCCCGGGTTGACGGCGGCGAGCTGGATGGTCTGCGGAATGGAGACGTTGCCGTTGACCAGCACCATCACGTCCTGCGAACTATTGGCGGGGAGCTCCACCGGGATCTGCACGTCAATCTGGCCGGGGCTGACGTAGAACAGAGGCGCGGCGATGCCACCGATGAGGACCTGGGTACCTCCAACCTCGGTAGGTAAGGGCACCGTGGTGGGCAGGATGGCGGCAGAGGCGAGGTTGCTGCCGTAGATTGCGGCCACGGTGCCGGGCGCGACCGGTGCGCCGAGCACTGGATTCGAGTTGTTGACCACGCCGTTGGCGTTGACGATGGGGGTGCCGGGGTCGTCAATCACGGAGCCGTGGATCGGGCGCGCCGCCATGGGCAGGCCGGTCTTGATGGCGCGCACCGTCAAAGTGAGGGAAGAGGCGGGACTGGTGGGGCGCCATGTGGCCCCGTAGATGCCCATGGCCGAGTCGGTGAGGGCGAGCGCGAGCCCCGGGTCGCCGTTCGAAAACGAGGCCGTCACACCGGCGTCGGTGACCGCCTGCCCGCAATCGTCCACCAGGCGCGCCTTGATGCTGGTGGGCCAATCCACTTTCTGGCTGAAGTACGAGGGTGGGCTCGTCGGGACGACCACGATCTGCGTGGGCGAACACGCGGCCGCCGCTGGGATCGAGGCGTCCTCACTCCTGGCCGCGCTCCTGGCCGCTGAGCCGACTGCACCCACCTGCGGGTTGAGGAACACCCCGGCCAACGACTTCGGAACTGCAAACGAGTACCCGACGGTACTGGAGACGTCCACCATGTCTCCGCTTTGTGTGACCCCGGCCGGGAGCTTCGTCGGGTCCGCCGTCACCGTCACCGTGGTGGGCGTGCTGGTGGCCACGCCGCGAGTGGGGTAAACGGACACTCCCGCGGGAGCGCCGCTGCCCACGTTCACGGCGAACTGGAGCGGCTGGGCGTCGGAGCCGGTCACCGTGATCTGGGCGGTGACCGGAGCGGTCTGGCCTTGCTGGGCGACCATGACGAGGCCGTCGGAATCGGTCTCCGGATTCCCCCACCTCGCGTCACAGCTAAAGTCGTCGGGGTTATCCCAGGGGGCAACGCAAACCTCCCATTTCTGGTGGACCTTGGCCGGCGTCATCCTAGGGGCTGAAACCTCCAGATAGCCGGTGTGCCGGCCCAGGCCAAGCTGGCAGGGGTTGATCGTCAGGGAAATGCGCGCCGTGTCATTGCCCTGCGTGGGCTGTACCTGGAGACCGCCATTGAAACCTTGCAGGGACACGGTGTAGGCGGTACCCGGCCCGGGATTCTGGATCCCGATCCAACCAACATCATACGGGCCGCCACGCGGGGTGCCCGTGGGGTTGCACAAAGCGCCCCAGTTGATAGCCTGCGGCGTAACCAGGATGCTCGGCTGGAGCACCGGCCCGGGGACGGAGACCTGGACTGGAATGTCGAGGGACTTGTTTGAACCCTTGAGCGTGATGGTACCGAAGTGCGTCCCAGCGGAGACCTTCGAGCCATCCACGACAACGGCAAACGCCTGGGTCTGGCCGAGAGTCAGATTGAACTGCGAGGGAGTGATGCTCAACCATGTGGGACCGGCCACGGGTGGCTGGGCAGTGGCTGTGCCGGAGACCGGCAGGCCTCCGTTGTTCCAGACCTGGACGGTGGTGGTCACCGTTTTGGCAAGGTCCGCAGCGGTCGGGTAGGACACGGTGATGCCAGTGGGGGCGGCGCCGAAGGAGACCGTAGAATTGAGAACATTGAGGGTGACACCGATAGTAATTGGGTTCTCGCCCTGGGGGGTGATCTGGAGCTCAGCCGGGTACGTGCCAACGCCCAGGGTGCCCGGATCGGCCTGCACGCTCAACTGCGCCGGGGTGGCGCCGGACGTGGGGGTGACCTTGAGCCAGCCTGGCGCGGCTCCCGCCGAGGCTCCGAGGATGGAGACGCCGAACGGAACGGCCCTGAGATCGGTTGTCAGAACGCCGACCGGGAACGTCTGGGCACCGCTGCCGGCCAGCGCCTGGAAACTCACGCCTGCCGAGGTCAGATAGACATCCCCAGGTGCGCCGATGGTCACCAGATACTGCCCGGTCACGCTTTCGCCCGCAGCGTCGCTGACGGTGGCCGTGAACGAGTAGTCGCCCTGCGCCAGCGGCGTGCCGGTAAGGGCGTTCGCGGCGGCGTCGAAAGAGAGTCCTGGGGGCAACGAGCCGGATGTGACTTTGAAGGTGTAGAGCGGCGCCCCGTTCTGGGCCACCCAGGCAAGGTATCCCGCGCCGACATTGCCTGGTGGGAGCTGCCCGCCGGAGGCAAGGCTCAAAGGAGGGTTCACGATGATGGGGTAAATAATGCCACAGTAGTGGTCATGGTCGGCGGCGAGGTACACACGGACATAGATGCTGTACAGCCCGGTGGCCGTGGGCGTCCCCGCAAGCACGCCCGTCGACGGGGTGAAAGTGAGGCCGGGTGGCAGGTTGGTCCCTGGCATGACGACGAAATCGGTGACGGGCCCGGCTGGCAGCCATCCAGGATTGACGACGAATTGCCCGGAGTAGGGTATGCCGAGGACGGCGAATTCGGACATCGCCTCAGGACCGATGCAACTGCTGCCGGTCTGGGCGCACAGCGGCCCCAGGGTCCCGAGCATGAGTAACAGGACGCGCCCAGGCATGGTTCGTATCCAGGTCTTGCGTTTTGCCACATCCAACTCCTTCCGACTTGATTGGGTCCCCCAACCGGGATCCGCATCCAGAATCTACTAACAGGGCGGAGAAAAACAGTCAGGCGCTGTATTTAACACGTTAAAGTTGCTGATAGCGGGGAGGTTGTCTTCAGCGCAGGACAGGCGGCGCAGTCGCGGTCGCCGATGGTCTGGAAGAACGCGACTTCACTGACCCGCCGCACTGCCCTCGCGGATAAGCTGCTCGGCGTGCTTGAGCGCCTCCGGCGTGATGTGCTGGCCGGACAGCATGCGGCCGATCTCGTGCGTGCGCGCGGCGGGGTCCAGCTCCTCCACTTCGGCCACGGTGCGGCCCGTTCGCTCGCGCTTCTCCACGAAGTAGTGATGGTCGGCAAAGCTGGCCACCTGGGCGAGGTGCGTCACGCACAGCACCTGATTCGCCGCGGAGAGCCGCTTCAGGCGGCGGCCCACCGCCTCGGCCACGCTCCCGCCGATGCCCGCGTCCACTTCGTCGAAGATGAGCGTGCGGGTGACGCCGGCGGGCGTGGCGGTGGCGCCGCTGGCGGTCTTCAACGCGAGGGCGATACGCGAAAGCTCGCCGCCGGAAGCGACGCGGTCCAGCGGCCGGGGCTCCTCGCCGGTATTGGCCGCGATCAGAAACGACACACGATCCGCGCCGCGCTCGCTCCACTCGGCCTCCCTCACCTCGACGACGAATTTCGAACCCCCCAGAGCGAGCGACCCGAGTTCCTTCTCCACCACGGCGCGCAGGCGTTTCGCCGCGTCCTTTCGCCGGCGCGTCAGCTCGCCCGCCGCCTCGCGATAGCGCTTCTCCAGCGCGGCTCGCTCTTTCTCGAGCGCCGCCCGGCGTTCGCTGGCGTGTTCGAGCGCGTCCAGCCGCGCCCGCACGTCGTCGAGAAACGCGAGCACGTCTTCGATGCTTTGGCCGTACTTGCGGCGCAGCCGGTCGAGAGTGGCCAGACGCGTTTCCACTTCCTCGATGCGGCCGGGGTCCACCTCGAGGCGATCCAGATAATCGCGCAACGCGTTGGAAGCCTCGGCGATGGCGATGCCGGCCGGTTGCAGCGCCTCCGTTACGGGAACCAGGCTGGCGTCGATCTGGCCAAGCTCTTCGAGGCGGCGCAAGGCCAAACGGAGTTGCGTGGCCGCGCTTTCCGGCGCATCGTAGAGGGCCACCCAGGCGGCGTTTGCGCTCTCCTGCAGCTTCGTGATGTTGCGGATCACGCGCTTTTCGTTTTCGAGTTTGGCCTCTTCGCCGGGCTTTGGCGAGGCGGTTTCGATCTCGCGGCGCTGGAAGCTCCACAGGTCCGCCAAACGCAGCTTTTCCTGCTCGGACTTGTCCAGCTCCTCCAGCTCCGCGGTGCAGCGCCGCCACTCGCGGTGCGCTTCGGCCACTCGGGCCAGCAACTCCCCGGTGTCCGCGAACTCGTCCAGCATGGCCATCTGGACGGCTGGCTGGAACAGTTGTTGCTGGTCATACTGGCCGTGGATGTCGCCCAGCCAGGGCGCCATTTCGCGGAGCAGCGTTGCGGTGACGGGACGGCTGCTCAAGAAAGCACGCGATTTGCCGTTGGCCAGCACCTCGCGCTCCAGCAGCAACTCGTCCTCGTCGGGTTCGCAGCCGGCCTCGCCGAGCAGGGCGCGGAAGGCGGGGTCGGCGGGCAATTCGAAGATGCCGGAGATGCGCGCGCGGGCGGCGCCGGTGCGCACCATGTCGGCCGAAGCGCGCCCGCCAAAAAGAAGTCCGACCGCGTCCACCACAATGGACTTGCCGCTGCCGGTTTCACCGGTGAGCAGGTTGAGTCCGCCATGAAAGCGAACGTGCGCCCGCTCCACCACCGCGTAGTTCTCGACAACCAGTTCCAGCAACACTCGCTGCCATTGTAGTTCCTCATGGCCACAGGTGGCCACAACTTGCAATGAAAATGGACACGAGCAGGGGAGTATGCTGCTGATATCCGGGTGCCGGAACAGAGGTCGTACAGCAATGGTGCGGAGAGAGC
>JBEKZH010000018.1:0-71395 GCA_049510065.1 Bryobacteraceae bacterium
TGGAGGGCAAGAGGTCCAAGCCGCCGCAGTGGAAGTAGATCGCGGCAACGAAGTTCTTCTTGTTGCGGAATCCCCGAGCGGTGTACTTGATCCACTGGATTTTGGAGTTGAGCGACTCGCTCGCCGCGTTGGTGATGCGAAGCCGAAGATAGGTGATGATGTTGGCGAAGCGGCGCTTGATCATGCGCGCCTTTTCGATCATGGGTTTCAGCCGGCTGCGCACGGCCCAGTTGTGCCACCACTGGAAGTGCTTTCTGGCGGGGCGCTCGTAGTGGTAGAGATAGAAGGCCATCATGGATTCCTTCAACGCCCAGGCCCTCGCGGTTTTGAGCTTGCTGTCACGGAGCGAGGCGAACTGCTTGCGGTCCTCCGGCTCCATGCGGCCTGGATGACGTAGCCAATCGTAGCGGGTGCCCGCAAGACGGTCATCTCCGGCGGCCTTCAACTGCTTGTGCTCACGGCGGCGGACCAGATCGACGGCTTCCGACAGATGTTTGGCGATGTGGAACTTGTCGAAGACAATCTTGCGATCAGCGTCCGGCAAATGGTTGCGAGTGGAGTTGATGTACGGGTCCCACATGTCCATGGCCACACCGCGAACTGCCGACCGTTGCTCATCGGACAGGCTTCTCCAGAACGCATCGAGGCTTTGCTCGGTCCGATGTTCGGCAACAAACAGGACGCGGCTCCGATCCAAATCGTTGACCAGGGTGAAGTAGTGATGCCCTTTGGCAAAGGACTTCTCATCGACGCCGAGTCGCTCGATGGGCTCGGCCTGACGTCGCATCAGTCCGCGTTCCACCGCTCGTTCCTGGATCGCATGTACTTCGTCCCAACTCAATGCGAGGCGCTCGGCAACGGCTTTCTGACTGGCTGCTTTGAGCCAGTCGATCGCCAGTCTCTCAAACAAAGCCGTGAAGCGGCTGGATGGCTCGGCCCAGGGCAGCTTCACCGCGCGGACACCGTGCTCGGAGCAGTTGCTTCGCGGAGGCTCGGCATGCAGGATTGTTTGATACTGACAGGTGTCCAGATGCCGCCAGCGTCGCTCCGGCTGATGGTCATAGAGCCCGCAGGGCTTGCCGCATTCCGGACACGGCCACTCTCCTTCGGATTCATGGACCAGATGAATGTGAACCTCTCCACCGTCCAACTTCAGCTCAACACGCTCAACGCGCCATGGGGATTGAATCCCCAGAATCTGGGCATACAGTTCCTTGTCCTGCATCCGCCCATTATGGCTCTACCCACTCAAATCCCGGATGAGCCCCGCCACATCAGGCAGCCGGGCTTACTTTAGCGCCGCCCCATGTGACATTTGTCACGAGCTGGCACTGACGTTTTGCACTGGTTTCACCGGCCCTTCTGGCGCACCATCGGGTCATGGTGATTGCAGAACTACGAAACGTAACCAAACGATTCGGGCCGGTGACCGCTCTGGAGGCCGTCGATCTCGAAATCGCGCGCGGGCAACTGCTCGCGCTGCTCGGGCCGAACGGGGCAGGGAAGACCACCGCTGTGCGCCTGCTTCTGGGCCTCTCGACGCCCGATTCCGGCGCGGCCCGCGTCTTCGGGCGCGATCCGCGGGAGCGCAGCGCACGGACGCGAACCGGCGCCATGCTGCAGGTGGGCCGCGTGCCCGAAACCCTGCGCGTGTGCGAGCACATCCAGCTATTCTCCAGCTACTATCCGAACCCGCTTCCCTTCGAGGAAACCGTGCGCGCGGCGGGGCTGGAAGGCATTGAGCGGCGCCTGTTCGGGCGTCTCTCCGGCGGCCAGAAACAGAAGGTTCTGTTCGCGCTGGCCATCTGCGGAAACCCGGACATCCTGGTGCTGGACGAGCCCACCGCCGGGCTCGACGTGGACAGCCGCCGCGGGCTCTGGCGGCACATCCGCTCCTTTGTGGCGCGCGGGGGCAGCGTGCTGCTCACCACTCACTATCTGGAAGAGGCAGACGCGCTGGCCGACCGCATTGTCGTGTTGAACCAGGGGCGGATTGCGGCCACCGGCACATCGTCGGAGATCCGGCAGCGTGCGGCGTCGCGCAAGATTCGCTGCATCACCTCGCTGGGCGATACGGAAATCGTGGCCATGGCGGAGCGGGTTTCGGTGCGGCGCGACGGCGTGTTCACCGAAATCGTCGCCACCGATTCGGACCGCATGGTGCAGCGGCTCTTCGCACAGGATCCGGCCATGCACGATCTGGAGGTCACCAGCGCGGGCCTGGAAGAAGCGTTTCTGGCAATTACGGAGGCACGGTCATGACGAAAGCGATTCTGTTGGAAATCCAGTGCGAGTTTCTCTCATTGCTGCGAATGCCGCGATATTCCGTCTCGATCCTGACATTCCCGGTCATGTTTTATGTGTTTTTCGGGATTATCCTGCGATATGGCCGGCTGGGCGGGGTCGGCCCGGCGGTCTATTCGCTTTGCACCATGGCCGTGTTTGGCGTGATGTTCGCGGCCCTGATGGGCCTGGGAGCGGGCATCTCTGCGGAGCGCGGGCTGGGATGGCTGGAAGTGAAGCGCGCCAGCCCCATGCCGCCGGCGGGCTGGTTCGTGGCGAAGTTCTCGAGTGCGCTGATATTCAGCGCCATCATCGTAGCAGCCCTGTTTACGCTGGCGGTGACGCTGGGCGGCGTGCGCATGCCCGCGGGCCAGTGGGCCGCGCTGGGTGGCGTACTGGTGGCCAGTGCGCTCCCGTTCTGTGCCCTCGGCTTTTTCCTCGGCTACGTGGTAACCCCGAATTCGGCCCCGGCTATGATAAACCTGGTGGCGATGCCGATGGCGTTCTGCTCGGGCCTGTTGGTTCCTCTGCAATTCCTGCCGCACCCGTTTCAGCGGATTGCCCAGGCGCTGCCGGCGTATCATTTGTCCGAGATCAGCCAGGCCATTGCCGGTGCGTCCGGGCACGGCAGCATCGCTTCCCACGTGCAGGCGCTCGCCGCCCTGACCGCCATCTTCGTAGCGGCGGCATGGCTGGCGTGGCGGCGCGACGAAGGCAGAATCCATGTCGGGTGATATCGCTCAGATCAGGAAATACCCGTTCCTGCCGCCCAGCCGTCACGTCGGATGGCTGCCCTATGTGTGGCTCATCTACCTGGTGAATTTCTTGATCGGGCCGACGTTTGGCCATGCGTCGGTGATCCAGTGGGTCCTGACGGGGCTCGCGGTAGTGGTCTTCCTCCCGCTCTATTTTCTAA
Organism: Bryobacteraceae bacterium; assembly: GCA_049510065.1. Taxonomy (GTDB): domain Bacteria; phylum Acidobacteriota; class Terriglobia; order Bryobacterales; family Bryobacteraceae; genus CAWACP01. Next base: position 3,200 of record JBEKZH010000018.1, read on the forward strand.
GCTACCGGACAAGCGGCCCCAGGTCGGTATGGATCGCGGCGGCGATGTGGCTGATCGGGGCCGTTTTTGCTCCATGGAATCCAGCGGCCAGCGTCTTCCCGGTCTACGCGGCGGCGTGTGTCGCCAACGCCGGCAAACCCTCTGTGGCATGGCGCTGGATCGGCGCGATCTTTGCGCTCACGGCGCTGGAAAGCCGGGTTCTGCATCTCATGCCGTATTTCTGGGTGCCCGCGCTCATTTTTGTTCCGCTGGTGGGAGCGGTGGTCATCGATCTGCACCGGAGAAGAAGAATGGACTCCCGCCTTGAGCTCGCGCAGGGCGAGATCGACCGCCTGGCGCGCATCGCCGAGCGCGAGCGCATCGCCCGCGATCTGCACGATCTGCTGGGCCACACCTTGTCGGTGATCGTGCTCAAGTCGGAGCTGGCTTCGAAGCTGGCGGAGAAGGACCCGCCACGAGCGGCGCAGGAAATCCGCGACGTGGAGCGAATTTCGCGCGAAGCTCTCGCGGAGGTGCGGGCGGCCGTCCGCGGGTACCATTCCGTGGGGCTGGAAGCGGAGCTCGAGCACGCGCGGGAGGCGCTCACCGCCGCGGGTATCGAGTTCGACGTCAAAGTGGAACCGGTGACTGTCTCGGCCTCCCAGGAGAGCGTGGTCGCCCTGGCCATTCGCGAAGCGGTGACCAACATCGTGCGTCACGCGGGCGCGAAATCGTGCCAGTTGTGGCTGCGCTGCCGCTATTTTGGTTGCGAGCTGGAAATTGCCGACGACGGCCGCGGCGGCTCCGCTCCGGATGGGTTCGGCCTGAGCGGCATGCGCGAGCGCGTGGAGGCGCTGGGAGGAACGCTCGAGCGCGACGGCTCGCAGGGGATGCGGCTGATCCTGCGCCTGCCGGTGCCTGGCTCGCGGGGGGTGGTGTGAGCATTCGCGTGCTGATTGCGGAGGATCAGGCCCTCGTGCTGGGCGCGCTGGCCGCGTTGCTGGAGATCGAAGGCGATATCGAAGTGGTGGGCCAGGCGCACAACGGGGCGGAGGCGCTCGACATGGTGCACAGGCTGCGGCCCGACGTGCTGCTCACCGACATCGAGATGCCGCAGATGACCGGGCTCGACCTCGCCGCAGAGCTGAAACGGGAGCGGGCGCCGGTGCGCGTCATTATCGTGACCACCTTTGCCCGCCAGGGATACCTGCGCCGCGCCCTCGAATCGGGCGTCTCCGGCTATCTGCTGAAAGACTCGCCAGCGGCGCAACTGGCCGACGCGGTGCGCCGCGTTCATGCGGGTCTGCGCGTGGTGGATCCGGAGCTGGCCACCGAAGCATGGGCCACCGCGGACCCCCTCACGGATCGCGAACGCCAGGTGCTGCGTCTCGCCGACGAAGGCTCCAGCGGCGCCGAGATCGCCGAGAAGCTGTGCCTGTCGGAAGGCACCGTGCGCAATTATTTGTCGGAGGCCATCAGTAAACTGGGGGCGTCGAACCGGACCGAAGCGGCGCGCATGGCCCGGCAGAAGGGGTGGCTCTGACACACACGAATCGACCCGTCGTTGCGCTTCGGGAAAAGTGACTTCAAAGCCGCGCAAAGAGCACGGTGGTCGGACCGCCGTGCTCTTTCCAGCATCGCGGACAGTTGGTCACCCAGGTATAGATTTTCGCCGGCTTGCGATTCTCCTGCTGTTCCACGAAGCGAATTAACTCGTCCACTTCCCGTTTCATGTTGCGGAAGGGACCGTGGTAGTAGCGGGAGTACAGAGTCGTGGCGTCCCAGGTGACCACGTTCGGGTCGCCCTCCGGCGTCTCCTGCAATGCGATCAACGTGTCCGCGGAGATCAGCCCGGTCTCGTCATCCAACATGATGCAGGGCGGCTCCACCGTGTAGCCTTTTGCTTTGATGCCGTCCATCCCTTTCCGAATAGCGCCGGCAATTCCGATCGGAATGTGAAACAGCCGCCCATGGCTGGTTCGATAAAACGCCCGCTTTCCCCAGGCGTGCTTCTGAAGCTGCCAGTCCGCTTCCTGCAATTGAGGGCAACCGCAAGGTGATGTCATGGTTTGGTACCTGTGCCGCTGGCTGTCCCGTGGCCGCAGGTGCAGCGGCGGGCACCGGTGGCTACCTTTGCTACATCACCTTCGCCGTCTTGATGTAGTCCATCTTCGGGTAGCTCTTGAGCAGATACGCGTTGCCCTTCAGGCGAACCGCGTCCTGGTCGGCCTGCTCGCCGTACCCGCCGTAGATCTTTCCGACGACATCCTGGCCGTCCACGATCTGAGCGAAGGGAGCGAAGCCCTGATTGTCGAGCGTCTGGTTGGTCCGCAGGTTGATGAATATCTGAGTGGTGCGGGTGTTGGGGCCGGCGGTAGCGAATGACAGCGAGCCCGTTCGGTTAATATGGGTTACCGGGTCGTCGTTAATCTCGGTGCTCCATTTCTTCGTGACCGCCGGGTCCGCGGCCAGGCCAAACTGAATCACGAAGTTGGGAACATAGCGGAAGAAGCGTGCGTTGTCGTAGAAGCCGGCCTGCACCAGCTCGTAGAAGCGTTGCGCGCCGATGGGGGCCCAGTCGCGGTGCACCTCAATGGTGATGTTGCCCTTGCTGGTGGCCATCAGCACCTTGTAGCTTCCGCTGGCCGGAGTTGCGGGCGCTTTCGCGCTCTCGTCCGTCTTCTTCTCAGCGTTGTTGTTGGGACTCGAACAGGAAGCGAGCATCAGGAGGCTCGCCAGCACAGAGATGAGAATTCCACGTGGTCTGATCATAGGGAACCTGAGAGCATTCTATACGATTGCGCGCGGTTGTTTTACACATTCTGACGTTCCTTCGGTAACCGCGCTGCCGCGCCCGTCGCCTTCTCAGGATATGAGAGCTTTCTCGGGGACGGTTCTCCTCGCGTGCATGACCTTTGCGCAGATGGCTGCGCAGACGCAACCGGCGCCCGGAACGGCCAGGGTGCTGGGCGACGTGACGGTGGTGGATGCCAGCGCAAAGACGCTGCAACTGAAGACCGCCGCCGGCGTCACATGGTCGGTGACCCTGACTGACAAGACCGTGTGCGTGAGCGTTCCTCCGGGCGAGACAGACTTGAAGAAAGCCACGCCCATCGCGCTGGACGCCATCAAACCCGGCGACCGCGTACGCGGGCGCGGCGAGGCCGGTGCCGAGGCTAACACCATGACAGCCGCCTCCGTCATCGTCATGACGAAAGCGGACCTCGCGCAAAAACATGCCCGCGACCGCGCCGAATGGATGCGCCGAAGCGTGGCCGGTACGGTGAGCGCCGTCGACGCCGGGAAGAACGAAATCGCCATTTCCACGCAGTCCCGCGACGGAGCGAAGCCGGTCACCGTTCAGGTGTTCGCCACGACGCAATACCGGCGCTACGCACCCGACTCGGTGAAATTCGCCGATGCGAAACCGAGCGCGCTGGCCGAGATCCGGGCGGGCGATCAGGTGCGTGCCCTTGGTGACAAGAATGACGACGGCACGCGCGTCACCGCCGAAGAGATCGTCTCGGGCGCGTTCCGCACGTTCGCCGGCACCGTGATTGCAGCCGATGCCGCTGCGGGAACCGTGCGGGTGACGGACCTGCTAACAAACAAGCCTGTGACCGTGCGCATTAAAGAAGACACGCTCGCTCGCCGGCTTCCCGAGACGATGGCCACTATGCTGGCGCGGCGCTTCATGGGCGGCGGCACACCCGGTGGAACGCCCGCCGGTGGTGCTGCGCCGACGGCTGGTGCCGGACAGTGGCAGCGCGGGGGCAACGGCGTAGCCCCTGCTGGTGCGGGCGGACCGGGTGGACCGGGTGGATGGCCCCGTGGCCAGGGCGCTCCCGGAGGTCCCGGCGGTCCCGGCGGCCGCGGCCAGTGGGACATGCAACAGATGCTGGAGCGCATGCCGCCTCTGGTCCTGGCCGATCTGAAGAAAGGGGACGCTCTGCTAATCTCCAGCGGCCGCGGTAGCAATCCGGCCGATGTCACGGCGCTTACGCTGCTGGCGGGCGTGGAACCCCTGCTGACGGCAGCCCCGCGTATGCCCGGAGGCAACGTGAATGCGGGAAGCTGGAATCTGGATATCGGCATGCCCGGCATGCCTACCGAGTAGTCGCGAAGGATTTCAATGAGAATGTCACGTATTCTGTTTGTTATCGCTGTAGTCATCGCGCTCAGCGGCGCGGCCCTGGCACAGCAGGCCGGGATCATTCGCGGCCAGGTCACCGACGAGTCGGGCGCCCTGGTTCCCGGGGCGAAGGTGACCGTGAGCACCGGCGCGGGAGCCGTGAAAGTGGTCACCACCGCGGCCGATGGCAGCTACGTGGTGACCGGGCTGGCGGAGGGTTCCTACACCGTAATCGCCTCTTCCCCGGGGCTCAAGCAGTTCCAGCCCGCCGCGGTGGACGTGGCCGGCGGGCCGAAGACGGTCAACCTGCTGCTGAGGGTCACCCTCGAGAAACAGGAAGTCACCGTCCAGGGAGAGGGGCAGGGCGCCACGGTCAGTACCGAGGCTTCAAGCAATGCCGGGGCCATCGTCCTGAAGCAGCAGGATCTGGACGCGCTCTCCGACGATCCCGACGACCTCCAGCAGGACCTGCAGGCGCTGGCCGGTCCTTCGGCCGGTCCGGACGGGGCGCAGATTTATATCGACGGGTTCACCGGCGGCCGGCTTCCGCCCAAGCAGTCGATTCGCGAGATTCGCATCAACCAGAATCCGTTCTCCGCCGAGTACGACAGGTTGGGCTATGGCCGTATCGAGATCCTGACCAAGCCGGGCACGGACAAGTTTCACGGCCAGGTGTCCTTCAATACGAGCCAGATGGCGTTCGACGCCCGCAATCCGTTTCTGACCACGCCGCAAACGCCGGACTTTTCGACGAAGGAGTACGGCGGCAACGTCGGCGGTCCGCTGAACAAGAAGACGTCGTTCTTTCTCGATTTCGAGCGGCGCGACATCCAGGACGACAACATCCTGTACCCGAGCGCTCTCACGTGGGCGCAGACGCTCGATCCGCAGGGAGCGGTGGGCGCGAACCAGTTCCTCTCCACGCCGCAGCACCGCACCACGGTGAGCCCGCGCGTCGACTACCAGCTTTCCACCAACAATACGCTGGTGGTGCGCTATTCGTGGCTGCAGAACGACCAGGCAAACCGGGGCCTTGGTCCATTCACGCTGCCGTCGGCGGCCTGGAATGCGTCGGACCGCCAGAACACCGTGCAGATCACCGAGACCGCCGTCCTGAACTCGAAGGCCATCAACGAGACGCGTTTTCAGTACTGGCATGAGGAGGAGGGTGAGACGGCCCTGAATTCCTCGCCGCGCCTCGTCGTCGCCAGCGGGTTCACTACCGGCGGTGCCGCAGTCGGCCACAGTTGGAACACCGAGAACCACTACGAGCTGCAGAACTACACCAGCATCCTGAACGGCGCGCATAGCTGGAAATTCGGGATTCGTGTTCGCGCGTATACGGACGCCAATACCTCGCCCTCGAATTACAACGGAACGTTCCTGTTTGCCGGCCTGCCGGGGATGACCTCGGTGGAACAGCTCGCCGCCGGCCTCCCTCCCACGCAGTTCACTATGTCCGTGGGCAATCCGGCCGCTTCCATCTCGCAGGTGGACGTGGGGCCCTTCGTGACCGACGACTGGAAGATCCGGCCGAACCTCACCATCAGCACCGGCCTGCGTTGGGAGGCACAGAATCACGTAAAGGACTGGTCCGATCTTGCGCCGCGCGTCGGCTTTGCCTGGTCGCCCGGAGTGAATAAGCCGTCGACGCGCCCATCCACGGTGATCCGCGGCGGCTTCGGTCTCTTCTACACGCGCTTCAGCCCCGATTACACACTGGCGGCCCAGCGTTACAACGGCATCCTCGAGCAGCAGTACACGGTGACGAACCCGACGTTCTTTCCCAACATCCCGCCCCTCAGCGTCCTCCAGGCGGACCCGGCTTTCAGCAGCATCACCCGGGTGGCGAAGGACCTTCAGGCGCCCTACATCATGCAGAGCGCCATCGGAGTGGACCGGCAGCTCGGCAAGAACACCACGCTCTCGGTGAACTACATGTTCTCGCACGGCGTGCACATGCTGCTGTCGCGCGATATCAACGCGCCGTTGCCGGGAACCTACGTCTCCGTCCAGCCGGACAGCGGAGTGCGGCCGTACGGCAACGTCGGTCAGATCAACGAGTACGAATCCACGGGATTGCTGAACCAGCATCAGCTCTTCACCAACCTGAATATGCGGCTGAATGCGAACTTCAGCATGTTCGCCAGCTACGTCTACAATCACGCCATGAGCAACACCGATGGCGCCGGCTTCTTTCCGCAGGACCAGTACAACCTCGCCGCCGATTATGGCCGGGCGGCGTACGGCATCACCCACCGGATCTTCGCGGCCGGCTCGGCGAACCTGCGCTGGAACGTTCGCATCAGCCCATTCCTGATGTGGCAATCCGGCATGCCCTTTAACCTGACCACCGGCCAGGACTCCAATGGAGACAACCTGTTCAATGAGCGGCCGGCCTTCGCCGGTCCGGACACGACGGGCGCAATCGCAACGCCGTGTGGTTTGCTCGATCCCAACCCGCAGCCGGGCGAAAAGCTTGTGCCGCGCAACTGCGCCACCGGGCCATCGCAGTTCAGCCTGAACATGCGTGTCAGCAAGACGTTCGGATTCGGGCCGGAGCGGGCCTCAAGCGGCGGGATGGGAGGTGGGATGGGCGGCATGGGCGGTGGCGGCGGGCGGGGTGGTCCGGGCGGTCCGGGTGGTCCTCCGGGTGGTGGTGGCCCCGGCGGCCCTGGCGGCATGCGCGGCATGTTCTCCGATTCCACCACCACGCGGCGCTACAACCTGACCATCGGCGTTTCCGCGCGCAACCTCTTCAACACAGTGAACCTGGCGGCGCCCAACGGCGTGATCTCCTCGCCCTACTTCCTCCAGTCGACGGCGATCGCCGGCGGCTATGGCGCTTCGAGCGCGACGAATCGCCGGGTGGAGCTGCAGGCACGGTTCACCTTCTGAAGCCCGAAATCAAACCCGCCGGAGTGCGTGCCACAGGGCTCCTATAATAGGTCAATACACCGTTGACCACGGCTTTACAGGGCAGGGAAACAACGCCTCACCAGAAAGAGCACCCGCAGGAGAGCGTGGTTCGCTCCGCCACGCTGGTCTCCATCGCGGTCTTCTTCAGCCGCGCCACGGGTCTGGTTCGGGAGATGGTGATGGCGCGTCTGTTTGGCGCGGGCTTTGTCTATGACGCCTTCCTGCTGGGCTTTCGCATCCCCAACCTGACGCGCGACCTGTTTGCCGAAGGCGCGCTGTCGTCGGCGTTCGTCCCGGCCTTCACCACCACGCTCGCCAGGAAAGGAAAAGCGGAAGCCGCTCTGCTGTCCAACCTGGTGGCCACGGCCCTCATCGGCGTTGTGGGCGTCTTCTGCATCCTCGGGATCGTCTTCGCGCCAACTCTGGTGGAGTTGCTCGCGCCCGGCTTTCACCAGGTGGCGGGCAAATTCGAGCTGGCCGTCGCGATGACCCGCATCATGTTCCCTTTCCTGTTGCTGGTGGCGCTGGCGGCGCAGGCCATGGGTGTGCTGAACGCCTGCAATCGCTTCGGCGTGCCGGCCATGTCCTCCACGTTTTTCAATCTTGGCTCGGTGGGCTTCGGGCTGGCCGCCGGATTCCTGCTGGGGCCGTACCTGCACATCGACAAGATCACCGGCATGGCCATCGGCATCGTGCTGGGCGGCGCGCTCCAACTGGTGTACCAGCTTCCCAGCCTGAGCCGGCTGGGCTTTCGCTACCGGCCCGCGGTGGACTGGTCGCACACCGAGTTGCGCCAGATCATCCACCTGATGGGCCCGGCCATCATCGGCAGCGCCGCCGTGCAGATCAACGTGATGGTGAACACCAACTTCGCCTCGCGCATCCCCATGAACGGTCCGGTGAGCTGGCTGGGCTACGCGTTCCGCTTCATGCAGTTTCCTCTGGGACTGTTCGGGGTGGCCATCGCGTCGGCGACGCTGCCGTCCATCTCGCGCAGCGCGGCCGTCGGCAACATGGACGAGTATCGCCGCACGCTGTCGCGATCTCTCGGCATGGTGTTTCTGCTCACGCTGCCCAGCTCCATCGGTCTCGCCCTGCTGGGGAAGTCGATGATCGGCGCTATCTACGAAGGCGGGCGCTTCAGCCAGTACGACACCGGGCAGACCGCGATGGCGCTCTCCTGTTATGCCGTGGGGCTCACCGGCTACTCGGCTTTGAAAGTGATCGGCCCGGCGTTCTACGCCCTGAACGATGCGCGTACGCCGATGCTGGTGAGTCTCGCCTCCATTCTGGTGAACTATTTCGCGGCGTCCTGGATGTCGGTCTGGTTCGGTTTCGCCGGTCTGGCGCTCTCGACATCCGTTGTGGCCCTGTTCGGGGCGCTTGCCCTGTTCGCGATTCTGCGAAGCCGCATCCACGGAGTGTACGGGCGCGATCTGGCGTCAAGCATCCTGAAGATCGTCGCGGCTTCGGCGGTGATGGGCGCCGTGGTCTGGGGTTCGAACGCGCTGATTACCGGGCAACTGGGCGCCGGACGGCTCGCGCACCTGACCGATTTGCTGATCTCGGTGCCGCTGGGTGTCACGGTGTTCTACATGGCCTGCCGGCTGCTGCGCGTCAGCGAACTGGAACTGGTCGCGCGGGCGATGTCTGCCTCTATTCAGCGCTTCTATTTCAAGAAGATAACACCGAATTGATAATCCGTTACTTCACCGTCTTCCGTGACGATGAAATTGGACGTGATGTGCCCGGAGGCGCCCTCGAACTGGCCTTCGCCACCCTCCACTTTCCAGGTCACTGCGCCGGCCGAGTACTTCGCGTCGGCGCTCGGTCCCATGTGACCCTGTCCCAGCGTGCTGAAGCGCAATTCGTGATTGTCTTCGCCGAAGCTGATGGTGCCGGTCTCGGTAAACGCGTGCGGGCCGGCGAGGCGCACCTCGGACTCGAACCATGCCAGACCGCCCTCGGCCGGATGAAACGTGCCTTCGACGCCGTCCGGTCCAATCACCGAATGGATCGAGCAACTGGTGGCGCTGGTGGTGGTCTTCATGACGCCTTCGCCACTCGGCACCGCGCCGCCCTTGAACTGCATGCTGTAGATGACGTGCTTCATCACGAGCATCATATCGCGCCCGCATGCACACCGGCGCGTAACTTTCCGCCGCCCGGTTCGTAGTGGATTGCAGAGGACACTATGAAGACGCTGCTTGTCATCCTTCTTTCGATCGCGCCGCTGGCGCTGGCTCAGGACAAGAAACTCAACTGCGACGACCGCTCCGACCGCGGGTGGCGCGACTGGTCGTACTGCGAGATGCACGAGACCACCATCCCGGCGCGCGGGCAGATTACCGTCGACGGCGGCGCCAATGGCGGAATCGCCGTGAAGGGATGGGACCGGAACGAGATTCTGGTGCGCAGCCAGACCCGCGTCTGGGAGCACGACCACGCCGAGGCGAAGGACATCGCGTCGCACATCCGCGTGGAGACTGCCGATGGCCGAATCCATCCCGAAGGCCCGCGCGAGAACGGGCATCACGACGGCGGATGGGGCGTCAGCTTCGAGATCTTCGTGCCGCGGCATATCGATCTGACCCTTCGGACCACCAACGGGGGCGTCGACCTCGAAGACGTGCACGGCCGGATGGACTTTGAAACCACCAACGGCGGCGTGACGCTCAAGCGGGTGGCCGGAGACGTGGACGGAGGCACTACCAATGGCGGCGTTCACATCGAGCTGAGCGGAGACCACTGGGACGGCGAAAAGTGCGACGTCCACACCACCAACGGCGGCGTCAAGGTTCTGGTGCCGGCCACCTACTCCGCCCATCTCGAAGCGTCGACGACGCACGGCGGCGTGGACATCGGCTTCCCGGTGACCGTGCACGGCCAGATCGGCAAGCACTTCGAGACCGATCTGGGCTCGGGCGGAAAACCGATCCGCGTCACCACCACCAACGGTGGCGTTGTCGTCATGCGTCTGCCGGCTGCGTAGTCTGGCGGGCGTTGCCGGGTGTAGACTCTGGGCATGTCCTCCGGCCAGACTCGCCGTGCTTTTGTCCTCACCACTGGCGCCGCCGCCGTCAGTGCGGGATCCCTCCGCGGTGGGGAAGTCCTGGTCCGCCTCGGCGGGCCCGTTTTTCTCAAGTCCGACGATCCAGGCGAGCTTGCAAGAGAGCACCGGCGTCTCGGCTACAGCGCCGCCTATTGTCCCGAGGCACACGTCGCGGACCGCGCACGTATCGCCGCCATCGAGAAGGCGTTCGCGGAAAACGACGTGGTGATCGCCGAGGTGGGCGCGTGGAAGAACCTGCTCGATCCCGACGCCGAGCGCCGCCGGCAGAACCTCGCTTACGTCAGCGAACGCTGCGCGCTGGCCGATGCGGTGGGCGCGCTCTGCTGCGTCGACATCGCCGGTTCCTACAACCCCGGTGTCTGGTACGGCCCGTATCCGAAGAATCTGTCGAAGGAGTTCTTCGACGCCACCGTTGAGAACTGCCGAAAAGTCATCGATGCGGTGAAGCCGGCCCGCACGAAGTTCGCCGTCGAGATGATGGGCTGGAGTCTTCCCGACGGCCCGGACTCCTACCTGGAACTCATTCGCGCCGTCGACCGGCCCGCCTTCGCGGTCCACATGGACATCTGCAACGGCATCAACTGCCCGCGGCGTTTCTACGAGAACAGCGCCTTCATCCACGAATGCTTCGCGAAACTCGGCCGATGGGTGGTGTCCTGCCACGCGAAAGACCTGTCGTGGATCACCGAGATGAACGTGCACTTCCAGGAGGTTGTTCCCGGGCGCGGCCAGGTGGACCTTGGCCAGTACCTGCGCGAGATCGGCGCCCTCGGGCGCGGCGTCCCGCTCATGCTGGAACATCTCACCACGCCCGAAGAGTACGACGAAGGCGCGCGCCATATCCGCCGCGTCGCTTCCCAAATCGGCGTCACCCTCGCCTGATACATACCTCACCTAACCGCGCCGGTCCGGCATAGTCTAAAGAACAGCCGGATGGAATGGACCGACAGTACGGCGGCCGAAGAGGCACGCAAGGGCAACCAACACGCCTTTCGTGTACTCGTGGAGCGGCACAGCCGGTCCATCTTCCGTCTCGCTTTTCGTATGACTGGCAATGAACAGGACGCCGAGGACATGGTGCAGGAGACCTTCCTGCGCGCCTGGAAGCAGATGCATCGCTTCGACGGCCGCGCGTCGTTCGGCACGTGGATTTATCGGATCGCGGCGAACTGCTCGCTGGATCTCATCCGCACGCGCAGGGTCCACGGCGAACAGCAGCCCGTACCCGGGGACGAAGACAAGCCTGGCACGTTCGACCACATCGCCACCGGCGCGCCTTCACCGGAGCGGATGACGCACAGCGGCCAGATCGCGCGGCTGCTGGGACCGGCCCTCGAACAGCTCAGCGAAATGGAGCGGACCGCGTTCCTGCTGCGCCATTACGAAGGCTGCGGCACAGAGGAGATTGGCCGCGCACTGGGCGTGCACGCGAACGCCGCAAAACAGACCGTCTTCCGCGCCGTGCAGAAACTCCGCCGCGCCCTGAAGCCGGCCTGGGGAATGACGCGATGAAACATCTCAGCGAAGAAGAGATCACGCTTGCGTATTACGACGAACTGGCCGCCGCGCTGCGAACGCATCTGGACGATTGCCCGGAATGCCGCGCCTCTTTCCACCAGTTGAAGCGCCTGCTCGACGACCTGCGGGAGATCCCCGTGCCCGAGCGCGGCGCCTCGTATGGCGGCGAAGTCTGGACCCGCCTGCTGCCGCAGCTGCCCGCGGAGAAACCTCGGCGTTCGTGGTTGCGGTGGTGGACGGTAGCGCCCGCGCTGGCCACCTTTGCCGCCGCAGCCTTCATCGCGGGGATTCTCTTTGAACAGCGCCACGTGCCCACCCGCGCCGGAATCCCGGCAAAGGCCAGCGAGCGCGTGCTACTCATTGCCATGGGCGATCATCTGGACCGCTCTCAAATTGTTCTCGCCGAGCTGGTGAACGCCACTCCGGGAACCGTTGACCTTGGAGACGAACGCATCCGCGCGCGCGAACTGGTGTCGGAGAACCGGCTGCTCCGCCAGACGGCCACGCGCACGGGCGACCTCTCCGATGCCGCTTTGCTCGATGAACTCGAACGCACGTTGCTCGATATTGCCAATGGCCCCGCGAACCTGTCGCCCGCCGATCTCGAGATGCTGCAACAGCGCATCGAGGGCGAGGGGCTTCTGCTCAAGGTGCGCATTATCGGCACGAACGTTCGCCAGAAAGGACAGCAACTATGATTCGAACAACAATTCTCATCCTTGTTTCAGCCGGCGCGTTGATGGCGCAGAGCTCGTCCGGACCGTTCAGCCTGAGTTTCCAGGCGCAGCAGGGTTCTCACGAAGACGCCGACTACCGCGAGGGCCGCCGTGCGCTGGATGCCAGCCAGTGGGATAAAGCGATCGCGTCGTTCGACGCCTCGGCCTCCCACAAGGGCGCGACTGCTGCTGGAGCGCTCTACTGGAAAGCGTACGCGCAGAACCGCGCCGGGCGTCGCGAAGAAGCGCTCGCCACCATCAGGGTGCTGCGCAAGGAGTATCCGTCCAGCCGCTGGATCAATGACGCGCAAGCGCTCGACGTGGAGATGGGCGCGGGGGTCAGCCCCGGTGCCGAGTCCGACGAGGATCTCAAGATCATCGCCCTCAACAGCCTGATGCAATCGGACCCGAAGCAGGCGTTTCCCATTCTCGAAAAGGTGCTGAAGAGCAACAATTCGCCAAAGCTCAAGGAAAAGGCACTCTTTGTTCTCACCCAGAGCCCGCTGCCGGAGGCGCGCAAGCTGCTCAGCGACATCGCGCGCGGGTCGTCGAATCCGGAGCTGCAGGCCCAGGCGCTTCGCTACATGGGCATGATGGGCAACGACGACTCTCGCAAGGAGCTGGTGTCCATCTATGAATCGACCGGCGACAAGAGCGTCAAACACGCCATTCTGAAGGGCCTCATGATGTCCGGCTCACGCGCGTTCCTGCTGACCGTAGCGAAGGGAGAAAAGGATCCTGAGCTGCGCGCCGACGCAATCAAACAGCTCGCGATGACCGGTGGCCAGGAAGAGCTCTGGCAGCTCTACCAGTCAACCAGTTCCATGGAGGACAAGGAGCAGATTCTGAAATCCATGTTCATGGGCGGCAACTCGGCGAGACTCGTTGAGGTTGCCCAAAGCAACACCGACGCGCGTCTGCGCATCGCCGCCATCAAGTCCCTCGGACTGATGGGCGGCAACGGCCGTGGCGACGTTCTGGTGGCCGTCTACAAGTCCGATCAGAACCGGGAAGTGCGCGAGGCCGTTCTGAAGTCGCTCTTCCTGCAGCAGAACGCGAAGGCCCTGGTGGAACTGGCCCGTGCCGAGAAAGACCCGGAGATGAAGAGGGACATCATCAGGAACCTGTCGCTGATCCAGTCCAAAGAGACCACCGACTACATGATGGAGATCCTCAAATGAGAACCGTCGCCGTTCTGCTTGTCGCCGCGTCGTGCGCGTTTGCCCAGAACTGGCAGCCCGACGTCACCAACGTGCGCTTCGAGAGCCGACCGTTCTCCGGCGACCTTGCCGCGCAGCTCCACGCCATTGCGCCCACGTGGTTTGGCTATTCCGTGAAGGCCGTGCCCGGCGACCATGGCAACCAGTGCCATTGCCGTCTGGAAGGCGGTTGGGAGAACGAGGGCGGCAAAAGCCCGGTGATGCTGGAAGGGCCCGCGGCCGTCGCGGTTCTGTTCCGCGTGGTGGGCAATGAAGTTGGGAAGCTCCAGGTTCACCCGCTCTCCTGCCAGCTCGATGCGGGCGGGATGCCGTTCGTCTGGCTGACCGGAGTGCCCGCCAACGCCAGCATCGCGTATCTTGAAAGGCTGGTGCGATCGGACGAGTTGCTGGATGGCGCAATCCTCGCCATTTCCCAACATGACGTTCCACTCGCCGACGCGGTCCTCGAACGGCTCACGCGTCCGGCGCAACCGGAGAAGGTGAGGGAGAAGGCCGTCTTCTGGCTCGGCGCGAGCCGGGGGGCGCGTGGCGTCGAGGTCCTCGGAAACCTGCTGGCGAACGACGCCAGCGAGCACATCCGTGACAAGGCCGTCTTCGCCCTCTTCATCAACAAGCAACCCGAGGCGCTCTCGCTTCTGATGCGGGCGGCAAAGAGCGACCCGTCGGGTCACGTGCGCGGCCAGGCGCTGTTCTGGCTTGCGCAGAAGGCCGGCCAGCGCGCCTCGGCCACCATCGTGGACGCCATCCGCAACGACCCGGACACCGAGGTGAAGAAGCGCGCCGTTTTCGCGCTCTCGCAATTGCCGAAGGACGACGGCGTTCCCAAACTGATCGACGTAGCGCGCACGCAGAAGAACCCCGAGGTCCGCAAGCAGGCCTTCTTCTGGCTGGGCCAGTCCCAGGACCCCCGCGCGCTGCAGTTCATCGAACAGGTGCTGGCGAAGTAAGGTATTGACATCAATCTATAAAAGTGGCATCATTTTTATAGATGCGCACCACAATGAACATTGATGACGAAGCTCTCAATCTGGCGCGTGAGCTGGCTGAACAGTCCAACATCACGCTCGGCGATGCCGCTAGCTTCCTGATAAAGCGCGGTTTGGCCGCATCTCTACCGCATCGGGAGCGAAACGGCTTTGCATTGTTCAATGTAGACTCGGGAACGCCGCCCTTCGGCCCGGCAGACATCGAGCGGGCCGTTCAGCAGGAAGACGAGGATCTGAGCAGGTTCTTCAACGGACGCACCGATGGTGCATCTGCTTGACGTCAACGTCCTGCTGGCGCTGGCCTGGCCGAACCATGTCCATCACCAGCCGGCCCACGCGTGGTTCGAGGTCAATCGTCAGAACGGTTGGGCCACCTGTCCGATGACCCAGGCCGGTTTTGTTCGCCTGTCCTGCCAGCCTGCCGTAACCCGGCTGCTGATACCTGTTCGTGAGGCCGTCCAGATCCTCGCATCGAGCACGCAAAGCCCGCACCATCAGTTTTGGGATCAGGACGCGCCAGTCGCTTCTTTGCTGCCCGAAATGCTTTTGCGGATCATGGGCCCCAAACAACTGACCGACGCCATACTGGTGGATCTCGCCATTCGCCGGCAAGGGGCTCTGGCCACCTTGGACCGACATATGAGCAGTCTGCTCCCACCCGGATCGCCCTACACATCGCATCTGACCTTTATCCCGGTTTGATCATCGAAGCTGACCGAATAGCAGACGTCGGCCTCAGGATCGTCAAGACCTTTCTTGAGTTTGCTGGGAACTTCGTCACGCGTTATGTCGAGAAGAACGCAGCTTTCACGGCGTAAGTCTGAACACCAACTACTCGTATCTCAAAGCCTGCATAGCATCCACCCGGCTGGCGCGCATGGCCGGAATGTAGCCAGCCGCGCAGGCCACCGCGGCCAGTCCCACCGCCGCCAGCACCAGCGTGAGCGGGTCGTGCGGGCTGAGTCCGAAAAGCTGCGATTGCACAAAGCGCGTGAGCGCCACCGCCGCCACCACACCACCGGCGACGCCAATGGCCACCAGCAGCAGCACCTCCCGCATCACCAGCCACACCACGTCCTTACGGAAAGCGCCCAGGGCCATACGCACGCCAATCTCGCGCGTTCGCCGCTCCACCGTGTAAGCCATGACGCCATAGAGCCCGATGGACGCCAGCAGCGTGGCAAGGAAACCGAAGATCGCGGACAAGCTTGCGATCAGCCGGTCGATGAGCAGCGAATTGGAAAGCTGCTGGTCGAGCAGCGTGAAGATGGCCGTGTTCGCGCCGATTCCCAGCGCCAGCGACAGAATGGCAACTACAGTGAACACCGGCGACTTGCGCAGCGTGCGAACAGCGAATCGGATATCGTTCCAGATTGTGGTCATGAGGTTCCCGCGCGGGGATACCTGTACTACTGGAACGGCGGCGAGAAGTTACGCGTGGGTGAGATCGGGAACTTCGGACGCCTTCTCGATGCTCTCGGCCAGCCGCAAAAGCTGCTCCGCCGGCGATACGTTCAGCGTAAAGCCCGCCGCGCACGCGTCGTTGTAGAACATTCTGACGGTGTCGAGCGAGAACTCGTCGAGGTCTTTGCCCACCAGCGTCATCTTCTTCAGCAGATCCGGCGTCACCGTGATGATGTGACAGCCGATCGCGTCCGCCTGGAAGACGTTCAGCAGCTCCCGCGGGCTGGCCCAGATGAGCTCGAGATGCGGATGAGGCTGCAGCGCCTCCACCGCGGCCGTCATGATGGGAACCGGGTCGCGGCCGGTGTCGGCGATTCGTCCGGCGAACACGGAGACGTACGACGTGGGCGCTCCAGCCAGCGCCTCGGCCACCTCTTCTACCTGCGCGAGCGTCATCAACGCGGTCACGTTGAGCTTCACGCCCTCGGCCGCCAGCACCCGCAACAACGGGACCACGCTTTCGCGTTTCGTGTTGGTGATGGGCACCTTGACGTTCACATTCACGCCCCATGAGGCGATGTGCAACGCCTGGCGGCGCATCTCCTCCAGGTCGTCCGAAAACACCTCGAAGGAAATGGGACGGTCCGGGATGGCCGCCACCACCTCGCGCGCGAACGCTTCGTAGTCGCGTATTCCGGCCTGCTTCATGAGCGTGGGATTCGTGGTGAAGCCCTGAATGCGCGGGTCGCCGGCGAGCCGCAGCATCGACTCCAGATTGGCGCCATCGGCGAAGATCTTCACTCCCAAATGGAATTGCTCGTTCATGGAAGTCCCCTCCAGTTTTCGTTTCGCCGCCAGAATCCATTCGGCCGCGCCCAGCAGTCCCGCCGCCGAATGGTCGAACGCCGCCGGACGTCTCTCGCGATACCCGCGGTCGATGAATATGGTGCGGCACCCGGCGCGCTGGCCCGCTTCGATGTCCCGCCAGCGGTCCCCCACGATGAAGCTGCCCGCCAGATCGATATCGAAAGCGCCCGCGGCCATCGTCAACAACCCCGGCGCGGGTTTCCGGCACGCGCAGCCATCGGCGTCGTCGTGCGGACAGACCTCACACCCATCGAGGCGCAGCTTCCTGACCAGAACCCGATTCATCGCCCCGACGCCCGCCATCGTCTGCTTCCCGCGCGCCACGTCCGGTTGGTTCGTCACCAGAATCAGCAGGTAGCCGGAGGCACGCAGCAGCGCGCAGGCGCTGATCACGCCGGGCAGCAATTCCAGATCGTCCAGGTTCGCCGGAGGATGCGGCCGCCCGTCGCGAACCATGGCGCGATTGAGCACACCATCGCGGTCCAGAAAGACGGCCTTGCGGCGCGGGTTCATGACGAAACCGGTTGCAGGTCGCGGATCAGTGCGCCCAGCGAGTCCTGCAATGCTTGTGCGGTGCCACGGCTGCGGCTCCAGCCCAGCGACCGGATGCGGCTGGTGTTCAGGCGGACAATAGGCACGTCGCCTTTCCATCCGCGGTCGCCGCCGCTGTAGAGAAAGCGCACCGAGCCACGCCGCAGGCCCATGGCATCCACAGCCAGTTCGGCGATCTCGGTCACCGTGATGTAGTCGTCCGTCCCGACGTTGAAAACCTGGAAGCGCACGCGCTCCTTCTCGCTGGCCAACAGCACCGCCGCCACCACGTCACGCACCCAGATGTACGACTTGCTCTGCGAGCCATCGCCCAGAATCCGCAACTCGCGCTCGTTCACCGCGAGCTGGCGGACAAAATCGAAACCCACGCCGTGCGTCTGCCTGGGTCCGACAACGTTGGCGAAACGGAACGCGCGTCCGGTGAAATCGAACATGTAGCAGTACGAGGCAATCAGCGCTTCGCCGGCGAGTTTGCTTGCGCCATAAGTGGAGACAGGCACCAGCGGCCCGCGGTCTTCGGTGGCTTCCTCGGCTCCCAAATCCCCGTAAACGCCGCTGCCGGACGCATACAGAATTCGGCGCACTCCGGCAACCCGCATCGCTTCCACCACGTCGCGCGTCAGCTCAGTGCCCTCGCGAAAGTCGATGTCCGGATCCGTTACGGCGCGCGAGATGTCCGGGTTCGACGCCAGATGAATCACCACGTCATGGCCCGCCATCGCGCTGTGCAGAGTGGCTGTCTCCTTCACGTCGGCCGCTACCACGTGGAGGCGCGGGTCGGTGGCGTGGTGCGCGTAGTGCCACTCACGGCCCGAGGAGAAATTGTCGTACAGCGTGACCGCTTCGGTGGCCGGGTCCTCCAGCAGCCGGTCCGTGAAATGGCTGCCGATGAACCCCGCGCCGCCCACCAGGAACCACCTGCGCGCGCTCATTTCACCACCGATTCCCAGCGCGTTGGCGCCATCTGCAGGGCGGGGTGGCTCACCAGCAGGTGCCACAGGACCGCGCAGGTTCCTTCCGTATGCGGGGTGATGCGATCTCCGTTCACCACCGGGACCACGGCGCAGGCATCGGCAACCCGGTGTGTGTAACCGCCATCCCTGCCCACGATTCCGTAGATCCGCGCTCCCACGTCGCGCGCCGTGTCCAGCGCCCGCACCAGATTTACGGAAACGCCTTTCTGTTCGTCGCCGCCGCCCACCGAGAACACCAGCACGGCATCCCGCGGTCCAAGCCGCGACGTCTTCAGCCACGCGGCAAAGCAGCCGTCCCAGCCCTCGTCGTTGATGCGCGCGGTGAGTTCGCTCACGTTGTCGGTGGGCGCGTAGGCTTCGAAGTGGCAGAGCTTGCGAAAATCGTTGACCGCATGGCCGGCATGCCCAGCCGAACCCCCCACGCCGAGGATGAACAGACGGCCACCCGAATCCCGCACCTCCGCCAGCCCGGTGGCCATCTTCTCCACCGAATCCACATCGAGGGTGCCGAGGACGGACTTCGCTTCTTCAAGGAACGTGCTGCTGTAGCAGGCCATGCAGGAGTCCCCTACTTCCATCGGCACTCCACGGCGTGGGCGATAGGCCGCGGGTCAGGGCGCCGGGCACACTTCACGGCTGACGGACCGGCGGGGGTCCGCTCTGGCCATCGCCGGGTCGTACGGCAGCAGGATCGCGGGGGCGTTGTCGACGCGCACCAGCCACGGCCGGCGGTCGGGATAGTACCGAAGCACCTCCCGATTGCTTTCCGCACCCTGATCGCGCGCCCACACCACCCTCTGACCGTCAATGTCGGCGTCGTTGTAGACCCAGCCGCCAGGCCGATAGCGCTCCCGGTGATATTGCACAAAGACCACGTGGCGTCCCTGGATCTGCTGCAATGTCTGCAGGATACGTGCTCTTTCCTCACCTTTTACTGAACCATTTGCGGAGAAGCTCAGATATTCCGGTTTGGTCCAGGGGGCAATGGCCGGATCCACGAATGCGCGGACGGGCAGCATGGCCAGACACGTCGCCACGGCAATGCGGGACCGGGCGATCCCGGAGCGCGTGGTCTTTCGGCGGTACAGGCGGGCATGCCGGAGCGCCTGGACGATGACGATCAGGAAGCACCCGGTAGCCGCCGAGATGTAGTGCGGGTAGGCGACGATAATCAGGCCAAGCAGGCAGGAGACGGCCAGACAAATCAACGGCACTCGGATTCGCCGGTCTCGCCACCACCGGCCGGCCCACAGAAACGGCAGGGTGAGCGCGGGGCCGAAGTAGAATCGCCAGATCGGACTCAGGTGCAGCACGCTGAGCTTGAGCGCCGGGCCGGGCCACGATTTCTGATATTGCACGCACCGTTCCCACTCGTAGTAGAGGCGCATCTCCGAGTTCCTGTACTCCACCTGGACCGGTTTCTCCCAGGGCAGCGTCAGCGGCCATCCGTAGAGCGCCTGGTTGACCTTGTACGGAATCCGCAGCGCATCGCCGGTGACGGCTTTGTTGTACACGCCCAGGGCGGCCAGCCCGATGGCCAGGAGACAGAGAACAGGCAGCCCCACCCTGAGCAGGTTCGCGAAACGCTGGCGGGCACTGGGCAGCAGGGCGATGGCGATGGGAACGGCGAACGCGGCGCCCTCCATCGGGCGGGTGTACACAAGTATCAGCAGACCAACGCCGAGGACCCAGCCCGCGCTCCAACCGCCGCCCCGGCGCGCCCACGCCCATCCGCCCAGCACCAGCGCGCCCCCCAGAGCGGTCAGCTCGCCTCCCCAGTAGCTGTTCACCCAGTAGGACATAACGCCCCAGCGCAGCACCGCCAGAACACCGCCCAGCAGAGCCCATCGCGGCGGAAAGAACCCGTACAGCATCCACAGCAGCGCCGCGCACATGCCCCCGGTCGCCAGCAGCACTCCGATCCAGGCATGGCCGAACACGTTGCCCAGCGCCAGCACCGCGCCCAGTCCCGGGAAGTAGGCCGAAACGTACGTGGGTTGAAAGAAAACGTGGATGCTCTCGAAATGCTGCCAGAGCGGGTGGGTGGGGTTGGCCAGCCGGCCGTGAGCCAGCGTGTCGCCAATCAGGCGGTGGCTGAATTCATCCGGGATCCACGGTTGCGGCGCGTGGACCCAGGGCAGAAAGCACAACCGCAGGACGATGGGAACCACGAACGCGAGCGCAATGCAGAGTGTCCGGCGGCTGGCGAAACGGCTCCACCAACGCTCCATCCGGTCAAACAGAGGCGCGCGTGCGAAGAACCGCCAGAAGCACAGCAGCGCCATGAGAATGGCGAATTCGACGAAGTTCAGGTCAAACACGACCGAGGCCAGCACGCCCGCCAGCAGATTGGTCAGCAGGTCGGCCATGGGACACGTTCCGCGGGCGCAAACCGGTGCTTCACCAGCCGGAGGATGCGCCGGAACGTCCATACCGTGGACGACCATCGGTTCAACGTGGTGGCGCCGATGCGGTCGCGATAGGGGATGAACACCTCGGTGACACGAAAGCCGGCCAGCGCGGGCTTCAGCAGGAGTTCCACGGGCAGGGCCGGGCCGCTACCGTCAAACGTCAGCGCCTCCAGCATGGAACGTCGGTAAGCGCGCATGCCGGAATGCACATCCGTCGTTCTGACGCCCAGCAGGATGCGGGCGGCCAGCGCAAACATCCGGTTGGCGAAATAGTTCGGCAGGGGCATGGACGCGGGCCGATGCTCCAGGCGGGACGCATTCACCAGATCCGCGCGGCCCGACAGCACCGTTCCGGCAATCTCGAGAATGCGCCCGGCGGGGTACGTGTCGTCGCAATCCAGTGTGACCACCACATCGCCGCGCGCTTCCGCCAGCGCACGGGTCATGGCCCGGCCGTATCCCCGGGGAGGGAACTGCCGCACCACGCGCGCGCCCTTCTCCTCCGCGACCGCCGGTGTCCGGTCCGAACTGCTGTCCACGATCAGGATCTCCGCATCGGCGCTGCCCAGAGCCGCGCGGATCTCGTCGATCACTTTGCCCACCGCCTGCTCCTCGTTCAAAGTGATCATCGCGACAGTGATTGTCGGCATTCCGTCTCCAGCCGGGCGGCCACCTTAATGGCCCGCTCGATACACTGATCCATGTTGATGTACTCGAACTCCGCCACCCGTCCGCACAGCTCGATCCCCAGGCCCTCGAAATACGCCCGCGCGAGATCGAGATGCGCGCGGTAGGTGAAGTCGCGCACCACGTAGCCGTACTGCGTCCGGATCACCTTCTCGTAGCAAATCTCGGAGCGCCGCACCAGATTCAGGTCCTCCAGACCGTGGATGACGCGGTTGAGCACCTCCTCGTCCAACAGATCCCAGACGCCGTCGCCCGCATTGGCCGTGATCTCGGCCTGGATCAAAGCGGTGCCCGGCCGCACGTTGCCTGGGCTGAAGACCGCGGGAAACGAGAGCCGGTGAAACAGCAGCGCGGGATCGGGCACATACACCGCGCTGTAATCGGGGACGCGGTCGCTGGCGACGCCCACCGTCACCGTAAACAACGAGTTGTACCGGAGCGCCGCGACAGCGGTCTTGATTTCGGCGGGCACCCCATCGACGACATGCGTCATGTCGTGGATCGGAATGGTGGAAACGATCCGGTCGTAGCGGCGCTCGCTGTGGCCGTTGCTGGCCACCCAGCCGCCGCCCGAGCGGTACACGTGACGAATAGGAAAACCGGTCACCACATTCCGGGCCCGTTGCGCCATGGCCCGAGGCAGCGCTTCGATGCCGCCCTCGGCCGGATAGTAGAAGTGCAACTGGTGCGTGTGGCCTTCCGTCTCCACGCCAACCGCCGCCTTGATGACGTCTTCGACGGGCGGTTTCGGGACCCGCCCTTCCACCCAGTCGAGCGCCATCTGCTCGGCGGGCACGTTCCAGATCTTCTCGTTGTAGGGCAGGAGGTACTTCTCGGTCAGGCCGGTGCCGAAGTTGTGATACAGCCACTCGCGGAAGTTCGTGGGCGCGGGATGGTGGTTGTAGAGGTAGTGGTAGAGGCACTCGAAGCGGTCGTTCGGGTCGAGGTCGTTGAGGCCGTTCTCGAAGGGGTACTTGACGTAGCGGCCCTTGTAGAGGACCTTGTTATTGCGCCGGCCGCGATAGACGTTCTCGCCGAGCAGCGACAGCATGTAGTCGAGCGTCGCCTGATTGCGCGAGAACATGATGTGCGGGCCGCCGGCGTCGAACGTGAAACCTTCTTCCCGCACGCTCTGGCAATGGCCGCCCACGCGATCGTCGCACTCCAGAACCTCGCACTCGCATTCCAGATGAGCGGCCACCGTGAGTCCGGCCAGACCGCCTCCCAGGATCCCCACCTTCATCCGCGCGCCTCGCTTCCGGCGAGCAGGTACGATTCGAAATCGGGAAGCCCGCCCGGTGACCCGATCTCATAGAAACGCCGGGTCGCCTCGAACCCGGCCAGACGTCCTTCGAGGCTGAGCTGGTGGAACACCGGCGCGAGATCGGCGGGCGCGGACTGGGGAATGCGCTCGGCCACAACCTCCCGCCGCAGTGCCGACAGCCCGTAATCGATGTGCCGCATTTCGCCGGACCGTGGATGCGTTCGCGTCTTGTCGTAGACCACGATGCGGTTGTCCTCGAACAGCACGTTGCTGCGGTCCCAGCGCTCCTCGTTGCAGAGCACGGTCATCAGCGCGGGCAGGGAACTCGCTTCGAATGCTGCCCTCACATCCGGGATGGAAACGGGCGTGAAGGAATCGCCGTAGATCAGCAGAAACGCCGGGGCCAGCGCACCCTCGGCCAGCGCCAGCCGCAGCGCGCCGCCGGTACCGCGCAGAGTGGACCCTTCGTCGACATAGCGAATCCGAATGCCCCAGCGCCGGCCGTCCCCGAAATGCCGGCGAATCGCCTCGCCGCGGTATCCGATCAGGTAGACGACATCGTCGACCCCATTCTCAATCAGGAATTCGAGCTGGTGCTCGGCAAACGGCCGCCCCGCCACCGGCAGCATCGACTTCGGCATCGAGTCGGTGAGCGGGCGCATGCGGGTGCCCAGACCCCCTGCGAGCACAACGCATTGCAGGCCGTCCTTCACCTAGTCCCTCACCAGCACCCGGGAGCCATCGTGGTCGAACCGGAAGTTCATCTCCGAGAGACCTTCCGCGGTGAGCGCGCGCCGCAACCGCACAGGATCTTCCGCGTAGAAAAGCAGAAAGCCTCCGCCGCCGGCGCCCACCAGTTTGCCGCCCACCGCGCCGTTCTCCCGGGCGATCGAGTACCAGCGGTCGATGTGCGGATTGGTCATGCCCTTCGAGCGAGCGCGCTTGTGCAACCAGTGCTCGTTCAGCAGCTCCGCGTAACAGCGCGTCTTCCCCTGCTCCAGCGCCTCCCGCGCCGACAGCCCGAGCTGTTTCGTGAAATGGAGGTTTTCGATCATGCCCGGATCGCCATCCAGAGAACGGCGTTTCTGATCGTTCAGTACGTCGGCGGCGTTGTGCACGTAGCCGGTGAAGTACATCACCAGGTTGGCTTCGAGGTCGCGCAGCGTGTCGTCAGAGACGTTGAGGCGTTCGTGCCGGACCGACCCGTCCTCGCGAAACTCAAAGCAGGTGAGCCCGCCGATGGCGGCGATGTACTGGTCCTGCTTCCCGACCGCCTGCCGCAGGGTGTCGATTTCGATGGTGCAGGCCTCGGCGGCGATATCGTCCGGCGCGACATGCTCCCGCTTGTGGGCGTAGAGGGCGCGCAGGAGCCCCACCGTGAACGCGCCGGAAGATCCCAGACCGGTGCCGGCGGGGACATCGGCGAGGCTGGCGATTTCGATGGAGCCCTCGCCGTTGTGGCGTCGTAACACCTCGCGGAGAATGGGATGCTGGATCTCGTCGACGGTCGCGCACTTTTCGAGGTTCGAGTACTTCAGCAGGTAGCCGGGGCCGAACATCCGGTTAATGCCGACATAGACGTACTGGGAGATGGCGGCCGCGATGACAAAGCCGCCAAACCGTTCATAATACGAGGGCAGGTCCGTGCCACCGCCGCCGATCGAGATTCGCACGGGGGTACGCGTGATGATCATGGCCGGATTCGCCGGGAACCTCCATCAGGAGAATAATCGCCAGAATCGGAGCTCCACTGTAGGGTTGCCGCGGCTGCGCACCAGACCGCCGCCAGCAGCGCCAGCAGAACGACAACATTCACCGGGGAAGATTCCCCAAAGTCACCGGCAAACAAAGCCGTCGGGTTCAGCCGGTGGACGTGCACCGAATAGTGCAGCGGCACCGCGCGCCAGGCTTCCAGCAGCCGCGGCAGGATCCGCGCGTCGTCGGTGCGCAACTTCGCCAGCGCGATCACTGCGGTGATCGGCAATATCGGAGCCGTGTACCAGACGGCCGCAACCAGGGATTGCCGCTCCACCCCCGGCCTCCTGCTCCGGTAGAAGACCAGGACCGCCATCGTCAGCGCGCAAACCGGGATGACCAGGTTCCCAAGCACGTGAATCAGCGGCAGAAGTTCCCGCCCGGTGAGGAACTGCGGCGGTGCCAGCCAGGCAGCGACGCGCAGCGGGGCGAGAACGCCAACATTCGAAAAATGCTCGAGGGTCGCCCACGGATTTGCATAGAAAAGAAGGAGAAACAACGTCGCGACCGCGGTGTAGACCGAAGCGAGACGAAGCCGCCCGGAGATCAGCAGGAACGGGACGGGCCACGCCAGGTACTGCGGCGCAATGCCAGTGGTCCCCAGCGAGAAAAGATAGAAGAGAAGCATCGTGTCAGTGGCAGTCAGCCTCCGACGGTGATAGAGGACGGCCAGCACCCCCATGGACGGCAGTATCCACAGAAGTCGGTTCTCCCGCAGCGGAAGATTCGCCAGGGCGGGAAGGTAGGGAAGCCCGAAAACGTCCAGCCCGCCACGGCCGTACCAGACAATTCTGCCCGCCGATTCGAGAACGGAATAGCCGGACATTTCGTAGACGGCGAACGCGCCGCCCAGGGTGAGCAGAAGGCCGAGTACCGCCGGCCAGTACGGCGTCGCTTCGCCCTTCCGGCGAGGGATGAGTGTGGCGAAGGTGAGCCCGATCGGTTTCACCAGCAGCCCAATGCCGAACAGCGCGCCAAAAACGAACTCGCCCCCGCGCGGCCGGGCACTGTTCTCGCGTGCGGCGAAAGCCAGCAGAAGGAAGAAGAGCGCGATGGAATCCCACTGTCCATGGAAGCTGGTCACCAGCAGAGACACCGGACTGGCGGCATACAGCAGGCCGGTCCGCAGCGCCAGCCGGGGAAAGGAGCGCGCCACGAGGTCGCGGATCAGCACCGCCAGCAGCGCGTCGAAAAGGATGGGAACCAGCTTGAAGGCGAGCGTAAACGGTATGGGCGTGGCCGCAGCAAGAACTCCCCCGAACCACAGGAGTGCGTTGATGGTGGGGAAGTACGGCAGATAAACCGCCTGGCCCTGCAACAGCTTGATGCTGTTCTCCGCGGAGTTGATCACATCCACTGAGCCGAAGAACAGCGCGCCCGCGGCCAGGCGCAGGGCCAGAGCCGTGGCAAAGACGGCCAGCCGATCGCGCGCCACCCGCGTGCGCCTGGGAGCGGGGACATCCGTGGCATCGAGTACGGCGGACGCTTGCTGCATTCAACCGCCCGGAGACTGAGCGTGCAGTTCGGACTTGAGCAGCACCATCGCGCGCAGAGTGTCCAGCGCCACCCGGGGAATCCTGCGCGGGGGCAATCCGCGCGACACCCCTTCGCGCATGTCGTAGGAAATCGGGACTTCGCGATACTTCAACCCGCAGGCTATGGTGCGCAGAACAACCTCCGAAGCGATGAGATTGCGGAAGATGAGCCCGCCTCCCAGAACCCGGTCGACCACCGCCCTGTTGAACAGCCGGAAGCCGCTGTCGGCGTCCCGAATGGAATCGAAACCGAAGTACGTGCGGAGCACCAGGTTGTAGGCCCAGGTGAGCAGGCGCCGGTACGGCTGATCTTTCCGGCCGGTCTTTCTGCCCACAATCAGGTCGTACTCGTTGCGCAGAGGGTACAGCTTCCAGAACTCCTCGGGATCGTGCTTGCCTCCGCTGTCGGAAAAGAACACCCACGGATTGCGCGCCAGCATCACCGCGTCGAGGAGGGCGCGCTTGTAGCCTTTGCGTTCAGTCCCGGTCAGATGAATAATGCCCACTCGCCGGGCGAGTTGCTCGAGGATCGCGGAGGTCCCATCGGTGCTGCCATCTTCGGCCACGATGAACTCGGAGTCAGGCAGACGCTCGACAATGGCGCTGTGAAAACGCAGCACTTCGGCTTCAATCGTCCGGGCTTCGTTGAACGCCACCATCACCACGCTGACGGGATCGGTTGCCCCTCGGTTGTCTCCCATGCCGCCGCACTCACCCTGCTGCATGATCGGCCGTGAATCGCGAAATCTTGAGGCCGCTTTGGCCCGCTGAAAGTACACCAGTGCGATGGTCCCCCAGAAGATCACCACAATGTAGGTGCACGCCTGCGCGATCAACGTAAAAGCGAGAGCCGAGCTCTTCGGAACGCCGAAGGGCGTGAGCACGAAGATCGTCACAAACTGGTAGATCCCCACGTAGCCGGGTGTGGACGGAAGAGCGCTGCCCAGGCCCAGCGCCGAGTTCAGCAGCAGCACGATCGGCAACGTCAGAGCCAGTCCGAGCGACGCCGCGCACGCCAGAGCGGTGAAGCCGTCCACCAGCCAGATCAGGCCGGTGAGGGCGGCGAACAGGAACAGCTTCGAGGGGTCGTGGAACTGCCGGACACCGGACACAACATTCCCAAGCGTGCCGGAAAGACTCGCCTGCAGACGAGCTGGAATCGGCAGCTTCTCGAGGACCTTCCTGCCGGGACGCTCCAGGCGCGGAGAGACCACGATCGCCACGACTCCAACACCGGCGAGCACGGAAAAGGACACGACCGCGCGGGACAGCCATCCGGGCTGAACCGGCAGCAGCAGCAGCGAGCCGGCCGTAATGATGAGCAGGGCGACGGCATCGCAGACGCGCTCGCATAGCACGGTGGTCAGGACGAATGCCTTGCTGCCACCGGACCGGCGAGTGACCAGCAGCGTGCGGATCACCTCGCCCGCCCTTGCCGGCAGCACGTTATTGCCGAGATATCCTGCCGCAGCCGCCAGAAACGCCGTCAGGGCGCTCACCGGACACTCGCTCCCGAGCAGGATCCGCCAGCGGACCGACCTCAGCAGGAGCGCCGTCGTGGAAAACGCGATCGCCAGCGCAACAAACTGCAGGCGGGCGGAGCCGAGCGCATGGCCCACCTGCGCCCAGGCGATGCCGCGAAGAGAAAGATACAGCAGGGATCCGGCCAGCAGCGTCGTCAGGACGAGATAGAGTGCACTGGTCCGGCGATTACCGCCGGCCTTTCCCGTCTCCTGTACGAGTTCCAGGGCCATCCCTTTGTACATCGGTGGGATGGCAGGATACCTGTACAGGAACGCCGGCGCGAACGGCCGTTACCCCGCCGTCTTCTTCGCCACAATCAGCGTGATGTCGTCGGCGGCCGGGGCGTCGCCGATCCACTTCGTCAGCGTGTCAATGAGCGAGCGCATCGCGGTCTCCGCCGTTTCCGTCCGCAACTGGCTGGCGAGCCGGGCCAGCCGGTCTTCGCCGAACTCCTCGTCCCCGCCGGGCTGGCACGCTTCGGTGACGCCGTCGCTGAACATCACCAGCATGTCGCCGGGGTCCAGCCTGCCGGTCTGGTGCGTATAGGGGGCCATGGGCATGATGCCCAGAATGAGCCCGCCGCCCTGCAATTGCTCCACCTCGCCGTTGGCGCGGATCAGAATGGGCGGGTTGTGTCCGGCGTTGCACCAGGTCATTTCGCCGGTCTTCGGATCCACCACCGACACGAAGAACGTGATGAAGCGATTGCCCGGGCAATTCTGGCAGATGATGCGGTTCAGACGCGCCACCACGGCGCCCAGGTTTTGCGGGTCGTCAAAGAGAATCTGCGCGCGCGCCTGCAGATTCGACATCAGCAGCGCGGCGGGCATGCCTTTGCCGGCCACATCGCCCACCAGCACGGTGACGCGCCCATCGACGCAGGGGATGTAATCGTAATAGTCGCCGCCCACGGTGTGGCAGGGCACGTTGTAGCCGGCCAGTTCCAGTCCAGGCAGCTCCGGTGCGGACGCCGGAAGCAGCCCCTGCTGGATTTCAGCGGCCTGCGCCAGTTCGCGAGACAAAACACGCTCGGCCTGCTCTACCTCGGCCAGGCGCACATGCTCGATGCGCGTGGCCGCGATGTTGGCCATCACGGTGAGCAGGTTCAGATCCTCATTCGTGAAGGCGTGGATGAAATGCGGCGAGTCCAGATAGATGAGGCCGATCACCCGGTCCTCGGTCTGCAGCGGCACCGCCACCATGCTGCGGATCTGCTGCTGGACAATGCTCATGCGCTCCATGAGCGCGCGGTTGTCGCTCACGTCGCTGATCAGCAGCGATCGTTTCTGGATCAGCACCTCGTCTCGTACGCCGCTGCTGATGCGGAAGCCCTGGCCTTTGCTGGCGCGGACCACCAGCTCGTCGCCTTCCAGCGTCATGAGCACGCCGCGCGCGGCGCCCACCGCCTCGATGGACAGGTTCATGATGAGCTGAAACAGTTCGGAGAGGGGCAGGTTCCTCACCAGTTGCCGGCCCGCGTCCACCAGCGCTTTCATGTGCGCGGTGTTGTCGACGCCGGCCGTCTGAGCAGGCCCGCCTTCGCGCAGCACCCCTTCCAGACTGGTGGCGAGAGTGCTGCTCTTGCCCGTGGTGGCGCCGCCATCGACGAAGATCACCGTTTGCGCGCCGAGCTGCCGCGCAGACGGCACGCCGGTTTCGCGGAACTCGATGGTCAGGTGCCCGGCGGTGATGCGGTCTCCGGGCTGCAGCGTGTGCGGCTCGGAGAGGCGTTGCCCATTCACCAGGGTGCCGTTCTTGCTGCCGCAGTCGCGGACAGTCCACTCGTCGCCGTTTCTCTCGATGGCCAGGTGCTGACGCGAGAGGCCGGCGTCGTCGGCATAGGAGAGCTCGTTGGTGCTGGAACGGCCCAGCGTGATTTGATCGTGGTCCAGCGCAATGGTTCGCGCGGTTCCGTCCGGCGAGGAGATCGCCAACTCCCGGACCCTGGTCTGTCTGCCGGCGCCAAGCATACTTGATAGCTTAGCCCGGATTCGTCCGGGCGGGGCGCCGGCAGACCGCCGGAGTCAGTTCAGTTCGCTACTTCCAGATCGTTCTGGACCGAAAACACTCCGGCAACGCCGTTGGCGCGGATTCCGGCGATGTTCTTGTCGGCCTGCGTGCCGACGAATCCGACCAGCTTCACATGGCCGTTGTCAACGATGATGCGCACGCTCGGGTTCGCTCCGAGGGCGTAGCGGTACAGGCCGCCGTACCCGAACACGGCGCGGTATTCGGCCACGCGAATGCGATTGTCAAACGACGAGAGCGGCAGCACGCGAATGTCGTCGACCACCTGGGTGACGCCGGCGATCCGTTTTACGACATTCTCGGCATCCGATTTCAGGAAGGGCTTCCGCACGCTGCCCGAGAGGTAGACCGTGCTCCCTTCCACGCGGAAGCTGAGATTGTCGAAGACCGAGTAGTACGGCAGCATCAGCAATTCGTGACGCACCTGGTCCTCCAGCGGCCGCGGTGCGCTGTTCTTCGCAAACATGGGCGCCGCGGTGAGCGCAATCGCCGCCAGCGCTATGGTCCATCTTCCGATTGTCTTCTTCATGTCCTCCACTCGCTCCTTCTATCTGCTTGGATGGATGCGGTTGGATGTGGTTCCCCCCGTTACGTATATTTACGGGTTGTCCGTCTGACTAGTAGAATGGCGGATAACTCCCATGTCGGACTGGTACGCATTCGCCCGCGCGGCGCGCGACTATTTTCCGTTGATCCTTTTCGGTTTGCTGGCGCTGGTGCTGCTGGCAGCCTGGGTGGTGTTCGAGTCGTTCCGCAGCGCTACCAGCCAGGGTGAGTTGAGAAGACTGCGCCGGAAGGTGGACGAACTGGAGGCTGAGCGGGCCTACTCATACCGGGCGTCGTCGACGATTGCCGAGGACGCGCCTCAGGAGGTGGTGCTCACTCCGCGCTGGGTCCGCCGGGGAGCGGCGGCCACCACCAGCGACGGGGGCTGCCTGCTGATTGTGGATGCCGTCGCGCCCGGGCGCAAAGCCGCCAGCATCACCGTGAGGGTGGATGGCTGGCCAGGTGTCCGGCACGACGTCCGGGTAGGACATCCCTTCGAGGTGTCGGGCAATCTGGGGACCTACACTCTCGAACTGGAAGGTGTGAACACGTTGGAGGTGCGCGTGGGCGTCACGTTGAGGAGCCGCCACGCGCAGGAGGGCGGCTGACGCTTCCCCACCGTGTGTGCTGAGAAGAGGGGATAATTGTTTCGTATGCATCTTCGGCGGATTGCGGCATTCCTGCTGGGCGCGTGGCTTGCAGGCAGCCTGATCGTGCTGATCGTCTGTTTCAGCAACCTCACCAGCGTCGGCGAGGCCATGGAGAACGCCGATGCGGACGCGCAGCGGATGCTGACGCACATTGGAAGCGAAAGCGCGCGGATGCTCCTGGGTTCTCTGGTGGCCGCGGAGAATACACGCTTGCTTTCGGGCTGGGAGCTGACCGAGGCGCCTCTCGGCATCCTGGTGGTGGTGATGCTTTTTCTGGAAAGGCCCTTGCGCTTTCTGGTGCTGCTGCCGGCGGCCATGCTTCTGCTGGTGGGCTTTGAGCACGTGCTGCTTACGCCGGAGATCGCCTGGCTGAGCCAGGCGCTGGCCTTCGCGCGAGCGGGAACCGCTCTGGCGCAGCGCGGGCGCCTCGACAACATGCACCGGATCTACGGTTTCGTGGAGGCGGCGAAGTTGCTGGTGGGCTTTGCGCTCGCCATCCTGATCTTCGTGATGCGCTCCGGCAGGCGGAGCCGCAGGTCGTCTGCGATCGAAGCGGCCGATCTGCTGGAGCGGCGGGCGGTCTGACGGAGAGCGAGTAAGGGGAGTAGAAGGAGGTAAAGGGAGTAGACAAAGGTCAGACCGTCATCGCTCCCTCTACGCCATCACCCCGCGCGCGCGCAGGATTTCCTCGATCAGAGAAGTCAGCTCTTCCCGCGTTATCGACAGGCGCTCGTTGCCCGGACGGTATTCCTCGGCGACTACCGGCGAGCCTGGCTCGAAGGACACGTTCGAGGGAACCCCGTATCGGCCGCGGGAGTCGAACAGTTTCTGCACCTCCCGCCGGGGCAACACATGGGGGCCGCCTAGCAACTCGGCCACCAGCGTCACCTGCGCGAAATGCTCCACCGTCTCCATGTTGAAGAACGCCTTGCGGGAGTCCGTTCCGTACGCCACTACGCCGTGATTGCCCATCAGCAGCGCATCGTAGGAGGGAATGTACGCCAGCATGTCCCGAGTCAGCTCCGGCGTGCCGGGCAGGCCATATTGGGCCAGCGGAACGCACCCCAGGTTGATGACCACCTCGGGAACCAGGGCGAGATTGAGAGGGCGGCCGGCAACGGCGAAACCCGTGGCCACGGGCGGGTGCGCATGCACAACGGACTGCACGTCCGGACGCATCCGATAAATGGTCAGGTGCATCAGGATCTCGGAAGTGCGGCCGCGGGAGCCCTCCAGCAGGGCGCCGTCCATGTCGCAGATACACAGGTCCTCGGGCTTCATCGTGCCCTTGCTAACCCCGGTGGGGGTGCACAGCACGCGGCTTTCGTCCAGCCGGATGGTGATGTTGCCGTCGTTGGCGGCGGCCCATCCCTTCTGGTAGACCAGCTTGCCGATCTCGATGATCTCCTGCCGATACTCCTGTTCCGTGTTCGACATCCGCAGATAGATTGTAGCAGGCGAATCAGGGCCGGCGGCTTGTCGGGTGATGCGCGGCCTGCCAGACCAGGCAGAACCGCAGGCGTTCGCGGACCGGGGGGTGCGAATACAACCACCAGACGATGGCCGGGTTCGGGTCCGGGACGGCCAGGCCCGTCTGCCCTTCAATCTGAAAGGCGCGGGCGGCGGCCTCACCCGGCTGCGCGATCACGCCCTCGGTAACCTCGAGCGCGTAGACATCCGCCTGATGCTCGATCACGCGGCTGACGGCGTTGGTCAGCGGGTCCGTGAGAAATGACACGGCGAGTGCGAACAGCAGGAACAAGGGAAGGGCGGCGAGATCGCCCGCACTGCGGATCCCGAGACGTGTTCCAGCGCGGCGCAGCACGGCCTCAACAAATCGATACCCCGCGTACATCCCCACGAACAACAGCGCCGCGCCGAACAACAGCCCCCAGAGGATGTGATCGAGTGCGTAGTGGCCCAGCTCGTGTCCGAACGTGGTCATCAGCTCGGGGAGCGGCTCTTTCCGGATGATGGTGTCGTATAGGACCACGCGTTTGGACGAGCCGAAACCGGTGGTGTACGCGTTCAGCGCGTTGGTCTTCTCGCTGGCGATCATTTCGAACAAGTGGTCTGCGGGGATGTCGACGCGGGCGTTCTTCAGTACGTGTTCGATGGACGGCACCAGATCCGGATGCGTCCGGGCGAGCGGCTCGAAGCGGTTGAACATGGGGTCGAGCACGAGCGGCGCCAGATACACGGCGGCGATCATGAGCGGAAGCGAGGCCAGCCAGAACCACAGCCAGTATCGGCGCGGGCTGCGTCGAACGATGGCGCAGAACAACCACACCAGCAGCGTGCCCACGGCGATGGTGACCAGTTGATCCTTCGTCCAGTCCCACAGCCACGGTCCCCAGCGCTCCACGGAGATGCCGAAGTCGAGCGAGGTCCGATGCGCGAAAATCAGCCACGGCAAACTCGCGAGGCCCACCAGCAGCAGGAGCGGAGGAGCGAACAGTGCGGTCTGCAGGGGTAGCCAGCGCGCGTGCCGTTCGGCCAAATCGCGCAGGCGCGCTCCGGCGCCCAGGCGCAGCATCAGAAACAGGATGAGCAGTGTACTCGCGGTTGCGCCGAAATACACCAGGTACTGGGCGTGCGCGAAGGCCACGGCTTTCGCGTAGAGATCGGGAGGCAGCGTGTAGTCTGTGGGCGTCACGATTGTAGAATGAGACCAGTGTCTCAAAATCGCATGTGCCCGAACTGCCGGGCATTTGTTCCCCCCAGCACCAGAACCTGCCCGTACTGCGAGGCCCGCATTGGGCCGCGTGCCGTGGATCGCCGTAACCCCGGCGAAATCCTCGGCGGGCTGATTCCGCAGGCGCGCTTCACCACCATCCTGATCCTGATCATCAACTTCGCGCTGTACGGCGCCACCCTGCTATACAGCCAGCGCACGGGTCTCGACTTCAACAAGACGCTGTACCTGTTTGGCGCCAAGGTCGGGCTCCGGTACCTGGACGGGCAGTGGTGGCGTCTGGTCACCGCGGGATTCCTGCATGGCGGCGTCATCCACATCCTGATGAACTCCTGGGTGCTCTTCGACCTCGGCGCGGAAGTGGAAGCGGCGTATGGCACCGCCCGCATGATCGTGTTCTATTTCGTGTCCACGGTGACCGGCTTCCTTCTGAGTGCCTGGTGGGCGCCGACGCTGTCGATTGGCGCCTCCGCCGGCCTGATGGGATTGATCGGCGCCATGATCGCGTGGGGCATGACGGAGCGCACAACGATGGCGTCCGCAATGAAGTCGCAGTACATCCGCTGGGCGGTGTACATCATGCTGTTCGGGTTCATCATACCCGGCATCGACAATGCGGCCCACATTGGCGGGGCGATCGGCGGTTTCGCGATTGCCTTCGTCTTGTCGACGCCGCGCGCGCGACTCATGTGGCGGGAACCGCTGATTCGCGCAGCCGCGGCCGTCGCCGTCCTGACCACGGTGGCGTGCTTTGCGCTGATGTTCCGCTTCATGCTCGTGGCGCAACAGGAGCTGCTGAAGTAGTCGAGAGTAAGGACCACTCGGTTACCCTCGTGGCTCGGTAACATCCTTCGATACCGAGCCGCGACAGTCATGGAGTGCCCCATGGGCCGCGGCGGCCCACCCAAAAGGATGGAGACGCACGGGACCTCTTCTGCAGAATCAATGGTTTGGGGCGCGTCTCCAAGGGAGCGGAACCAGCTACTGCAGAGCCTTCAGTGCTCGCGCCACGCCAGCCAGCCGCCGCCCCTGGAATTGTGCCACCTTGAGATCGTCGTCCGTCGGCGGAACGTCCCCGCGGCCGCCGGTCACCGCCGATGCTCCGTACGGCGTTCCCGCTCGGAAGACCAGCGGGTCCGCGTAGCCCAGGGGCACGATGATCAGTCCCAGGTGGGCCATGGGAATGTACATCGAGACGAGGGTGGTCTCGTTGCTGCCGTGCGGCGTCGCCGTGGAGGTGAACGCCGTTCCGGCCTTGCCGTTCAGCTTCCCCTGAGACCACAAGCCGCCGAGCGAATCGATGTACGCCTTCAGCTCCGCGGCGCAATTGCCGAAGCGTGTGGGCGTGCCGAAGGCGATGCCGTCGGCCCACTCGGCATCGGCCGCGGTGGGGGCTTCGTACGCGGAATCCATGCGTTCGCTGTTCTCCACCCAGCCGGGCGCCTTTCCCATGGTTTCCCGCGAGACAATGTCGCGGGCGCGGCGCAGGCGCACATCGGCGCCGTCGGACCGCGCCCCTTCCGCCAGGGCATTGGCCAGCGATTCGGTGTTACCGCCTCGCGAATAGAACGCGACAAAAATGTTGACGTCAGCCATGCAAGATAGACGCAACTGACGCCGCGAACGAGACAGATCTATTCCGCGCGCAGGGCCTCGGTCGGGTCCACGGCCGCCGCCCGGCGCGAGGGCAGATAGCTGGCCAGCGCGGCCGCCCCCAGCAGGCCAACGGACACGGCGCCGTAGGTGAGCGGATCCGCCGGGCTTACTTCGAAGAGCAGCGAAGTCATCAGCCGCATCAGCGCAATCGCCGCGACCAGACCGAAGCCGAGGCCGATCCCGGTCAGCACCAGACCATGGCGCACGAACATGCGCGCCAGCTCCTCCGGACGCGCGCCCAGAGCCATGCGGATGCCGATCTCCCGCGTTCGTTGCGACACTGAGTACGCGATGACGCCGTAGATGCCCACCACGCCCAGCAGCAAAGCCATGCCCCCGGCGAAAGCCAGCATCACCAGTGTGAATGAGGTGCGCGCCATGGACTGGCGGTACAGCTCGTACTGGGTGCGCACCAGATCCAGCGGAAGATCCGCCTTCACCGACCAGACAGCGTGCTCGATGTCTTTCATCAGGCTGGCCGAGCCGGCCCGGCCGCTGCGGATAACAAAGCTCATGGTGTGCCGCACGGTGAGGTCGTTTCCATAGAAGCTTCTCATCTGCATGGGCCAGTACACAATGGTGGGCGCCGGCTTGCTGACGCCATCGCTCCGTTCGTCCCCGACCACGCCGACCACCTCTCGCCACGCGCTGTTCGGACCCTCGCGAACCCGTTTGCCAATGGCCGCAGCCCGGCCTCCCCAGTACTCGCGAGCAAAACTATCGGAGACCAGGGCGACAGCCGTTTTGTCGTGAATGTCTTTCCACGTGATATCGCGGCCGGCGAGAAGCGGATTGCCCATCGTCCGAAAGTAATCCGGGGAAATGAACTCGAATCGGCGAATCGGCGCTAACTCTCCCTCCGCGTACCTGTGGTCCTCCGCGAACACCGGATCGAAGGTGCCGCTGTCGCTCATAGGCAGGTCGCTCACCAGACCGACCGATACGACGCCGGGTATGGCCGCGACCTTCCGTACCAGGTCCTCCTGAACAGCCGCCACCCGTGCATCCGGCACCGCCGCGTCCGGCAGGGAAATCTGCAGCGTCTGGAGTTCGGCGGGCCGCGTGAAGCCCGGCTCAACCCGCAGCAACGCTCGGGAAGTGCGGATCATCAGCCCGGAGCTCACCAGCAGCACCAGCGCCAGCGCCACCTGCACCACCACCAGAACGTTCCGCGCGCGATGGCGCTCCCGGCTCTGGCTGGCTGTCCGGCCCCCGCCCCGAAGCGCCTGTCCCAACCGCGTTCCCGCGTACTTGAGCACCGGGATGAACCCAAACAACACGCCCGAAAAGAGCGAGACACCGAACGCGAACACCAGCACCGGAACGTCGATGCCGATCTCCCCGAGGCGCGGCAATCCGGCGGGCGCCCTGGCCGTCAGGAGTGCGAGCGCGGCGCGCGCAAGCCCAAGCCCCAGTGCGCCACCGATCACCGCCAGCGTCAGGCTCTCCGAGAACAATTCAGCCGCCAGGCGACCCCGCCCCGCCCCCAGCGCCGCCCGAATCGCCAGCTCCTGCTGACGCCCCGCGGTCCGCGCCAGCAGCAGATTCGCGATGTTGGCGCAGGCAATCAGCAGCACCATGCCGATGGTCGCCATCAGCACCCACAGCGTGCTCCCGACATCGCCGATGACGAACTGCCGCAGCGTTTTCAAATTCGGCTGCACTCCCTCGAAAACGTGAGCGGTGAACCCAGGCGGCGGTGGGAAGCTGCGCAGCCAGATGGGCCCTATGCGCTGCACGTCGGCGGTGGCCTGGGCGACGGTGACGCCAGGCTTCAGCCGCCCTATGCCCGGGAAACTGAAGTTCCCCAGATGCAATTTCGCGCGGTCGAACTGCAGCGGCGCCAGCAAAGCCGGGTCTGCGTCGAGGAAGCGGAAGCGCTCCGGCATCACGCCGATCACCTCGCGCGCTTTGCCGTCCACCATGATTCGCCGCCCAATCATCGCGGGGTCTCCGCCGAATTTCCGGCGCCAGTACCCCCACATCAGCACTACCGTGTCGGGACTCCCCGGAGAATCGTCCTTCTTCGTGAACCCGCGCCCCATGGCGGGGGGCACTCCCAGAATGGGCAGGACGCCGTCGGTTACCAGCAGCGAACGCACCTGTTCGGGATCGCCCTGACCGGTAACGCTCATGGTGTCCATGGTGAAGAGCCCGACATCCTGGAACGTGCGGCCCTCCTCGCGATAGATGAAATAGTTGCCGGGCGCCGAGGGCAGATCGATGTGGAATTCCGGAGCCCTGTGCATGATGCTGACCAGTTGCTCCGGATGCGGGTAGGGAAGCGGCTTCAGCAGCACGCTCTCGATCACGCTGAAGATCGCCGTATTGGCGCCAATTCCAATGGCCAGCGTGAGCAGCGTGATCGCGCCGAACATCGGCGCGCGCCGCAGCCGGCGGAGAACGTGTTTGAGCTGATTGCCGAGCGGTCCCATGCAGCCTATTACGGGGAACAGCGGCGGTAGTTTCCCGATTTTTCCGGTTTCTTGTCACAAACGCGAGGTTGCGCACCACTTCCTGTCCGAGGAGAACGCTTTTCGCCGGGCCAGTGCCGGGCGTTCAGCGAGTGACGATGACCACACCAGTTCCTTTGTTTCGATACGTGTGCGCGGCGTCGGCCGTGCTGTTCGGCTGCGCTTCGCTGATGGGCCAGGCGATCCCGGTGATCAGAACCGACGCCGGCGTGGTGAGCGCGGCCAACTACACCCCGGCCGATTTCCCTGGCGGCGCCATTGCTCAGGGGTCCATCTTCGTGATCTTCGGCTCCGGCCTGGGCCCTGCCAGCGTGCTGTCGGCGACTTCGTTCCCCCTGCAAACCACGCTGGGCGGAGTCTCCGTCGCGGTCACTCAGGGCGCGACGACCGTGAACGCTCTCCCGCTCTATGTCTACTCCGGCCAGGTAGCCGCCATCATGCCCTCGAACGCACCGCTGGGGATCGTACAGGTCACACTGACCTATCAGGGCCAGACTTCGGCGCCCGCTACCGCGCAGGTCGGCACAACCAATGTGGCCCTGTTCACTGTTCCCAGCTCGGGCATGGGCCCCGGAGCTGCCCAGGACTTCGTCAATGGACCACTCCCCGTTAACTCGCTCACCAGCCCCGCGAAACCCGGGCAGGTGGTGATTCTCTGGGCGAGCGGTCTCGGTGCATCCCTCAATGGCGACGACGCGAATGCACCCCAGGCCGGCTCGTTCCCCATCAGCGTCAACGTCAGTCTGGGAACCAGCCACCTTTCCGCTTCCTACGGTGGACGCAGCGGCTGCTGTGCGGGAGAGGATGAGATCGTCTTCACCATCCCGCAGGATGGGCCCTTTGGCTGTCACGTGCCCGTACAGATTGTCACCTTCCCGGGCGGCACTCCAAGCAACGTGGCCACGCTTGCGATCTCCCCCGACGGCGGACCATGCAGCGATCCGGTGAACCCGTTCGGGCAGGCGCTCAAGGGCAAGAATGGCGGGGTGCTCCTAACGCGTGCAAGCGTCACGGTCGGTTCAGGCGCGCTGGCCATGAACGCGGCGGCAGACTTCGGGGCGGCCATCTTCCGGAACGACACGGACACTCTCTATGTCTTCAGCCCGCTGTACTCGCTCCCGCCCACGGGCACCTGCAACGTTTTCCTCGATGCGGGCAACGCGTTTGTCGGATCGCCGATTCAGGGACTCACCGGGGCGGGATCGGGCCTGGATGCCGGTGTGCTCTCGGTGAGCAACGGCGCCGCGAACGTGGAGCTCGATTCCGCGGCGGGTCTCTACGGCGGGCTGCTGGCGTCCGCGGTGCAGGGCTCGAATCCGCTATTCCTCACCGGCGGTTCCTACACGGTGAGCGGCGCGGGCGGCGCCGACGTCGGTCCGTTCTCCGCAGTGCTCGGGGATGCGCCCACGGTTACGTGGTCCACGTCGGACCAGTCCAGCGTGGTCACCCGTTCGGCCGGCCTCACATTGAACTGGACGCCCGGCGCAAACGCCGCGAATCTGATCGCGCTCATCATGGGAGGCAACGCGGACACTCCCGATAACCGCAGCGAGGTCTTCCTGTGTACGGCCAACGCGGCAGCGGGAACTTTCACCGTACCATCAGCCATCCTGAGCCGGGTTCCGGCCACCCGCAACGGCGGAGGATCGCTGGGCCTGCTGGGCGTTGGCATGCTGCCGGTCCAGCCGCAGGCCACCTTCCATGCCGCCGGGCTTGACTACGGGTTTGCGGACTCACTCGCCGTGACCGCGCAGTACGTGACCTTCCAGTAGACAGATCCATCAGGGGAAAAGACAATGATCAACGGACTTTTTTCGGTACGCGCGGCCAGGATCGGGCTCGCTCTGCAATGCCTAGTGGGCTGCAGTTTTCTGGCGGGTTGCAGCAAGAAGGCGGACGTATGGGTAGCCGGCGGGAAGTTCCTCGTGCACGGCACGGAGAGCTACAAGCAAGGTCAGACCCTCACGCTCACTGCGCAGACACCCGCTCTGGATACGCAGGTGCTCCTGTTCAACTACCAGGATCCGGAACTGGACGACATCCTCGATGCCCTGGCAAACGGCAAAGTGCCAGTGCTCGCGCACCAGCTCTGGGTACCGCCAACCACGGGCGACCTTCAGATGTACAACGTGTTGAGCGGCTCCGGCACCTACACCGCCACCAACATCTCCACCGGCGGTAAGATCGCGCTGGCGCTCGCACAGGATGACAAATACGTCTACGCTGCTCATCCATTCGCCGCTGCAGTCAGCGTCATCGATAAATCGAAGCTGTCGGTTACCGCCACGCTCCAGATGAGCGCCGGCCAGCAGCCGAGTCTCATTGGAAAGGACGTGGGTCTTTACGTGATCTCCAACGGGACTCTGTTCAAACTCAGCGGCGGAAGCAATCCGGTGGTTTTGGGCAGCGCGCCAATGGATGACGGCGTCGACGATATCGCCGTGGGACAGGGATTTGTGGTGGTGCCCAGCATCGGCAACGACAAGATCTACGTCTTCGTGGACGATGCGAGCCAGGGGAACCCGCACCTCTGGTGGACCATCAACACGCAGAACGGCAGTCCGGCTCGAGTCGCTATCAGCAGGAACTCGCCGACGGCTTACGTGACGTTAATGACGGGCACTGAGGGCACCGCGCCCGGGATCGTTGACGTGATCCCATTGGCTGCGCGGGACGCGACGCAGATCGCGCATGTGACAGTGGGGCCCTGTCCGGGATCCATCGCGGTTGCGCAGGTGGAGGATCTGGGAAGCTGGGAAGACAGGACAGTGCTGGTGGGCAACCAGTGCGATTCCACCCTGTCGCGGATCCACATCGACACGATTTCGACCGATTCGAATTCGCCGGCGACGGTGGATACGATCCCGCTGCCGGGCGTGCCTAACGCGATCGCTACCCATTAGAGCGATGTACAGAAGGACGGACGTTGTGGATGCCGGATGTCCTGGCATTTGCGGCGGTGCTGTCTCGGATGGCATGCTTTCTCGCTCGCGGGGGCCGCGGCATGCCATTCACCGGCCTGTTAGTGACGGCTGATCAGAGCGAACCGCGACAGTATATGGAGTGGGTCTGCGCCACGCCTTGCCCTACTGTCCTGCGGGCGCCACGCCCACCAGCGCTTCCGCGTCCGTCGGCACCGGCGCCTGCAGCAGCTCCAGAAACGCCTCCGCCGCCCGATTGAACCGCTTCCGCTTGCGATGCACAATCCGCACCGGCCGGAACAGCGTCGAGGGAATCAGCCGCACCGGCAGCAATCGTCCCTGGGCGATCTCTTCCCGCATCACCCGCGCCGGCATAATGCTCACCCCCGCGCCGTGCGCCACCGCTTCCTTCATCATCTGCAGGTTGTCGAAGTGGACGGTCACCTGCACGGTGACGCCCTGCTCGCGCAGGAAACGGTCGATGTCGCGGCGGATGGGCAGGTCCTCGTCGAACGCGACAAAATCCAGCCCCTCCAGTTCGTGCGCGTGCACTCCGGTCCAGCGAGCCAGTGGGTGGTTCGGCGCCACCGCCACCACCATCTCTTCGTCTCGCCACGGCAGTACCGTCGCCTCCCGCGTCGGCTCGGCGTAGCTCATCAGACCGAGGTCGGCGTGGTCGGAAACCACCGCTTCGTACACCTTTTCGGGACGCAGGTATTCCACTTCCAGCCGCGCTCCGGGGTAGCGCCGGGAGAACTCGCGCTCCAGCTCGGACATCTCCGACAACCCCACCGAGTAGATAGCCGCAACCCGTACGGTGCCGTCCACTTCGGATTTCAGCCGGTCCAGAGCGACGTGGAACTCTTCGTCGCGGCGCAGCACGTCCCGGCAGAACTCCAGGTAGAGTTTTCCCGCGTCGGTGACACTTAACGGACGTGTACCGCGGTCGAGGAGGGCAATCCCCAGACTCCGTTCCAACTCCCGGATCTGCTGACTGGCGTAGGACTGGCTTACGCCATTCAAATGAGCGCCCTGGCTGAAACTGCGCGCCTGGGCGATGTCCCGATACAACCTGAGTGTTTCCAATGCGACAAATCCCGGCTTCATAGTATTACACACACCAATACTACGTCAAGCAGATTTTGATTGTACTTATACTGTGATGGCTGGTATACTGACCACATCCCACTGATCCGAAGGAGCGACAGGTGGATCTTTATAACGGATTACCCGCCGAGCAGGG
The DNA here is from genome assembly GCA_049510065.1 of Bryobacteraceae bacterium. Classification (GTDB taxonomy): domain Bacteria; phylum Acidobacteriota; class Terriglobia; order Bryobacterales; family Bryobacteraceae; genus CAWACP01. The sequence continues at coordinate 44,929 of JBEKZH010000018.1, forward strand.
ACTGTATAACCCCCGCAACGAGCACGACGCCTGCGGCATCGGCTTCGTGGTCAACATCAAGGGCAGGCCCTCGCACGACATCATTCTCAAGGGCATCCAGATCCTGATCAACCTCACGCATCGCGGCGCCTGCGGCTGCGATCCGGAAACGGGCGACGGCGCGGGGATTCTGATTCAGATTCCCCACCGTTTCTTCGCGAAGGAATGTTCGAAGCTGGGCTTCACGCTGCCCGCCCCCGGCGAGTACGGCATCGGCATGGTTTTTCTGCCCGTGGAGCCGGCGCAACGGTTGCAGGTGGAAGGCATCCTCGAGCGCATTGTGCGGGAAGAGGGACTCACCGTGCTCGGCTGGCGGGACACGCCAGTGAATTCCAACGCCATCGGGCGCATCGCCCGCGCTTCGCAGCCGTACATCGAGCAGATCTTCATCCGCGCGGCTTCGGGGATGCCGCAGGACGAGTTCGAGCGCAAGCTGTACGTGGTGCGCAAGCGAGTGGAGAACGAGATTGGCAACTCGGACATCCACGACAAGGGTTTCTTCTACCTTCCGTCGCTGTCGTCGCGCACCATCGTTTACAAGGGCCTGCTGCTGGCCCCGCAGATCGCCAATTTCTATCACGAGCTTTCCGACCCCGACGCGCAAAGTGCGCTGTGCCTGGTGCACCAGCGTTTCTCCACCAACACGTTCCCCACCTGGCAACTGGCGCACCCGTTCCGCTATCTCTGCCACAACGGCGAGATCAACACGCTGCGCGGCAACCAGAACTGGATGCACGCGCGCCAGAGCATCATGGATTCGCCGCTGTTCGGCAAGGCGCTGGCGAAGACCTTCCCGGTGATTCAGCCGGGCGTCAGCGATTCGGCCGCCATCGATTCCGCCGTGGAGCTGCTGGCGCTGGCGGGCCGCAGCCTGCCGCACGTGATGGCCATGCTGATTCCGGAAGCGTGGGACGCCGACAGCACCATGCATCCGGACAAGAAGGCGTTCTACGAATACCACGCTTCTCTGATGGAGCCGTGGGACGGCCCGGCGGCGGTGGCGTTTACCGACGGCCGCGTGATTGGCGCCACCCTCGACCGCAACGGCTTGCGTCCGGCGCGCTACCTGGTAACGAAAGACGACCTGCTCATCATGGCGTCGGAGACCGGCGTGCTCCCGGTGAAGCCAGAGGACGTGCGCTACAAGGGCCGGCTGCAGCCCGGCCGCATGCTACTGGCCGATATCGCCGAAGGCCGCATCATTCCCGACGAAGAGATCAAGGAGCGGCTGTGGAGCCGCCGGCCGTACGCGCAGTGGCTGAAGGAAAACCAGATCAAGCTCGACGATCTGGCCGAGCCGCCGCGCTTCCACCCCTCCGACCAGGACAGCATCATCACGCGCCAGCGCGCCTTCGGCTACACCGAAGAGGAAATCCGCATGCTGATGCTGCCCATGGCCATCGACGGCCAGGAGCCGGTGGGCTCCATGGGTACGGATACGCCGCTGGCCTGTCTCTCCGACAAGCCGCAGCCACTATTCAACTACTTCAAGCAGCTCTTCGCGCAGGTGACCAATCCGGCCATCGACCCCATTCGCGAGGAGCTGGTGATGTCGCTCACCAGCTACATCGGAACCGAGCGCAACATTCTGGCGGAGACGCCGCAGAACTGCCACACGCTGAAGCTGCCGCACCCCATCCTGACCAATCGCGATCTGGAGAAGCTGCGCCGCGTCTCCACCAGCGAGCTGCTGAGCACCACGTTGCCCATGCTGTTCCGGGCCAAAGGCGGCGACGGCCAGGAGATGGAACGGGCGCTGGACAGCCTCTGCCGGCGCGCGTCGCTGGCCATCAAATCCGGCTACACGCTGTTGATTCTGTCCGATCGCGGCATTGACGAAGAGTACGCGCCCATACCCGGCCTGCTGGCGCTGACCGCGGTCCACAACTATCTGGTGCGGGAGGGAACGCGCACGCAGGTGGCCCTGATCATCGAATCCGGCGAGCCGCGCGAGATCATGCAGTACGCGCTGCTCATCGGCTACGGCGCCAGCGCCATCAACCCCTATCTGGCCATCGAGACGCTGGAGCAGCAGGCGTTGCGCGGCCACCTGCCGGACGGAGTCACCTTTGAGACCGCGCTCAGGAACTACAAGAAGGCCGTCAACAAGGGCCTGCTGAAGGTTTTTTCGAAGATGGGCATTTCCACGCTGCAGAGCTATCGCGGGGCGCAGGTGTTCGAGGCCATCGGCCTGAACAAGGAGCTGGTGGACAAGTACTTCACCGGCACCGCATCGCGCATTGAGGGCGTGGGTCTGGAAGTGCTGGCGCGCGAAGCGCAGATGAAGCACGAACACGCGTTTCGTCCGTTCACCGAATCGGAGAAGGAGCTCGACCTTGGCGGCCAGTATCACTACCGCGTCAACGGCGAATACCATCTGCTGAACCCGCTCACCGTGAGCAAGCTGCAGCATTCGGTGCGGCAGCCCAGCGTACAAGACACGGCGGCGGCCATGCTGAATGAGCCGAGACCGGGCGCCGCCGCGGCTGTTGTGCGCGGTTTCGCGAAAGGCTTCGAGACGTTCCAGGAGTTCAGCCGCCTGGTGGACGATCAGAGCCGCCACCTGTGCACGCTGCGCGGTCTGATGAAGCTGAAGACGGTGGCGCGGCCGGTTTCTCTGGACGACGTGGAGCCAGTCAGCGAAATTGTGAAGCGCTTCGCCACAGGGGCCATGTCGTTCGGCTCCATCAGCAGGGAGGCGCACGAGACGCTGGCCATCGCCATGAACCGCATCGGCGGCCGTTCCAACACGGGCGAGGGCGGGGAAGACGAGGAGCGCTTCCAGCGCGATGCCAACGGCGACCTGCGGCGCAGTGCGGTGAAACAGGTGGCGTCCGGCCGTTTCGGCGTCACCACGAATTACATGGTGAACGCCGACGAGTTGCAGATTAAGGTGGCGCAGGGCGCGAAACCCGGCGAGGGCGGCCAGTTGCCCGGCCACAAAGTGGACGAGGTGATCGCGCGGGTGCGCCACTCTATTCCCGGCGTGCAGCTCATCTCGCCGCCGCCGCATCACGACATCTATTCCATTGAGGATCTGGCGCAGCTCATCTACGACCTCAAGAACGTCAACCCCAAAGCGCGCATTTCGGTGAAGCTGGTGGCCGAGGTGGGCGTGGGCACCGTCGCTGCGGGCGTGGCCAAGGCGCATGCCGACGTGGTGCTCATCAGCGGTCACGACGGAGGGACCGGAGCTTCGCCGCTCACCTCCATCAAGCACGCCGGCATTCCCTGGGAGCTGGGCCTGGCCGAGACCCAGCAGGTACTGGTGATGAACGACCTGCGCAGCCGCATTCGCGTGCAGACCGACGGCAAGCTGCAAACCGGCCGCGACGTGGCGATCGCCGCGCTGCTGGGCGCCGAGGAGTTCGGCTTCTCCACGGCGCCGCTGGTCACCATGGGCTGCATCATGATGCGCAAGTGCCACCTGAACACATGCCCGGTGGGCATCGCCACCCAGGACCCGCACCTGCGCCGCAAATTCCGGGGCACGCCCGAGCACGTCATCAACTACTTCTTCTTCGTGGCCGAAGAGGTCCGCCGCTATATGGCCAGCATGGGTTTCCGCACCATGGACGAAATGATCGGCCGGGTGGACATGATCGAGATGGCCGACGCGGGCAATCACTGGAAGGCGCGCGGCCTCAACTTCGACAGCATCCTGTTCAACCCGCCGGTGCCGGGCCGCATCGGCCGCCGCTGTACTATCGCGCAGGACCACGGCCTCGAGCAGGCGCTCGACTACAAGCTCATCGACCACGCGCGGGACGCCATCGACAACAAGACGCCGGTGGAGTTCAAGCTGCCCATTCGCAACGTGCATCGCACCGTGGGCGCCATGCTCAGCGGCGAGATCGCGCGCAAGCACGGGTCCGAGGGCCTGCCTGAGGACACCATCCGCTTCCAGTTCACCGGCTCGGCCGGGCAGAGTTTCGGGGCGTTCCTGGCCAACGGAGTAACGCTGACGCTGGAAGGCGACGCCAACGACTACGTGGGCAAGGGCCTGTCCGGCGGCAAGCTGGTGGTCTACCCGCCGCGCAATTCCACGTTCGTGCCCGAAGAGAACATCGTGGTGGGCAACGTGGTGCTTTACGGGGCCACCAGCGGCGAAGCATTCTTCAACGGCATGGCCGGCGAGCGCTTCGCGGTCCGAAATTCCGGGGCCACCGCGGTGGTGGAATCGGTGGGCGATCACGGCTGCGAATACATGACCAAAGGCCTGGTGGTGGTGCTGGGCAGGACCGGCCGCAACTTCGGCGCCGGCATGAACGGCGGCATCGCTTTCGTACTGGACGAGACCGGTGAGTTTCAGAGCGTGATGTGCAACAAGACCAGCGTCGACCTCGAGCCGGTCACCGACGAGGCCGACACAGAGACACTGCACCGCCTGATCGTGCGGCATGCCGAGTTGACGGCGAGCCCACGCGCCCGGTGGATCCTGGACAACTGGACGCAATTGATTCCGAAATTCGTCAAGGTGTTCCCGCACGAGTACAAACGCGTGATGGGCGTCAAACGGCAGCCCGCGGCGCACGCCGTCACCATCGCCGGGAAGCCGCCGGCGCCGCAGGAGGTCCTGCATGGGTAACTTTCTGCCGGGAAACAGTGTCGGGTCACGAGCGCCGGCGCGGCAGACACAAGTGTCTGCGCCACGATTCTGGTTCACGTGGCGCAGGCACTCCTGCCTGCCGCATCGAGACTCGTCTCGATGCACGCGCCCGGATTGCCGGGAGGTTCTTCATGGGTAAGACAACCGGCTTCATGGAGTACCCGCGCGAAGTGGCCGCCCGCCGGCCCGTCGCCGAACGCGTCAACGACTGGTTCGAGGTCTACCAGGAGTTCCCCGAAGACCGCGTGCGCACCCAGGGCGCGCGCTGCATGGATTGCGGCGTGCCCTTCTGCCACACCGGTTGCCCGGTGAACAACATCATCCCCGACTGGAACGACCTGGTGTATAAGGACCGCTGGAAGGAAGCCATCCGCGTCCTGCACTCCACCAACAATTTCCCGGAATTCACCGGACGCATCTGTCCCGCGCCCTGCGAAGCGGCCTGCGTGCTGGGCATCAACGAGCCGGCAGTAGCCATCAAGCAGATCGAGAAGAGCATCGTCGAGCACGCCTTCACGGCCGGCTGGATTCGGCCCGAACCGGCGCACCAGAAGACGGGCAAGCGCGTGGCCGTGATCGGCTCGGGTCCGGCGGGTCTGGCCGCGGCGCAGCAGCTTGCGCGCGCGGGCCACAGCGTCATCGTGTTCGAGAAAGCCGACCGCATCGGCGGCCTGCTGCGCTACGGCATCCCCGATTTCAAGATGGAGAAGTCCATCATCGACCGGCGCATCGAGCAGATGAAGGCCGAGGGCGTCGAGTTCCGCACCAACGCGCACGTCGGCGTGAATGTCGACGTGATCCAACTGCGTCGCGGCTTCGATGCCGTGTTGCTGGCCGGCGGCGCGGAACAGGCGCGCGATCTGAAGGTGCCGGGCCGCGAGCTCAAGGGCATCCACTTCGCCATGGAGTTCCTTCCGCAACAGAACAGGCGCGGCGCGGGCGATGCGGTGCCCAACCAGATCGTCGCCACCGGCAAGAACGTGGTGATCGTCGGAGGGGGCGACACCGGCGCCGATTGTCTGGGCACGTCGCATCGCCAGAAGGCCGCCTCGGTGGCCCAGTTCGAGATCATGCCGGTTCCTCCGGACGACCGCTCTCCCTCCACGCCCTGGCCGCTCTGGCCTCTACAGCTTCGCCAGGAAAGCTCGCATGAAGAGGGCGGCATGCGCGAGTGGAGCGTGGCCACCACCGGCTTCACCGGCGACGAACACGGCAACGTGAAAAAGCTGCACGCGATCCGCGTGGGCGCTGCGCCCCATTTCGAACCCATCGCCGGAACCGAGTTCACCATGGACGTGGATCTGGTGCTGCTGGCCATGGGCTTCAACGGGCCGGTGCGTCACGGCATGATCGAGCAGCTCGGCGTGGCCTTCGACGCGCGCGGCAACGTGAAAGCCGATGACGACTACATGTCGTCGGTGCCCGGCGTGTTCGCGGCCGGCGACATCCGCCGCGGCCAGTCGCTGGTGGTCTGGGCCATCGCCGAAGGCCGCAAGGCGGCCGAAGGCATCACCCGCTATCTGGCGGGCCAGCACTCGCGCCACGTAGCGGCATAGACGAGTTAACAGCACATCTGTGGTGGCTGGCAGGTCCCCTGGCAGCGCAGCATCAGGGAGCGCTGATCGGGACGCAGCGGAACGCTACGATCTTGTCGGAGGTCGTGGTGACGGTCTGCTGGAAGGTGGAACCAGAGGCTATAGACCTCGTCCGTGGGTCCTGCAAACTCTCTCCTCTGGGCGTCTTGATCGCCCAATGAGAATTTCACGTTGCCCACCCGTGATTCATCATCCCACCTGACGCACTGCGCCAGCGGCGGCGCGGGGAAGGGGCTGGTTGAAACCGGATTCGGCGCAGTTCAGGCGAGACTCATGCCCGGAACCCGTTCAAAGTGACGGCGGTTTCGGGTCAGCAGGGTGCCGCCGTTGCTGGTCACGATGCCGGCAATCAGACTGTCGGCCATCCCGATGGGAGTGCCCGATCGTTCGAGGGATCTGCGAATCTCACTGGCAGCGTCGGCAGCCGCGTCGTCCAGCCCCAGCGACGGCACCGCCCCGAGCAGTTGAACCAGGCGGGCAAGTTGCTTCGGGTTCTTCGCACCCGAGAGGAGCTCAAACCGGCTGATGACCGTTGTCCTGATTGCGCCACGGCGAAGCAATCGCTCCACTGCGTCGGCTTCGCCCCTGCCCGCGAGGTAATCGATGAGGACATCCGTATCGGCGATGGTCATCGCCAGTTCTCCCGGATTCTCCGGGCTTGAGTCAACAGACCGGCAGCTTCCGTCTCGCTCATGGATCCCTTCAGCGCGAGCGCGCCGCGGATCGCATTCGCCCGACCCTTCTGAGTTTCGAGGTAGAGTTCCAGCGCCTCAGCCACCACGGTCGAGAACCCCTTCTCGCCTCTGTTGGCGGCCAGTTCGAGGATGCGCGCGCGATGTTCAGACTTCATCTCAATGGTGGTTCGCATCGCCTCTATTATCACATGCATGCACATGCACATCATGGGAATGGCCCGATTCTCCGGCGAACGCTAACGCCACCCCAGCACGCCGCCGGCTCTGCTCTTGCCGGGTTCGGCACATCTCAAAACTTACCCTTTCCGGGACCGCGTACGATTCGCGCGGGGCAGGGAACGCGCCAACGAGCGGGGCAATGCCGCCGCTCTTCGGCTCTGCCGTCCACTGCTCCGCGGCGATACCGACTGGATCCCCGGCGCGCCTGATATTGCCATCGAGGTTCTGTCGCCCGGCAACGCCGCCCAGGACATCGAGCTGAAGATTGCCGAGTACCTCGCCGCCGGTGGGAAGTCAGTCTGGGTTGTGTCCCCGAAATCAAAGCACGTTCGTATTTATCGTGCGGACGGTACCTGGACGCTTTTGGACGAGACAGAGACGCTGAGCGCCGAGTCAGTCCTCCCCGGTTTCGCCCTGTCGCTTTCCGAGTTGTTCGCGGAATTGTGATCCTGATGGCGACTCGGTTCGGCTCCTCCGCTCCGTCACGATCACCTTACCGGAGTCGTAGGCTCTCTACGTGTTGCCGAAGGCTGCAAACGCTCTGACCAGGGAGTCGGCGCTCTCGGTATCAAGCAGCTTGGCGACGTACCAACCGTGCTGGATCCCAAATGGCGACATCTGGTCTTCGTCGCCAACCACCGTCAGCCACACCTTCTTTCCTTCCGGCGTCTCAATCACGGACTCTTGGATGTTCGCGTCCAAATTCTGCCTGTGGGCGAGCCGTGTTACGGTCTCGTAACTGTATGTTGTTCCCTCGACCGAGAACGAAAGCGGCTGCAGGCCTTGCAAATGGAATGGAACTCTCATGGTCGCTGCCTATCATAACGCCACGCGGCGTCCCTTGCGGAAGGACTCTTCGCGAGACACGCGGAGCCCATTGTTAGTCGGTCGGAACAAAGGGACCAGAGGGTAGATGTTCGGTCGCCCGTTTGAAGATCAGCATCAGGTTTCTTGGACCCTGCCACTCTTCGAACCGCAGGCCGCGAAGCTCTGGAAGTGTCGCGCAAAACTCCCACCCCGAACGCCCGGCACAGTAAAAAAAGTTGGGCAGATCGAAAGGAGGAGAGCCGATACGCATGGACTCGCAATCACTGAAGGAGATTCCGTCGAATGTCGCATAACCATATTCCCATTTGGTCATGAGATCACTCTATCCCATGCCACGCCGATTCACAAAGGACCCGTTGCGGACCGCGCAGTATTGGCGCGGGGCAGGGAACGCGCCAACGGGAGCAACGCTGCCCTACTGCGGGACACAACTTGGGCAATGCGGCCGCTCTTCGGCTCTGCCGCCGCTCCGCGGCTTTTCGGCTCCGCCGCGATACCCCTCGACTCCGGTCCCCAATCAACCGTACAATACTCCTTTGCCACTCACGTCTCGGAGGGCTATGGCTGGGTCGGCGGTCGCTACCGCGCTGGCGGCAGTGGCGTGTGTACGCCATGTTACGCCCGTCGAAATCCGCATCTCCGCGCTCGACGCCCCGGCCGACGGCGTCTCCGAGCTCGACATCACCACCACACCCGCCGACAGCAGGCTCGAAATCGTGGAAGGCCGGCATCTGGCCGAGCTGGACGCCGCGCGGCGCACCCTGCGTGTCGGCGTGACCGCGGGCCGGATCAGGCTGCGCGCCGAAGCGCTCGGCTACCAGCCCGCCTTCGCCACCGTCACTACCTCGCTCGACGAAAGCGACCGCAACCAGGACGGCACGCCGGACTTCCTGCGTCTGGGGCCCGCCGACCGCGACGCCTTCCGCCAGTGGTTCACCTTCCTGGCAGAGGCGCAGTTCTTTCGCAAAGACCTGCCTGACGAGATAATCGACTGTGCCGCGCTCATTCGCTACGCCTGGCGCGAGACCCTCATGACGCACGATTCCACCTGGGCTGCCCGCGCGCGCCTCCCGCTGATTCCCACGCTGCCGGACGTGCACAAATACGCGTACCCGTACACTCCGCTGCAGGCGAACCTGTTCCGCATCCGCGCAGGCCCGTTTCACGCTTCCGACCTCCGTGACGGCGCATTCGCGCAGTTCGCCGACGCGCAGACTCTGCAGCGCTTCAACACTCATTTCGTCAGCCACTCTCTGGAACAGGCCCGCCCCGGCGACCTGCTGTTCTTCCGTCAGGCCGGCGGCACGCTTCGATTCCACAGCATGGTCTGGCTTGGCTCCAGCCACTTCGACGAAAGCCGTCAGCGCTACGTCGTGTATCACACCGGCCCCATAGGTTCGCATGCCGGCGAAATCCGGCGGCTCACGGTGCCGGAACTGTTGCATCATCCCGAGCCCCGCTGGCGGCCGGTGGAAGGAAACTCCAACTTTCTGGGCGTATACCGATGGAACATTCTTTGAGACACACGGTTTGGGGGCTTGCGCTGCTCCTCGCCTCCGCGCCCGGCATCGGGCAGACCGAGGAGGAGCCGTACTTCGCCCTGGCCAGCGCCAAAACGTTTGGCGCCGGTGAGCAGGTATCGGTGCAGTTGAACGCGTGGAACGTCACGTCGCTCGACTTCCGCGTCTACCGCGTCAACGATCCCGTGCGCTTCTTCGAGCAGCTCGACGACCCGCACATGTTCGGCGGGCGGGCCCCACGCCCGCCTCGCGAGCAGACGCTGCTGGAGCGCTTCCACGAGTTCAAGGCGGGGTGGCGAACCAGCATGGGGAACCTGCTGCGGGAACAGTTCTCGCTCGAATCGCGACACCGCATCCGCGCCGCATTCACGCGCAAGCCGGCCCGCACGCGCAACGTGGCCAGTTATGCCGAGGCCCCGCTACTGAACTCACAGCAACTGGTGGCCACGTGGCATCAGTCCGTCAAGAGCGCAGAGCGATGGGAAACCCAGACGGTGCCCATCGAGGTGAAGGGCAAAGGCGTGTATCTGGTGGAGGCCGTGCACCAGCAGCTTCGCGCCTACACCATCGTCATCGTCTCCGACCTCGCCATGATCACCAAGCAGATGCCGGGGCGCATGGTGGCGCTGGTGGTCCATCGGAAATCCGGGCAGCCGGTACCCGACGCCGAAGTGACGCTCTGGTCCAACACGAACACGCACGTGAGCACGAAGAGCTGGAAGGCGAACGCGCAGGGTCTGGTGGACACGCCGGTAGCCGCAAACAATAATAGCGATCTTCGTTTGATGGCCCGCGCCGGCGGCGAGTTCGCGGTGTTGAGCCTGGCTTCGTACTCCATCGGCGCGCGCATGGATCGCGATTGGAACGGCTACGTCTACACCGATCGCCCCGTGTACCGCCCCGGCCACACCGTGGATTTCAAGGCCATCCTGCGCACCCAGGCCCCCAACGGCTATGCCCTCCCCAAAGTGCGCGACATAGACGTGTCCATCGAAGACCCCGACCAGAAATCCGTCTATCACAAGCGGCTTCCGGTGTCGCAAATGGGCGCCGTGCACGATTCCATCACGCTCCCATTGGGCTCGGCGCTCGGCTATTACTCCATTCAGATCCGTCCGGACGCCGTGAAAGCGACCGACGAAGGCGAGGGCGGGGAAGGGGAGGCTTACGACTCCATGACCGGCGGCTTCCAGGTGGAGGAGTACAAGAAGCCGGAATACGAAGTGCGGGTTACTCCCGTGAAGCCGCGGGTGATCCAGGGCGAAAGCGTGCAGGCCACCATTGACGCGCGTTACTACTTCGGCGAGCCGGTGAAGAACGCCAAAGTGACGTGGGCCGTCTATCGCTCCACCGCCTGGCTGAAGCGCTACGAGTTCGAGGGCGATGACTCCGGCGAGGCGAACAACAACGAGGATGAGGACACCGGCGGCGAGCAGGCCACGCAAAACGAGGGCCGGCTCGATGACGATGGCAAGCTCAACATCACCATTCCCACCGACGTTTCCGCGCACGGCGCCGACTTCCGCTACCGCATTGAGGCCCGCGTCACCGACGAAGGCAATCGCGAGATCACCGGCACCGGCTGGCTGAGCGCCACCTTCGCCAGCTTCTACCTGCAGTCCGAGCCGGACCAGTATGTCTACGCGCCGGGCAGCCGCGCCCGCATCAACATCACCGCGCTCGACTACGACGGCAACCCCGTCCGCACCGCCGTGAAGGCCCAATTGCAGGAGTGGCACTGGGGCAACCGCCGAGAGGTGACGCGCAGCGCCGCGGACGTTACCACCGATGCCCAGGGGCATGCCTCGGTCGAGTTCATCATCCCCAGCGGCGGCTCGTGGCGCGTGGAGGTGACGGCGCCGACGCCGGAGAAACGCCAGGTGGAGGATTCCTCCTACCTGTGGGTGAGCGGCGGCGATGCGGCATTGTACGGCGAGAAACGCGACACGCTGCAGATTGTCCCGGACAAGAAGAGTTATCGCCCCGGCGATACCGCGAAGATTCTGGTGGTCACGGGCGTGCCTCACGCGGAGGTGCTGGTCTCGGTGGAAGGGCGCACGCTCGACATGGTGCACGTGGTGGACGCGACGTCATCGTCGTTCACCTTCGAGGTTCCCGTGCGCGCCGATCAGGCCCCCAGCTTTTTCGTGGGCGCGGCCTTCATCCTCAACGGCCAGTTCTATCAGGGCAGCAAGGTGGTGAAAGTGCCGCCCGTGGCGCAAACGCTGGCGGTCGCGATCACCACTTCCAAGCCGCAGTACAAGCCGGGAGAGCGCGCGCATTACGACATCGAAGCGAAGGATTACGCCGGCCGTCCGGTGGCCGCCGAGTTCAGCCTCGGCGTTGTGGATGAAGCCATCTACGGCATCCGCAAGGACACCACGCCGGAAATCCTGAACTTTTTCTATGGGCGGAACTATAATGTTGTTAATACCGACAATTCGCTGTCGTATTATTTCCGCGGCGAGGCAGGGAAGCGGCGCATGCAACTCGCGCTCCTGCGGCAGCAGCAGAAGCTGACGCAGCTCAAACCCGACCGGCTGATCCAGCCCAAGGTCCGCAAGGCTTTCCCGGATACCATCTTCTGGTCGGCCGAGGTGAACACCGGCGCGAACGGCCACGCCGGGGTCGATTTCAACTTCCCGGATTCGCTCACCACCTGGCGGGCCACTGCTCGCGGCATCACCGCCGACACGAAGGTGGGCGCGGCCACGCAGAAAACCATCGTTCGCAAGAACGTGATTCTGCGCCTCGCCGTGCCGCGCTTCTTCACTCAGGGCGATGAGATGACGCTCTCGGCCATCGTCCACAACTACCTTACCGATACGAAAGCGGCCCGCGTGTCGCTGGAGGCGAAGGGCCTCGATCTGATCGGCGCGACGTCGCAGGATGTCAGCATCCCCAGCAAGGGCGACGTCAAAGTGGACTTCCGCGTTCGCGTTCCCGCGGGCACGGAAGCGGTGATCACCGGCAAGGCGCTCACCAACGAAGAGTCCGACGCCATGGAGCTGACGCTGCCGGTCTACGCGCAGGGAGTGAAGCTCAGCGATTCGCGCTCCGGCTCGCTCGCCGCCGGCGGACAGACCGACTTCACGCTCACGTTTCCGGCGCAGGTGGCGCCCGGATCGCGCAATATGGAAGTGCATTTCTCGCCGTCCATCGCCGGCGCGGTGTTCGGCGCGCTCGACTACCTCACCACCTTCCCCTACGGTTGCACCGAGCAGACGATGTCCAGTTTCCTGCCAAATATCGTAGTGGCGAAGGCCATGAAGGACCTGGACCTGAAACCGCATCAGGACCCGGATCTGCTGCAGCAGAAGATCACGGCGGGTATGGATCGCCTGTACGACTTCCAGCACGAGGACGGCGGCTGGGGCTGGTGGAAAACCGACGAAAGCCAGATCTTCATGACCGCCTACGTCATCACCGGGCTGGGCCAGGCGAAGGCCGCCGGACAACCTATCCGCGACGGCGTTCTGGAGAAGGCCACCAAATGGCTGCGCGAGGCCTATGACAAGGAGCCGCGTCTGGTGGCCGACCTGAAGGCGTACGTCAACTACGCGCTGGCGCTCGAGGGCGCCTCTGACGCCGCGAGGCTCGACGCCGCGTGGGCCGAGCGCTCGAAGATGAGCGTCTACGGAACCGCGCAGATGGGACTGGCCTTCGACGCGATCAAGGACCAGCGCGCCCGCGAGGCCGCTCGGGCGGTGGAGTCCATGGCGAAGCAGAACGACTCCGAAGCCTGGTGGCCGCTGGGCGAGGACACGCTCATGAGCGTGTTCGTCGATTCCTCACCGGAGGTCACCGCCTATGCCGTGAAGCTGATCGCGCGCGTGGATTCGCAGAGCCCGCTTCTTCCGAAGGCGGCGCTCTGGCTGATGAACCACCGCAACGAGGGCTGGTACTGGGTCTCCACCGAGCAGACCGCCATGGTGGTCTTCGGCCTCACCGACTATCTGAAGATTACGAAGGAGCTGAACGCGTCGTTCACCGCCACCGTGTTCGTGAACGACAAGCAGGCCGGCTCGAAAGCGTTCACCGCCGCCGATGCGCTCGCACCCGGCGAGTTCGTGGTGAATCTGCGCGAGACCGATCTCAACGCGGCGTCGAATCGCATTCGCGTGCAGATGGCGGGCTCGGGCCGGCTGTACTGGTCCGTGCGCGAAGAGTATTCGTCCACGGAACCGAAGCTGGCGCGCACCGGGACCGTGGCCCTGAACATCCTGCGCGATTACTACAAGCTCTCGCCGTCGAAGAGCGGCGACCGCGTCGTGTGGGATCTCAACCCGCTGCAGGGCGCGGTCACGCCCGGCGATATTCTGGCCGTTCGCCTCACCGTCACCGGAGGCGACTGGCGCTACCTCATGATCGAGGATCCCATCCCGGCGGGCACCGAGTTCATCGCGAAAGACGACCTGTACGAGCTGCACCAGAAGCCCGACTGGTGGGGCTGGTGGTTCACCCGCCGCGAGTTGCACGACAACCGCATGGCCATCTTCCAGACGTACTTCACTCAGGGGCAACAACAGTATGTGTACCTGCTGAAGGTGGTGAACCCCGGCGTGTTCCACGTCAACCCGGCGAAGGTGCAGCCCATGTATCAGCCCAACTACTTCGCGACAACCGAAGCGCGCACCGTGGAGGCCAAGTGAGAAAGGACGCGAAATGAGAGCCGCAACCGTTAAGATCTGGGCGCTGCACCTGGTGGCCAATGCCGCTGTGGTGGCGGGCGCTTACCTGTGGCTGGGCATCGGCGATGCCAGCGCGCTGCAACTGGCGGCCACGGTCCTGTTCGGCCTGCTGCTGGTGGCGTTCACGGTGTGGCTGCACGGCACTGTGTTCGCGCATTTCCGCGAGCCCGATTTGCCGCTGTCGCAGACGTGCCGAACCGCGTTTCGCCATCTGCTCCCGCTGACCGTCATCGCCGTTGTGGCGGTGGCGCTGTACTGGCTGCTGGGATGGCTGCTGGACCGGGCTTACCCGCCGGCGGCCACCACGGCCTCATGGCTCACCCTGCACCTGCACAGGCCGGTTCGTCCCGCGCTGATCCTCAGCATCATGACGTGGAAGGTGCGCGTCGTGGAATGGCTGGTGGTGCCGGTGCTGTTGCTGCCGCTGGTCGCCGCGATTGCGGGGCAGGGCTGGCGCGGCTTCGCGGGAAAGTCCTTCGCCCTGTTGCGGCGCTGGACGTTCTGGATCGGCTGCCCGGTGCTTCTGCTGCTCGCCCTGTACGTTCCCTTGCGGCTGATCCGCTGGGTGCCTTACGAGGGCGGCCTGGGGCTGGAGATGACCAGCTTCGTGTTCCGCTGGCTGATCGCCTGGCTGTTGTTCGTGACGGCCTGGTTCACGGTAGTCGCTCTCGCCTGCGGCCGCCGGTTGTGGGGTCGCCGCGCCGCCGAATAGGATCAGTTCTCGAACAGGGAAGAAATCGCAAGGGCAAAATCCGGCAGCAGGCTCGTCGTCAGTGTTTCAGGCGAGGCGAGCCGGCGGGATTCCCGCGTAGTGTAGACGACCACTTGTCTCAGAGTCGGGAACACCTGCCATACCTCACGGGCACCGTGCCGGAGATACGTTTCTACCTTGCGCATGCTCTCGGACGTGCGCTCGCTCGGCGAAATCACCTCGACGGCGATATCCGGGGCTCCAGGAATCGGGACCCGTGAGCGGTTCAGGGTGGCTGCCCGTTCTCCGAGCAGCACCAGCACATCCGGCCGCACACGATTCGCGTCACTCAGGGCGAACTCGACGTCCGCCAGAACGATGCCCCCTGGACGCTTCCCGAAGTACAGCATCAGGACAAACAGAAGCTTCTGCACCACAAGTTGATGTTCTGGCGTCGGGCTGGACACTGCCAGCAACTCCCCTTCGATGAGTTCCCAGCGCCGCCCGTCTTCATAGGGCAATGCGTCGAATTCAGCGCCGGTCATCGTGACAGTGGAAGCCATCGCGGAAGTTCTCTCTCTATCCTATTATGCCGTGCCGGAGTCCGGTCGGTAGTGGGGGCGGGTCTGCAATCTGCACGCCGATTACAATCCTGCCCCACCCGGGTCACGCCGCGCGCGAGATCTGCTGGTACTCCTGCTCGGATTGGGCCGGCAGCAGAACCCACAGCGTGTAGGCGCCCAGAGCCGTTCCAAACGGCATGTCCATCAGGCCGATGCAGCCGAGAATAATCGCCAGCATACGTGCCCACGGGGCGCGATTGAGCAGGCCGACTCCCGCCATGATTCCCAGAGCACCGCCCACAAAGAGGAGGCCGGCCACGGTCATTACGATCTGGTGTACGAACTCCGGGGCGCCCGGGGGAAAGTCGGGGGTGCTGCCGAAGATGGCTCCCAGTACCAGAGCCGGCAGAATCCGGAACGTGGAGATGGCGATCCAGAAAATGCCGAGCAACCGCACGTGGCCGGCGATTCGGCTCTGGGTGGGCATCAGGGGCATGTCCCGTACGGGTTTCCCGCACACGGAGCAATACGTTTCGGACGCCTGCATCGCCTTGCCGCAACGAACGCAGTACATTACGCACCTCCTGGGTGTTATCTGGAATGGATACGAGATCGCGTGAAGGTTTGTTCCGCCGCGCAACTCACCAGGTAGTATTGTTGGGATGTGCGCCGAGGAGGCAGCCTGGTGAACGCTCACCCCGCGTTGCTCGTTTCCGTGATGCTCGCGCCGTTGGTCGTCGCCAGCGCGCAGGACCCTTCATCCGCCGCCGGGCAAAAGGGGTTCCGGGGAGGCGTGCATATCTCCGCCCCGCGTTTCGCCATGCAGGTGGTCATCGGCGCTCCATATTCCGGCGAGCAGGTCATGGAGAACGATCAATCGCTGGCAGACGGGACGCACATCCGGCACAGCACATCCATGAAGGTCTGCCGGGACTCCGCGGGCCGCGTTCGCGCCGAATCGCCCTTGCGGAGCACCAACCCGGAAAGCCAGGCGGCGCTGCTGATGGTCCACATCAGCGATCCAGTCGCTCACGCCTTATACGTCCTGGATTCGGTCAACAAAGTCGCGCACCGGCAGGAATTGCCGGTGTCTCCAACTCCTCTCCGACCCCGCCCCGTTGCGCCGCAGGACGGCGATATCGCGACCGCGGGAACACCCACCGCCTCGCAACCTCCACGCAGTATGGGCACGCCGGAGATCGTCGACGAGAACCTCGGAACACGGTCGATGGAAGGCCTGATCGTGGAGGGCACTCGGCACACGACCATCAGGCCGGTGGGCGAGATGGGCAACGATCATCCGATGACCGAGGTCGACGAAAGCTGGACGTCGCCGGAGCTCAGGCTTGTCGTCTTTCGCCGAAGAACCGGCCCGCTCATGGGAGAACAAATCGACAAGCTGACCAACGTCGGCCGGAGCGAGCCGGAGGCGGCGCTCTTCCAGATCCCACCCGATTACACCGTGGTGGATGAACACGGAGACTTCACGCTCACGTGGGCGGGCCGATAAACTAAGGCTTGTTCGGTGCTGCTTTGTGATGCATCGGAGCCTTCGGCGCGTGCGCGATGGAATCCAGACGCAGCCAGGCCACGGCAGCGCGCAGCCGCACCGGCTGGGCCTTGTCGAGAAGTAGGGGGAGCACGGCGTCCTTCTGGGCCGGGTCGTTGCGCAGCGCGATCGAATGCACCGCCGCCGCTCGAACGGACCAGTTGGTATCGCTCAATGCATCCTTCAACGCCTGCAAGGTCCCCTCGTCCCTTTCCTTGCCGAGAAGCAACGCCGCACTGGCGCGGCCGGACAGGGTGGGGTCGAAGAGCAACGCCTCCATGGACGAGACACCCGCTCCGAACCCGGGTAAGGGAACAAAGCCGGCGCCCGTTTTCAGAGCGAACAGGAACAGGGTTCGCGGCGTGTGCAGCATGCGTATGGCATCGCGCTTCTGCGTCGTGATGAAACCCGACTTCGTCTTCGTCTCGCCGGACAGAACGGATAACAGCGCCTCCTTGCCCGCGGGATCTCCAAGGCCGTAGAGCGCTCGCGCGGCCGCAAAGCTGACTTCCGGAACCTCGTCGTTCAGTGCTTTGAGCAGCGCCTTGTTGGTGCCCGGGCCGCTGAGGTCCACAAGACTGGCAACGACGGCGACGCGAACCTGCATGTCCTTGTCGTCCAGCATGTCCGCCAGCATCCCGGTCCAGGGCTGTTTCGCGCTGGAAAGGCTGAGGGCGATCACCGCCTGCAGCCGGGTATCCGGGTTCTTATCGTGCAGCCCCGAGTCGATCACCTGGCGGCACTGCTCAGCGGGAGGGGGTGCGGGCGGTGTTTGCGCAAACGCGCCAATCGTCAGGGAAACGAAAGCGGCAACTAAAAGGGTAAATGGAATCCTGGTCACAGCCCAGTATACGGGCCGCGCGCCGTTCAGTCGAGCTTTTCCGGGTGCAGGCCGATGTTCGTCTCGCCCGCCGACTTCTTCTCCACGTAGTTCTTCACCCAGGCCTCCCAGCTCTTGCCGGCGGCCATGTCACGCCCGCTGAAGGCGAGGCCGGCGATGTCGGACCAGGCGACGGAGACCTTCCCGCCCTGGTTCTTCGGGTAGATCCGCACGAACGAATCGGCCAGCGTGGCGCCCACCCGGCGGTCGAAGATGTAGCCCTCCACCGTGGTTCCGTCCTTCCTTGTGATGGTGACGTCGCCGCGGTAGTCGAAGGCCTTCTCGAGGCCGGCGCGAAGCTCCTGCTCCGAACAGGACGGCCACACTTGCCCCTCGAGATTCACGCGCTCACTTCCGTCGTCAGTTGCACCAGGTCCGAACGCGGGCTCACCGGTTCTTCCAGCATGGCCAGCGCCGCCGCATCGGCGTGCCTCGTGAACAGCGAGGCGCGCACCGTCGCCAGGAAGCCCTTCAACGAACCGAACGTGTCGTCCACGGCCGAGGCTTCGTATCCGCTGTGCACCATGCAATTGGCGCACTTCGGATTGCCCGATTCGGTGCCGTAGCGATGCCACTCGGTGGCCTCCATGAGTTCCGCGAAGGTCTCCGCGTAGCCGTCCTGCAGCAGATAGCAGGGCTTCTGCCAGCCGAAGACGTTGTAGGTGGGCATGCCCCAGGGAGTGCAGGCGTACTGGCGGCGGCCCATCAGATACTCCAGAAACAGCATGGACTGGTTGAAGCGCCAGCCCGGCTTGCGATTCGAGAGAATGGCGCGGAACAGCCGCCGCGTGCGCGCGCGTCCAAGGAAGTGCTGCTGGTCGGGCGCCTTGTCGTAGGAGTAGCCGGGCGAGAGCATCATGCCCTCCACGCCCAGCTCCATCATTTCGTCGAAGAAGGCGCGCACGCTGTTCGGGTCGGCGCCGTCGAATAGCGTGGTGTTGGTGGTGACGCGGAACCCGCGGCCCATGGCCTCGCGGATGCCCTCCACCGCTTTGTCGAAGCCGCCTTCGAGGCACACCGAGAAATCGTGATGCTCGCGCTGGCCGTCCACGTGGACCGAGAAGGTGAGGTACTTGCTCGGCTGGAACAGATGGATCTTCTGCTTCAGGAGCAGCGCGTTGGTGCACAGGTAGATGTACTTCTTCCGGGCCACCAGACCTTCCACGATTTCGCCGATCTGCGGGTGCAGGAGGGGCTCGCCGCCGGGAATGCTGACCATGGGTGCGCCGCACTGCTCCACGGCCCGGAAGCACTCCTCGGGCGAGAGATTCATCTTCAGGATGTGGCCGGGATACTGGATCTTGCCGCAGCCGGCGCAGGCCAGATTGCAGCGGAACAGCGGCTCCAGCATGAGGACGAATGGATAGCGCTTGCGGCCGGTCAGCTTCTGTTTCAGGACGTAGCTGGCGACGGTCCACATTTGGGAGACGGGCACGGGCATGCTGGGCGGTCCTCCTCGGCGATTCGCGAATGCGAATTCTCTTTCGTGTTTACCATGTTTCCTGCAATAATGTCAATGAGATGGGAGCAGCTTCCGTACGACGAACCCCTGTTCAGGGACGCAGCAGCGGCACCGTGCAGCAGATCTTCCGGGCCGCGTCCGCCCTGCTGGGCCGCGTGCCGCTCGAAGACATCACCACCAGCCGCATCGCCGTCGAGGCGGGCGTCTCGGTGGGTGCGCTCTACCGCTTCTTCCCCGACAAGCAGGCCATCATCGACGGCATCGCCGTGCAGAGGGTGGAGGAGTTTCGCAGCTCGCTGGAACAGTGCCTCGCGGCTTCGGATGGCATGGAAGCGCCGACTTTTCTGGACATGGTGATCGACGCGTACATGGCGTTCCTCGACGCGCACCCCGACTTCCGCACCATCGCGCTCGGCCGGCACATCAGCGCCTCCACGCGGGAGCGCCAGGTGCGACCCGACGTCGGTCCCGCCGCGATTGTGCGACGGTTCGTGCTCGAGCGGCTGGGGATCGAGGCGCCTCCGGATCTCGATCTGAAGCTGCGCATCGTGAGCGAGACCGGAGACCGGCTCATCGCCTACGCGTACGAGCAGCCCAGCGATGCCGAGCGCGCGCAGGTGATCGCCGAGCTGAAGCGTCTGCTCGCTGCCTATCTGTTCTGACTATTCGTCGGTCTCCTGCAGGAAGCAGCTCTCGAAAGCGCGGTCGAGGAGGTCGTCGGTGAGCGCGCGCGCCAGCTTCTCGAAGTGGATCAGCTCCACGGCGCGGGAGAGCACGTCGCGCGGATGACAACGGCGAAACACCTTGCCGGCACGCCGATAGTGCTTGTCGACGAACCGTTCCAGTTGCGGTTCCGTGAACGCCAGCTCGCGCGAGCGGCAGAACTGGCGGAAGATCTCGGCGAATTCCGCTTCGCCCGGATTGCGAAGCATCTTGTACTGAATGCGGCGCAGGAACGCTTCGTCGCCGAGCTGCTGGGGGCGCAAGCCTGGTGGAGAAGATCAGGAACGCCTCGAAGGGCACGGTCATCTTGCCGCCACTGTGGAACGACAGTGAGATCCAGCATCTCCATGGACAGCTCTCCACCGGTGACGATGAACGGCCGCCGGCACCGGGCGAAGCGCTTGTCCCAGGAAGGTTCGCAGGCGAACACTGAGGACGCTTCCTCGTCGTCGATGCGCTGGTGGTAGACCGGGTCGAAGACCTGCACGATGTGGCCCTGGCACTCGTGCGCCAGGATCTGCGGCGTCACCACCATTCGACGGCGCACCCATCTTCATCCCCTACGCCATGCCGGCTGCGATCAAGTCCGATGCACTGAAAACCATTCGCGCGAATCTGCCGCCAATCTCAGTCAGAGAGCCTTTTTCCAGATTCTTCCGGACAGCAGAGATCTGAGGTTCAGGAACATGGAGAGCTTTCAGGGTTTTCGTAAACGCCTGAGACCGGAGAGCCCTGGTGGAAAGCGGAACCCCCTGGTCCAGGGGTTGCGCATCCAACGTATATGTCCCGTTGCTTTCCGCCCGGACCCGGACCACATAAGATCGGTCCTCGTACTCGCCGAAGCGGCTGATCGCCACAGCGCCTCCGTCGGAAAAAACGGCCTGAATCTGAAGGACGCCGCCCATCGCATGCACGTAGTTGCGTAGCGTGCTGAGGTACATATCCGCGCGCTGCTCAATGCGCGAGATCGAACTCTGGGGTACGTCCAGCATCTCAGCCATGTCCGCCTGGGTGAGTTGCTTTGCACGGCGGAGTTCGTCGAGAGCCATCCGCTGCAGCTCGTCGCGCACGCGCCGTGCGTTGTCGGCCCGGCTCGCCGGGTCCATCTTCGCTTGTAGCTCCTTGTAGTTCCGTGCCATGGGTCACTCCCCTCGTTCCCGCTCGCGCAAGTGCCGGTCATAAATCGCATCCGCGACAGGTTAAATACTCCGCTTATCCCCACCAATCAGCAGCATTGCCGCGCGCCGCGGATCGAATGCGTAAAGGACGCGGTACGGCCGTCCTTCGTGCTGAATGCGTAGCTCACGCATGTGTGCGTGCCGCCACGTTTCTACGCCGGAAGAATGAGGCATCCTGAGCGCCGGCTGAAAGCCGGCGGCAGCCTAAGAGGCCGCCCCACAAGAACTGGCCTGATTATGCCATGGACGACATTATGTCGTCAACGCTATATGCCTATGCCGGCGCGAGCTGGGCCAGGCGCTGTTCCAGGAACTCCAGCACGGCGGCGGGCGTGGCTGCCCCGTCGAGTGGAAGGCGGAGCACACCGGCGGGGGTGAACTGCGCGTCTCTGGTCGTGCGGACAATCTCCATCAACCGCATGGGATCGATGCGCGTCTCCTTGTGGAACTTCACGTTGAGCGCGCCCTGGCGGCGGTCCACCGCCTCAATGCCCAGCCGCTGGGCCTGGCTCTTCACCAATGAGAACCGGAGCAGGCTGAGGGCGGCCTCCGGCGGCGGGCCGTAGCGGTCCTCCAACTCGGCGCGGATCGCTTCGGCATCCTCGGGCGTGCGCACGTCGGCGATGCGCTTGTAGGCGCGCAGGCGCTGGTGCTCCTCGGCGATGTACTCGGGCGGAATGCGAATGTCGAGGCCGAGGTTCAGCGTGGAGTGGACCTCCAGCGGCACCTCCTCGCCTTTCAGTTCGTGCACCGTCTCCTCGAGCAGGCGCACGTACATGTCGAAGCCCACCGACTCGATGTGACCATGCTGCTCGCCGCCCAGGATGTTGCCCGCGCCGCGCAGTTCCAGATCGAGCGCGGCAATGCGGAACCCCGCGCCAAGGTCGCTGAACTCCTTCAGCGCGGCCAGGCGCTTGCGCGCTACTTCGCTCAACTCCGTATCGGCGGGCACCAGCAGATAGGCGTACGCGCGCCGGTTGGAACGCCCCACGCGCCCGCGGAGCTGATACAACTCGGAGAGCCCGTAGCGCTCGGCGTTCTCGATGAGGATGGTGTTGGCGAGCGGAACATCGATGCCGTTTTCGATGATGGTGGTGCACACGAACACGTCGTTTTCGTGGCGCATGAAGTTGAGCAGCACCTTCTCCAGGTCCGCCTCGCCCATCTGCCCGTGGCCCACGCCGATGCGGCAGTTGGGAACCAGCTCCAGAATCTGTGCGGCGCGCATGAAGATGGTGTCTACTCGGTTGTGTACGAAATAGACCTGGCCGCCGCGGCTCAGTTCCTGTTCGATCGCGGTCTTGATCAGCTCGGGGTCGAAGTGCGCCACCACGGTGTGGATGGCCAGGCGGTCCTTGGGCGGCGTTTCGATCACCGACATATCGCGGATGCCCAGAAGCGACATGTGCAACGTGCGCGGGATGGGCGTGGCGCTCATGGTGAGCACGTCCACGTTTTTGCGAAGCTGCTTCAGGCGCTCTTTGTGACGCACGCCGAAGCGCTGCTCTTCATCAACGACGAGCAGGCCGAGGTCGCGGAACTCGACGTCTTTCGAGAGCAGCCGGTGTGTGCCCACCACCACGTCCACTTTACCCGCGGCGATGTCAACGAGCGCCTGCTTCAGATCTTTCGGCGAGACGAAGCGCGAGAGCATCTCGACACGCACGGGGAATTGCGCGAAGCGGCGGCGGAACGTTTCGTAGTGCTGGAACGTGAGCACGGTGGTGGGCGCCAGCACGGCCACCTGTTTGCCGTCGCCCAGCGCCTTGAAGGCCGCGCGCATGGCCACTTCGGTTTTGCCGAAGCCCACGTCGCCGCACAGCAGGCGGTCCATGGGGGTGGTGGCTTCCATGTCGCGCTTGATCTGCTTCACGGCGGAGAGCTGGTCTTTGGTCTCGCTGAACTCGAAGGCGTCTTCGAACTCGCGCTGCCAGTTGGAATCGGCAGAGAAGGCGAACCCGTCGGCCATGCGGCGCTCGGCGTAGAGCTTGAGGAGCTCGTTGGCCATGTCGCGCATTTTCGCTTTGACGCGGGATTTGGTGCGCGACCACGTGACGCCGCCGAGCCGGTCGAGCGGGGGAGCCGCGCCGTCGCCCGCGCCGCGATACCGGTGCACCAGATCCATGCGCGTGAGCGGCACGTAGAGCTTCGATTCGGCGGCGTATTCGAGCAGCATGAAGTCGCCCTTCTGCTCGCCCTGGGCGATCTCGCGCGTGCCCAGGAACCGGCCGACGCCGTGCGTGGCGTGCACCACGTAGTCGCCGGGTTTCAGGTCGGCAATGTCGGCGGTGAACGCGGCCAGATTCGCTTTCGCCGGCCCCGGGCGCGCGGCCAGGTCGGAAGCGCCGAACAGGTCCTCGGAGCCGAACACCGCCACACGCTGGTCCACGAAGACGGAGCCGTGGCGCACCGCCCCCTTCACCAGGAACGTGCTGGCCACCGATCCGGCCATGTAGGAATGCTCGGCCAGGTAGCCGTGTCCCGCCTCGCCCGGCTCGATGGCCAGTTGGAACGGCACCGAGTATTCCTGAAAGATGTCGGCCAGGCGCTCCAGCTCGCCGTTGGTGGGGGCGAAGAAGACCACGCGGTTGCCCTGGTCCACCAGCGTGCGGGCTTCGGCAATGGCCACCGGGATGTTGCCCTGGAAGGTCATGGGCGACCGCGTGGCAATGTGGTGGCCAGCGCCGGCGGGCGTCATCACTTCCAGTTGCCGCAGACTGACGCGCGCCGAGTGAGTGACGCTCGGGCGCAGCTCGTCCCACGTGAAGAAGAGGCGGCCCGGGCGGACGAAGACGGGGCGGTCGGGGTTTTCAAGGCGCGACCACAGGCGGTCCGCCGCGGTGGCGATCTGCTCGGGCTCGTCCAGCACCACCGTCGGATGGCGCACCAGCGAGAGCAGGGAAGCGTCGCGCGGGCGCACCAGCGGAACGGTGAACTCCCAGCCGGCGAACGGATCGCCCGGGCTCGGCGTCTCCACCACATCGGCGAGCTCGCGAAACAGCGCCGCGGATCTGGGGTACTCCAGCAGCGGCAGCACGGTGACTTCGTTGGTCTTCAGAACGGAGCGCTGCGTTTCGACGTCGAAGCGGCGGATGGATTCGATGAGATCGCCGAACAGTTCGATACGGACGGGCTTGTCGGCCTCGGCCGGGAAAATGTCCAGAATGCCGCCGCGCAGCGAGTATTCGCCCACCATTTCGACGGGCTCACGTTTCTCATAGCCGATGCTTTCCAGATGTGCGAGCAGATCCTCCAGTGGCACTTCGTCGCCCACGCGAATGGTCAGCGCGAGTTGCTGGTAGAACTCGGCCGTCTCGGTTTTCAACAGCGCCGAGGCGATGGGCGTCACGGTGATGGTGGTGCGCCCCGACGCGAGCCGCCACAAGCCGATGGCGCGCTGTTCGGCGATTTCCGTGTGCGGCGAGAGGCGCTGGTGCGGCAGAACGTCGAGCGCGGGGATCAACTGCGGCCTCGGGATCTCGCGCGCGGTCACCAGCAGATCGAAGAATGTTGCAGTGAGTTCGGCCAGGGCTTCGGCGGCGGCATTGCCGTCGGTGACGAGGATGAGCGGGCGCTCGGTGGCCTGCCAGAGAAGGACGGCGTACAGCGCCTTCGCGGTGGCGGTGAGCCCGGAGAGCGAAATCTGCGCCGAGCGATCGCGCAGCAGCTCGCCGACCGCTTCCTGGAACGCGGGGTGGCGGGCCAGACTCTGGAACAGGTCGCGGACTGCGGGGTGCGTCACGGGATTCGCCGGATGCGTTCGATGATGGCGGTGGTGGAATAGCCGGGCGCCAGCGGCAGAGTCAGCACGCGGCCTCCGGCGGCTTCCACCTCTTCGCGGCCGGCGACGAAGTGCGACCAGTCGGCGCCCTTCACCAGCACGTCGGGCAACAGCACGGCGATCAGCTCGCGAGGCGTTTCTTCGTCGAAAAGCGTCACCGCGTCCACGGCGGCCAGCGCGGCGACAACCGTGGCGCGATCCTGTTCGGGCACGATGGGGCGAGACGGTCCTTTGGCGCGGTGCACGCCCGCGTCCGAGTTCAGCGCAACGATCAACACGTCACCCAGCGAGCGCGCCTGTTCGAGAAGCTGGATGTGGCCTGGGTGCAGGATGTCGTAACAGCCGTTGGTGAAGACCACGGTTTTATCCTGCCTGCGCCACTCCTCTCGTAGAAGGAGCAACTCGTCCCGCGTGCAAATTTGTCCCATTAACCGGAGTTTCCACTCCAGTGTAACGCGACGTTCTGAGGAGGCCTCCCGGGCCGTTGATTAACCCTCACGGCGAGAGTCCGCTTGTAACCCGCAACGGCGTGGGACCGGTGGTGCACCGGCAAACATTCGTCGCTCGCAACTTTGCGCAGAGCATCCCGGGCGCCCCACGCCTCGTGATCCGCCTCTCCGACGACTGAGCAACGGACTCTTGCCCGAACGGTAGCACGGGGGTTGCGACCGATGCGGCCGGTGGGCTGCAAGTGACTGGAATCACGGGGAAGAAGATTTGCAGATCGGTGTTACCGCGCTATTCCGAGGGCTTCCGCAACGCCACGGCCGTACGCGGGATCGGCTTTGGTGAAGTGTTCAATCTGAAGCCGGGCGATGCGCTCCGGGATGCCCTTCATGTGACCCGCGAGGTTACCGATGAGCGCTTTCTGTTCCGCCGGGGTCATGAGGCGGAAGAGGTCGCCGGCCTGGCTGTAATCGTCATTCCCCTCTCTGTGGTCGTACCGGTTGACGTCGCCGGATACCTTGTAAGGGAGTTCGCGGTAGCGTGGGTCCTGGACGGCTCCGCCGGAGCTGTTCGGTTCGTAGTTTGGACTGTCGCCGCCGTTTTCGTCGGCGCGCATGAAGCCATCGCGGTTGTAGGTGTGCACGGGGCACTGGGGCCGGTTGACCGGGAGCGTCTCGAAATTGACGCCGAGACGGTAGCGATGGGCGTCGGGATAGCTGATCAGGCGGGCCTGCAGCATCTTGTCCGGCGAATAACCCATGCCAGGGACGATATTGACGGGCGAGAAAGCCGCCTGCTCGACTTCATTGAAATAGTTCGCCGGGTTGCGGTTCAGTTCCATGACGCCGACTTCGATGAGCGGGTAGTCTTTGTGCGGCCAAACCTTCGTCAGGTCGAACGGGTGGATGTGATACGTCTCGGCTTCGGCCTCGGGCATGATCTGGACCCAGAGGCGCCATTTGGGGAAGTCGCCGCGCTCGATGGCGTCGTGGAGATC
>JBEKZH010000019.1:0-70183 GCA_049510065.1 Bryobacteraceae bacterium
CAGCGTCACCATTTTCGAGCGCGCGCCCATTTTACAGGCCCTTCAGCCTGAAGATAATCAGGATAAATCAGGGCTAATTGTCAACCAACTGAATCTATGGGACTTATAGCCGGACAGCAGTGTCAAGCGGTGTATATCGTGCGCTTTCCTTCCAGATCTCTTTTGCCAGCATCTCGCGCGAGACGACGCGCCCCTGATGCCGCAGCAGGTATTCCAGCAGTTCGAACTCGCGCGCGGTCAGAATCAGTTCAGCCCCGCCACGGGTAACATTGTGCGAGGCCACATCCATTTCCAGATCCGCGAGGGTCAGTCTGTCCACGACGTCGGCCCCGCCCCGTCGGAGCAGCGCGCGAACCCGAGCCAGGAATTCGGGAAACGCGAAAGGCTTCACCAGATAGTCGTCTGCGCCGGCGTCGAGGCCCCGGACGCGGTCTTCAGTGGCCTCCTTTGCCGTCAGCAGGAGTACTGGGAGGAAGACACCCTGCTTGCGCAAGCGCGTAAGGATCTCGATGCCGTCCCGAACTGGAAGCATCCAGTCCAGGACCATGAGATCGTACGTCTGGGTGGAGACTAAGTAGAATCCCTCCTCGCCGGTCCTGGCGACAGTTACCGAGTAGCGTTCTGCCTCCAGGCCCTCCCGAAGCGCCTCCGCCATTTTGACTTCGTCTTCCACTACGAGGATGCGGTATGGCGATTGCTTGCCCACATCCACAAGATTATACACGCACAAACCGGGAAGTGTCTCCAGAACCTGAGGTGGGGTGTCGGCGCCGCGGTGCAGAGAACCCGCGGCGCCGCAACAAGTGGGGGTGTCTTTCTTAGCTACGGCAGGTCGTAACGAATGTCCACGTAGATCATGTTCGCGTGCGCATCCTTAGGCCCGCTGGTCGGCGTGTTCCAGGGATTGCGCCACAGATACGAGTACTGGGTGATCAGCTTGAGATCGCCGTAGGTCGGGTGCTTCCAGAAAGTCTGGACCCAACCGAAAGTGCCTTCCTCGATGGCGCGATTGTTGTTGGTTCCGCTGCCCGGGAACCCGTAGCCGATGTACTTGCCGGTGGTGTCCAAGGCCACATTCTTGTCGATGTATGCACCGCCGTAATAGCCATAGAGCAGTGCATTCTTGTTGGCCTGGAACTCGATGCCATCCACCGTCGATGCGGCAATCACGGGAGACAGATCGCCGTTGGCGCGAGCAATGACATCCGGGCCGAAGCCATTGATGTAACGGCCGCCGCCATCGCTGTAATAAATATTCTCGATGAGACGCAGACCCTTCGCGATCTCGAAGTTGCTGTTGATCGCGCCGCCGGCCCCGATCGTCGTGTGATGAGTTTGGTCCACGACGTTGTACGCCCGGAAGGTGCGGAGAATTCCGGCGATTTCAATATGCGCGCGTTTGCCGTCGAATGCGAGCTTGCTGATGAAATCCGGAGCCGCGTTTGGCGTGCTCGGTGTGCCCAGCGCGCTGCTGCTCCCGGTGTCCAGAATGGTTCCGCAGTAAGTAGCGGCGAGGGCCGTGGGACAGGTTACCGCACCGCCAGCGTACTGCTGTGCTCCCTCGGCTGCGAATGCCCAGGCAACGTGATCGGTGGGGTGGTACACGAACCGGATACCAGGAGCGCGAGTCCATGTGAGACCCACCTGATAATTCGTGTCCATGTCCTGTGTGTAGAAGAGGTCGCCAGGGTTTGGAGATACGCCCGTGCGGTTCGGCACCAGCAGGCTCCATGACTGGCCGGCGAGGAGTTCGAACTTGCTCTTCTGAATGTCTACCCAGTACAGACGCATGCGCACTGTGTCGGAATTGCTTTCCTGGAAAAGGTTTTGCGCCGTTGCGCCCAAAAAGTCAGCCTCCAGGTATCCGCGGACCTTCGCGCCCATAACCTCGCTGTCCACGCGCACGCCAAAACGCGAGTTCTGCGCGCTGAAGCGGAGTTCGCTGAGATTGCCCGGCGCTGAGCCCGTGGTGGCGATCGGTATACCGCCGAAGCCCGTCCCAATGCCACCGGAGGTCGTAGAGCGCCACACGCTGGTGAAATCCATGAAGCCCACCGGCGTGAAGTCCGCCACGCCAATCTTGAACGAGAGTGGCGACTTGTTCTCAACGGCATTACCAGGCGCCTGCGGAGAAGGCAGCGGAGCTGGGGCGGCCGGAATCACCGGGCTTAAGGACGCCACATCGCCCAGCGTCCTTGCGCCGGAACCCCTGGCTGAAATCGGGTACTGCGCGACGCTGCCCGGTGCAGACGACAGCTTCTGGATAGTTTTGTTTTGGTCTTCGACGGCGGCTCTTAGTTCGTCTATCTGCTGCTGTTGCGCCGCCATCTGTTTCTGTTGCGCCGCCAGGAGGACGCGCAATTGGTCGATCTCGTTCCGGGAGCTCGATGCCGAGTCCGCTGCCGACAGAATCCCCACGAAGATAGTTATCGCCATACCAAGTCGGCATGCACGCCTGAAGCCTATGCTCATTCGCTCACATACTCCTTTGCTGTTTTCTGAAACCTGTTACTTGCAGGTTGAGATACGAGGTTGAGATTACTGATTCCGGGTTACGGTTGAGTTACTAAGGAGTATCAAATGCGTTACTGTAGCTTAAGACATTCTTAAGCTGACCTGACGTTCTCTGTATGCAAAGAAGTAAGGAAACATTCAGGACATAGTAAGGATGCGAGCGTGCTTCCCAGTCCCGATATGGTGGCGCGGCCGGATTGCCGCGGACAGGTCCGCCGGCTCTGGCCGGGCCGCATTGGGGGCCGGCGCAACTGTGTTTGAGTCTCAGTCCGATGCGGTGCCTGATTGAGCAGAACTTCAATCCGAAAGCGGGCCGATCCGTCGCGATAAGGGGCTGTCGCATCGACAATGACCTATCGCCGCCACAGTCGCGATACTTTGAGAGGGATATGCGGGTTCGCGACGAGCAAGGCCGGCCGGTGTGGCGTGACGGAATGCGCGGACGTCGGGGACGCTGACTATCAGTGTGTTCCAAAGACGCTGAATAGAAGCAGCGCCAGCACCATCAGGGTGATGATCACGTACTTGCCGTCCCGCAGCCGCGCAAAAGCGTGGGCGGAGAACGCGACTCGCACGATCGGGGTCGCGATCAGGAGCAGCAAGCCCACCTGTATAATGCCGCGGCCGTGAAGCGCGGCTGCATCAACGAATACTCCGGACAGCGAGCGCAAGTCAGCCGGTTCGCCACGAAACGTTGCGTATGCCGGTGCTTCGTGTCCATGGTGCAGCAGGTACTAAATGGCGCCTGCTGCGACCACTACGGCAGCGAGGTGGTCCAGGTGCGTCAAGCCTCAGTGGTTCACCAGAGGGGTCTTCCGCGCACGCGCCGTAGATACACTGTTTTACCTCCCACCTCAACCTCAGTGGCGATCAGCAACTCGTCGTCGAATGACGCGTCACGATACCTTTTCACCGCGATCAGATCCCCCTCATTCAGCGTCAAGCCGCTCTGCCTGGCCGTCATCAGCTCGCGGCGCCCGCCGCTTCATTCATCATCGCCACGATGACCTGTTCCACCTCCGCGGCCACCGATGCCACCTCGGGCCGGTCAAAACTCTTCATCATCTCGGTTGGTAGCATCGTTGCGAGGGTATAGGAGCCGCTGCCTCCGTACACGGAGATACGGCAGGGCAGGGCCGTTGAGATGGCGCCGTCAGCCTCGAGTACGCGTTTGGCCTGAAGCGGATTACAGACCTCAAATATGCGGCACTCCATCGCCAGGTCGATCCCCTTCTTCTCCATCGTCTGGCGCAGATCGTGTACGGCGAGGATGCCGAACTGGTGTCGCGCGGCGGACTCGTTGAGAGCCTTTTCGATCTCATCCAGCGGCCTGTCAGATGTTACCTGATGTATCAGTTTCGAAGGCATATTCTTTCGGTATCAGGAGGATCGGGCCGTGCGCGTGCCGTAGGTCGTCCGAGACTGAGGAGCCGTGTTCGGTGCGAACGGAAAACCGCTCACGCTCAAACCCAAGTACTATCAGATCCGCGCCTGTGCCGCCAATGTGATCCAGAAGCTGGGCTTGTCCATGTATAGGTTTCTGCACGTACTGGACGGCGCAGCTACGCTCCGCCGATGCCCAGGCGCAGAGATCCTGCGCCGTCCTTCCACTTTGCTCGTGATCGAGGACGTTCACGACCACGAGTTCGGCGCCAAGCGCGTCCGCCAGCATCGCAGAACGATTTAATGCAGTGCGGGAGATGTCGGAATTCCTCACAGCGCAGATGACCTTCCCGGATATCGAGCCGGCCGATGTGCTGGGGACAACCAGAACCGGCACGCGCGCGTCACGGACGACTGCTTCTGCAACGGAGCCCAACCAAAGGCGTTCGACACCGGACCGCTCCTGCGTACCCACTACAATCATATCGGCGCCGGTGTCGCCTGCCGCGTCCAAAATGAGAGCTGCGGCCTGACCTTCTCCGACACGAAGATCCACATCGTCAGCCTGCGTAATCCGGCCAACGAACGCTTTCAGAGCCGCGTGCTCCTGTTCCAGAGAGTGGCGGCTCTGGCGTTCAAGCTCCGCGAGGTTCGCCCCTGTGAAGTATATCGGCGCTTCCGGCGCCACAGCGTGAACACAGCTCAGCCGTGCCCCGGTCTTCATGGCGAGCAATGCGGCGAGTCGGAGCGCCTCGGCCGAAACATCGCTGAAATCAACTCCGCAGACCACTTGCGACGGGAACTTATGCGGCACTTTGGGCCTCCGCCAGAAAGGATGCAATCTCTTCCGGTAAGTGACGGGTGGCTGGTCAGAACGTCGGCTCGTTCGGATAATCTCAGGATGATCGCCATAATAGAGAGGAGTCATCGAGGACACTGATGTTGAACCAAAGGACGTTCCGGCCGAGTGACGCGCACAAGTTGGATGACCCCGACCGGCTCAAGTGGCTGCCGCCAGCCGACGTCATCCGTGTTCTCGCGGTCCAGCCCGGTATGACCGTGGCTGACATCGGTGCTGGGACGGGCTACTTCTCGATTCCCTTCGCCCGCGAGGCCGGTAACGCGGGACGGATCTTCGCGGTCGATCTACAGCCGGAGATGCTTGAGATCCTGCGCCGGAAACTGGCAGCGGCCGGCGCACCTGCCAATATCGAAGTTATCGCGGGCTCTGCCGCGCAGACGAATCTGACCGATCGAAGGTGTGACCTCGTGTTCCTGGCAAACGTCTGGCATGAACTGGACGAGCACGCCGCCGTTCTACGTGAGTCGGCGAGGATACTGGGTGAAGCCGGACGTATTGCGATTCTGGATTGGCGAGCGGACGTTGAACAGCCGCCCGGTCCACCACTGGACCACAGAATCCCAGCGGAAAACGTCGTCAGGACGCTGGAGATTGCCGGCTGGCGTGTCGAGGCATCCCGCCTGGTCGGACAATACAGCTATCTCATCTTGGCTGAGTTGCGACTCGCGCCAGAGTCCAGGTGATCCGGCGTACGCCCGTGCCATACCTTCCGGATCATACAGCCGCACGCCAGGCATTTCCGGACGGAAGGCTGAACAAGGCGGAAGGCACGGCCAAACCAGCACCGGACAGTTCGTGCTGCTGTCAGCCGTGGCGGCGGTAATACCTTCGGAATACTGTCCGAAATGGCCTGGATCAGGGACTCCGCAGCCGAACCGGCGGTGACGAAGTCGACGCCCGCAGCGCCCGCACGCTTCAGCAGGTCCTCGCCTTCGGAGTCGATCAGCCCAACTTCGGACACATCGAAAACAACGACGCGGCCACTCGCCAGGGACTGCCCCCTGATCCAGGCCGCTTCAACTGCGCTCACGTCCCGCACCACCAGATCTCCTATCAGTTGAAGGCGCACCGACTCAGGGCTGTCGTGAAGGTAAACCGCAAGCATTCAGAACCTTAGATGCAGGGCAAGGCCCAACGTGACAGTTCCCGGGGTAGTTCGGTGCTCGCTGCGGAGAACCTGCGCGGATGGGCTACTCGAACGTCTACTCGCTGGACTGGGGAGAAGCAGCCGCGCGCCCCGCTCGCCTCGGCGGGCTCGCTGCAGCGCTATCGATGGCAGTCGCAGCAACTCCCGGAGGCTTCGGTGAGCGTGCCCGCGAGCCACGCGGCCACGGCATCCTCGGCTGGGCCGGGTTCGACCAGGATCGTTTTGACGCCTCGGGCTTCGAGCGCCCGGCCGGCGCCGTCGCCGATTCCGGAGCAGATTACCAATTCGCAATCAGCAAGGGGCGCAAGAATCCCGGCATGGCTGTGCTCGCCATGTTCGCAGGCTTGCCTTTGTGAGTGGCCCGGCGTGTGGGAATGACACCCCGCATTGCTGCGCGTTTCACGGGCCTTGATCGACTTGTCCTGGATATCAAAGACAAGAAAGGCCGCGCTCCGGCCAAAGTGGGGCGAAATCGACACGCCGTCATTCGTTGGAACTGCAATTCTCATATACTCTCCTTCGTTGTCGAGAGGGCATGCGGGCGCCGCAGCGCAAGGAATGACGCCCACGCGTGAGCGCGTTCCACCCCGTCGGCGCCGGTCGACGTCGCCTCCGTTTCGATTATTCGCTTTCTCCGAGCGGCCACCCACGCCCGGATAAGCTGCGTTTCGCCGGGCGTCACATGCCGGCGGAAGCGCACTCAAAGCTCACCGGTCAGGGCTTCGCATTCCGCCAACACCACTACTTTGGACATCGCCTCGTCGAGTACCGTGCTGACGATTCCGCCAAGGATGATGTTCTCGAATCCCTCCCAATCATGCGTTGGCATCCAAAGCGCGGTCACTACTCCATCGGGAGCGGTTCGGTCCGAGATTCCGAGTCCGTGCGGATGGTCGGTTCCGCAGACAAAGCAACGGGACTGCGGTCGTGCACGGGGCGCGAGGGCACGTTCAATGTCCGCCGCTGAGGGTGTCATGCGATTCCCCGCTTACGCTGGACTCCGGATTTTGGAGCGCGCGGGAGGGCCGGACCGGCGACCGCTGCCGTCGGTTCCCTTGAGCACTTCTCCGCCGTTCGTGCAAACCGCGCCATGCTTTGCGCCATGTGCCCGAGAACGGTAATCCATTCTTCAAGATGTTCTTCCCCGCGCAGAGTGAGGGAGTACACCCGGCGCGCAGGTCCGTTGCCATTCACATCCCATTCCGAAGTAACGCAATTGTTCTCTTCGAGCTGTCGCAACGTCTTGTATAGTGCGGCGGCTTCAATGGATGAGTCGGTGAGTGCGTGCTCCGGTAGTTCTGCGGCCAGTTCATAGCCATATGATCGCCCCTTCTTTTTCAACAGCAGCAACAACACGGGCTCGACAAACCGATACAGATTCCCCATGGCGCAACTGCATGGGTGGCCTTCTCCGTGGCGCGGGCATGCTCGACGAGGCATCCGGATCCCTTCCTTCTTGCTTTAGGGTAGCAGGTATATCATAATAGGTGCAACTTGCACTTAATGAGCGAATGCGTCGTTACCGCAGTTCCGCTCGCTGCAGGCACAGGGAGGTTAATCACATGAAACGAAGTCAGTTCCTGACCGTGACACTCCGAGACTCTCAGGGGCGTCCGGCCTGGTGATTGGAGGCACGATGTCCGGCTATAAGCAACTCGATCTGGTAAAGCGGGGAGAACGCATCATCTTCGGACAGGATCAGCTTGATCGACTGCTCGCGGACGGCTGGCAGGTGGTCGAGCAGAGCACCGAAGACGAAGCCCGTGCGGAGGATGGTCAGTACACGTGCCTGGTCAAGTGCAGGTTAAAGCGGTCCGAGCGCAAGGTAAGCGCGCCGGGTGCCCTGGGGAGAACCTTGTCTCCTCGGGAAGACATTCGATGAGCATTCTCCGTTGGCGCGCCCTTCGGGCCCCTGCGACGCTGGTTGCACTTGTCGCGGTTGGCTCACCCCCTTTCTGTCGAGCCGACGGATGCCAGGACGACACACTGCGACATGGACGGGCGCCCCTGTTCCGCATACTGTTTTCATACTATTGTCGCCAGGTAAACGCTATGTCAGTATAGATGCAATTCGCATATAGAGTCCATGGAGGCACCGCCCTGTGCCGCCATATGCCCGCCCGTTTCGCCGGGTCGATCCGAACACGTCTCGATGAACAAGACCACTCAGTTTCTCCATTCCTGACTAGTCCGAAAGGAACATCGCTTTGCTGATAACCGAGAACGAAATCGTCCACGCCGCGGTAGACAAGAAGGCCATCACCGCGCTGGAAGTTCTGAATGAAGCTTTCAGCTACTCTCGTCCGAGTTCGTTCTCGCGCGGGCTGCGGATCGACATTGGCAACTTTGCCGTTCTGCTGATCTCGGGAACCGCCAGCATTGACGAGACCGGGACATCGATTCACATCGGTGACTTTCGTGCGCAGTGCCGCCGCACGTTCCTGAACATCACGAAGCTGCTCGAGGCGGAAGGGGCGACGTGGAAGGATATCGTGCGCACCACGTGCTACCTGCGCGACATTGAGCGCGACTATGCGGCCTTTAACGAAGAACGGACCGCATTCTACCGCGAGCAGGGGCTGGATCCATTACCCGCTTCCACAGGAATTCAGGCCATACTCTGCCGGCCCGAGCTGCTCGTCGAGATCGAAGCGATCGCGTTGTTCCGGCGCAGGCCGGCCAACTGACGGAGGACGGATGCTCCGTTGTTACAACGATAAACGAGTTCAGAGCCGGAGTTGACGGATGCGACGGCTCGGTCTGTGGTGGCTCGCCGTTCCGGCCGGTTTGTTCCTGATCGCTGCTGCTCTCCCGGCGCCCGTGGGCAGCACAGTTGCCGCAGACATTCCCGCCATCATATTCACCCAAATACCGACGGAGGCAGCCAAAGGGGGGGCCAGGTCGAAGGCCGGCGGTATGCTGAGTGGGCCGTGGGGCGAGGGCGGGCACCTGGTGCTGTTCCGGGAGGACGGATCGACACGCACGCTGACGCAGGGCTTCGATAGTGCGGCCGATCCATCGGTTTCCTTCGATGGCAAACGCGTCCTCTTTGCGGGAAAGAGATCTCGCTCCGATACGTGGAACGTTTTCGAGATGGCAGCCGATGGATCCGACATTCGCCAGATCACCAAAGGAATGGGAAACTGTCGCAGGCCCATCTACCAGTCGGCGTTGTTCTATCTGAACGACGCCCGGCCGTCGTACCAGTTGGCGTTCGTCAGCGATGCGGCTGGGGAGATGAACGAATACGGACCTGTCGCCGTGACGAATCTTTACTCGATGCGCTTCGACGGGTCGGGCCTGCGACGGCTCACCTACGGGATGTCGAGCAGTTACGATCCGTTTCAAATGCAGGACGGACGCATCCTCTTCTCCCACTGGCAAGTGAGCGACCCGGACGACGACCCGCGTGGCCGCATTGATCTGTTCGGCGTCAACCTTGATGGTACGGACTATGCTGCGTTTTCGGGTACGCAGGGACTCCGCATCAAGCACATGGCCTGTACCACGCCGAACGGTCTGGTTGTATTCATCGAGACCAACGTCGTCCCGTGGGACGGAGCCGGGCGGCTCGGGATAATCGGTTTGCGCCGGAACCTGCATTCCTATAAGCCGGCTCCGGCCACCTCCGACGGACTCTTCCATTCGCCCTCGCCGCTTCCTGACGGGTCCATTCTCGTTTCGATGCGCCCTGCCGATAGCACGGGCTCGTACTCGGTCTATCGCATGGACCTCGTCACGGGCCGTCGCACGCTCGTGTTCGAGGATGCGAACTATCACAACATTCAGGCCGTCGCACTGGTCCCTCGGCCGGAGCCGGATGGACATTCGTCGGTCGTCGAAGACGATCAGAACTGGTCGAAGCTGTACTGCCTCAACGTTTACGACAACGACCTGAAACGCGGGTGGTTGCCGCCGGGGATGGCCGCGCGCATCCGGGTTCTCGAAGGGCTGCCCCAGAGTACGGCAGACTCCGGGAACTACCTCGATGCAGGTTCTTCCCAGCACGGGCCGGGAGCGACGAAGGACAGCCTCTCGGGAATAGTCCAGAAGCGTCTGTTGGGGGATGTCCGGCTGGACGATGACGGCTCGTTCCATCTGAGCGTACCCCCCAACATTCCGATTCAGCTTCAGCTACTGGACTCCGAAGGGATGGCGTTGCGTACCAGCGCGTGGATCTGGACGAAGAATAAAGAGAACCGCGGCTGCATCGGCTGCCACGAGGATGGCGAGCGCACCCCCGAGAATGTGTTCGCACAGGCGCTATCACACCCGGCCGCTCAGCTTACGCTGCCGCCCGAGCGGCGCCGCACCGTGGACTTCCGCCGCGATGTCGTGCCAATTCTTGACGCGCGATGTTCCCAGGCCAGTTGCCACGGCGTGGCAGCGCGACCGCTCTTGAGCCGCTCGGCGGATGCCCCTCGATCCGGCTTCAATCCGGCGTATGAACGACTTCTCGCATTTCGTCCGGTTCCGCGCATGCAGCCCGACCGGCGCATGTACGTCGACCCCGGTCGGGCCCGCACCAGCCTCCTCATCTGGGCGATTTCCGGCAGGAATACCTTGCGGCCGTGGGATAACGCCGATCCTGCCGCCGCCGTGAAGCAAATGCCGCCAGCGGGGTCGCCGCCTCTTACGGACGAGGAAAGGCAAACAATTATCGAGTGGATCGACTTCGGGGCGTCCTTTAACGCGTTGCCTGCAAGAGCCGCCGGCAGGGCCGCTGGAGGGGGAGAAGGGCGATGAAGAGCATAGTCGTCGTGTTGTTCCTTATTCTGGTCTCCATTGCCGCAGTCAGTACCGCGACAACGGAGACCAGATCTTTTCCGGCGTTTACGGATGTCACCAAACAAGCGGGCATCACGTTCAAGCACAGCTACGGGGATCACCACCTCGACAACATCGTCGAAGGCACGGGCGGAGGTGTATGCGTCTTCGACTACAACGGTGACGGGTTGATGGACCTCTACTTCGTCACCGGCACGTGGACAAAGAACGTGTCCGACAACGAGGGCCGCGACCTTCGCGGCAAACTCTCCAACAAGCTTTACCGGAACAACGGCGACGGGACCTTCACCGACGTTACGGAGCAGGCCGGCGTCGGGGGGAACGGCGTCTTCAGTTCCGGTTGTTCCGCCGCCGACTACGATAATGACGGACACGTCGACCTCTATCTGCTCAACTATGGACGGAACATCGTCTACCACAACAACGGCGACGGGACGTTCACGGACGTATCGAAGCAGTCGGGTCTCGACGACCCGCGCTGGAGCCTCTCGGCGGTCTGGTTCGACTACAACAATGATGGCTACCTCGACGTGTTTGTCGCCAACTACCTGCTCTACGACGACGGCAAATTCCGCGACTTCTATCCAGCGGCCGGGTATCCGGGTCCCCTGAGCTACAGTCCCGAACCGAGCGCTCTGTACCGGAACAACGGCGACGGAACCTTCACGGAGGTCACCAAAGAAGCGGGCCTGCTCCGGGATGGCCGGGCCATGGGAGCAACCGTGGCCGATTTCCGCAACAGCGGCGCGCTTGATCTGTTCGTCACCAACGACGCGATGGAGAATTACTTCTTCGAAAACGACGGCCACGGCAGGTTCACGGAGAATGCTCTGGATTACGGCATCGCCTACGGTGAGAATGGCCAGGGCGTTTCTTCCATGGCGCCTGTCGTCGGAGATGTGAATCGCGACGGTCTGCTCGACATTTTCATTCCGAACCTGAATTACTGCATCCTGTTCCAGCAGACGCTCAGGAACGGTCGTCACGATTTCGTGGACCGCACCGCGGTAACCGGCCTGTCTCAGACCATGGGTCAATACGCCGGGTGGGGTGGGTTGCTCTTCGATTACGACAACGATGGCTGGCTGGACGTCTTCGTCACTCACGGCGACGCACATCATGAGTACGTCCAGGAGAACACGCTGATGCGCAACCGCGGCGACGGGACGTTCGAGGATGTCTCGGATCGCTCCGGTCAGCATTTTCACGAGAAATACGTGGGCCGCGGGGCCGCGCAACTCGACTACAACAACGATGGCGCCATGGATATCGTGGTGTCGAATCTGAACGACCGGCCCGTTCTTCTGCGAAACGACGGAGGCAACGGAGCCAACCACTGGCTGGAAATCGACGCGAACCTGCGGTTTCCCACAGGCACGCGAACGGCGGTCGGCACCCGGGTGACCGTAACAACCGGAACGCTGAGACAGATCGCGGATCTGGTCCCCTCGCACGGGTACCTCTCCCAGAGCGATCCGCGCCTTCATTTTGGACTTGGGATGGCACAGAAGGCCGATCTGGTGGAAGTGCGATGGCCCGACGGTGCTACCGAGAGACTCGAGAACGTAAGAGCGAACCAGTGTCTCCGCCTGTTGCACGAAGCGAAGGCTCATGGAGTTAAACGATGAATCGCACAGGGATACGATTGCTCGTCGCGTTCGCGGCGGTCATGTCCGCCTGTTTGGCACTACGCGGCGCACCCAACAAGCCCGTGTACGTGGGCGCCCGCGTCTGCGCGAACTGCCACGCGGCACTAGCCATGGGCGATCAGTACAGCAAGTGGATGCACTCCCGCCACAGCCGGGGCTATGCGATGCTGGCCCAGCCCGAAGGACTGGAGATCGTGAAACTGAGCGGTCTGCGGACGCTTCCGCAGGAGTCCGCCATTTGCCTCGGATGCCACGCGACCGGCTGGACTGCCGAGGAGTGGGAGAAAGACGAAACCTTTCATATCGAGGACGGCGTGCAGTGCGAAGGTTGCCACGGGCCGGGCAGTGAGTACTCGTCCATGGCCGTGATGAAGGACCGGAAGGCCGCCATGATGGCAGGGTTGCGCATGCCGGGACCGGAGTTCTGTGTCAACTGCCACATCGAGAAAGGGTCGCACACGGCGGTGTTGAAGCAACCGCCGCTCGACGTGAAAAAAGGTTGGGAGCTGCTCAAGCACCCGTTAGCGCCCAATCCGATGCCGGGCCCGGTCGCCGTCCTCGGCTCCGCCGATGAAAAAGCGCCTCGAGCGAAACATGCGGGCGCCATGGCCTGCGGCAAGTGCCACGGCGGGGCTGCATCCGGGAATCAGTGGAGCGTCTGGAGAATGAGTCCTCACGCGGACGCGTGGGCAGTTCTG
Organism: Bryobacteraceae bacterium; assembly: GCA_049510065.1. Taxonomy (GTDB): domain Bacteria; phylum Acidobacteriota; class Terriglobia; order Bryobacterales; family Bryobacteraceae; genus CAWACP01. The sequence goes on from JBEKZH010000019.1 coordinate 13,042, forward strand.
GGGACGCCAGCCGGGAGGGAGAGGGCACGCGGGCAGGGTATCGATAACCCGCAGAGCAGTCCCAAATGTCTCCAGTGCCACTCAACCGCCGGGTCCGGGAGCACCGCCCGGCTTGCCGGCTTCGGCCTCGATGAGGGCGTCGGCTGCGAGGCGTGTCACGGTCCCGGTAGCGACTACATGCTGGATGCCGTGATGCGGGACAAGCACGGAGCGATGGCCGCCGGTCTGAAAATGCCCGGCCGCGAGGACTGCCTGCGCTGCCATTCGGGCGACAAGCCAAAGTTCGATTTCACGACGGCAATGAAGAAGATCGCGCACCCGACGCGACCCACGCCAATTGCCGCCGATCCGCGTTACAAGACGCCGCTCCGTATGGCGCTTCGACCGGATGGGCGCGAGATCTACGTGACTTGCGAAGCTGCCGACACGGTGATTGTGGTCGATACCACGACTCGGGAGAAGGTCGCCGAGATCCCGGTCGGGGGCAATCCAACCGGAGTGGCTTTTTCGCCCGACGGCCGTCGCGCCTTCGTCACGAATCGCCTGGACAATACGGTCTCCATCCTCGACGTCGCGGCGCGCAAGACCATCGCCACTCTCAAGACCGGCGACGAACCGCACGGCGTGCTCACGGATCGTTCGGGACGGTTGCTGTATGTTCTGAACACCTCGTCCAACGACATCACCGTATTCGATGCGCAGAGCCTCAAGTGGCTGAAGAACCTCAGTGCGGGCAACGGGCCGTGGTCGCTGGCCATGTCGCCCGACGCGCAGCGGATCCTGGTGACGAACATGAAGTCGATGTTCGCGCCGTTGCGCCAGCCCTTTTTCTCCGAGGTAAGCTCCATCGATGCGGAGCGCGGGAGGATCGAAGACCGCTACGAGGTGCCTGGAGCGAACCTGATGATGGGCATTGCGTGGCATCCCGGCGGAGATTTTGCCCTTGCGACTCTGAACCGTACCAAGGGCACAGTTCCGATGACGCGCCTGCTGCAAGGTTGGACGATTACCAACGGACTCGCCGTCCTGTGGCGCGACGGCAGGGTGGACGAGGCGCTGCTGGACGAACCCGACATGGGGTTCGCCGATGCCACCGACATCGCCTGCACGCCGGATGGCCGCTATGCGCTGGTCACCAGTTCCGGCACCGATCGGGTCGCCGTTGTCGACATACAGAAACTACTCGAACTCATTCGCGGTCTGCCGGAATACGAGCGCGAACACGTGCTGCCCAACCACCTTGGTTATCCAACGGAGTTTATCGTCAGGCACATTCCCACCGGGAAGAGCCCGCGCGGAATCCTCGTGATGCCCGACAACAGGACTGTCTGGGTCGCGAACGCGCTGGATGATACCCTGAGCGTCATCGACATGGCCAAAATGGAGGCCGTTGGTGTCGTCTCCCTGGGGGGCCCGAAGGTCATCACGAAGCAGCGCTGGGGCGAACAACTGTTTCACAACGCGTTCGTGACGTTTCACAAGCAGTATTCGTGCAACTCCTGCCATCCCGATGGACACGTGGATGGCATGACCTACGATATCGAGGGCGACGGCATCGGCATCATGCCGGTAGACAACCGGACGTTGCGCGGCATCCTGGACACGGCGCCATTTAAGTGGGAGGGCACGAATCCCAGCCTGTCGCGGCAGTGCGGCGCCCGGCTCGCTGTGTTCTTCACGCGGCTGGCTCCGTTCACCCCCGAGCAACTTGCGGCCGTGGATTACTATGTGACCACCATTCCCCGCCCCCCGAACCGCTTTCGTCCCCTCGGAGCGACTCTCACACCCGCGCAGCGCCGGGGCAAGGACATATTTGAGCGCACCGCTACGAATGACGGCCGGACAATCCAACCGGGCAACCGCTGCGTGACGTGCCATGTCCCGCCTTATTACACGGATCGGCAGCGCCACGATGTGGGCACGAAGATGTCCTTTGATCGGACCGGCAACCTTGATGTTCCGCACCTGAACAATATCTACGATTCGGCTCCGTATCTGCATAACGGCATGGCGGCCACTCTTGAACAGATCTGGACCGTCTACAACCCGGACGACAGGCACGGCGTCACCAACGACATGACTAAGGATCAGCTCAACGACCTGATCGAGTATCTGAAGACCCTTTGAAACCGGAGGACGAATGAGAGTTCGATGCCTGGCTGTGCTGATGGCGGTTCTGGCCAGTGTTGTGTCAGCCGCCGAACCGGCGAAACTGCCGTATATATACACAAAGTGGAAGCAGTTCACGATGGCCGATGGGCTGCCGAGCGATCATATATTCGCCGTCAAGGCCGATGGACCGCGCGTCTGGATCGGAACCGAGGACGGCCTGGCGATGCTCGACAAACGCAGCGGGAAAATCAAATCCTGGAAGGAGAAGGACGGGCTGCCCTGGCGCGTGATCACGGCCATTGACGTCGACAAGAAAACGGGCGACGTCTGGCTGGGGCTTTTCGGCGGCGGCCTGGCGCGATTCAGCGGAGGACGCTTTGAACACTGGCATCAGTTGAACAGCGGCCTTGTCAACGACGTTGTGTATGGTGTCGCGGTGCAGGATGAATATGTATGGGCGGCGACGACAGCAGGCGCCAGCCGATACAACACCGTGACCGGAGAGTGGACCATCTTCACCGAGAAGAACTCTCCGATGGAGGAGATATGGAACTACAACGTCGCCGTGGGAAAGGGCAAGGTGTATTTGGCCGTCTGGGGTAGTGGCATGCTCGAATACGATATCGCGACCGGTCGATGGAAGGATTATCTCGATCCCGATGGTGAGATGGAGATCGACCTGTATCGCGACGACGGCATCATCCACGTAATTGTCACCGCGGCAAGTCCGGGCGGCGATGCCGTTTGGATCTCGACTTACTTTGGGGCGTGCCGGTACGACGGCCGGCACTGGCGCGGCTACTACAATCAGGACTCGGGACTTGTGAGCGATTTCATCAACAATGCCAAAGGCCGGAGCGACGACGAGGCCTGGTTTGCGACCGACAAAGGCGCCAGCGCCATCACGGATTTCAAGACCAATACGTGGGTGACCTACACCCGCGATACCAAAGGCGCCGGTGGCAAAGCGATTGTCATGCGCGATCGCGATGTTCTTGAGACGGTCGAGATGCCCGTCGGCATCCCGCACAACTTCATCATCAATTACGACATCGATGGCAACGACGTCTGGGTGGCCACGGCAAAGGGCCTGGGCTGGGGGATCGGTGATGGGTATTATCCCGGCTTGAAAGAACGCCCGAAGATAGTGGCCGGTGCCGAAGGTATTACAGGAGGTGCCAGGTGACAGTCAAATGCTCTCTTATCGCAGTTACTGCCGTTCTTGTTATCATTCTCGCCGGTGCGCAGGAGCGAGTTAAGGAGCAGACATCGGCGTCGCAACCCGAGGCCATGCCGCCGGAACTGAAAGCACTCATCGACGATGATACTGCCGAGATCCTCCGGCGCATCAACAATCTCTCGCCATATGAAGTCCCTGACCTGAGACTCAAACAGGATACCGTCTACGCCCACACTCCCGTGGACTACGAGCCTTTCGGCGCCATCAGGCCATACAAGGAGTTTTTCCTTACGCAAATTGAGTACACGGGGCCAAACCGCGCGATTCCCGAACCCGGTCCGAATCTGCGTTCGGTGAGAATCGGCTTCATCGGCCCCATCATGTCGACAGTGTCCGTGGCTACCGGCGGGAAGAGCCATGAGGAGCCACTGGGCATTCGCATGCTGCAGGGAACGCGACTCGCCATGGAGGAATGGAATGCGCGTGGCGGATACTTCCGCCGCCACATACCCTTCGAACTGGACACTCGCAACGACAACGGGCTGTGGGGTGCGTCGGGAAACGAGATCATTAACATGGCCTACAAGTACAACGATTGGGCCATCATCGGCACCATCGACGGCGCCAACAGCCACATCGCAATTCGAGTTGCCCTGAAGGCCGAAATCGTCATGATGAACACCGGCGACACCGATCCTACATTCATCGAAACCAACATCCCATGGGTGATGCGCTGCATCGGCGACGATCGGCAGATGGGCTATCTGCTCATGGATTACATGATCCGAAAGATGAAATACAAACGGATCGGGATCATTCGCTCGAGCAACCGGTATGGCCGGTTCGGGGTGCGCAAGCTGATCGACGAGGCCCGGCGCCTCGAAAACCCCGTGATCATCGAAATGGCGTACCGGCTGGGGAGTGAAGACTTCTCGCTCCAACTTCAGCGCATGAAGGAAGCAAATCTCGACGCGGTCATTCATTGGGGTGACGCTCCGGAGAGCGCACAGGTTCTGAACCAGATGCGCAAGATGGGCATGAACCAGCCGTACTTCACCAGCGATCGCTCGGTCTCACCCGAATTCGTGAGGCTGGCCGGCGCCAACGCAGAAGGCGTCATGAGCGGATATCCGTGGAACCCCGACCACAAGGACCCGAAGTATGATGCGTTCCGCGCCGCCTTTCGCAAGCGCTTCAACGCCCAGCCGGACACGTACGCCGCGCATGCCTACGACGGCATGAACATGCTGATCTGGGCCATCCAGGTTGCCGGACTGAACCGTGCCAAGATCCGTGACGTGCTCGCATACCGTACCAAACCCTGGCCCGGTGTGACTCACGACATTCCGTTCAGCGCGAACCTCGACGACCTCGGGGAGGTCTTCCTCGCAAGATTCGAGCATGGCGGCTGGCGGTATTACGAGCGCGAGGATCTGAAGGTTCCGCGCGGCTACATCCCGTTGCGTGATCGTGTCAACCGCACCACGGGAGTCATCGACCCGATGAAGCCGGTGCCTTCCTCGGAGTAGCAAAGCCATGCGCGCGCGGTCCGGATTCGCGGGGGCCATTCTGCTGGCGCTCTCCATCCCTGCGCTGGCGCAGCGGCCCGATGTGCAGCCGTACCATCGCGCGCAGCCGATTCCGGCCGTGTACGACGCAGCCGGGCAGGAAGATCCGCCTCCGGCAAGCGTCGACCGAGTGCCCATCGGTTACTTCGGGCCCTCGGACCCCGGGCACTTCGCGGGAGGCTCGGTCTGGCAGGGCACCGTGCTTGCGATCGAACAGGCCAATGCGGCCGGAGGGTGGCACGGCGTTCCTTTCGTTCTGGTCCCGGTGTGGTCCGAGAATCCCTGGACGGCTGGAGCTGCCCGCCTGATCGCCATGTTGTACTCCGAACGAGCGCCCGTGCTTATTGCCGGCATTGACGGCCCGAGTGCGCACCTTGCCGAGCAGGTGACCACGAAAGCTCTGATCCCGGTTGTTAATCCGGCTGCGACCGACCGCTCCATTCAAACCGCCGGAGTGCCCTGGATGTTCACCTGCCTGCCGGGGGACCACCTGCAGGCGACGGTGCTCACAGATGCAATCGCGCGGGACGGGCAACCCTTTGCTCTGCTTACTGCCACCGATCACGATTCACGGGCCTTCGCCGGACAGCTCAAGACGGCTTTCGCGGAGTCCAGAATGTCACCGAAGTTCCAGGTCGAATTCGAGGCCGGCACGAACGACTCTCCTGACCTGGGCCAGCGCGTACTCGATTTTGCAGTGCATTCGCTCGTGCTGGTGGCCGGACCGCACGACACCGCCCGCGTGCTCAGAGTAATACGTGAGCGCGGGTTCGCCGGGCGTATCTATGCCGGACCCGCAGCCAGCCGTGCGGCGACGCTTGCTGCGGCCGACGGGGCCGCGGAGGGAGTCTTCTTCCCTCTCCTCGTGCAGGATGTCGCGGAGACTGCGTCGTTGCGCGTCGCCTTTCGGACGCGTTTTGGCAGAGAGCCGGATTGGGCCGCAGAAGACGCTTGGGACACCGCCAACATTGTAGTTGCGGCGATTCGAAAGGCAGGCATGAATCGGGCGCGAATCCGCGATGCGATCGAGGGGCTGTCGCCGTGGCACGGCGCAACGGGGACCATTCACTGGGACGAACGCGGGCAAAATGACCGCGGTGTGAGGCTTGGTGTCATTCGGAACGGACAACCAGCGGTTGCCAACTGATGAGGGCAGTGTCCGGAAAAGAACGCGGCGGCGGTGGGAGCTTCTGCGCCGGGGGAACAAGACCCGGGCCGGGCCACGTATTACACTGCAGAAGACATCCCATGCGCATCCGGCCCTCGGTAGTGGCCGCGGCGGTTCTGCTGCTGCTGATGTTCGTGCTAGCCGGCGGTGCCGCACTGCGCGAATCCGTGACGATCGACGAAGTCGCGCACATCGGCGCTGGCTTGAGCTACGTCCAGAAGCTGGATCTGCGTTTCAACGACGAGCATCCGCCACTGGCCAAGGTCCTGGCCGGCCTGCCCCTGGCGATACGCGGCACGCGTGCCGACTACTCCAGCCAGCAATGGACCATCGGCGCAAGTTTCTTCCCCGCCTACGCGGGAGAGTGGGTGTTCGGCGATTGGGTTCTGGGCCGCTGGAACAACGCAGAGAGCACGCTGATGTGGGCGCGGCTGCCCATGCTGCTGCTGACGCTGCTGCTGGGCTGGGTGTTGTTCGTGCTAGGGCGCCGTTTGGGCGGAAACTGGGGCGGGCTGCTCTGTCTGGCTGCGTACACGAGTATGCCGGCGTTCCTCGCCTTCGGGCCGCTGGTGCTGACCGACGTCGCCATCGCCCTCTTCACGGTGCTAACACTAAGGAGCCTCGGCGAATTGTGGCGGAACCCGGACCGTCGAAACACCCTCTGGTTCGCCCTGGCGCTGGCCGGAGCGCTGCTTTCAAAGTTCTCCTCCGGCATCCTCTTCATTGCCATGATCACCTTCGTGATGAGCACGCGCTGGTGGGCACTGGCAGACCAGCCTGTCGACAAAACCGCGGCACGCGCCTGGCGTAAGCTCCGCTGGCGCGCGCTGCGCAAAGGCACGTTGGTTGCCGCGGTGGTGGTGTACGTGGTGTATTTCGTCTTCTCGTGGAACCAGCCGGTGGATATTCCCGGGTTTACCGGCCACGGGATGCTGGTTGCTCTTGTTGGGCGCCTGCTGATGCCGCCGTGGCTGTTCCTGCGGGGACTCGCGTGGGTGTTGATCACCGTCGTGCGCCCGTCATTCATATTGGGCCACTCGTATCCTCACGGGGTCTGGTTCTACTTCCCGGTGTTGCTGGCTCTGAAATCTCTACCAGGTTTTCTCGGCCTGCTGGTGTTGACCCTGGCGCTGTCGCTGTGGCACAGATGGAAGTCCCGAGCTCCGGCGGTAGTGCCCACTGAACTGGCCACGCACTGGCGCGCGCTCTGGGTGTCGCTGCTGGTCTTCGTTGGCATCTGCCTGATCGGGACTATGGACATCAGTATCCGGCATTTCAGCGTTCCACTGGTACTGTTGACGATGTTGATGGCGCCGCTGCCCCGGCTCATCGAACGGTCCGCGCGCCGCCTTGCGTGGACCGCTGCGGTAGTGGCCGCCGTGCTGGTCGCCAGTTGCCTGATCACGGCCGTGCGACTGTACCCTTACTACTTCCCGTACGCCAGCCCGTTCGGGATGGGCCGACCCATCTACTGGCTGATGAGCGATTCCAATGTCGATTGGAACCAGGCGCTCCCGGATGTGGAGTGGTTTGCGCAGCAGCACGGGTTGTCGGACGTCCCTATCGACACCTATGGGTTCTCCGATTCCAGGGCGTTCGTGCCGCACTCGCGTTTGTGGGACTGCCAGGCGCCGGCGGATTCCGATGCGGGCCGTTGGGTGTTCGTTTCCGCAAACATGATTCTGGACAACCACAACTGCGCATGGATCATGCGGTATCCGCATCAGCCGCTGGCGGCCGGCAGCATGTACGCGATTCGGCTTCCGTCCGCGCTCCCGCCGGTCGGCAGTCCCGGAGGGCCCCCGCCCCCCGCTGCGCGGCGCATGTTTCTCAACGCGCCGGTGGACATGCGCGCGATGTTTCGAGAACTGTCCGACCGTCCCGAGCGGATTCAGAAGGCCTTGGATGACATGACGGCAACGTGGCGCAAGGCTCAGGCGGAGGCGAGGCGGAAGACGGGGCACTGAACGACGTATCCCTCGAACAGGAGAGTCCGATTGACGCGTCTGATCGCCATGGTGTACTCCGAGCGAATGCCGGTTCTCATTGCTGGCATTGACGGTCCGAGTGCGCACCTTGCCGAGCAGGTGACCACGAAAGTTCTGATCCCGATGGCTAACCCCGCCGCGGCTGACCGCTCGATTCAAACCGCCGGTGTGCCCTGGATGTTCTCCTGTGTTCCGGGTGACCACCTGCAGGCGCTGGTGCTCAGTCATTCGATAGCGGCCACCGGCAAGCCGTTCGCTTTGCTCACGGCTGCCGATCACGACTCGCGATCCTTCGCCGGACATCTGAGCACGGCATTTGCGGAGTCTGGAATCTCGCCGAAGTTCCGAGTCGAATTCGAGTCTGGCACAGGCAATGTTGCGGACCTCGGACGGCGCGTTCTCGATCTCGGAGTGCATTCGCTGGTTCTGGTCGCCGGACCGCGTGACACAGCCGCTGTGCTCAAGCTGGTGCGAGGTGGCGGATTTACTGGACCCATCGATGCAGGACCTGCGGTCAGGCGTGCGGCGACGCTTACCGCGACCGACGGGGCCGCAGAAGGAGTCTTCTTCCCTCTCCTCGTGGAGGATGTTGCGGAGACTGCGTCGTTTCGCGTCGCGTTTCGGACGCGTTTTGGCAGAGAGCCGGACTGGGCCGCGGAACACGCCTGGGACACCGCCAACATTGTAGTCGCGGCGATTCGAAAGGCAGGCATTAATCGGGCGCGAATCCGCGATGCGATCCAGGGCTGTCGCCGTGGCACGGCGCAACGGGGACCATTCATTGGGACGAGCGCGGACAGAATGACCGGCACGTGATACTCGGTGTGATTCGGAACGGGAAGCCCGCTGCTGCCCCGGTCCTGCGAAATTCCTAAATCGTCCTTCCAACCTGCCGGCCTGCGCATATTACGGCGTGTCCGCGTCTTCGCTCCGCAGAGCCGCGACAGTCAGGCCGCAGCAACGAAAGCGTCACCGGCCAATTACAATCTGAAGAGCGCCGATGAACAAGAGGAAGCCACCCCGTCAGTCGATTCTCCGGAGCGAAGGCAGGAAGCAGAAGCCCTATCGAAAGCTGGCATAACGGAGCAGATGTCCGTTCTGGGTGAGTGATGTTGACGCTCCTGCAAGCTCAGCGCATTGCCGCCACTAGGACTCCCAGACTGTCGGCTGCATGTACTGGGATGACATGGGATGACGCGGGAGTTAATCGCCGCCAAGGTAAATGACGGGAAAGAAGTGGGTTATTTGGTAGCGCTAACGGGAATCGAACCCGTATTTAAGCCTTGAGAGGGCTCCGTCCTAACCGTTAGACGATAGCGCCGCGGTTCAACCGCCATTATAACAAACGATGCCGCCGGCGCTCAGCGCTTTGTGCGGATCCGGTAGTCCTCGATGGTAGGCATGCGCACGATGCGGCACATCTCGAACAGGCGCGAGCGGGCGCGCATGCCAATACGGTCCTCGAGGAAGTAACGGCTGTTGACGTCGCCCTCCAATCCCGAGCCGCGGCGGTCGCCCACCTCGGGATCGCGCAGGTTCGTGGTGGCGATCAGCGCTTTGCGCTCGTTACAGCGGTGCGTGATGATCGACGTCACCACGTCCTCCACGAACTCCTTCACGCGGTGCGCGCCCAGGTCGTCGAGAAGCAGAACCTCGGTGTCGAGGGCGGTGCGGTAGGCCTCGCGGTCGCTGGTCATGGAACTTTCGTCGAAACCGGCGCGGATGCGGTCGAGCAGGTTCTGGTAGTCGAAGAAGATGCCTTCGAAACCCTTCTGGATCAGCTCGCGCAGCGCGGCCACCGCGAGGTGCGTCTTGCCGGTGCCGGGATTGCCGATGAACAGCAGGCCAGGCTTGTCCGGCGGCGGAAACTCGCGTACGTACTGGCGCACCTTCAACAGCACCTCGCCCAGTGGCGCGGCCGCCACCGGGTTGTCGCGCGGAATGCTGAAGTTGTCGATGGAGGCGTGGCGATAATTGAGCGGGATGTTCGCCTTCTCCAGAACGCGGTCCGGACGGTCGGCGTTTTCGCAGTCGCAGCGGTCGGCGCCGGAGACGCCCGCGCGCTCCACGATGATCCAGCCGGATCCCTGACATTTGGGGCAGGTTGCAACAGCCATGGGAGTACCGAAACAAGTATAACGGCCTGACGGATACTGGACGTATGCGGATGGTGTGGGCGGCGCTGGCGCTGGCTGGTATTGCCGCGCTCGGAGCAGGGAAGAAGGAGGCGCCGGTGGGGGCCGATGCCGTCTGGCGGCCCGCAGCACAAGTGGTCGAGAGCATTCGGAAGGACTGCGGCGCCAGCGGCGACTGCCTGATCGCGAAGATGACTCCCACGGCCTCGCCCGCCGCCCTCGCGTTCACAAAATCGATTGGCAACGAGGGATGGCTGCGGGGTTTTCGTAAGGTTGGCCGCGTCGACATCGCCTATGTTCAATACCTGTCTCGCGGCGACGGCTGGTTCCTGGTGAACGGATCGCCGTCACCCGTTGATGTCGACAACCTGCAGAAGTTGCCGAAGAGCGAGATGCAGGAGAGCCTGGCATGGTCGAAACTGATTGCGCAGAATCCCCACGCCATGCTGTTTCCGGGTGATCGCGACGGCACGACAGATCCGTTGGCCATCCTCAATCCGGACGGGTCGCAGGAGTTCGTCGTCGCGTACAAAGTGCTGGATGGTTGCCCAACGTGCGCCCAGCTCGGCTTCGCGTTCCTTGGGTACGAGTTCAATCCGAAGGGCAAGCAGACCGCAACGGAATTCATTGACGTGGTCTCGTCACCGTCTGACGGCCCGCCCGCGCGACCCATCCACATCCACTCGGGCCAGAAGTTCACACTGGCTCTGAAGACGGACGCGAAGCATGAGTGGACGCTCGCGCAGGAGCCCGCCCGGTGGATACTGCGCAGCGTGAATCAGAACGCCGACACACAAACGTCAACGGTGTTCTGGACCTTCGAGGCCATCAGCAACGGAAGCACGCAGATGACGCTGGCGGACACTGCGGAGACCCTCGTGCTGCGAGTGGTTGCCGCCCCCGGGCTCGGTCACTGAACCCTGCGGCGCCGCTCCGCCGTGCGGACCTGCCTTTCATCCATGCCGAAATAGTGGGCGATTTCGTGCCAGACGGTGTCGGCCACCATCTGCTCAAGCTGCTCGCGGCTGCGCGCCAGGCGTTCGTGCGGGCCCTGGTAGATAGTGATCTGATCGGGCATGGCGAAGCTCTCGAAGACACTGCGGCGGGTCCTCGGACGTCCGCGATACAGCCCCAGCAGACCGGGGCGGGGAGGCTCCGGTTCCACCACCAGAGCGACGTTGTCCAGCCGCCGGCGAAAGCGCCGCGGAATGCGCGCCAGCGCCCGCTCGACGACCTGATCAAACTCGGAAGAGGTCAATTGGTCAGAGCGCTTTGTAGCAGCCCCGCTCCGCGCTGCACTCCCGGTCGTCCGCGATTTTGCCGTCCGGCCCGACGCACTGCTGCGTCTGGTGGCACCAGAAGAGGCGGTCTTCCGCATGCGGCACGCTGGGGTCCCAGATGGCGTCCACGTACATCCCCTTGCAGCGGAGATGGTCGCAGCGCTCGGTCTCAATGAGGGCGAGTCCGGTATACGCGAGCATTACGCCTCCTTTCCGGCAGCCGCGAGCAGGGCGCGTTTCACGGCAACCTTCGCGAGCTGGATTTTGTAACCGTTCTGGCTGAGCGGTTGTGCACCGGCCACCGCGGCGGCGCCGGCTTTCTCCGCCGACGCTGCATTCAACGGCTGACCGATGAGCGCCTTTGCGGCTTCTTCCGCCACCCACGGCACGGGAGCGACATGACCCAGCACGATGCGTGCCTCGCGCACGTTTGCGCCTTCCAGTCGCAACGCGACGGAGGCCGTGACCAGCGGCCAGTCGAGCGCTTCCCGCTGCCGCACCTCGTACGTTGCGTTCTTCACGCCGGTCGCGCCGGGGATGAGGATCTCCGTGAGGATTTCGTCCGGCTTCAGATCGATCTCGCGGCTCTGTTCGTCCTTCGGAATCACGAAGAACTTCTCCACCGGGACACTGCGCGAGCCGCGCGCCGAACGAATGCCGACCTTCGCGTTGAGCGCGATCAGCGCCGGACCCAGACTCGACGCGCTTACGAAGTACGCCGGCCCGCCGCCGAAGATGGCGTGGTATTTGTTCTCGCCGCCCGGCACCAGGCTCTTGCCGTCGTTGGTGGCGAGCAGGCCAAAGCCGTTACGGAAATACCAGCAGCGCGGGCGCTGGCACAGGTCGCCGCCCGCGGTCCCCACGTTGCGGATCTGCGGGCTGGTGACGCCGGCCGCGGCCGCGTGGATCGATGGATACTCGGAACGCACCACCGCGCTATTCACCAGTTCGTCAAATATAACAGTGGCTCCGATGCGCAGTCCTTCGTGGACGCGCGCGACGCCCCCCATCTCCCGAATCCCCTTAATATTCACCACACGTTTCGGCGTGTGGATGTAATCCTTCATCAGCGAAATCTGGTCCGTGCCGCCGGCAAGGACCTGCGCGTCGCCGGACCCCAGAAGCGCGAAGGCTTCCGCGAGTGTAGTGGGGCTTGCGTATTCGAACGCCTGCATTACGCGGTCCTCCTTTCCAGCGCCGCCAGAACCCGGTCGGGCGTCAGCGGGACCATCCCCACCCGCACGCCAATCGCATTCGCCACCGCATTGGCAATCGCCACGATGCCCGGTATGGTGGGCGGCTCGCCCAAACCGATGACGCCGCGCTTGTCGTTCTCCGGCGTGATATCCATGTGCACGATGATCTCGCCGATGTCGCCAATGCCGGCCAGTTTGTAGAACTCCATGTCGGCGTTCAGCATTCGGCCAGTCTGCTGGTCCATCACCCGCTCTTCCGTGAGCGCGGCGCAGATGCTCATGATGCACGCCCCGAAAACCTGGCTCTCCGCAGTCTTCGGATTGATCACCAGGCCGCAATCGTGCACGGCCACGTGGCGGTGTATGCGCACCACGCCGGTCTCGGTATCCACCGAAACGTCGGACATCTGAACGCCGGCGACCCCGCCCGTGTTGAGCCCTTCGCGCGCGGCCCGGCGCGGTTCGTTCTCTCCCAGTTCGGAGATCTTGGTCACGCCGAGCTTGTTGCAGGCCGCCTTCCACGTCAGGCTCTTCGACTTGTCGCCTTTCACCCGAATGCTGCCGTCGGCTGCCTCCAGCTTGTCCGGCGTCGTCCCAAGCGACGGCGCCACCTGCTGGAACAACTTCTGCAGCGCATTCACGGTGGACTTGCGTGTGGAGGACGAGACACCGCCAACGGTGGTGGACCCGCCGGAAGCGCCGGACGCAGGGTATTTGTTGTCGCCGATATTCACGCGGATGTCCGCAACATGGAGGCTCAGCGTTTCCGCGGCCACCATGGCGATCACGGTGCGTGTACCGGTGCCCAGGTCCTGGCTTCCCAATTCAACCACGACCGTGCCGTCGGCGTTGATGGTGGTGAGGCACTTGCTCCCGTGGCCCGCGCCGCCCCATGTTCCTACGCCGATGCCCAGGCCGCGCCGCACCACGCCGGAGCCTGCGCCCCGCGGGTGCCAGTTCTTCTTCCATTCGATCAGCTCGGCGGCCTTGTGGAGCTGCGCGCGATACGCGTCAGCCCGCGCGGTGTAGTCGGCATTCTTCAGGAAGAAATCGAGCGGGTCCATGTTGAGTTTCGCCGCCAGATCTTCCAGCGCCGAACAGGTGAGGTACGACGCTTGCGGGTGATTGGGCGCGCGCCAGGCACGGGCCGAACCGCAGTTGGTGGAGACGGACGTGTGGTTGACGCGCCGGTTGGGTACCTGGCGGTACACATACGGGAACAGCTCCGCGCCGAAACCGCCGCCGCCCAGTCCGCCGGTGGACCATGTCTGCGATTGCCACGCCGTGATGGTCCCGTCCTTCTTCGCGGCCATTTTGATTTTGCCGTAGCCGGAGGGACGGTTGCCCGCAATCAGCAGGTCGATGTTGCGATCGAGAAACAGGCGCACCGGCCGGCCGCCGCTGGCTTTGGAGAGATGCGCGCACTGCACGCCGAAAGCCTCGGCCTGGAACTTGCTGCCGAAACCCCCGCCGATGTACTGCATCTCCACGTGGATGTTCGAGGCGGGAACGGTCAGCGCCCGGCCAAGATCCGCGGCCGCGTCGGAAACACCCTGGGTGGACGGCCAGTAGTCGACGTGATCGCCGTTCCACGCGACCGCCAGGCCGTGCGGCTCCAGACAACAGTGCGTGATCACCGGGATGCCGTAGACGCCTTCCGAGACGACGTCGGCATCCTTGAAAGCCTGGTCGGGATCGCCGCTCACCTGCTCGCCAGCCGCCTTGGCGTTCGCGGCGGCTTTGTCCAGATCGTCCTCGCGGACCAGGTGCGGCAGAACTTCATACTCAACCTGGATGAGACGGGCTGCGTCGCGCGCGACCTCCTCGGTGGTGGCGGCAACGGCGGCCACTTCCTGGCCCTGCCACTGCGCTTCCTTGCCCGGTTCGAGGATGACGCGAACGGCCGTAACGCCCTTCAGTTTCTGGGCCGCGCCGGTGTCCACCGACTTCACGCGAGCGTGCGCGTACGGCGATGTCACCAGCACCGCGAACAGCAGGTCCTTCGGCTTCACATCGCTGTTGTATTTGGCCGTGCCAGTGGACTTGGCCATGCCGTCCAGGCGCGACACGCGTGTGCCGATCACCTTGCGCTGGTCCATCGGCGGGTAGTGGTAATCGGGAGTGATCGCGGGAGTCTCGTCAGGCATGCGTTCCTCCGTGCCGTTGTTTGGCGGCTTCCAGCACGGCCTTGCGGACGCCCATGTAGGTGCCGCAGCGGCAGAGATTGCCGCCCAGTCCGTGCTTCACGTCTTCGTAGGTGGGATTGGGATGCTGGTCCAGGAAGGCCTTGGCGGCCACCACAAACCCCGGCGTGCAGTATCCGCACTGCTGCGCGTCGTTGTTGACGAAGGCCTGCGACACCGGGTGCGGATGCTCCGGCGTGGAGATGCCTTCCAGCGTCTCGATCTTCCTGCCCTGTGCGTCGATGGCCAGTATGTCGCAGCCATAGACTGCCTTGCCGTCCAGAATCACCGTGCAGGCGCCGCAGGTGCCGCGGTCGCACACGCGCTTGGCCGCGGTGAACTCCAGGTGGTTGCGCAACGCGTCGCACAGCGTGGTGCGCGGTTCGAGATTCACCTTGTACGGCTTGCCGTTGATGGTCAGAGTGAAGGGTACGGCGCCGGGCCCGACGACGTTCGGCTCGGCCGCAATAGCCGGAGCCTCGGTGGTCAGGATGCCGGTGGTCAGAGCGCCGCCGGTGACGCCCACGCTGGTGAGAAAGCCGCGACGGGAAAAGCCGGATCTCTTCGATTGGGAAGTGCTGGGTGGTTTCTTTTCACTCACGGTGAGAATACCTCGCTTCGATTCTCCGTGCAGAACAAGACGAATATAGCAGAGCAAGGGTTAGCAGGGAACGATACAATGACCTTCGTCATGCGGACGGTCGCCCGTACCTGCGCCTGCCTCTACGAGCTGTTGATTTCGCTGGCGGCGCTGGGCCTCGCCTGGCTGGCACTGTCGAGTGGCCTTCACATGCGGTTGCCCATGTTCCACGCCGAGGGCCCGCGTCTCACCGGCTGGCTCCTGACGTCGGGAATTGTTGGCGTGGTGACAGTTCTGCTGGCGGTCACGGGCGTGGCGCGCTGGCCGTTGTCGCTGTGGGCGCTGGTGGTCTTCGTGGTGCTGTTTCGCGCGTACTTCCTCAGCGCGTACACCTTCTCCGGCGCGTCCGGCTTCTGGGGCGCGGTGTGCTTCACCGGAGGGGCTTTGGTGGCGTTCGCGTCCAGCCTGGTGCCGGCGCGGAGCCGAGGCAGGTAACTCGCTCTTTCCCGCAGGTTCTCAAGGAAAGGTCTTTCCATTCACTCGAATTACACCACCTATCCGCCGAAGATAGGCTTTGAGGATAGGGGTGTCTGTGGCGCCGCCAACCGTGAAGTACTCCCCCGATATGACGTGGATTGGCGAGCCGTCCGCACGTGCGTGAACGAACGGATAGTATGGGTACTGTCCCTCTTCTCCGCGAATTCGGTGCCACATCCGCCGTTGGTAAATCAAGTCACCACGATGAGGCCCGGTCTCGATCACAAAGACCTCATCGACGCCCCCGACCTCACTGATCCGCCCGGAATGCAGGCGAACAATTGCAAGGCTGCCAGAGGTCGCAGAGACGGGACTCACAAGGTACACAATCGAATCATCGGGGGACAACTGCATGCGCCAGAACACGCAGAACTTCCATTTACCGCCGCCGAACGCTACGGGCCGATCGAACAACACTTCCTCGGATTTGGTCGCCGGATTGTACACTGCGACCCAATTCCTGGTTTCCCTGTGGGCGCAGTCGAACTGCTCACCGTAGTCAAAGCTGCGTCCCCGAAGCAACGCCACACGGCCGTCGTGTGTCAGTACCGGACTGAATCCAGCTCCAAGGTCTGTCCGGCTCCCCCGGGCATCTTCGTAGATGACTTTGCCGGCGAGTTCGAAAGCTCGTTGGGCCATCAGGCTTGGTGCAAACAGCAACAACAGGATGACGCCAAAGGTGTGACGCATGTCTCCGAACTCCCCCCTCACACCCGCTGCAGCCGCCGTAGCGTGAACAAATCCGAGTGCACGTTGTCGTTCTTCAGCCGCTTCCAGTCGTCGCTGACGTAGATCAGCCGGCCGGTGATGTGGTTGGATTGCTCGGAAGCCAGAAACAAAGCAAGCTGAATCTGTTTTTCCGGCGCGATCCCGCCGGTCTGCCGCACCTGCAACGCCTCGTCGTTTTCTTTCCACCCCGCCTTGTCGCCCGCGTGGAGAATCTCGTCGGTCATGCTCGTGTAGGTGCCGCCCGGCGTCATGCAGTTGATCTGGATGTTGTGCTCGCGAACCTCTTCGGCCACCGTCTCCACGAAGCGCACCACCGCGGCCTTGGAAGCCGCGTAAGCCGAGAAATTCGGCCGAGGATTCGCCGCGCCGGCTCCGCTCAGCACGATGATCTTGCCCGAGCGCCGCTCGATCATGTGCGGCAGCACGGCGCGGCACGCGTTCATCACGCCCACCAGATTCGTCTGCATCGTCTCGGCCCAGGCTTTCGGAGAGCACTCGGCGAACGGCCCGATGGGACCCTGCAGCGCCGCCGCGCACACCAGTACGTGGATGCCGCCCTCGTGGGCGCGCATACGCTCCACCGCAACGCTCACCTGCTCGAAATCCGTGACGTCGGCGCGCAGACGCAAAGCCGTGCCGCCGGCATGTTCGATTTCGAGGTGGGCGAGGTCGAGTTCGGCTTTGCTGCGCGCCAGAAGTCCGACGCGCGCTCCAGCCTGTGCGAATCCGAGGGCCAGCCGCTTGCCGATGCCTCGTCCCGCGCCGGTCACCAGCACACCGGCATGTGTCAATGAGTGCAAGGCGGCCCCTTCCGTTCCTACGTTAGTATATCCGGGGCGTTCATCCGGTGCGCAGCGTGCCGCGGCGTATGTTCCGCCAGATGCACCAGCAGGCCGGCCACGGTGGTGGGGAGTTGCTTGCGGCCGACGGCGCGCGCCGAGCGTGGCCGGGTCTACTAGCGCCTGTGATCCGAATCCCGATCCCGGCCACGGTGGCGGGCAATCCGCTGCATGCTGCGCTCAAATGCCTCGCGCTCGTGCAGGGCATCGTCGAAGCTGGCATTGCTGGCAATCACGATCGTGAGAAGGGGCGCGGCGTTGCAGAACACAACTGCCGTATGAGGGTCCTTGTGGCCAGTGGCGACATTCCCGTCGATCGCCGAGGTGAACCCGACCTCCTCGAGAGCATGGGCACTCCAATGCACGCAATCGTCGACGCTCATGCGTTCAAAACTCAGGCCATTCCACACCGGCGTTGGCTCGGTGGCGAAGCATCCTTGTCCCAGGACGAGGAACAAGGGCAGAGCCAGGAACAGCAGGCGGAACCTTGTCACAGGCATACTCTATCCGCGAACGACCAAGGAAGCAAGGGCAGCCTCGGATCTCGTCGCGCTCCCGTAGGACGCCCGGGTGGGGAACCTACGTGCGCAGCAGCTTCGCCGTAATAATCGCCTGGCCCACGTGCCGCTGCGTGTGCTCCGCCAGATGCACCAGCAAACCGGCAACTGTGGTGGGGAGTCGCTTGCGGCCGACTGTGCGCGGCTCGGCGAGCGTGGCCGGGTGGATGGCGCGGATGACCTCCTCGGATTCTCTCAGCGCCGCATCCACCTGGCTGAGCAGTTCCTCGCGGCCGCGGCCGGCATCCGCCTCACGTTGCAGGACGTCCATTTGCGCGTCGCTGAGCTGGCCGCCCTTGAGATAGGTGGTCAGACGGTCGACGCTGCCGGCGATGTGCCGGAGTTGGAAGCCGACCGGCGCCAGCCCGTGCGGACGCGCCCAGATCTGTTCGTCCGAAAGACCGGCGGTCCAGTGGGCCAGATCCTCGCGCGCCTGCTGATACGCGTGAAGAGTGGACGCGAGCAGCGGATGAACGCCATCCAGCGGGCCGCGCAGCCATGGCTCTGTGGACACCGTCACTCCGCTGCGGCGTAGCCGAGAAAGCGCTGGCGGAGCAGGGAAGCCGTCTCGGTATCCGGCGCGATCAGCAGCACCGTGTCGTCCCCGGCCAGCGTGCCCACCACCTCCGGCGAATCCTCCGCGTCAATGGCCACCGCGAGCGCGTTGGCGTGCCCCGGCGCCGTCTTCAGCACAATCAGGTTCTGCGCCTGGCGCACGTCCTCCAGGAACTCGGCGGCCACCTCCGCCAGATCGGGCCCCGACCGCACGGCCCCCTGCCGGTATCCGTCCGCCGTCTTCACCAGGCCCAGTTCGCGGATGTCGCGCGAGAGCGTCACCTGCGTGGCCGGGATCGCCAGCGTGTCGCGCAGCTCGCGGGCGAGGTCCTCCTGAGTGTGCACGGCTCGAGCGCGAATCAGCTTGAGAATCTGGCCCTGGCGGTATGCCTTATTCATTTGTCATGCGTGCGAGGCGCGCCTCTGCGTCGTCCAGCGCGCGGGCGACGGTCTCCGGTCCGGTGCCCCCGGGCAGTTCCCTGGTTCTCATGCCCGCCTGCGGTTTGAGCAGTGCGACCATCTCCGGCCGGAACTCCGGCGCGAACCGCACCAGCTCTTCCGCCGACCAGTCCGCCGGCGTCCGCCCCGTCTTCACGCTTTCGAGCACCAGTCTACCCGCAATCTGATGCGCCTGGTGGAACGGCGTGCCCGCGCGCGCCAGCGCCTCGGCCAGATCGGTGGCGACTACCCAGCTTTCGTCCGCGGCCCGCGCCGGCACGTCCGGCCTGAGCGACGTCGTTTCGATGACCACGCGAATCATCTCCAGCGACACGGCGAGCTGGTCTGCGGCCTCGAACAGCGGCTCCTTGTCCTCCTGCATGTCGCGGTTGTAGGTCATCGGCAGACCCTTCAGCGTGATGAAGAGGGACGTCAGCGCGCCGAACACCCGGCCCGATTTGCCGCGCAGCAGTTCCAGCGAATCCGGATTCTTCTTCTGCGGCATCAGGCTCGACCCGCTGGTGACGCCATCGGACAACTCCAGCCAGCCGAACTCTTCGCTCGAATAGAGAATCCAGTCCTCGGCCAGGCGGCTGAGGTGCAGCATGATGGTGGAGGCGGCGAACAGGAAGTCGAGGACGAAGTCGCGATCGGCCGAGACGTCCATGCTGTTGCGCGTGATGCCGGCAAAACCGAGGTCGGCCGCCATCGCCTCGCGGTCGAAAGGGAATCCGCTGCCGGCCAGCGCGCCCGAGCCGAGTGGCAACAGGTTGGTGCGTCGGCGTGCATCGGCAAGGCGTTCGTCGTCGCGCGCCAGCATCTCAAAGTACGCCAGCAGGTAGTGCGGCCAGAGCACAGCCTGGGCACGCCGCAGATGCGTGTAACCGGGGATCACCGCGTCCGGATACCTGCGCGCGAGCGCGATCAGAGCCGCCATCACGGCATGCAGGCGGCCGCGCGTTGCGTCGATTTCGTCGCGCAGCCACAACCGCGTGTCCAGCGATACTTGCTCATTGCGGCTGCGGCCGGTATGGATCTTGTCGGCCAGGCTGCTCACGTGTTCCTTGAGCTTTCGGATGACAAACGTATGAATATCCTCGTCTTTCGCGCCTTCTTCGTACTGAATACGGCCGAGCGCGGCGACCAGTTCCTCGCGCTCGGTGGCGGTGAGAATGCCCACGCGTTCCAGCGCCCGCGCGAACGCCTGCGACCCACGGATGTCGGCGTCCAGCAGCCGCCTGTCGAAATGGAGAGACCCGGAGAAGCGCTCGAATACTTCCGATGGCCCGCTCTCGAAACGCCCGCCCCAGAGCTTCATTTCAACGATGCTCGCATCCTGATGGGCAGGCCCACCAGATTGATGAAGCCCTTCGCATCGGCCTGATCGTATTCCGCTCCCATGGTGAAGCTGGCCACCTTGAGCGAGTAGAGCGAGTGCGGCGACTTGCGGCTTACCGGCTCGATGTTGCCCTTGTACAGCCGCAGCGTGATTTCGCCGGTGGAGTTCGCGTTCACCACATCGAAGAACGCGTCCAGCGCCTCGCGCAGCGGCGTGAACCAGAGCCCGTTGTACACCAGCTCGGCGTAGTCGAGCGCCAGCTTCTGCTTATAGTGCAGCGTGTTCTTGTCGAGCGTCAGCGCTTCCAGTTCCCGGTGCGCGGCCATGATGAGTGCGCCACCGGGCGTCTCGTAACAGCCGCGGGATTTCATGCCCACGAAGCGGTTCTCGACCAAATCGATCCGTCCCACGCCGTGCGCGCCGCCAATCGCATTCAATTCCTCCAGCAACGCCGTGGCCGACTCCGAGCGCTTGTCGTTCACCGACACCGGAACGCCTTTTTCGAAACCGATGGACACCTCGGCGGGCTCATTGGGAGCGTCTTTCGGGCTGCGCGTCAGCATCCAGATCTCGTCCGGCGCGGCGTTGGCCGGATCCTCCAGCGGGCCGCCTTCGTGCGAGATGTGCCAGATGTTGCGGTCCCGGCTGTAGATTTTCGTGGTGGTCTGCGAGATGGGCACGTTGTGCCGCTTCGCGTACTCGATGGCGTCCTCGCGAGATACGATGTCCCACTCCCGCCACGGCGCAATCACTTGCAGGTGCGGGGCCAGCGCCATGTAGGTCAGCTCGAAGCGAACCTGATCGTTCCCCTTGCCGGTGCAGCCGTGCGCCAGACCGTCGCACCCGGTGGCCAGCGCCACCTCCACCTGCTTCTTCGCCAGCAACGGCCGCGCGATGGAGGTGCCCAGCAGGTACTTGTCCTCGTACACGCCGCCCGAGCGCACCAGCTTCCACAGGTAGTCCCGCACGAACTCCTCGCGCATGTCGGCGACGTGGACTTCGCTCGCGCCGGTGCGCCGCGCCTTCTCTTCCAGGCCCGCGAGCTCGTCGCCGCCCTGGCCGATGTCCCCGCACACGGCAACCACTTCGCAGCCGTAGTTTTCCTTCAGCCACGGGATGATGATGGACGTATCGAGGCCGCCCGAATAGGCAAGCGCCACTTTCTTCGGTTTCTGCATAAACTTCGATTGTAGAGCTAATTCGGGGACGTACACCTCAATCCCCAATTACCAGGCCACATCGGTAAGTCTGCCCGCGTTTTGCCGGGCGGTAATTGGGGATTGAGGTGTACGTCCCCGAATTAGCTCAATCAGGCCAACAGCATCAGCAGCAGCGCTTTCTGCGCGTGCAGCCGGTTCTCGGCCTGTTCGAACACCGCCGACTGCGACGACTCAATCACCGCGTCGGTCACTTCGTCGCCCCGGTGCGCCGGCAGGCAATGCATGAACACCGCGTCGGGCCGCGCCCCGGCCATCAGTTCTTCGTTCACCTGCCACGGCTGGAACAGCGACCGCCGCTGGTTCGCCTCGGTCTCCTGGCCCATGCTCGCCCACACGTCCGTGTAGACCGCGTGTGCGCCGGCCACCGCTTCCGCAGGGTCGTTCGTGACGGTGATCTCGCTGCCGCTCTCCACCGCGAACTCCATCGCCTGGTCCACGATGTTCTGCTTCGGTTCGTAGCCCGGCGGCGTTGCAACCGCGAAGTGGACGCCCAGCCGGGCCGCGTCCAGCATCAGCGACTGCGCCACATTGTTGCCATCCCCGACGAAGGCCAGCTTCAGGCCCTCCAGCGATCCGAACTGCTCCTCCAGCGTCTGGAAATCGGCCAGCGCCTGGCAGGGATGATACAGATCGCTCAGCGCGTTGATCACCGGCACGCTCGACCAGTGCGCCAGCTCGTCGATGGTCTGTTGCGAGAACGTCCGGGCGACAATGCCGTGCGTCCAGCGGTCCAGATTGCGGGCGATGTCCTTCAGCGGCTCGCGATCGCCAATCCGCCCGGTGCTCAGCACCGCGTCCCCGCCAAGCTGCTTGATGGCCAGCTCGAACGTCATCCGCGTGCGCAGGGAGGGCTTCTCGAACAGCAGGCTCAGATACGTGCCGTCCAGCGCGTGCGCGTAATGCGCGGGCGTGTTCTTCACCGCCGCGGCCAGCTCCAGCAGGCTGCCCAGCTCCTCGGCCATCATGTCCAGATCGGAGCGCAGGTCGCGAGCCGCCATTCTCCGGGGCGCCACGTACTGCGGCGCGACTCTCAGAGCGTTTTGCCGCACGGTCGCCATCGCCTGCCTCCTCTCATCAGAGTGAATGATTATTCACTACTATGAATAATCACACATTCTGGGGAGGAGGTCAAGCGTCGGTTTTGTCGGGTGCTGTTACGGGGTGCGTTGCCGTGAAGACTGAATACTTAATCACCAATGGAATCAACGACTTGAGTGTCCGAATCAGAGACGGAAGGGGAAGTCAAGAACAGATTTTATGACAACCAGTACCCGATCACCGCACCAACCCATCCAGACGCGAACTTCTTGGTTCCTTCATCTGATGCTGTCGGCAGGATTGGGTTAGGGGATGACAGGATAACAAGTCCGACAAAAAGCAGAACGAGACTGACAATGATCTGCATCCAGACTCGTGCCTTGTCTTACAGGGTGATCGCAGTCGTCCCTGCCGGATCGGTTTTGGTATGGACTATGTTCTTCTCAGTCAGATGCAGTGCGCCCCTTTTATGCGCGTAAGACCTTGAATGCCCGTGTCATCTTATGGCCAAAGGCAGGCGCTATCCGGTTCGCTACATCGGCATGGATCTTGCTATGGATACCCTGCATGATCCAGTTGTAGACCATAACCAGAACGGCGGATAGAACACCTACAAAGCTGCCAATGGATGAGGAACTGTGCTGTTGAAAGTGTCCACCAAACCATCCTCCCAGCCATCCAATAGCGCTCATCATCGCCAGAGCGGAAACCAATCCTGCGATCAACCTAGAGAGCTTCGATACGGGCTGGGTAGTCGTCTCAACGAATACAATACTGGGTTCGTTTTGGGGCGTCCTCGGAGAGGACAGTACTACGTAGGAGTTCTTGAGACGAGTGAGCATGGGGTACACCCCCGCTATCCTAGCCTATAGCACTGCAAATCGAATTTCAAGACCAAAAGGTGGTTCTTGGATACTACGCCAGCAGTTCCGGCAAGTTCCAAACATGGTCTGCGATCCCCGCTTCCATCGCGGGCGTGATGCGCAGGCTTCCGTGAATCCGGCAGAAGTTGTAGTAGGCGAAGTGCAGCGCGATAGCGGCCCTGTGGTTCTTCAACCTCCTGGAGAACCCGTTCGTCAGACGCGTGAACCGGCGCATCGACATGCGCATGGTCAGGTTCTGACGTTCGATGTGCGAAGTGCAAATACGCTTCCTGTCGGGATTGTCGCTGATCGGAACTGGTCGACGCCCGATAGACGAAGTTCTCCATTCCCCTTGCCCGCCGGATGTTGGGGAGGAAACTGGCCGCATCGGAAGAACGTCGGGCATGGTCTCATCCTCGCCCACTGAGAAGATCCGCGTCGTGCAGATCGATATGCCGGCCCGAGGCGCGCTTGTTGCGAATCAGGTCGGCTCGGCAGATGAACCACGCCTGTTGTGAGCCGAGCGCAGCCTGCTGCCGGTTGTTCCATGCGTGCTCGAAGGACACGCCGTCGATCGACATGAGGATATCAACGCGCGCCGGTGGTCTTCCAAGCTGATAGAAGCAGTCCTCGGCGGCAAAATCGGCCGGTGTCATGCCTGCCAGCGGGGCGCCAAACGCTGCCAGGGCACGAAAGACGCGAGCGGCGTTGTCCTCGCTGGCTTCCACCCAAAGATCCAGATCTTTGGTGTAGCGGGGCCCGGTGTACAGCATCACCGCGTGGCCGCCGACAACGAAATACCTAACCCCGTTGTCGGTGAAAGGACTCGACAGTTCTCTGAAGCCGGAGTTCTTCCTGCGGGTGCGCGTCGACTACCAGTTGCCAGGCGGCCTCGAAGATCGCCGCAGGGCCCAGGCGCTGCCAATACGCGATGTCGAACGAACGATCCATGTCCGCGAGGCATCCGTGGCACTCCATCACGAAGCTGTCGGGAGTGTCCTGCATATGGTGTCTCCTCAGTTTAGAACGGATTCACGACCGGGACGCCGCCGAGCACGGCGCCGTGCTGAAGATCCTCGCTATGGAGGACCGACGCACGCGCCAGGCGGGCGGCCTGGACGATCAAGGCATCCCGGACGAGATCTGCGAGAGCCGGTGGAACTCAATGGCGGCCATCCCATCGTCTGCTTCGAAGTGGACCACGCGCCAGTGGGGTTGAGGCAATCGCGACCTGGCCCTATCCCTGGTCGTCGGCCAGGTTCAGCTCGATGGCCGGGTGCACGTAGCCGCCGTTCAGGATCTCGACCAGGGTGCGGGCGTCCTGTTCGGTGAACTGCAGAGGCTCCTTGCGCTCGGTGATGTATACGTTGACGAGGTGGGGACCCTCGATCTCGATGTAACGGACCGCCTCCAGATTCAGGACGCGATCTCCGACGTGGATAAGGCTCGGCCTGAGCATACCTGATTATGAGCCATTCCCGGGGGCAACGCGCAAAATGGAGCCCCGGCGCAGCCAGCGCTTCTCAGGAGTTCGTCTTGCGAGCCGATAAGAAGTCTCGTGGGAGTTTTTTCATGGCCGGGCAGGAACGTCGTGGGTTGCCCCGAGATGGACAACAACCATGAACCGGCGCTCAAAATGCTCGACCGGTTGCATGAGGCGATGATCCAGGGGCGGGGCGAGAAGGTCGTGCTGGCCATCCTGGACGAACTGAACGAATTCTACCCGGTGTATTTTGCCCGGGAGGAAGCCCTGCTGGCTTCTACCGCCTATCCCGATCTGGAAGAACACCGCCGAAAGCACGGGTCTCTGTTACGCGCGCTCGCGGATCTCCGGCGCAAAGCCGGCATCGGGCACCTGGCCATCACCTATGACACGATGCAGACGATGCGGCGCTGGGTTGAGGAGCACGTCAACGTGGACGACCGCCACGCCGCGATGCACGTCATGGAGCATCGTTCGTCGATCCCCCCGGCGTGACCGCGCAGGATTCGCCCTCCGCGCAACCCTTTTCGGAAGAGAAGAAAGTCGATCTCATGCCACTGATTGGAGAGATGAACTCAGTGGCTGTTTGTGCCACTCCCCGCATCCGGTTTGAACCGTATTCTGGCCCCCGTCGAACTCGTAGTGTCTCCTCAGGACTGGCGGGCACGCCGATAGCAGTATCGAATTGAATGCATATGTCGGAGCAAGCCTGGACGGGCGGTTAAGGAGCCTGAAGCAATGACAAGAAAAGTTCACGAGCGTTTCCCGCTTTCAGCGGCTGCCCTGACGCTCGCGCTGGTCATCTGGGGCGCGCTGGCCTGGGCCCAGCCCCTGCCCAACATGGACCAAACGATTACGCCGCTGGGAACCGGTCTCGGCGGCGCGCCAGACTCGCTTGGCCGCGCGGCGCGACCCGTCGATGATACGCAACTCAAGCAGGTGATCATCTTCGGCCGTCACAGCGTGCGTGCTCCCATTGTGGCCAACAGCACGCTCGACAGTTTCTCCGCGCTGCCGTTCCCGGCGTTCCCCGTCGATACTGGCATCCTGACCCCCAACGGCGCCACGCTGGAGACCATCCTGGGCGGCTACTACCGTCTCTGGCTCACGAAGGAGGGACTGCTCACCGGCAACGACCCCGCCGACGCCTCCTTTACCTATTTCCGGGCCAACGTGATCGAGCGGACCATTGCCACCGCGAAAGCCTTCGGATCCGGCCTGCTTCCGGCGGCCACCGTAAACGTCATCAATGCCAACCCTACCCCGCCCAATGACCCGCTGTTCGATCCGGTGGGCGCGGGTGTCGCGCGGCTGGATGCGCGAATGGCGGTCGCGGCTGTGAAGGGACGTCTCGGCGACAATCCGCAGTCGCTGGCCTCCGCCTACGCCTCGGAACTCGCCCTGACGCGCTCGATCTTGTTCGACTATCCTGCCAGCGAGACTCCGGTGCCCGCAACCCCGGAAGGTAAGGTCGACGTCACCACGATCCCAATCGACGTGACCGCTGGAACAAACGGCTCGCCAGTCACCATCGGAGGGATGTCGTCCGTTCTGTTAGCCACCGATCCTTTCATCATGGAGTACGCGGATGGGCTTCCAGCTTCGGACGTCGGTTGGGGCCGGTTGTCGCCCGGCGGAATCAGCCAGATCTCGCGCATATACAACCTTCTCCTCGATCTGGAGTTCCGCACGCCCTATCTGGATAAGGTGCAGAGTTCCAATGTGGCCTCGCACGTGGTGCGCTCCATGGTTCAGTCAGCCACCGGGAACGCGATGACTGGCGCGCTGGGAAACCCGTCGACCAAAGTGATCGTGCTGATCGCTTCCGATGTCAATGTCACCGGACTCGGCGGCCTGTTCCATCTCGACTGGATTCTGCCGGGCTACCAGACGGACTTCTGTGGTCCGGGCGGCGCCCTGGTATTCCAACTCCGCCAGTCGCAAAGCACCGGGGAATACGTCGTCCGCGCCTCTTACATCGCGCAGACTCTAAACCAGTTGCGCAGTCTCACCCCCCTGACGCTCGCTACGCCGCCGGCCATCGCCCCGTTGTTCATCCCCGGCTGCAGCGTCCATAATGCAACTTTCGACTGCCCCCTCGCGGATTTCGTCCCGCTAGCCAGGCACGCGATCGACCCGCTGTCCGCCGACCTGACCGAGTGAATTTACCCAACCGCGCCGGCAATGGGGCTGGCGCAATCCAAAGGAGCCTGAGGCAATGAGAATGCAAGTTCGAGCGACTGGCCTGGCACTCGCGCTGGTCGTTTCCAGCGCGCTGGTCCACGCACAACCCACGGTTCGACCCGCCGACGATACGAAACTCAAGCAGGTGATCATCTTCGCGCGTCATGCTGTGCGATCTCCCCTTTTGCCCAACAGCACCATGGACGCGTTCTCCACGCAACCATTCCCGCTGTTCAGCTCGTCGGGTGGCAACATCACCATCAACGGGCGCCAGAACGAAATCATCCTCGGCGGCTACTACCGTCTCCGGCTTACGAAGGAGGGACTGCTGACCGGCAACGATCCGGCCGACGCCGCCTTCGTATACGCCCGCGCCAACAACGCACCGCTGATCATCGACACCGCACAAGCCTTCTGGACGGGCATGCTCCCAGGGGCCAGTGTAAACGTCAGTTTCTACCCCCCAACGGAAAGCGACCCGCTGTTCGTTCCAGTAAACGCGGGCGTGGCGCGGCTGGATGAGCGGATGGCGGTGGCGGCCGTGATGGGGCGTCTCGGCGGGAATCCACAATCGCTGGCCTCCGCCTACGCCCCCGAGCTCGCCCTCACGCGCTCGATTCTGTTCGGCTATCCCGCCAGCCTGACCCCGGCGCCCGCAACCCCGGCAGGTAAGGTTGATGTCACCGCCCTTCCCTTCGCCGTTACGGCCGGGGATCCCACTTTGCCGGTAGACCTCGGAGGCTTTGAAATGGTGATTGCCGCCATCGATCCTTTCGTGATGGAGTATGCGGATGGACTGCCGGCTTCAGAGGTCGGCTGGGGTCAGTTGACCGCCGGCGACATCAGCCAGACCACGCGTTTGTACAACCTTCTTCTCGATCTGGAATTCCGCACGCCCTACCTGGACAGCGTGCAAAGTTCCAACGCGGCCTCGCACGTGGTGCGCTCCCTGGTTCAGGCGGCTACCGGGAATGCGATGACCGGCGCGCTGGGAAACCCGTCCACCAAAGTGATCGTGTTGACGGCTTCGAACACCACTGTCACCGGACTCGCCGGCCTTTTCCATCTCGACTGGATTCTGCCCGGTTACCAGGCCGATACCTGTTCTCCGGGTGGCGCCCTGGTGTTCGAACTTCGCCAATCGCAGAGCACCGGGGAGTATATCGTCCGAGCGTCTTACGTCTCTCAGACGATGGACCAGTTGCGCAATCTAACCCCCCTGACGCTTGCTGCGCCACCGGCCATCGGCCCGGTGTTCATCCCGGGCTGCAGCGTCCACAATGCCACCTTCGACTGCCCTCTCGCTGATTTCGTGCGGGTGGCGCGGCATGCGATTGACCCGCTGTCCGCGGACCTGACGAACTGAAGGCACTGAGGATGTTCCGGTCACAAGAGATTTTCTCCGGAATCGCCAGAGAAAAACCTTGTGCGAACGCCACTTCCTGAGACGTGACGTTTCTCTGCACGCCTGACAACCCGTGGTGGAAGTCACTGCACGTCCAATTACAGGGACGGGCAACGAGATTCCGCAACGACCAGGGGATTGTTTTTAGTGGCTTCCCGGTGCGGGAATTCGTCGCCCGTCCCCGAATTGGCCGAACGGCCACTTTTGCCACGGGCTGCCAACCAACCGTCCACTGCCGCTGAGGAAATCCAAAGGAGCCTGAAGTAATGACAAGGGAAGTTCACAAACGTTTTGCGCTGCGAGCGGCTGGCCTGATGCTCGCGCTGGTCGTCTCCAGTGCGCTGGCAATCGCGCAGCCCGTGCCCAATATGGGCCAGACGCTCACTCCGCTGGCGCCCCCGGGTTCCCAGTTCGTAACGTTGAACCCGCATCTGGCCGACAACCCCGACTGGCTGGCCTCGCAAGCGATGTCCACCGCGGTGAGCCCGGATCACAAGACCCTGCTGGTTCTCACCAGCGGGTACAACCGCGTCTACATACTCGGCGTCCCCGCGCCGCCCTACCCGTGGTACGGCCCGGACTCGAATGAGTACGTGTTTGTCTACGACATTTCGAACCCGACGCCGGTCTTCAGGCAGGCGGTGCAGATCCCAAATACCTACAGCGGCATTGTGTTCGATCCATCCGGCACTCATTTCTACGTGGCCGGCGGCGAGAATGACAACGTTCACACGGTTACTCTGACCGGCGGAACCTGGGTGGAGGAACTTCCGGCAAAGCTCGCCATGAACCACAGGCTGGGAATTGGTCTCAACATACAGCCGAACGGCGCTCTCGCCGTGAACAGCCAGGTGGGCGTATATCCCTGCGCGGCCGGAGTGGCTATTTCGAATGATGGCCAGACGCTGGTGGTGGCGAACTACTACAACGACTCGATCACGGTGTTCACCGGAGGCTATGGCAATTGGGCGATGACAACAGCTAATCTCGACCTGCGCCCCGGCTACAGCGCGACCAACCCGCAGACAGGCGTCGCCGGCGGCGAGTACCCGTTCTGGGTGGCCATCAAAGGTAATGGATCGACCGCTGTTGCATACGTGTCCAGCATTCGCGACCGCGAAATCGACGTCGTCAATCTGGGCGCTACCCCAGTTGTGGCGCACCGGATCAAAGTAAAAGGCCAACCGAACAAGATGACGCTGAACGCGGCCCAGTCGCTGCTGTATGTCGCCGAAGACCAGTCGGATACGGTTGACGTCATCGACACCGCGACGAACGCGATTGTCCAGACCATTCCGGTGGTCGCAGCGGCGCTGCCTTCCTCGCTGACGCAACCCGGATACAAAGGTGCAAACCCCAACAGCGTGGCGCTTTCGCCGGATGAGACGGAACTCTACATCACCAATGGCACTCTGAACTGCGTTTCGGTGATCGCACTCACCGGCGCCAACAGCGGCCAGGTGAAGGGACTCATTCCCACCGGGTGGTATCCAACCTCCATCAGTCTGGTGAACTTCGGCGGCCAGGTGTACGCCTACGTGAGCAATGCCAAGTCGCCCACGGGCGCGAATCCCGAATGGTGCTATGGCGGCTACGGACCGCCGAATTCGCCGAATTGCAACCCGACGAATGAGTACAATCCGCAGAGGACCAAAGCCGGCCTCCAGAGCTTCCCACTCCCGACGGACCTGGCATCGCTGACCGCGCAGGTGGCCGTGAACGACCGGTTCTCCTACACCGTCAGCCCCAGCGACGCTGCCGTGATGGCGGCCGTACGCCAGGGCATCCAGCACGTGATCTTCATCATCAAGGAAAACCGCACATACGACCAGATTCTCGGCGACCTGGGACAGGGCGATGGCGACCCCACACTGACCGAGTTTGGAGTGAACATCACGCCCAATCTGCACGCCCTGGCGAAGCAGTTCGTCACGCTCGACCGGTTCATGGACACCGCCGAGGTCAGCTATGACGGCTGGGTGTGGAGCACAGCGGCACAAGCGCCCGACACGGTGGAACACCAGTACAGCGTGGTCTACGCGTACCGCGGCCTGAGTCTGGATATCAACGGTGTGAATCGCAACGTGAACGTTGCCCTCTCCAACGTTGCCCCCGCGGCTGGCGTGCCGTCGCCACGGCAGGCCGCCGATCCCTTCACCTCCACCGATCCGAATGTGTTGCCGGGCCTCGCCGACGTAGGTGCGCCGGATGGGCCGGGCAATGAAATAGATACCGGCTATTTGTGGAACGCCGCGCTACGGGCGGGTCTCACGGTCCGCAACTACGGGTGCATGCTGGACACCACCCGTTACGGCACCAACGACTTCGTCATTCCTGTGTTGCGCAACCCGTTCGCAACAGGCACTCGCGTGGCCTACCCCTCCGATGCCAAACTGAACCTGCTCACCGATCCATACTTCCGCGGGTTCGACAACTCGCTTCCGGATTACTGGCGCTACACCGAGTGGGCCCGCGACTTCGACTCCCGCTATGCCGACCAGCATCATGCCGGACGCGGCATGGAAACTCCTCCTTCTCTCATGCTGGTTCGCCTCATGCACGATCACACCGGAAACTACAGTGTCGCCCTGGACGGCGTGAACACACCGGATCTGGAAGTGGCTGACAATGACTATGCCGTGGGCCTGCTGGTGGCGAAGATCTCCAAAAGCCCCTACGCCAACGACACCCTGATCTTCGTCATCGAAGACGACGCGCAGGATGGTGGCGACCACGTCGATGCGCACCGCAGCACCGCATTCGTCATTGGCGCTTACGTGAAGCGAGGCGCCGTGGTGTCCACTCCCTACAACACCATAAGCCTCCTGCGCACCATCGAAGAAGTCCTGGGTATCCCGCAGATCAACGAAACGCTGGGCCTCCCGCCGTTCATGAACATGAACGACGCCCTGGCAAGGCCCATGGCGGACATCTTTGACACGACGCCGCACCCGTGGAGCTTCACGGCCGTTCCTGCACCTATCCTTTACAATTCCTCCCTGCCGCTGCCTCCCAAGCCGGTCGGCCTGGTTGTGCCCAAACCGACGCACAACGCCAAATACTGGGCGCGGGTCACAAAAGGCATGAATTTCACGGACGCGGATCTTCTCGATTCCACGCTCTTCAACCGCATTCTCTGGAAAGGGATGATGGGCGACAAGCCTTATCCCCCCGGACTGCGGAAAGCGACGGCGGAAGCGAAGAAGGACAAGGACTGAACCATATGAAAACGTTTCATCTTCTTAGCGTCATTGCTCTGGCCGCTGCTACGCTGCACGGCCAGCCGACTAACGGACCCGTCTATTGGTCCCCGGTGGCGACGCCGCCGGATTGCACGAGCCTGGCCGGCGAGTCGCCCGTTGCGATTACGTCCGGGACGACGACGCTCGGCTACTCCTGCTGGGTGAGCGGGACGTTTGTCTGGCTCGCCGCGGGCGGGGCGTGGGGCAGTTCCATCCGCGTGGCCGCCCCCGCGTCGGCCGCCATCGGCGTCGACTACACCTTCTACGACACGAGCGGAAACAACCTGGCGTTAGACACCACGTTGGGTTCCGGCAACGAGATGAGCTTTGCCCTGCATGCCAACCAGCCCGCGGAAGTCGGCCTGACTGGTGCTGCGAACACGAACCACAGCACCACCCAGACCGGCTCGGTGTACGCCACGTTTTACTGTCCCGACGCAGCAACCTGCGCCAACGTGCTTCCGCAGTTGCTCTATTCCGCGCTCCCCACCATTCCGTGGTCGCTGAGCGTACCCATCTCGTGGGACACCGAGCTGTGGACCGAGTGGTCGGCGGAGGGCATCGATGACGGCGGTACGCACCGCGTGTCCCTGGTGGTTTTCAACGAGAACGTAACAGCCGCGAGCTACACGGTCCAGGTCTGGGACAGTGCGGGATCCCTTGCAGGTACGGGCACAACGCCCTCGATTAGTGCTTTCGGGACATACGGGGCACTTCTGTCGGATGTGATCCTGACACCGTTGCCGCCGGGCGTCTTCAAGATTCTCGTCGACGGCGGGTCGAAGTATTCCGCGGTCGAGGTGCTCCAGTTCAACGGGACGTCCGCGACCGCCTTGCAGGTTGGCTATGACAGCGCGCCCAGTTTGAGTGCAAGCGCCGCGGCGGTACTTCGATCAAACGGCCGGAGTGCGCGCATGGCGTCCACGCCGAAGCCGGTGTTTAGCGGGCTGGCGAAGTAAGATGGGTTGCGCACTCATCGTAATTCCGGCCTCACCTCGGGATGAGTTGGAGTCATTGGGGGGCGGCGGGATCGCTGCGAACGATCCGGCGTCCCCCTGTATTCCGGTTTGATGAAGGTTCAACGCTCCAGAATGGAGCCCGCTAACTCATGAACAAACGGTTCCTGCTGTCCTGCTTCGCAGCCTCTCTCTGGGGCCAGGTTGCGTTCGACGTCAAGGGCGACCGCGTTGTGATCCAGGTCGACAAACGGCTTTTTGCCACTCTGTACCAGGGCAAAGAGGCGCACAAACCCTTTCTGCACCCTCTCCTGACGCCATCCGGGAAGGCGGTTACCCGCGGGTTCCCCGTCGATCCACAACCGGGCGACCCCACCGACCATCCGCACCAGCGCGGTTTGTGGGTTGGTGCCGAAAAGCTGAGCGGCATGGATTTCTGGGAAAACGATCCCAGCTACAAGCGCCCCCAAATGGGCCGCATCGAGTGGCAGGAGCTGACCGCGGCCGTCGACGGGGACCGCAAAGGAACGCTGTCCTTCGTAGCAAACTGGATCAGCGAGGAGGGCAGCGTCGTTGTTGTCGAGCGCCGCAGGATGATCTTCTACAGCGAGCCCGCCAATTGCCGGATGTTTGACGTGGAACTGGAGCTTGAGGCGCGCCGCCGGATCGTATTTGAAGACCAGGATGATGCGCTGATCGGAATGCGGTTGAATCCGAGCTTCGACCAACGGCGCGGCGGACGGCTGGTGAACGCGGAAGGGCTTGCCGGCGAGGAAGGGGTGCGGGGACAGAGGTCCGCATGGATCGACTGGACCGCCGATCTCGACGGCGAGAAGATTGGTGTCGCCGTCTTCGACCATCCTGCCAATTTCAATCATCCGACGCGCTGGCATGTGCGGTCCTTCGGGTTTCTCGATGCCAACCCGTTTGCGCAACGCGCTTTCGACAAGGCGGCGCCGGATGGCAGCCATCCCCTCGAAAAGGGTGAGAAGCTGCGCATGCGCTATCGCATTCTGATCCACCCCGCGGGAGCGGACCTGAAGCAGTTCTACAAGGAGTTCGAAAAGGAACAGGCACAATGAAACGCGACACGAATCCGACCTTCGCGCTCTGTGCGCTCTGTTGCATGTGCGCCGGGGCCCCTCCCGCGGCTGACATTCCGGGCACCGTCACGGCCTCCACGAAGCATGTCCCTGTTCCCGGCGCCAGGGTGATCCTGCACGGCGCCAACCGCGAGTTGCGAACCGTAACGGACGAAGGCGGCGCTTTCGAGTTCACGGGTGTCGATACCGGGGCCAGGGCGTCTCTCGAAGTGAGTGCCGCGGGGTTTCAGCCATACGCCCGCGACATCGCGCGGATTCCTGCCGGCTCCGGACGGTTGGACGTGCAACTCGACCTTGCGGGTGTCTACGAATCGATCACGGTTGCCGGCAGGATCGTCAGCCTGGAGAGCAGCGCGCCGGGTGTGAGCGAAAGCGTCAGCGGCGACGAACTGGCGGAGTTGCCCACCAACACGCGGAACCTGACCAAGGCGGCGCTGTACGACCCGCACGTGCGGCAGGTGGTGGGCCTTGGCGGGGACGGCAACAACAATAGCCGGCTGTCGATAAACGCCGGCTCGTACCGCCACACATCTTATGTGGTGGACGGCATCATCAGTTACGACTGGATCTATGCGAACGGTCCCTACCAGCCGATGGCGACGAGCGCCACCGAGGAACTGCGCGTGGTCACCAACCAGTACTCCGCCCAGAATGGCACCTCGACCACCGGCACCATCAAGATCACGACGAAGACCGGCTCGAACGACTTGCACGGGGAAGCTTTCACGCTGCTGAAACCCAGCGGCATTCAGGCCGCACCGCCGTTGTCGCCGTTTCGCGTCCCCAATGAGCGGGAACAGTGGGGCGGCCTGCTCGGTGGACCCATCGCCAAGAACGGGACGTTCTTCTTCGGAGACTATGAAGGCATCCGGCAGGAGCGCGGATCGTTCATTCAATCGCCGCAGTATTCATTCTTTAATGGCGTGACCAACGAGCACTATGGCCTGGCGCGTTTCGATCACACGCTCAGCGACGACCACACCGTTTCGCTGCGCTTGAATGGCTATCACTATTCCAACACCAACGCGAACGACCGCGTGGGCGGCTATACCCAGCCGAGCGCGGGCCGCCTGGAGCGTACGCAGTCATGGGGCGGCCAGTTGGCGGACCACCTCATGCTGGGCGGGATACTGAACGAGTTTCGCGCCAATTATGCTTCGTATTTTCCGGACAGCGCATTTCCCCTGACGCCTTCCGTAGGCATCGTCCGGCCGTCCTACAGCACCGAAGGCTATTCGACAACCAGTTGGGTTCATTCGCAAATCACGGACCTGAGCGACATGATTGCCGTCCACCGCGGCCGGCACAGTCTCAAAGCTGGCGTGGAAGGCGTTCGGGTTACTGCAAGAGACTATTCCGATACGCCATTCGGCACCTACACGTTCGCCGCCGGCCCGCCCACGCCCGGGCAGCACCCTTCCAGCTATTCCCAGACCTTCGGCACGGCGAACATCACCTATGGGGAGACGAATCTGTCTGCTTACGCCCAGGATGACGTGAGGCTTGCGCCCAGGCTGTCGGCCAATATCGGCTTGCGATACGAGTACCAGTCGAGCACGAATGCCCTGCACAATCTGGCGCCGCGAGCGGGCTTGTCCTGGGACGTCAGAGGCGATGGAAAGACCGTCGTTCACGCGGGAGGCGGTATATTCTACGATCAGCTCTATCTGTACGTTGCCCGCCGTTTCTTCCTGGCCGGGCCGGGATCTCCGCAGGTCGCCGAGTCTGTCGCGTACGGCTCGCCCGGCTTCCCGACCTTCCCGAGTTCTCTGACACTGCCGCCCGCCGCCCTCACTTCGATTGTCCGGAACCTGTATTTGCCGGCTTCGCATCTGCTGAACCCTTACAGTCTTCAGTTCTCGCTCGGTGTGGAGCGCCAGTTGGGCCGTGGGTTGGTCGTCACCGTGGATGGGATTCACAACCACACGCTCAGGCAATACCGTGTCGACGACATCAATCACCCGGCGCCGTTCATCCGCACCGGCCCAGGTCAATTCCGTTCCGGCGCGGCGGCCGATGCAACCCGGCCAATGTCAACCTGGGACGGCCTGCCCGTTCGCGATGTCGGCGTGATTGAGAACAGCTCTTCCAGCTTGTACGATGCCCTCGATTTCGGCGTCCGCCGCCGGCTTGGCAACCGCTTCCAACTGGAAGGGCATTATGTGGTCTCCTCCTCGGAAAGCACGTCGATGTTTTATGCGGATTTCAACAGCGGCATTCCCAATGAATGGAATAATTGGGGCTCCGCCGAGCGCGCTCCCAGCGATTTCTTCCAGCACCACCGGTTCTCCGGGCGCGGCACCGTGGATGCGGGGATGGGTTTCCGGCTCGATCTGACGGCCATCGTCGCGTCCGGCCTGCCCGTCAACCCGCTCACCGGCAGCGACAACAACGGCGACTCGTATTCGTCGGATCGCCCGGTTGGGTTCGGGCGCAACTCCTTCCGCGCGCCCATGCAGGCCAACTTCGACGCGTCGTTGCACAAGACGGTGCGGTTCGGCGACAAGCTGCGCACCGAATTCCGCGTCGACACGTTCAACCTGTTCAACCGCAATAACCCCATCACTCTGAACAATGTCTATGGCGAAGGCCCGGTGCCGCGCGCAACCTTCCTGACACCCATCGCGGGCGTCAACAACATCGACCCGTCGCGTCAGATCCAGTTCGGTCTGCGGCTACTCTTTTGAGGACTCGCGCAAAACGGACCGCGACCGCGCCGCCAGCCCAAAGTCTATTTCGCGTGGATCTCCTGCAGATTCCATACGCGGACCGGGTCGCGCTTGCGCGAGGCAATGGCCTGCACCGCCGCCCGGGCACCGCTCATCGTAGTGATGCAGGGAATCCGGTAGGTGATGGCGCTGCGGCGGATGGCCTGCTCGTCGCTGAACGACGTCCCTCCGGTGGTGGTGTAGATCACGAGGTGCAACGAGCCGGCCTTGAGCAGGTCCACCGCGTTCGGCCGCCCCTCGTTCACCTTGTTGAACGGGAGGACCGCCGCCTTTCCCTGCTGCTGCTTCGCGGGCACCGTATATGCCAGCCTCCGCTCCACAGATTCGCCGCCCTGCATCGCGGTGATCTTCAACTCGCATCTTCCGGGCTGCCGAGGCGCGATGACCACCATCGGTATCGCGCCCGTTGCATCCGCCGCCGGCAGAGTGGTTGTCTGCTTTGCAAGGGACTTCCCGTTGTTGAGAACCTCGACCTGGATACTCGGCTTCTCTGCGTTCGCCTTGTCCGGGTAGACCACGAAATAGACATAAGGCTGGGCGCCGGGTTTCAGGTCAGTGACCAGCTCCGGCGAGACCCGCTTGTGCTCGAATTCGAGGGGATCAGCCGGGTCCGCCTTCGCCGTCAGGGGCTGCACGCTCTGCACCAGCAGGATGCTGCTCATGCCGAGGCCCTTGTGCGCCGGGTTGTCAAACTCAATCGTGTCCGTTGTGGTGCGGTTGCTCTCCCGGTCGACAATAGCGGTCTCCATCGAGTAGTGTCCCGGAGCAAGCTTCACCGGACGGGAGTAACGGATCGCGTCGGCACGAACGGCCGGCATCTGGTTCTCCGGAAACTCGAACGGGAAATCCTGACTGATCTTGTCGACGACCTGGCCATTTGCATCCTTCACCAGAGCGAGCAGCGCGACGTGCAGTCTCTGTTTCTTCGCCTGGGTCAGGGCGGTGGCGGTCAAGTTCGCTGCCGGCACCTCGAAAGCGAGAGTGTATTGCGTGGCGGCGCCTTCGGGCCGGAATTGGTACGCCGCAGCCTGAAAATCGAATACGCGGGGCTTCGACTCGGAGCCAAGAGCCGTCAGCGCGGCAGTCTCGTAGGGAGCGGGAGGCGCGATACCGGCGTCCGGCAGCGCGAAATACCCTGGTCGGCTGTCCACATTCAGGCCGGCGCGAGTCACCTTCACTTCGATTTTCCGGAAGCGGCCGTCGAATGTGGCGTTGGCAGGATGATAAATCACCTCATAATGCGTGTCCACATCGCCGACAATCCGCTCGAAGCTCTTGCGCAGATCGTTCGTGTTGGCGGCGAGAAACCCGCCGGTGCCTTCGGCCAGCGCTCGCAGGGGGGCTTGCGCGTTCGAGGTGCGGACGGCATCGTGCAGGGAGTCGTCCGGGCCCATGCCCCCCGGCCCGGCGCTCGGACCTGCCGCACCGCCCAACAGCGTAGACGAGGCCAGAACCGAGGAGTTCTCCGTCATGCCGTTCGTGTCGATGGCGTACACGGTGATATCGGCGCGATTGGCGGCATCCACAATCGCCTTGAACTTGTCCGGATCCCCGGTCACCGCAAGTCCGGGGCTGAGCAACAATACGCTCTTTCGGCCCGGCAGTTGCCCGAGCATCTGAATCATCTCCTTCATCTGATCCATCCCGCGGGCGCCTTCGATGCCGATGAACTGCCGGCGCGAATTCGCGAGGTCGGCGCGGCGGGCGTTTGCGGCCCCACCTGTCTCCACGTCGGCGCCGGTGACCGCGCGGGCATTGATCGCGCCGCCGCCTGCGTTCAGGACCGCCGTGGCGCTGCTGGCGAAATCCACCTGCCGTCCGACGAACGCGTTCGCGGCCGCTTGCATCAGCTCGTCGCGATTGTTGGTGAAGCCCACGAGCGGAGTCAGGCCGGAGGCGAGACTGAACACGCCGACGTACGTGTCGGGAGGAAACGGGTTCTTCACGAATTCCCGCGCCGCCTCCAGAGTGTATTTGCGGGTGGCCGGATTCATGTCGTGAAAGACGAGACAGACGAGGTTCACCGCACGAAGCAGTGCGAACGGCGCGGGCGCACCGGGTACGTTGGCGCCGCTCTTCGCCGCCTGCCCGGCTTCGCGCCCGGCAATCAGCCGCAGGCTTCGAACCTGTTGCCGAACGCCGTTCTCGTAGACCTCGATATCGGAGGGCTGCAGATTCCTGACGACGCGCCCGCGATTATCGCGCACAACAAGGTCCAGAGCGACTTCC
Organism: Bryobacteraceae bacterium; assembly: GCA_049510065.1. Classification (GTDB taxonomy): domain Bacteria; phylum Acidobacteriota; class Terriglobia; order Bryobacterales; family Bryobacteraceae; genus CAWACP01. The sequence continues at coordinate 51,878 of JBEKZH010000019.1, forward strand.
GTGACCGTCGCGCGAATCACCGCGCCCGATTCGCCGGGTTGTTGCGTTTCCGCCGCGCTCAGGCCGACAAGGCAGAATATTGACGGGATAATGACTTTCCGCATGTGTTTCATTCCCTGGCTTGATGAAAACAACTATCCGGCTCCGCTCTTTGACGTTCGCGGCTCGGTAACTCCCCGCTGACACGAGCCAGCGTTTCCGAGCCGCGCACGTCAGTAAGCGGTTGTCCGGGTTTTGTCATCATGCTCCTGCCGCTCGCTTCACTGGATCTCGACGACGCCGCTCTCGGCGGACATCAGGTCGCCGTTCGCGTCGCGCACCACCGCCCGCACCGTATACGTCCCGGTGGGCACCGTGAACCGGGTTTTTACGGTCATGCCGGAGTTTTCCACCCGCTCCAGAGTCTGATCGCGCAGACGCAGCTTCACCGTGTTGCGCTTTCCGTCCACCCATGCGCCGTTGTGGTCCAGAACGCAAGCGACCACGGTCAGGTCATTGGCATTCCTTCCGCCGGTCTTCTGAAGCCGTAACTGATGCAGATCCAGGTGGGTCAGCACATCCAGCTCCGCGCTGCCGCCCGGCGACGTGAAGTACTCGGTGCGCATCTCCACGGCCGGGTCGTGCATGTCCTCGGGAGCGAACAGGGCCTGCTGTATCTCTACTTTCTCGGCCTCCTGGGGATCGGCAAACAGTTTCGAAGCGTAGTATCCGCGGCGCGCCTGAACCGTGAACTTTTCCTTTGCCACAAGCTTGACTTTCAAAGGATGAAACGCGCCGTCGGGCCGCAGGTCGCGCGGGGAGAAGCCGAGCATGTAGACGTACTCCGGCGCGGAAGCGATCTGCTTCAAGCCGTTGTCGATGTTGTTGGTACGTTCGACCAGTCGCCCACCGGTGCCATCCGCGAGGGCTATCAAAGGTTGTCTTTCCGCAACGGCGCTGAAGCGCGCGAGCTGCTGCTCGATCTGGGTGGCCCTGGGGTCGCGTTCCCGCTTGTCAATGTCGAGCGAATCCGTGTACAGGCCACGGGCATCGAGCGCGTTCACCGTCACATTCAGGCGGGTGGCGAAATTGATGACGTCGTTCACCAGTGGAAGGAATTCCGGAAGGGTCAGAAACCCCGGCGAAAGAAGAACGATGGTACGGCGGCCGGGCATCGCTCCCATGTGCCGGACAATCTGCTTCAGCGTCCCAATTGTCACCTGCGTCTCGTAGTTGCCGGCCGCGAGCGTCCGGCGGGCCACTGCGCGGGCAAGCTTGACGGCCTCCGATTCCTCATCCGTCGGGGAACTCTCCGCTAGGAACGCGCAAACAACGGCTTCTCGCCTCGCCGCCTCCAGCGCGGAGGCGCCGGCACCGCCGCTCGTCGACCCGCTGTTGACGATCATGTCCGCCATGTAATAGGTCATAGTGGGACAGGTCTGTGCGGTTTCCCGAGCCAGAGGGTTCGGGCGAAGCTTCGATAGCGCCTCGTGCAGCTTATCGTGATCGTCGGTGAACTCGAGTGTCACGCGGCCGGAGGTAGTGAAGATGGCGGCGCGGTCTGTTGCGTCGAGCGAGCGCATGTTGCGCTCGGCGCCATCCCGGACCCAGGCCAGATCTCCAAAGGACAGGTTGACGTCATCGAATACATATGCGACGTAACGGTTTGGCCGGACGAACGGTTGAGCGTTCCTGGCCAGAGGCGGCTCGGCCGCCGGCACCCGGGGGCTGGATGCCAACGTTGCGGGCGCGCCGGTACGCCGCGATGTTTCCACCCCACACTTCGTGATCTGCTGTCGCTTACCTTTGTCGAAAAGCTCGAAATCCTCCCGGCGGAGGTTCCCGATCGCGCGTCCTGCCTCATCCCGCACCACCACAGGCACAAGTACCAAATTGACGCCGGACTTGAAAGTCGGTGTTGTTTCGCCAGCAACTTTTGCAGGTTGGGCCGCGGACTGCGCGACGGCCGGTCCCGCGGCGGCGAGGAGAACTAATGAGAGGTGCAAACAACCCGAAAGTCTGAACATCGCGACAGACCCTCTGGAATGATTGGCGCTGTTCCGCGCGCTATTATGGCGAAAACAGGGGCAACACCTGCAATCACCGCGATATTCGTGATGCGTTCAAGCGATTGTGCCGACTCAACCGAATCAGATCATAATCCGTGAACGTGTGTCAATGGTGATGACGGCTTGGGTCGCGGACGGGTTGCCTGTTTTATCGCTGTTCGTGCCGGTTATTCGGAAACGACGCGGACCGCGCTCTTTTTCGCGTGGATCTCCTGCAAATTCCACACGCGCACCGGGTCGCGCTTGCGCGAGGCGATGGCCTGCACCGCCGCCCGGGCCCCGCTCATGGTGGTGATGCAGGGAATCCGGTACGTGATGGCGCTACGGCGGATAGCCTGCTCGTCGCTGAACGACGTGCCGCCGGTGGTGGTGTAGATCACCAGATGCAGTGAACCGGCCTTCAGCAGGTCCACTGCGTTCGGGCGCCCTTCATTCACCTTGAACACCGTCTTGCACTCGATGCGGGCTGCCTTGATTAACGCGGCGGTACCGCGCGTGGCGTAGATCCGGAACCCGAGCTCGGCAAAGCGGCGAGCCAGCTCCGCCGCCGCCGGCTTATCGCGGTCGTTCACGCTGATAAAGACGCAGCCTTCGGCGGGCATGGGCGTCCCTGCGCTCAGTTGCGCCTTGGCAAACGCCTCGCCGAAATTCTCGCCCACGCCCATCACCTCGCCGGTGGAGCGCATTTCGGGCCCGAGCGCCGGGTCCACGCCGGGGAATTTATTAAACGGGAATACGGGCGATTTTACGAAGAACATGGGCACGGTGAGGCATCCCGAAGCGATTCCGCCGGTGAGCCCGGCGAAATCGGCCAGCTTCATGCCCAGCATCAGGCCCACGGCGATCTTCGGCAGCGGCACGCCCGTGGCCTTGCTCACATAAGGAACCGTGCGTGACGCGCGCGGGTTCACCTCCAGCACGTACACTTTACCGTTCTGGATGGCGTACTGAACGTTCATCAGGCCGATCACGTTCAGCGCCTTCGCCAGCCGCGTGGTGTAGTCGCGGATGGTGGCCAGCGACGCTTCCGAAAGCGCGTGCGGCGGCAACACGCAGGAGCTGTCGCCCGAGTGCACGCCGGCCTCCTCGATGTGCTCCATGATGCCGGCGATCAGGACATCGGTGCCGTCGCACAGCGCGTCCACATCCACCTCGGTGGCGTCTTCGAGGAAACGGTCGATGAGCACGGGCCGGTCCTGCGAGTAGTTCACCGCCTCCCTCATGTACTGCCGCACCATGTCCTCGTCGTAGGCGATCACCATGGCGCGTCCGCCCAGCACGTAGCTGGGGCGCACCAGCACGGGGAAGCCGAGGTGACGCGCGATGGCGCAGGCCTGCTCCGCGCTGGTGGCGGTGCCGTTCTCGGGCGAAGGGATGTCGAGGTCGTCGAGCAGGCGCCCGAACAGCTTGCGGTCCTCGGCGAGGTCGATGTTGGCCGGGTCGGTGCCGATGATGGGAACCCCGGCCCGCTTCAACGGCAGAGCCAGGTTCAGCGGCGTCTGCCCGCCGAACTGCACGATCACGCCCGCCGGTTTCTCCGTGTCCACGATGTTCAACACTTCTTCCAGCGTGAGCGGCTCGAAATAGAGCCGGTCGCTGGTGTCGTAGTCGGTGGACACGGTCTCCGGGTTGCAGTTGACCATGATGGACTCGCGGCCGAATGCCTGCAGCGCGTAGGAGGCGTGGCAGCAGCAGTAGTCGAACTCGATGCCCTGGCCGATGCGGTTGGGCCCGCTGCCGAGAATCATCACCTTCGGACGGGTGCACGCGCCGGCGTTCGATTCGTCTTCCGATTCGTAGCTCGAATAGAGATAGGGCGTGAAGCTCTCGAACTCCGCGGCGCAGGTGTCCACGCGGTTGAACACGGCGCGGATGCCCATGTCGATACGCTTTTTGCGCACATCGAGCGAGTCTGCGCTCCACATGCGCCCGAGCGCTGTGTCGGACACGCCGTCGCGCTTGGCCGCTACGAGCTGCTCGCGCGTCACCGTCTCCATCGAGCAACCGGCCATCTGTTGTTCGAGCTCGATCGCGTCGCGAATCTGCCGCAGAAACCACGGGTCGATGAAGGTAGCCTCCTGGATCCGCTCCAGCGTCCAGCCGCGCGTGATGGCATGACGGATGTAGCCCAGGCGTTCCGGATTCGGCGTGGTCAGCCGCGCGGGGATGAGCCGGTCCTCGTACGCCGTCGCGGCCGACTTGCCGGTCTCGAGACTCCGCATGCCCTTGGCCAGCGCTTGTTTGAAAGTGCGGCCGATGGACATCACCTCGCCCACCGACTTCATCTGCGTGCCCAGCACGGGCTCGGCGCCGGGGAATTTCTCGAACTGCCAGCGCGGAATCTTCACCACCACGTAGTCGATGGTGGGCTCGAAACAGGCCGGCGTCAGACGCGTGATATCGTTGCGGATCTCATCCAGCCGATACCCTACGGCCAGCTTCGCGGCGATCTTGGCGATGGGGAACCCGGTGGCCTTGGAAGCCAGCGCCGAGCTGCGCGACACCCGCGGATTCATCTCCACAATCACCATGCGCCCGTTCTCCGGGTTAATGGCGAACTGCACGTTCGACCCGCCGGTATCGACGCCGATCTCCCGCAGGCAGGCCAGCGCAGCGTCGCGCATCATCTGGTACTCGCGATCGGTGAGCGTCTGCGCGGGCGCCACGGTGATGGAATCGCCAGTGTGCACGCCCATGGCGTCGAAGTTCTCGATGGAGCAGACGATGATGGCGTTGTCGGCCAGATCGCGCATCACCTCCAGCTCGAACTCCTTCCAGCCGATGACGCTCTCCTCCATCAGCACTTCGTGCACCGGCGAGAGATCGAGGCCCTTCTCCAGAATCTCCACCAGGTCCTCGCGGTTGTAGGCGATGCCGCCGCCCGTTCCGCCCAGCGTGAAACTGGGCCGCAGGATGGCCGGGAACCCGATCTTCGCGGTGAACTTCAGACCGTTCTCCACGCTGTTCACCAGTTGCGACTGCGGCATGTCGAGGCCGATCCTGTGCATGGCGTCCTTGAACAGGAGCCGGTCCTCGGCCTTCTTGATGGATTCGATGCGGGCGCCGATCAGCTCCACGCCGTACTTGTCGAGCACGCCCGCGTCGGCCAGGGCCACGGCGAGATTCAGCCCGGTCTGCCCGCCCACGGTGGAGAGCAGGGCATCGGGACGCTCGCGCCGGATCACCTCGGCGGCGAATTCGATGTCGAGCGGCTCCACGTAGGTGCGGTCCGCGAGGTCCGGGTCGGTCATGATGGTGGCCGGGTTGGAATTGATCAGCACCACCTGGTAACCGTCGCTGCGCAACGCCTTGCAGGCCTGCGCGCCGGAGTAGTCGAACTCGCAGGCCTGGCCGATGACGATGGGCCCGGAGCCCACGATCAGGATTTTGTGAAGATCGTCGCGGCGCGGCATCAGCGGCGGCCCTCGGCGATGAGCGTCATGAAATCGTCGAACAGATAGTGCGAGTCGTGCGGGCCGGGCGACGCCTCGGGATGGTACTGCACCGAAAACACCGGATAGCTGCGATGCCGGAAGCCCTCCAGCGTCTGGTCGTTGAGGTTGATGTGGGTCAGCTCGATCTCGTTCTGGTTGAGCGAATCGGGATCCACCGCGAAGCCGTGATTGTGCGAAGTGATCTCCACGCGATTGGTGACCTTGTTGAGCACGGGATGATTCGCGCCGCGATGGCCGAACTTCAGCTTGTACGTCTTGCCGCCGAACGCGAGGCCCAGAATCTGCTGGCCGAGACAAATGCCGAAGATAGGCGTCTTGCCGATCAGCTTCCGCACCTGCGCGGCCTGGAACTGCAACGGCTCGGGATCGCCGGGGCCGTTGGACAGGAACACGCCGTCGGGCTTCAGCGCGAGAATATCCTCCGCGGTGGCGCCGGCCGGAACCACGGTGACGCGCGCGCCCACGTGGCACAGGCGCCGCAGGATGTTCCGCTTGATTCCGAAATCGCAGGCCACCACGTGGCACCACGGTTCGCGCGGCGGGGCGATGCGGTCCGTGGGCGACACCGCTTCCACCGGCTTGTCCCACTGATAGCTGGTTTGAGTGGTGACCCGCGTGGCCAGATCGAGGCCAGTCATGGAGGGAGCGTTGCGCGCGCGCTCCACCAGCTCGCGCGGATTCCCGCCGCCGGCCGAGAGCACGCCGCGCATTACGCCGCGGCTGCGCAGATGACGCACCAGCGCGCGGGTGTCGATTTCGGCGGCCACCGGAATGCCGTTCGCGGCCAGGAACTGCTCCGCGGTCTCCTCGGAGCGCCAGTTGCTGGCCAGCCCCGAGAACTCGCGCACCACCAGACCTTCAATCCACGGACGCGCCGATTCCTGGTCGTAGAGATTCGCGCCGTAGTTGCCAATCTGCGGATAAGTAAGGACCACGATCTGCCCGGCGTACGAGGGATCGGTGAAGATCTCCTGGTATCCGGTGATGGCGGTATTGAAGACCACCTCGCCCACGCTGTCCGCGCGCGCACCAAAGCCTCTGCCCTCGAAGACCGTTCCGTCCTCCAGGGCGAGAATCGCAGGATTCAATTGTCAGGAACCTCCAGGTGTGCCGGCTCGCCGGGGGTAACTACTATTTAAGCACAGGACACGCGGCGCCAGCCGCGTTACGGGGCACCGCCACGCGGCCCCTGGGCATGTCTCGACGATGCTCTTGTGGCCACCGGCAGCGCCCTTCGCTCCATCACTCATTACGATGAAACGGCCAGCCTCGGCTTCAAAGAGCGTATTGAAAGCGGGCCAGGTGCCGATTACGTCGCGGATTGTAATAGCCTTGGCTCGGGCGCGGCTTAGCGCTCCAACCCTGCGAAACGCTCGCACGGGTGACGGACCTTCCGCGGGTCGGTCAAAGCCCTTTGTGACACATAAGTGCCGACTCAGAGTGTCTGAGGTGGAGTCGACGTTCAGCGCGCGATGGCGACGTTCTGCAGCGCTGTTTTTGACCGAGCTATACTGAGGACCAGGGTGAAAGAGCGTGGAACTCACCGTCCAAATTCCCGATGAGCTGGCCAGTCGCATGGGTGTATCCGGGGGCGACCTCTCGCGCCGCGCTCTCGAAGCCCTGGCGCTCGAGGAATTCAAGAGCGGTCGCATCACCAGGCTTGAGCTGCGGCGGTTGCTCGGTTTTGGAACCAGGTACCAGCTCGATGGGTTCCTAAAATCCCATGACGTGTATGAAAACTACACCATGGAAGAGTTTGAGCGGGATCGTGACGCTCTGAAACAACTGGGATTCTGATTCAAGGTGCGGCTCATCATCGCCGATACCGGGCCGATCAACTACCTGGTACTGATCGGAAGCATCGATCTCCTTCCAGTTCTATTCGACCGAGTGATCCTGCCATCCGCCGTGCAAGCGGAGTTGACCGACCCGGACGCTCCGACTTCGGTGCGGAGCTGGATTGCAGATGCTCCGGCCTGGCTTCACGTTTACGAGACGCCGGGCCGTCAATCTTACCAGGCTTCCGTGGAAGGACTCGATGAAGGCGAGGCAGCCGCAATCGCCCTGGCCATTTCGCTCGACGCCGATCTGTTGCTCATGGATGATCGGAAGGGTGTGATTGCAGCTCGCGGCAAGGGACTCCGTGTGACTGGCACGCTTGGGGTTCTCGATCTTGCCGCCCGGCGCGGCCTGGTTGACTTCGCTCAGGCGGTCAACCGTCTTCGGCGGACATCTTTTAGAATCCCGGAAGCGCTTCTCGATTCGCTGGTGAAGAAGCACGCACAGCAAGGCGGCGACGTCTAACGCTTCGTCGACGTTCTCACTGGAAAGGCGTCGTGTCACTTCCCACTTCGCTTGATCGGACTCAACTCGGGGGCATGCAATAGGACCGGTCTTTGTTCTCCGGCCGGAGGCCCTGTTATGATTCAAAAGAACGCGGTCTCCCCCGCCTTTCCCCGTCCCCATGATTGCGGAAGCGCACGCGGTCCAGTTCGATTCGATCACCCTCGACTCCGGCGTCGAGCTCGCGCCGGTCCAGGTGGCCTGGGAGTCGTACGGCAGCCTCGATGCCACGGCCTCCAACGCCATCCTTATCCTGCACGCCTTCTCCGGCGATGCGCACGCCGCCGGGGTGAGCCCGGAAACCGGATTGCCCGGCTGGTGGGATAACATGATCGGCCCGGGCAAGGCATTCGACACCAACAAGTACTTCGTCATCTGCTCCAACGTGCTGGGAGGATGCCGCGGCACCACCGGCCCGTCTTCCATCAACCCGGCCACCGGATGCCCGTGGGCCATGTCGTTCCCGGTGATCACCATTGGCGACATGGTTCGGCTGCAGAAGAAGCTGATGGACCATCTCGGCATCCAGCGGCTGCTGGCCGTCACCGGCGGGTCCATGGGCGGCATGCAGGCGCTGGAGTGGGCGGTGGCCTGGCCCGATTCCGTTACCGCGGCCATTCCCATCGCCACCACCGCGCGGCACAGCGCCCAGCAGATCGCCTTCGACGAGGTCGGCCGGCAGGCCATCATGGCCGATCCGGACTGGTGCGGCGGCAACTACTACGGCAAGACTCCGCCCGCCCGCGGACTGGCGGTGGCGCGCATGATCGGCCACATCACCTATATGAGCGACGATTCCATGCGCGAGAAGTTCGCCCGGCGGCTTCGCGGCAAGGATCAGTTCGGGTTCGATTTCGAGGTGGACTTCGAGGTGGAAAGCTACCTGCGCTACCGCGGGCGCCAGTTCGTCGACCGCTTCGACGCCAATTCGTACCTCTACATCACCAAAGCGATGGACTACTTCGACCTGACTGCATCGCGCTCCTCGCTGGCTGCGGTGCTGGAAGAGGTGAAGGCCCGCTTTCTGGTGCTGAGCTTCACCTCCGACTGGCTGTATCCGAGCTATCAGTCGCAGGAAATCGTACGCGCCCTGCGCGGTCACAACGCCGACGTGGCCTATTGTGAGCTGCCCTCCAACTACGGTCACGATGCCTTCCTCATGGACGTGGCGGAACAAGCGGATCTGGTGCGCGGCTTCCTGGACAGCACGTGGAAAGGGAGATCCTGATGGCCGCCCCCACGCAACCCCGGACCGAGCCGTTCGTGCTGGACGTGCTGGGCCGCAGCGATTACGCGATCATCGGCGAGCTGATCCCGCCCGGGAGCCGGGTGCTCGACCTCGGTTGTGGCGAGGGTGAGCTGCTGGCCTGGCTGGCGGCGAACAAGGGCGTGCAGGCGCGCGGCGTGGAACTCTCCGGGCCCAAGGTTCGCAAGGCCATCGCCAGCGGGGTCTCCGTGTTTCATGGCGATCTGCTGGACGCGCTGGCGGGCTATCCGGACGCCGCCTTCGACTACGTCATCCTCAGCCAGACGCTGCAGGAAACGCGCGAGCCGCTGCTGGTGCTGCGCGAGATGCTGCGCTGCGGGTGTCAGGCGATTGTCGCGTTCCCCAACTTCGGGCACTGGAGAGTGCGGCTGGCCCATCTGTTTACCGGACGCGCGCCACGCACGAAGCTGTTCCCTTACGAGTGGTACGATTCCCCGAACATCCACTTCCTGACGGTGACCGATTTCCAGATGCTGGCCGCGCAGGAAGGCTGGACCATCGAGCGCCAGATCTTCATTGCCGGGCCGCGCCGCGTTCCGGTGTTGCCAAACCTGCTGGCGGAAACCGCCGTGTTTCTGATCAAGCGGGGCGAGGGCTGCAAGGGTTAACGCATCATCGCGGCGAATTTCTTCCGGAACTTGCTCACCTTCGGTGCCACCACGTAGGCGCAGTAAGGCTGATCCGGGTTTCTGCGGAAATACTCGTTGTGGTAATCCTCGGCGGGCCAGAATCCGCCGGCCGGCTGCACCTCGGTGACGATGGGGTCCGCGAATGCCTTCTCCGCCTCGAGTTCGCGGATAATCTCTTCGGCTACGTGCCGCTGCTCTTCGGAATGATAGAAGATGGCCGAGCGGTACTGTGGGCCGATGTCGTTGCCCTGCCGGTCGCGCGTGGTGGGGTCGTGGATGGCGAAGAAAACTTCCAGGACGTCGCGGACCGAGATGAGGTCGGGATCGAATTCCACCTGCACCACCTCGGCGTGGCCGGTGCGCCCGCCGCAGACCTGCTGGTAGGCTGGTTGGGACATGCTCCCGCCCATGTACCCGGACTGCACGCGCACCACGCCCCGCATCTCCTTGTACACGGCTTCGAGGCACCAGAAGCAGCCTCCGGCCACGGTCACGGTTTCAGCGCTCATTGTTCGAGAGTAGCGCAGGCACTCGTCTGTGATAGACTCCCCGCCGAATGATCGAGTCTCGGTTGCACTCCGCGCGCACACTATCGCTGACCATCGCTCTGTTGGCCATCGCGCAGTCCATGGGAGGACTCTTTTTCGCCGGCACCTACAACGATAACGCCTGGGGCGCCTGCGCGTTCCGCGGCAATGATCTGATAACCGCGGTCATCGCGATACCCATGCTCCTGACGGCAGTGTACTTTTCCGGAAGCGGCTCGATGCGGCACGGCTGGTCTGGCTGGCGGCATTGTTTTACATGCTGTACAACTACTGGTTCTATCTGTTCGGTTCGGCGATGAACCTTTTCCTCCCTGTCTATGCAGCGCTGGTCGCGCTATCCATCTTCGCGCTTGTGTTCGTCCTGACCAGTGTGGATGCCGCGGCAATCGTCTGGGTCGGCGTGCCCGCCAGATGGATCGCCGCCTTCATGCTGCTTTTCTCGCTGTTCATCGGCAGTCTGTGGATTGCCGGGTGGCTCCGATTCGTCATGACGGGACGGATTCCGCAGCTTGGCGGAACCGGTGAGGCCTTCCGGCTGGTTGCGGCCCTGGATCTCACCCTGCAGGTGCCGTTTCTGGCGGTGGGTGCGCTCTGGTTGTGGAAGCGCCAGCCCTGGGGATACGTTGTGGCAGCGATGTGGATGACCGCGGATGCGGTTTACATGATCGTGTTACTCGCCTTCTCGCCGTTCGCGGCAAAAGCGGGCGTGCCGGGAGCCTGGGACCAGGCGCCGATGTGGGCAGTGGCGGGTACTGGCTGCCTGGCATCCTCCATCCTTCTGCTGAGAAACCTGAGGACCTGATCTGAAACACAGCGTCATAAGTACTTGCGCATCCGGTCCCTTACTGTCGCGGCTCGGAAACGCAGGCACCGAGCCGCGACGGTGACGGAGTGGTTCTATCCGCAATCACCAATGACGCTGTGTTTAGCGGTTGCTGGACGCCACCCCATAGACCCGCGCCGCGCCGTCGGAATACAGCAGCCGGAATCGCCGCTGGTCGGCGAGCAGACCGGCGAGGGCATCGTGACCCGGCTCGTGGAAGTCGCGCAGAAAGTCGTATTCGGTGAACAGGACGTGGGTGACGCCCACCTGACTCCAGAGGGCAGGGAGCCCGGCGATGCAGCTCGGGACGTCCTCGGACCCATACACCACGCCCGGCAGAATCGGCTCGGTGTATCCACGCCGGCCAGCATACAGATAAAGCAACGTGTCGTCATAGGCGGCGAAACGGGCGGCCGTGGGCGTATTGGCTACAATCCATTGCCATGCGGGCTGCAGCCGGATGAGCTGACTCTGGCGCTCGCCGAAGTACTTGGGCAACAGCACCAGCGTGCCCTCGGTGGTTGACCAGAGCGACCCGGCCGCCAGCGCCGCAATCGCCAGCAGCACGGGAACGGCGGCGATCCGGTTGGCTCCCGAGGCGGTTCTCCAGCTCCGCACCGCCAGGCCGGCGACCTCGGTCAGCTTCGTGGCCAGCCCCGCCAGGTACAGCGGAAACAGTGGATACACGAAGCGCTGGTCGGGTGGATACTGCCACAGCAGAAGCACCGCCACCAGCAGCGCCGCGAACACCGGGTAGTAGCGGACGCCCCAGCGGAACAAAGTGACCACACCGGCCGCCGCCGCCGCCGTGATCACCCATGAGACGGCGCGGAGCCACGGCTCGTCACCGCTATGGAACAGAACCAGGCGCGCCAAAGACTCGATGATCGCGTCGGCGTTGGTCCAGACTCGATGCGGCAGGTCGGCCCAGGAAAACGTGTGCGCGTAGAACGCCGCGTAGGACGTGTAGTAGGCCGTGATGTCGTCCCGCGCGTGGAACGCCCTGGTGGCGCACCAGGTCTGCCATCCGGCAATGGCCACCAGCATCGGTGCGAGGAACGCCAACGCCTGCCGGTAACGGCGGCGCAGCACCAGCAAGAGCGGAACCCCGACCGCGAGCATGATCGCATTGGTACGAATCAGGAACGCCGCGGCTCCCAGCACTCCCGCCACGAGGCCTCGTCGGCTGGAGACCTCGCGCCCTTCGATCACCAACATCAACGCCAGCAGCACAGCGGTGAACGGCAGCTCCGTCATCAGCGAGACCGCGAACAGAGTGGTGATGGGGGCGGCCGCCACCAGCACAGTGAGCGCCCACGACGGCCACGCCCGGAAGCCACAGCGCAGGAACCAGAACCAAGCCAGCACGAAGTGGAGCGGCGCGAACGACCACTGCAGCGCGGTGGCCGCCGTCAGGTTGCCCGGAAACGGCCCGCCAAACCGCCACACGAGCGACAACAGGGCAGGGTACAGAGGTGGGTATTTGGTCTGCGCCGGGCGCGTGGGAAGGTGGCCGATAGCGTAGCCCTGCTGCTGGGCCAGCGACTGCGCGGAAATCCAGTAAATGGCGTCGTCATGCCAGGAACCCAGTTGCGGCATGGTCCGGAATCGCCAGGCGAAGTACCCGCTGGGAACCAGCAGCAGGGCCAGGCCGAAACCGAGGGCCAATATCCGCGAAATCCGCGCCGTTGGTGTGATGGTGGAAGCCAAAACCGTCGCCGAGCCCCGTTGCCGAACAATTGATCGGCTGTCAGGTATTCATTCTGCAGGCCGCCCGCCAGGTACCCGCTCAGGGTACTAAGTGAAGACCAGACTGAGGGATACCACCGACCAGCCGCACTGCTGCCGCACCTCGCCAGCAGGCCCGCTCCATGCTTTAAGTGTTTCCATTCACAGCACATAATGGACTGTCCGCACTGAGCCAGTGCGCTCGTCGCGTGACCGCGCCCCAACGCCCCAGGAGTGGAAACAGGACTCCCGCGACCTGACAAAAGCGTCCGAAAAGACCTGCGCCCGCGCCATCACCGCATCCGGAGGCGTCGGCGCCTTAGATTTTTCTGGCACCGTTTCTAAGCATTGCTGCCGATTGGAGCGGTCTGGACACGATGATACGTTACTGTTAGCAACGGAATAGATCCGGGGCAGGGAGAGGACAAAGATGAAGAACCTGATTTACAAGCTCAGAATTTGGAAAGATACTCGCGGACAGGACCTGATCGAATACGCCCTCATGGCCGGATTCGTGGCCGTGGCCGCTGGCGCAATCATGCCGAACGTGGCGACCAGCATCAGCACCATCTTCAGCAAGATCGGTAGCGTGATGACCGCCGCCTCCAACCAGGGCAGCTAGACAAACGCTTTTCGCCGGCGGGTGCGCGCCGGGCCAGGTCCTCGCGCACCCGTCAGCAAGGCTCCCCGGCCGGTGCCGCTCGCAAGGGGTTTCCGGTCAGGTTTCCCGCCGCATCGAACTCGATCGGCTGCGGTGGCCCGACGATTTCCAGGTTGGGATTTCCCTCGATTTCTCCTCGCAGGTTCTCGCTCAGCAGCATTTCCGACAGTTCCAGCGTGTTCTGAATCCACCCAACCACGATCGCGGACGTGTCCAGTTTGCCAACGGTCCCGGCAATCCGCTCCATGCACTCGCGATCACTGGGAAAGTGGATCGGCGTGCGGCTGCCGGCCGGCGTGGAGGCGGTCAGCGAATTGATCCAGGTGGCATTCCAATCGATCTTTGCCAGGATGCGGTCGTGGATCACGTCGGCCATGCCGATGCCCACGCCGTTGCCGTATGACAAATCGCTCAGGTCCCGCAGGAAGATGCGTTCGATGCGCGTTTCCACGCCGGGCCAGCAATTCAACTCGCCATCGATGCTGCGGTTGATGACCTTCGCGTCCAGGCCGGTGCCGCTGATGTTCTTGCCGATCTCGTTGACCACCAGCAGATCCAGATTGCGCACGGGGATGCGCGGGGTCCACTCCTTCACCAGCGACAACAACTCCTCTTCGCGCGATTCCATCGTCCGGGCCGGCACCGCCTCGAGGCGCGCCGTCTGGTGGCGTCCGTCTTCCAGAATGGCCAGACCGCCGAGCATTTTCCCGGACGCCAGCACCTGCCGGCCCACGGTCCGAATCACATGCTCCATCCCGAGCCGGTACGCGAAGGTGTGATACTGGCGCGCGCCCGCGAACTTGCCAATGCCGATCGCCATCATCTTGCAGAGGCCGCTCTCGAGGCGGCCGGCAAAATCGGTGTGCGGCTTGACCCGGCCCACCAGCATCACGCCGTCGCTCGACCAGGCATTCCGGTCCATGAACGCCTCGATGCCATCCTCGGTGCGGCCCAGGGAGACGACGTCAATGGAACTGATCACCGGACATCCCATGGTCGATTCGTCAATCCCGTAGTGCGCCAGCACCAAGGCCTGCCCCTCGGCGGTTGCCGCGCCGTGGCTCCCCATGGCCGGAAAGAGGAACGGATTGCAGCCGGCCTCCCGCCAGTAGTCGACCACTGCGCGGACGATCGTCGCGATGTTCGAGATGCCACGGCTGCCGGCGCCGATCGCGATGCGCGCTCCAGGTGGCACGCGCGCGGCGAATCCGGCGAGCGCGAGTTGCCGCCGCACTTCGCCGGCCACGTCCTTCAGCGCGTGGTCGGGAAGGTTCTGACGAACTGGCAGCAGATTGGGGAAGCCCATACGATCAGGATACTGGCTACGGGCGCAGACGCGCGGTCAGCACGTTGAGCAGGGCGTCGGCGTGAGGGCATCGAGCACGAACCGCAGCGGGATCGAGCCGCTCCAGTATGGGGAATCCGTGGCGTGTTTTGTGGTAGGTTCCGCCGGTCGCTCGACTCAGGCCTTCCATGAGATCACGTTTCGGAATCTGTTCAGGATTCGGGTTTCGTGGAAGAGCGCCCGTTCTGAACTCGCGGCCGTAGTAATCAGAGAGGGCCTGCCGGTCCGCGAGGAACCACGCCTCCATACATTGAACCATCAGGTGGACCTGGTCGGGCGGAACGGTCACTGGGCTCGTCCATTTGTCGCGGCGTTGCAGATGCCCCCACGGTGTGGAGCCATCCGCAACTGGGTCCTCGCAATCCACCAACAGGACGGCGCAGGTATTTGGCTCATGCTGCAGAGAGCGACAGAAGTCCTTTCGCGCTTCGTCGCGACTGCCGCACGCCGAGATTCGAGGGCGCGCGCTGTCTCCCAGCGCTTTCTCGAAGAACAGCCGGAACGCCTTCCTACACGCGGTGAGGGTTCTACCCTGATCGCCCCCGCCTTCGACGAAGACGTGAACCGTCACCAGCGATTCCCTCCGATCTGGCCCTTTCGCCAGAGCTGGCCAAGACTATAGTCCTTCAGCCAGGCCGAGAGTTGGCTGGCGTCAAGACGTCGAAACCGGGACGCGCCTGCCTCCTTCTCGCAGACCACCACCGCATCCGGCATCTCCGTGAACTCTTCGATCAACGCGTCCGAATGAGTTGTGACGATGAGTTGCATCCGCTCGGATGCCGCGATCAGCAACTTCCCGATTTCGTGAACCATGTCCGGGTGGAGACCCAGCTCCGGTTCCTCGATGCAGACCAGCGGTGGCGGATCGGGATTCAGGAGGATGGCGAGCAGAGCGAGCCAGCGCACCGTGCCGTCGGACACTCTGTTCAAGGGAATGGTGGCGGCAAGGCCCGACTCCTCCAGCCGCGTTTGCACCTTGCTGCCCACTATTGAAGTTCGAAGATCCTTTGTCCCGTCGAGGAAGGTCCGAAGCGACTCGATGAGTTCGTGCTTGACCCGCGGCAGGGACAAGAGCCGGTCAAGCATCACGCCAAGGTTCGAACCGTCTTCTTCCAGAAAGCTATTCTGTAGGCCAGCATCGCACGGCTCCCGGATACCGGCGAGGGTGCCGAACTCCCAGCTGCGGTACAAAAAGAACTTCGAGAAGAGCTTGCCGAGATAGGTAATTTCGGGGTAATCCGGACCCTTTCGCTGGGCGAGAATCGCGGACTGACGGTCCGGCCCGCCGCTGCCCATCAGCCCCATGGGCCCGCGCCTGAAGTAGGGCCGTTCGTCGTCGCTGAGTGGAAACTCTTTGGCGACAAGCTCGTCGGTGATCAAGAAGCGGTAGTCGACACGGGCGAAAGCCAGCCGATAGCGCAAGGCCGCCTCACCGGTGCCGCGATTCACGACAGCCTCGATGGACGCTGTCGGCGATGCCTCCGATCCCCCCTTCCAGAGCCAATCCTCAATCGGACCGCCGTTGTTGATGACGGTCGCC
This sequence comes from Bryobacteraceae bacterium, assembly GCA_049510065.1. Classification (GTDB taxonomy): domain Bacteria; phylum Acidobacteriota; class Terriglobia; order Bryobacterales; family Bryobacteraceae; genus CAWACP01. The sequence goes on from JBEKZH010000019.1 coordinate 68,265, forward strand.
AATCCTCCCGGCGCACCCTGCAGCAGCGCGATCACCTCGATCAGATTGGATTTCCCCGAACCGTTAGGGCCGATCAGAACATTCAGGTTCTGCAGCTCAATGGGCTCCAACTCATCTCCGAATGACAGGAGATTCCTGACCGCCAGGCTCTTGACCGTGGGTTCTTTCTGCATGCGCTGTCCCGTGGATCGCCTGAATTATAACGCACCCTTCACGGCGCGCAGCCATTCGGGGAACCAGGCTCGGAACTCGTCGAGGCGGCCCCGCATTACCGGACCCAGTGGCGCGGCCGCGGCTCCCGCAGGCAGCCCGCGCAGGTTGGCGGCCTCCCGGATGATCATCGGGGCGGGGAATTCCTCGCACCAGGCGACGAACTCTTCCACGCGCCCACCCAGTCGCGAGATCGCTTCCTCGTCGCCACCGCACAAGGCATTCTCATATCCCACCAGCAGCTCGGGAACCGCCGCCGCGACGCCCGACACTATGCCCGCTGCTCCCGCACGCCGGAACCGGCCATAAAGACGATCGCTACCCGCCAGAAGCCGCGCACCCGACTCTCCGCACGCCTCCACCAGACGCGTGAAGTACTCGGGGTCGCCGCTGGAATCCTTGATGCCGCTGTAGCCGGCGGCGATGAGGCGGGCCGCGGTCTCCACCGAGATCGCGGTGCAAAACATCGGGATGTTGTACAGGTACGCCGGCAGGATGCCGTGGAGCGCGCTGAGGAACTCCAGATAGTACTGGAGAACGGTCTCCTGGTCGTAGCGGAAGTAGATGGGGGGCATGAGAAGCACGCCCTCGGCTCCGGCGCTGGCCGCTTCATCCGCCAGCGCGATGGCGCTGTCCAGAGTGGAATGAGAAACATTGGCGTAGACCGGGCAGCGGCTGCGCTTCGCCGCCAGGCTCAGAGCGCGGGCGCGATCCGCCGTCTCGAAGTGCACGAACTCGCCGGTGGAGCCGAACAGCACAATGCCGTCGACGCCGGCGGAACAAAGGAAGTCGATGGTCTCCAGCAGGGCCGCCAGATCCACTACCGGCGCGCCGGCGCGGCGGGGGGTGAGGGAGGCGGCCACCACACCATGCAGACCGCGCTGGGAGGACAGGCCCGACTCGGACGCGGTGCGGCTTGCTTTCTTCATGATGGCTGGCGGCCCCGCCAAACATGAATCATATCCTGTGTGTGGGGTAAAACACCTGGGCTGGGGTTACTGAATGTTGGCCCGGCCAAACGGGCGAACGGCCCGATTCACCGCGCGGATTACCAGCTTGCGCGGATCGAGGAGGTGCTGCGGGCGGAATTGACGCTGGGACCAGCGGCAGCCGTCCCTGAATTCGACGCCCAGGAAAAACCCGATTTCGCGGAAGACGCAGTAGCGAACGGTGCCGATCAACTCGCCCTTCGGATAGGTGATTCGCGTCGGCGATCCCAGAGGAATGGGCCGATCCAACTGCAGACAGGCGCCGGAAAGTGAGATGTCCTCGAGGTTGGCAACGCATCGCCGGAGACGGCCGGTCTTGTCCTTCCACTCGAGATCAACAAGATCCGAGCAGAGCAACCGAGGTTCAACACGCCTGTCGAGCATACACTGTTGTTATCGGCGTCGAGCCGGCAAAGTATTATCAGGTCGGGGGTACCAAATTCACCCTAATCCCCACCAGGGAGGTACCCTGACGCGGCGTCAGCTTGTACTGGTATCACAGTAACATGACGCGACCGACTCTTACCGTTCTGCTCATCGTCGCCCTGTTCGGGATTCTTGTCCCCTGGTACAAGCGCTACGACTTTCTCGATCCGGTATTGCTGGCGGCGTATTTCTTCCTGCCGCTGGTGCTGGTAGCTCCCATGGCCGCCGACGCGCTGGCCGGGTCCGCGGACTCGGTTGCCGCCACGGTGGGCCGCGCTTTACTGGTGGCGTTCT
>JBEKZH010000002.1:0-229344 GCA_049510065.1 Bryobacteraceae bacterium
GGCGTGCCTGCGGGATCGCACCGAGTTCCTGGTCAGCCGCTCGTACGAAATCACGCACATTGTGGACCGCGTGGGCAGCGGCGACAGCTTTGCCGCCGGGCTCATCTACGGTTTCCAAACCCTGGCCACGCGCCGCGCCGCTCTGGAATTCGCCGTGGCGGCGAGCTGCCTCAAGCACTCCATCCCCGGCGACTTCCATCGCGTGACTGTGGAAGAAGTGAACGCGTTGCTGAAGGACGGGGGTTCGGGACGAGTGCAGCGATAACTAGCGCCGCGCGATCACTTCGCGCTGGTTATCGCGGGTGAGGAAGAATTTCACCGACTGGAAGTTCTGGAACAGGCGCTCGATGGCGCGGTTGTTGAAGAACTGCGCCGGTCTGGTCTCGCCGCGCGGCGCCAGTTGCAGTGTTTTGGAGTCCTGTATCCGATACGAGTTCACGGGAATGACCCTGGCCTTCTCGTCGGCGGAGAAGAATGACAGCAGGTGGGCGCCGGGGCGCAGGATACGATACAGGCGGTCGACGGTGAGCTGCAGCAGCGGCGGAGCCAGAAACTGCAGCGTGTCCCACACCAGCGCGCCGTCGAAGGTGTCGTCCAGAAAATCGAGACTCTGCTTCAGGAAATACTCGGCCCGCTGGGGCTCGGCCTGGCGGATCAGGAAATCATCGTCGGACCCGAACGACGTGGAAAGCGTTCGCAAAATGTCGTCGGAGTAAAGCCGGTGACCCAACTGAGTGATGAAAGTAATGTTCGACTGACTGGCGCCCGCGAGATCGAGGATGGACAAACCACTGCGCTCGCGGATGGACGAGAAGAACTGGTCCAGTCCGTGGCTATTGCGATTCGACACCAGCGTGCGTTGTGGCGGCCCAGGCATAGCGGGGCGGAGATGAGCCCGCCCCACCACGATCTTATCGCTTCGCTTCCGCCGCGGGCGCGAACGCAGGCGCCGCAGTGGCCGCCGCGACGGGCGCGGACTGCACGGGAGCGGGCCGCGGAGCCGGTGGAGCCGGCTTGGGCTCGGGCCGGACGATGTCCGTGCTGCCCTTGAAGTAGGCCCCGTCCTCGATCACGATGCGCGCCGTCTTAATGTCGCCCACCAGCTTCGCGTCTTTCTTGATCTCGATCTTGTCGGCCACGTCGACATTGCCGTAGAGGTTACCGAATACGACAATCTCGCGCGCTTTGATATCGGCCCGAACTTTGCCATGGGGGCCGATGGTGAGCTGGTGTTCCTGCAACTCGACGGTGCCCTCCACTTCCCCATCGATGGTGAGATCCTCGCGGCTGACGATCTGTCCCTTGATCATGACAGACTTGCCGATGATCGCCGCGCCGCGGAAGTCGGGTTCGGGATAACGCATCGGGGAAGCGGACATAGGAATCGACTCCTTTTGCATGACAGAACTGGCCGCGGCGGGTGGCGCCGGGGAGGCCGCAGGCTTTGCTGGGTACTCTTCTTCTTTGCGTTTGTTCCACATCGGATGGAAACGGCTCCTTCCGTTAAGGCTCGAACTATAGTACTACGAGACGGTGGTTCGTCTACGGTGGGCGAAGGGCACTGGCCTGAGGCACCATGCCAGATGCTCGTTGGCGAAGTGGTCCACTCACTTCAGTTCGACGAGGAATCTTCACCACAGAGGCACAGAGAGCACGGAGTTCTCTGTGCCTCTGTGGTGATGTAGTCGACCGGATACGCAACCAGGGATCTCACCACCAGACCTCGCGAAACCAGTTCCCGAATCAACGCTCGATGGTAGACCTTCTCCGGGAATCCTGCGCCGAGTGCGATAGAGACTTCGTAAGCAGCACCGACCACTGCTTCCACGACCGCGTCCGTGTCCATCTGAACGCATGTCGGCTGACACGACCGGAAGTCTCATCATTCGTGTACATTCGTGTTCATTCGTGGCTACCAGTCCGGCATGGTGAACTTCTGCTCGCCGCGGAAGATGGCCCCGAACTCGCCGAGGATCTCGTCGTGGATGTGGCCGTTGTCGCAGAGCACCGTGGGGCCGCGCAGGTCCACCGGCTGGCCGTACATGTCCGACGTGCACCCGCCCGCCTCCCTCACCAGCAACACGCCGGCGGCCATGTCCCAGGGACTGAGGCCGAACTCCCAGAAGCCGTCCAGACGCCCGCAGGCAACGTAGGCCAGATCCAGCGCGGCGGACCCGGCCCGGCGCACGCCGTGGGTCATCATGGCCATCTGGTAGAAGAAGTACACGTTGACGTTGCGATGCCGTTTGCGGCTGGGGAAACCGGTGGCCAGCAGCGAGCTGTCCAGCACCGGCGTTCGGGAGACGGCGATGCGCGAGCCGTTCAGAAAGGCGCCGGCGCCGCGCTCGGCCGAAAACATTTCATCGCGCAGCGGATCGAAGATCACACCGGCGATCAGCTCGCCGTTGTGCTCCAGCGCCAGCGTGGCGTTGAACATGGGGAAGCCGTGCGCGAAGTTGGTGGTGCCGTCCAGCGGATCCACGTACCAGCGGTATTCGGCGGAGACCGAGTCGCGGCCCGAGCCCTCCTCGGCCACCACGGCGTGCGTGGGGAAGCGCTCGCGGAGCCGGGAAACGATGAGGCGTTCGGAGGCGCGATCGGCCTCGGTCACAATGTCGAACTCGCCTTTCAGCTCCACGCGCACGCGGCGCTCGAAGTATTCGAGAAGCAGCGCTCCGGCCTCGCGTGCGATCTGCCCGGCGGCGTCGGCAAATGAAGGCGTGAATGACGGCATGGAACCGCGGGCTACTCGGGGGCCTCGAAGAGGTACTTGATGTCGTGCTTGAACAGGAACAGATTCGGCTGCCCGTGACGGGTCAGCCGGATGAAGGCGGAGTCGAAGAACTCCACCACACCCGCGACTTCTTCGTCGTTGCTCAGCCGGACGCGCACCGGAATCGCGTTGTCGCACAGATATCGAAGGTAATTTGCCTCTTCGAAGGTCTGTTCGGGCGCGCGCGGCCTTGACTTGGTTCCTTTGGAGGCCATTCGCGTGAGATCAGCGGTCAGTATTCCCATAATAGCCGCTGCGCGTGATGGCTCGCAATCCGGGACGCGACAGCTTCACGGATGTGGTGTGAAAACGATTCGCCGATGGCGGGACGTTCTTCGGGTAATACCCCAGCAGATACTGCGCGCGCAGCTCGTGGACAAGGTCGACGAAGGCGTTCTCCAGATCGGCGCCGGTGCCGGGCAGGAAGATACGGCCTCCCGTGCGCTGGGCCATGGTGGTGAGGGCGTGTTCCCCACCGATGTTGCGGCCCGCCGGGTTGGTGATGGGGATGATCACCACCGGATAGACGGAGGCTTCGGCCAGTTGGGCCGCTTCCAGGGCAGCATGGAAGTCCTTGGCGCTGGTGGTGTCGTCGCCGTCGGTCACAATCACGATGATGTGCCGTCCTTCGCGCCCTTCGAGCTGGCGCGCGGCAAGCCAGAGGGCATCGTACATGGACGTTCCCGCTTCCGAATTCAAGCCTTGCAGTTCGTGCTCCAGCCGGGCGATGCGGCGGGTGAAGCTGCTGCGCAGAGTGACCTCCGAGTCGAACGAATACAGGGCGGCGGTGTCGTTGGGATTGCCTTCCCGGAACAGCGCGGTGACAAAGTGCAGCAGGGAATCCACTTCGTGGCGCAGTTCGATGCCGGTGGAGCCGCTGGTGTCGATCAGCAGGGAGACCGACAACGGCTGTTCGGTTTGGCGTTCGAAGACGGAGATGGTCTGCTTCACGCCATTGTCGAGCACCGTGAAGTCGTCGCGGTTCGCGTTGGTCACCAGCCCACCAGTTGCATCCCGCACGGTCACCAGAAGGCGAACCAGGCTGACGTCGGATCGAAAAACGGGGTCCTGCGCCGGCGCCAGCGGAGGCAGGCCGAGCAGGATCAGTGCTGCAACAGAGAGTCGTCCCACGCGCCTTCCACCCAGACCTCGCCGTCGGCGAAGTGCTCTTTCTTCCAGATCGGGACCAGCCGCTTGAGCCGGTTGATGCCTTCCAGAGCCGCCTCGAACGCCGGCCGGCGGTGCGGCGCCGAAACAATCACGGCCACGCTCGTTTCGCCGATTTCCATGCGGCCCAGGCGGTGCACCATGGCGATGCGGCCCACCGCGTACGAGCGCACGATGTCGCGGCCGATCTCGGCCATGGTCCGGATGGCCAGCGGCTCGTAGCATTCGTAGTGGAGGAAGCGGGTGGCCCGCCCCTTGGTGTTGTTGCGCACCACGCCTTCGAAGTTCACCACCGCTCCGTCCTCGCCGCGCAGAACGCGGCGCTGGAGAGCGGCCGTGTCGATGGTCTCGCGCGTGAGCGCAAAGAAGTTGCCCTCGGGCTCGTCCATGATCTCCTGGATGTACTTCCCCGTTCCCCCGCTCACCGGGGGCAGGAATGCGATCTCGTCCCCATTGGCGGCGGCGTCGGTCCACTTTGCGAACTGCTGGTTGCGCGCCGGCACCACGCCAGGCCGGGCCCGCGCGAGGGCCGGCGCACGGCTCACGCAGCGATCAAAAACCGCCGCGAGAGTCTCCCCCTCGGTTAACTCGACAGAGTCCTCCGGCGTGCCCGCGATGTCTTTCAACATGCCGAAGAACAGCACCCTGACGCGCACGGGTTCATACTAACAGACTGGTCTCGCGGCTTCCGGGTTTCCACGGAGTGCGGGGTTACGAAGGGAGACGACCGCTGGCCAGCGGTGACTCCGTCCTTACAGACAGCCGACGCCGAGCGCATTTGCCGCGTACCTTTGCGGCTGGTCCAGGGTCGCCAAAGGAGAACCTGTCCGTTGGGCAAGTTCGATGTAGAGTGCGTCGTAAGGCGTCAGACGATGATGGCGACAAATCGTCTGGATTGGCCCGGCGACCTGTTCCAACGAGACACAGTCGAGAGTCGGACTCAGTACCCGAAGGGCATCGAGAAAGGCTTCGGTCTGTTCCGGCTTGATGCGTCCTCTGCGCTCGCCCAGGAGGAGAGTATTCAGAACCTCAACTGACCAGAAAGCCGGCACGATAGCTTGCTCTCCGGCCTTGAGACGATCAAGCACCTGGAGCGCCATGGGTGTTTGCTCGTCGGGAAAGCACCAGGACAGTGTGATGGACGCATTGATGACGATGCCGCTCACGGACGCGCCTCATGGCGCAATTCGCGGATGGTCATTCCAGCGAGCGAGAGCCGGTGGGTCTTTCCAAAGGTCCTAAGCCGCTCAATGGCTTCGGCGACGTCCCTCACGGGCGGCGACGCCGCGCCCGAGGCCGGTGGGCGAGCCGCCTCTTCGAGCAGACTTGCGGCATACGCATCAACGCCCTTGCCGCGGGCGGCGGCCTGGCGGGCGAGCTCGGCTTGAAGCTCCGGCGATATATCAAGCGTAAGAGTCATGGCATTTCTACCGATCCACTTATAGGCTGCGTCGAAACGCAGCGAAACTGCCTCAACAACGTTGGCACGCGCTCCAATTCCCGCTAGCTGAGCGCCAGGGCGAGGAGAACACCGCCAGCAACCACGCCCAACAGCCCGATACCGCCTGAGCCAGCCGCGCCTTGCAGTGGCTGCGGCGGGGGAGGAGGAGCGAAATCCAAGTCCCACAGCGACTCGCCCGACTGGAGCCGCCGCCACGTCTCGACGTTGATACGGTAATAGTCGAACGCGTCGGCATCAGCGGGAATGATGTAGCGAAATGGAATATCCGGCAGCGCGGGGTTGACGCTCGCGCCTTCGGGACTGTCCGCGCGCATGACGCCAGTTATTATGGAAGCCCTATCACTCGGTCGCACTTCCGCTTGCTGCGTGAAGCGAGGATTGCGGAACCTATCGCCACGGAGCATCGTTTGGGCGCGGTGAACTGGAAGGTTCATCGTACATTCCCTCCTCGTCTAATTCTATCCTGGCGCGCAATTCTCGCCCAATGGCTTGTTGTGGAAGGGGAGTGACACTACCCTTCCAGCTCCAACGTCATGATTGCGCCGCCCAGCTCCGGCAGCACCGACTGCACCTTGACCGGTTTCCTGCGGGCGGTGTCGATCCACAGCGTGGTTTGTCCGGCGCTGCCGTCGGCGGGGACCACTTCCACCTTCAGCGCGCCGGCGTCGGGGCCGGCCACCGTCAGGCGCATCAGCTTCGCCTTCTGCTGCTGGATGTCGAAGGTCCGATACACGACGGTGTAGCCTTCCGCCAGCGGCAGGCATGCGATCACGAACCACGCACCCGGGCCATCGCCGAACACCTTTTCGCCAGCGAGGTCCGCATCGACGGCCACCTCGCCCTCGCGCAGGCTGCGCTTCAGCACGGCGAGGCTCTTCCTGTCCAGCGTGGCCGTGTCTGTGGATTGCACCATCGGCGAGTCGATGGATTCGGTCACCAGGTAGCCGGCCTCCGCATCGCTCACTTCGGTGGTGACGCTGAGGCCCACCTGCTGGCCGCCGATCGCAATCACGGCGTTGTAGCGATACGTGCCCGGCTCGAGCCCGGCCACCACTTCGGGCACGCCCACCGACGCGGGGTCGATCTTCTGCGCGAGCACCACGGTGCCGGGGTCCACCGTAAGCTCGCCCAGGCGCGCCGTTACCTCCGGGGTCCCGCCCTCCTGATAGCGCCCGCCCAGATGCTTTGCCAGGAACTTCTCGGCGGCCATCATGAGGGCCATGTTGTTCACCGGACGCGCGAAGCCGTGGCCCTCGTCGTCGGCCAGCAGATACTCCACCGGGAAGCCGCGATCGCGGAGCGCCACCACAATCTGCTCCGACTCGGCCTTGTTCACGCGCGGGTCGTTGGCGCCCTGCACCACCATCAGCGGCGTCCTTATGTGGGCGGCGGAGAACAGCGGCGACTCGCTCTCCAGCAGTTCCCTGCCCTCCGGCGTGCGCGGATCGGCCATGCGGCGGTACATCATGATGCGGCCCGCTTCCCAGTACGCCGGGATGGACTCCAGCAGTGTGAGCAGATTGGAGGGTCCGACAATGGAGACCGCGGCGGCGTACACGTCGGGCGTGAAGGCCACCCCGGCCAGCACTGCGTACCCGCCATAGGATCCGCCCAGGATGCCCACGCGCGCGGCGTCTGCAATGCCGCGCTCCATCAGGTGCTGCACGCCCCAGGTGAGATCGTCCTGCATCTTCCGGCCCCACTCGCCGTTGCTGGCGTCGAGGAAGCTTTTGCCGTAGCCGGTGGAGCCGCGGTAATTGGGCTGCAATACGGCATAGCCGCGATTGGCCAGGAATTGCGCGATGGTGTCATAACTCCACTCGTCGCGAACCCACGGACCGCCGTGCGGCACCACCACCAGCGGCAGATTCGCGGGCGCGACGCCGTTGGGCAGCGTCAGGTAGGCGGGAATCTCCACGCCGTCGGAAGACGGGTAGCGAATGGCCTGCATGCCGGCGAGCGGCGCGCGCGGCAGCCTCTCGCGAACCCGGTACTGGAAGGTGAGCTCCTTCGTATCGCAGTGGAACAGCCAGGTTTCGCCGGGCTCCACGTCGCTCCAGGCGCTGATCAGCCACACGCGCTCGTCACGCGTATGCGACACGCGGTCGATTTCCCGGCCGGGCAGCTTCGCGCGGATCAGCGCAAAGTCCGCCGCGACGTCCTGGTCTTTCCAGTAGCGTCGCGGTTTCTCGTCGTCGTAGGTGGTGCCGATCAGCTCGTCGGTGGGCTCGGAGAACACCGCGCCGGAAATGTCGACGCGGCCTTCCGGGTCCGCCTCCACCAGTTCCTCGGCACCGGTCTGGGCGTCCAACAGGACCAGACGCGCCAGATCGCCCTCGCCCGTGTTGGTGATGAAGTACGCGCGGCGGCCGTCCTTGTGGAAGTGAGCGAAGGAGCACTCTTCGAACACACTGCATGAATAGACCTTCGTGAAACCGCCGGCGTCGACGCGCAGGATCTCGGTGTCGCCGTTCTCCGCCGAACGAACAGCCAGCCGCAACTGACCGGCGTTGTCGAATATCCAGGCGGCGACGCGCTCGGTGTTGTTGCGGACCAGCGTGCGCTCGCCGGTGGAGATGCGCACGCGGTAAAGATCGTGCCAGGCCTTGTCGCGGTCGTTGAGGCCGGCGTACAGAATGTCGGGCTCGGTCTTCGGCACGGCGTAGATGAAGGTACGCACGCCCTCGACGCCGGTCAGGTTGCGCGCCACCGGCTCGGTCTCGGTCGGGTCCACCGCGAACACGTTGTAATTCTCGTCGCCGGCCTGATCCTGCACGTAGAGGACGTACGTCGCGTCGCGCGTCCAGAAGAAACCGGGGATGGGCCGCTTCGTGTCGCGCGTGATGGGGCGGGCGGCGTCGAAGGCCTCTTCGGTGCGCTTCACCCAGACGTTGCGCACGCCGTTCAGCGGTTTCAGGAAGGCGATGTAGCGGCCATCGGGAGAAATGTCGGCGCCGATGATCTCGGGGTCGCCGAAGAACAGCTCACGGTCCAGCAGGGGAGAAGTAGCGTCCACGGGAACAATGATAGAACGCGGCTCACAGGCCGCCGGGTCTGGCCGCCATGGCCTGCTCGGAACGATTATTGATCTCGTCGGCGATCTGCTGTGGGCGGTCGATGGACGCCATGGTCAGGCGGCTCGATCCTCCGGCGGTTTCCATGGACACGCGGCCCACGCCGAACAGCCGATCGAACAGACTCTGATCCACACGGATGTCCTGGACCTTCGCGAGCGGGATGGTACGCGTCGATTTGCCGAGCAATCCCTCTTCGTAGACCAGCTTCTCGACGCCGATGGTCAGCTTGCGGGTCATCCGGCGGATGTGGCGGGCAAACACCCACAGCAGCAGGACTGCCACTACCAGCGGCGTCCACGCCGGCCATGCCGGCCGATAGTAATGCTGTGCCACGAAACCCGCGACAACGAGCACGAGAACCGCAATGTACGCGGTTTGAATAAACTTGAGCGTGGGGCGCACAACCAGGTCTGCCATCGTTTAGATCTCCGTGCCGTATTGTACGCGATACCGGTTGCCGATTGCGATACATTGGGACTTCCCTGGTGGGGGAAACTCGGCCCGAGGAGGCACATCGAATGAAGTTGTTGGCCAGTTCACTGCTTCTTGCCTGCGCAATTCCGCTGGGCGCCCAAACCAATCCATCGCCCGTCAACCCGCACGCAACGCCGGAAGCGCGGGCCCTGCTGCACTATCTCTACTCGATCTCGGGCCAGTACACGCTCACCGGCCAGCACAATTACGCCAACAGGGGCGCCACGTGGACCGACCGCGCGCTGGACCTCACGGGCAAGTATCCGGCCATCTACGGGCAGGATTTTGGCTTCCAGGACGGCACGGACAAAGACTCCATCCTTGCGCGGCCGGCGCTGGTGGAGGAGGCCATACGACAGTACCGGAACGGCGCCATCGTCACGCTGACGTGGCACGCGGTGCGGCCCACCGACGACGAACCGGTTACGTTTCGCGACAGCGTGCAGGGCCATCTGACGGACTTCGAATGGCGCGAACTGCTGACCCCCGGAACGGCGTTGTACAAGCGCTGGTGCGCGCAGGTGGACGTGATCGCGGGCTATCTGAAACAACTCCAGGAGGCGCGCGTGCCGGTCCTCTGGCGTCCTTATCACGAGGTGAACGGGAACTGGTTCTGGTGGGGCGGCAGGAGTGGGAAAGATGGATCGGCCGCGCTGTACCGCCAGCTCTTCGATCGCCTGGTGAACCATCACAAGCTGAATAACCTGATCTGGGTGTGGAACGCGAATGCGCCCGGATCGGGCGGGAGCGGACCGGGCCCCTACACCGACTACTTCCCCGGCTCCGAATACGCGGACGTCCTTTCCGTGGACATCTACGGCGAGTTCCAGCAGAGCTTCCACGACGATTTGGTGACACTGGCCGCGGGCAAGCCGGTGGCGCTGGGTGAAGTGGGGGCGGTTCCCTCGCCGGCCGTTCTCGCGCGGCAGCCCAGGTATGCGTGGTTCATGAGCTGGAGCGAGATCATGGAAGAGGGCAACACGCTGGAGGCGTTGCGCGCCACCTACAGCGCACCCAACACGGCGAGCCGCGACGATCCTCGCGTGGCCGGCGCGGTGGCGGCAATTTACAAGGCGTCGCCCGCTCCCGAGCCCGAACTGGTCACGCCAAAGCCGGCCTCCGGCGCAAAGGATCTGCTGGCCACGCTGTACGGAGTCACCGGGAAGAGCGTCCTGAGCGGCCAGGATAACGACGCGCAAGCGGTAGCGGGCGCGACTGAGCAAATTGTCGCCATCACCACGAAGTCTCCGGCGATCTACGGCCAGGATCTGGGCGGGGCAAAGGAAGGCGCCAGGGCGATCATCGAGGAAGCGAAACGCCAGCACAAGAACCACGCCATGGTGACGCTGAGCTGGCATCCGGTGAGGCCCACAGGCGAGGCGGCCACCGGCAAGCTGACCGATTTCGAATGGACTGAGCTGCTGACGCCGGGCACGAATCTGTACCAGCGCTGGTGCGCTCAGGTGGATGAAATTGCCGGGTATCTCAAGGAGCTGCAGGATGCCGATGTAGCCGTCCTGTGGCGGCCGTACCCGCAGCCGAATGGCGACAAGTTCTGGTGGGCGGGCCGCATGGGCAACCAGGGGTCCGCGGCCCTGTACCGGCAGCTTTTCGACCGCCTGGTGGACCACCACAAGCTGCGCAATCTGGTGTGGGTGTGGGACGCAGCGCCCTCCAGTTTCGGGCCGGACGCGCCGGGCCTGTACAGCGATTATTTCCCCGGGCTGCTCTACGTCGACGCGCTCGCGCTGGATGTGCGAGGCAACGCGCGCGGCTGGCGCCGTGACCTGGAGCTGTCCCGTTTCGGCGTGGGCAAGGTGATCGGACTCGGTCTGGATGGATGGGTGCCCGACGCCGCCATGCTGGACCAGCAATCGAAGTGGGCGTGGTTCCTGGCATCATCCGATGTGGCCAGCACGCCGGGGCAGGCTGACGCGTTGCGCAAGCTGTACGCGAGTCCACGCGTGGAAGCGCACGCATCGTCATCTGGCGCGCCGGCGAAGTGATCTCGTGAAACACCGTACCCGGAATGCGCTTGCGGCGGCGTCGCTGTTGCTCGTTTGCCTCGAACTCGGCGCCCGCGTGAATTCGGGTTCCTGGCCGTGGCCTGTCTCAACGGCGCCAACCGTGCCGGTCCCCATGGACAACGTGACGGTCTTCGCCTTCAGCCAGGCGAACTTCTACGAAACCGATCCGCAGGTGGTGCAGCTGGCCCCCGACATCAACATCCGCGCCTGGCAACGCTGGGATCGCGCCGGAACCGTGGCCGGTGACTACAACGCTTCCTGGGTGACATCCTGCCAGGCCGCCGGCGTTCGCTTCATTGGCGGCACCACCGCCTCGGCCCTGTTCCGCGACGAAGCTGCCACCGATGCGCAGTTCAGGGACTGGGCCACACGCGACGCCGCCGGCAATCTTGTCGCCCACGGCAACGGGCTTTACCGCGCATCCCTCGCCAACCCGAGCTATCGCGAGTACCTGATCGGCATCGCCAAACTACAGATCGACGCCGGCGTGGACGGCCTCTTCTTCGACGAGATCAACGGCGCTTACCAGGGAGCCACCTACGACAACAACGAAGGCTTCGACGACTACCACCTTGCGGACTTCAACGCGTTCCTCCTCTCGAAACTCCCTCCCGGCACGGATCTCCGCGCGCGGTTCGGCCTGAGCCCCGACTATCAGCTCCCGCATCCACAGCGTCCCGGCCGGCCGCAGCCGAACTTCAACTACCGGAGATACCTTGCCGAGCACGGCTGGACGTCGACGCCGTTTACACCGGACAATCCCCTTGCCGCGGAGTGGGGCCGGTCAGTAGGCAACCATCCTATCCCCGGCGCTACAAACTTCGTCGATCAGGCCGAGCCGTACCTTTACTGGAAGCAGATTGTTACCGTGCTGCGCGCGTACGCGCAACAGAAGTACGGGCGCAGCCTCCTGATGGCCTCGAACGGGATCTGGCCATACGTGGACTTCCAGGGCGTCGGCCTCTACGACTACAACAACGCCGGACCCGGCGGCACGAACGTCGACTTCTGCCCACTCACCGCAGGCGGCCACCTGAGCGGCACGGTCTCGCTCCAGAGCGCGTTCGTGAACCTCAGGAACATCTCCGCGCAGTTCGCTCCCGGCGCGCCGGTGGTTCTGTTCATCGACTGGCCCACGCCGCTGCTGAACCGCTACAACGCGCTGCCGCCAAGCGAGCGCCAGGACTACTGGCGCCTGTACGCCGCCGAGGCGTACGCCAACGGACTGTTCTTCGCCTTCCACCTGCGCACCACCACCGGCGAGCCCACCGCCACCGAGGCCGGCGTGATGCCGCTGTTCCGGAGTCTTGCCGCATTCTATCGGGCGCATGCCAGCTTCTATCACGGCGTCACGCCGTCGGCGGCGAATGCTACAGTGTCGGTTTCAGGCGCCATGGTGGCCGTGAGCGATCAGGTTCAGCCGAACCGGCGTCTGGTGCACGTGGTGAACCATCAGTACAATGCCGGCTTCCTCCCGCAGTCGAATGTCACGGTTACCGTGGATGCCACGGCCGCGCCGGTTTCGGTAACGCTGGCTTCTCCCGATCTCCTTCAGGATGAAGCCGTGCCATTTTCCTGGTCCGGCGGGAAAATCACGGTGACGCTCCCCCGAATTGTGGCCTACGATGTCGTCGCTGTGTCCTGGTAAGTGCAGGCGCCTGCCCGTTGTATGATGATGGCGATCCCACATGAGCGAATCAGACTTTGAACTGCAACACGAACACCTGTTGGAGGCGCACGAGCGCCTGATCCAGCGCCGAAATGAAGCGCTGCCGGAAACCAACGGCTGGTTCCAGCGCTATCGCTACCCGGTTCTGACCGGGGCGCACACGCCGCTGTTCTGGCGCTACGACCTCAACCCCGCCACCAACCCGTTTCTGATGGAGCGCATGGGCATCAACGGCGTGTTCAACGTGGGCGCGATGGAGTGGCATGGCAACGTGGTGCTGATGGGGCGCGTGGAAGGCAACGATCGCAAGTCGTTCTTCGCCGTCGCCGAGAGTGCCACCGGCGTGGATGGCTTCCGCTTCTGGGAATACCCGGTGGTGATGCCGGAGACCGCCGAACCGGAGACCAACGTCTACGACATGCGGTTGACCGCCCACGAGGACGGCTGGGTTTATGGACTGTTCTGCGCCGAGCGCAAGGACCCCGCCGCGCCTCCCGGCGACCTCTCCTCCGCCGTCGCGCAGTGCGGCATTGCGCGCACGCGCGATCTCAAAACCTGGGAGCGGCTGGACGATTTGCGCACGCCCTCGGCGCAGCAGCGCAACTGCGTTCTGCATCCCGAGTTCGTCAACGGCCAGTACGGCTTCTACACACGGCCGCAGGACAGCTTCATCGAGGCGGGTCGCGGCGGCGGCATCGGCTGGGGGCTTGCGCCGGACATCGAGCACGCGGTGATCGCCGACGAAGCGATCATCGAGCGCCGCGAGTATCACACCATCAACGAAGTGAAAAACGGCCTCGGACCCGCCCCGTTCAAGACGGACAAGGGCTGGCTGCATCTGGCCCACGGGGTGCGCAACACGGCGGCCGGTTTGCGCTACGTCCTCTACTGCTTCCTCTGCGATCTGAAAGACCCGCACGTGGTGATCGCCAGACCCGGCGGCTATTTCCTGGCGCCCGAGGGCGAGGAACGCGTGGGCGACGTGTCCAACGTGACCTTCTCCAACGGCTGGGTCCGGCGCGGCAACGACGTCTTCATCTACTACGGCGCATCCGACACTCGCACCAACGTCGCCACTACCACCATCGACCGGCTGCTCGACTACGTTCTGAACACACCGCCCGACCCGCTGCGCAGCGCCCTGTGCGTACGGCAACGGATGGAGCTAATTGAGAAGAACCTGCGCCTGGCGGACGGAGGCGGCCGTGCCTGAGGCGGCTATGCCTGAGGCCGCGAGGTTTCGAGCGGAACTGGAGAATAACATCCTGCCGTTCTGGATCCGCCACACAGTGGATCGGGAACACGGCGGTTTCTATGGCACGATTCACTCCGATCTGACGGTGGACAAAAAGGCGCCGCGCGCGGCGGTGATCAACGCGCGTATCCTCTGGACTTTTTCAGTGGCGGCGCGGGTCCTGGGCAATCCCCAATACCTTGAAATGGCCGACCACGCCTGGGACTACATCGTCAACAAGTTCTGGGACAAGCAGCACGGCGGCGTGTACTGGATGCTCGACTACAAGGGCAACCCCATCTCCGACCGCAAGCAGATTTACGCCCAGGCGTTTACCGTCTACGCCATGGCCGAGTACTTCCGCGCCAGCGGCAGGACCGAAAGCCTGGATCGCGCAAAGCTGCTCTTCCACCTGATCGAAAAGTACAGCCGCGACCCGGTCTTCAAGGGTTATCTCGAAGCGTGCCGCCGCGACTGGGGCGCGCTGGAAGATATGCGCCTCAGCGAAAAAGATCTGAACAGCCCGAAGTCCATGAACACGCACCTGCACGTGATGGAGGCCTATACCACCCTGCTGCGCGTCTGGCGCGACCCGGAGCTGGCGGCTCGCCAGAACGACCTGCTTGAAGTGACCATGGACCGCATCGTCGATGGCGCCACCGGGCATTTCCGGCTGTTCTTCGACAAGCAGTGGAACTCGATGTCCGATCATGTCTCGTTCGGACACGACATCGAAGGCAGTTGGCTGCTGTTTGAAGCGGCGGAGGTGCTGGGCGACCCGGTGCTGCTGGCATGCGCGCGGAAGGTGGCCGTGCGCATGGCGGAGGCGGTGGTGGGCTTCTACAATGCATGGCAGCTCTCCGGCCAGCAACGCTTCCTGCATGCGGCCGAGCGGGCGTGGAGCTACATTGAGGCCCGGATCATCGACAAGGAGCACGGCGAGTGGCTGGCGAAGCTGCGGCCCGACGGCACGCCGTGGAAGGAAGAAGACGACGCGGACGCGTGCCTGGTGGGCCCGTGGAAATGCCCGTACCACAACAGCCGGGTGTGCTTTGAGATGATGGAGCGGCTGGGGTGATCTTTGTCGACACTTGCCTTCGCACAGTTCCTTGCCGATGCTGCCGCGAAAGGCGAGGCGGTCAACACCGTTTTTGAAGCGCGACTGTTCGACGTCGTGGACATCCTGCACAAGATCACGGATGCGCTTGCCTCCGAAGACATCCCGCACGAGCTGATCGGCGGTCTGGCGGTTCTGATCCACGTCGAAGAGACGAATCCTGAGCACTCGACGCTCACACGAGACGTAGATCTCATGGTGCGTCGAGCGGACCTGGAACGAATCAAGGACGTCGCTGCAAGGAACGGCTTCCGCCATACTGCCGGGCTCGACATGCTGCTGTACGGCGAAACGGACAGCGCAAGGAACGCCGTCCATCTTCTCTTCAGCGGAGAGAAGGTGCGGCCAAATCAGGCAACGCCCAATCCGCCGATTCAGCCCGTAAGGAAAGTCATCCATGCCGGGGAAGTTCTCGTCATGCCCGTTGCCGACCTGGTGAGGATGAAGCTCAGTGCGTACCGGGACAAGGACAGAGTGCACATTCGCAGCATGGACGCCGCGGGTCTGATAAATAACAGCGGAAGTTGAGAAGGCGCTGCCAACCGAACTTCAATCCCGGCTCCAACATGTTCGCGAGACGGAATGAAGGGCAGTTGCCTGACATCCACCACGCGGTGCAGCTATTGCGCGTTGCTGGAATATCGCCGTCTCGCGGAACATACAAACCGGGCAGTGACGCTGAGGCCGAAGCCGCTGGCCAGTTTTCCGCACGGCCAGGACGTGTTCATTCATCCACCGGGGACACCGGACGGTGAACTGGCGCAATGGTGGACCGCATGGCTGGGTTCCACGCCAGAATTCTGCGAATGCTGAAGTCTCCTCTTACCCGCGCCCGAAATCGATGTAGCCGCGTTGCGGGTCCGTCGCCAGCAGGGTCACGCGGAGCTGGTCGCCTACATCGAGGCCCTGCTCTCCGCGCATCAGGCGGCCTTCCACCGGCGGGTTGAACACGCGCACGAAGACGCCCTTCGGCGTGACTCCGGTAACCACCGCGGCGAAGCTCTGGCCGACGCGGTCGTGCAGCGCCACGGCGGCCACGCGCTTCTGCATGGTGCGCTCCACCTTGCGCGCGCCGTCCTCTTTCAACGTGCAGTTGCTGGCGATGGAATCCAGCGCGCCGCTGGCGTAGGGCGGTGGTTGCTTCGCCAGCACGGCCTTGATGAGGCGCTGGGTGACGAGGTCGGCAAAGCGGCGATTGGGCGCGGTGGAATGCGTGTAGTCGTGCGCGGCGAGTCCGAAATGGCCCAGCGCGGATTCGCCCGGCCGCAACACCACGTATTCGCCGGGCCCCAGCAGCTTGATCACGGCCAGCGAGAGGTCCTCATAATGCACCGCGTCGGCAAGCTTCTGCTTCGCCAGGAACGCCGCAAGTGCGCCGGAATCGGGCTCGCCCGGCAGCGTCGTGCCATGCTGCGCCGCCAGATCGACGATACGCGGCCACCGCTCCGGCACCTTCACCACGCGGCGGATGGAAGCAACGCCGGCATCGGTGAGCGTGCGCGCCATCACTTCATTCGCCGCCACCATGAAATCCTCGATGAGCGCGCTGGCCCGGTTCTTACGGTGGGCGGCGATTCCCGTCACCACGCCGTTGCTGATCACCGGCTGCGCTTCGGTGCGGTCGAAATCGAGTGCGCCCAGCTCATGACGTTTCTCGCGCAACGCTCCCGCCGCGGCGTCCTGAAGCCGTAGCTGCGCCTGCAAATCCGCCGAAGCGGCCACCTTCGCCGGAGCGGCGCTCGTCCCCTCCAGCCACAACCCCACGCCGTCGTAGGTCAACTGAGCTTTGTTGCGGACCAATGCGCGACGGATCGCCGAAGATGCGATGGAGCCATCGGCAGCCACGGTGAAGTCCACCACCACGGCGAGGCGGTCGACATTTTCGTTGAGCGAGGTCAGGTCCGTGGACAGCTCTTCCGGCAACATCGGGAAGGTGCGCACCTCGGTGTACACGGTGGTGGTCTGGTCGGACGCGTGCTGGTCGACGGGCGTCTTCGTGGCCACGTCGGAATCGACGTCGGCAATCCCGATCAGCACGCGAATCCCGCCGGCCACGCGCTCGGCGTACTCGATCTGGTCGAGATCGCGCGAAGTGTCGTTGTCGATGGAGGACCACAACAACGCGCGAAGATCTTCGACGTCACCGCCCGCCAACGGCGCGGGACGGCCGCGCAGGGCAGTGAGTTGTTCGTTGGTTCCGGGCGGGAAATCCGGGTGGAAGCCTTCGTGCAGCATCTCCTCGCAAGCGCTGGCGGCAAGATCGAAACCCATATGAGACATGGTTTCACACTATCAGCATGCAGTCGCCATACGAATAGAACCGGTAGCCGGCCTCCACGGCGTGGTGGTAGGCCGCGAGCACCAGCTCCCGGCCCGCGAACGCGCACACCAGCATCAACAGGCTCGATTGCGGCAGATGGAAATTGGTGAGCAGAGCATCGGTGGCCTGGAAGGCGAAGCCGGGGTAGATGAAGATGTCGGTCTCGTCGTGCCGCCCGAGCCAGGCGCTTTCGAGCGAGCGCACGCCGGTGGTGCCCACGCACACACGTCGCCAGGCTGAGCGCATCTTCGCCATATCCTCTGCCGCGATGGTGAAGGCTTCCGCGTGCAGTTTCGCCTGTTCCACCACGTCGGTGTGCAGCGGCTGAAATGTCCCCAGTCCGACGTGCAGCGTCACATAGGCGATCTCCGCTCCCGCCGCACGGCACGCATCAAGGATCTGCGGCGTGAAATGAAGGCCGGCCGTGGGCGCGGCGACGGAACCGGGATGGCGCGCGAACACGGTCTGATAGCGCTCGCGGTCCTCGGGCCGATCCGGCCGTTTGATGTAAGGCGGCAGCGGCACGTGGCCCACCGCGTTGAGCGCCTCGTGGACGTCACCGTGGTGGAGGAAGCGCACGGTGCGCTCGCCGAATTCGCCGCGCGCGGCAATCTCCGCTTCCAGATCGCCAAAACGGATTCGCTCCCCTGTCCGCATTTTCCGGCCCGGGCGCACGAGCGCGGTCCACGTTTTCGCGTCGCCCGAAACCGGACGCAGCAGGAACACCTCCACCTCGCCACTCAGATTCTCCCGGCGCTTCGGGTTGTTCTTCCCAACAGGCAGCGAGTGAACTCCAACACGATGGCCCAGCAGACGCGCCGGAAAAACGCGTGAGTCGTTCAGCACCAGGCAGTCCCCGGGTTGCACGTATTGTGGAAACTCGCGAAACGAGCGGTCTTCCCAACGTCCCTCGCGGCGATGAACCACCAGCATGCGCGACGCCGCGCGATCCACCAGCGGCTCCTGAGCGATCAACCCCTCGGGCAAATGGTAATCGAACTCGGAGACATGCACTCGATCCTTACAATAACAGTGTGAGGATTCTGGGCATTGAGTCGTCCTGCGACGAGACCGCGGCCGCAGTGGTGGAAGACGGCGCGCGGATTCTCTCGTCGGTGGTAGCGTCGCAGATCGACACCCATGGCAAGTACGGCGGCGTGGTGCCGGAGCTGGCTTCGCGCGAACATCTCCGCGCCATTGTGCCGGTGGTGCGCGGGGCACTGGAGACCGCCGGGACGAAGCTGGAAGACCTCGCCGCGATCGCCGTCACTCAGGGGCCGGGTCTGGTGGGCTCGCTGCTGGTGGGCATGACCTATGCCAAGTCGCTTTCGTTCGCAACCGGCGTGCCCATCATCGCGGTGAACCACATCGAGGGGCACATCCATGCCGTGATTCTGGATCAGGGCTCCGCCGTCGAGTACCCGGCGCTGGCGCTGGTGGTGAGCGGCGGCCACACGCACCTGTTCGAAGTGCGTGCCGGCTTCGCGTACCGGTTGCTCGGCAAGACGCGCGACGACGCCGCCGGCGAGGCCTACGACAAAGTGGCCAAGCTGCTTGGCTTCGGCTATCCGGGCGGACCGATCGTCGACAGGCTGGCGCGGTTCGGCAACCCCGAGGCGGTGCGGTTTACTTCGCCGAAGATGAAAGGGAACACTCTCGATTTCAGCTTCAGCGGCCTGAAGACGGCGGTGCTGCGCTGGGTGGAACAGCACGACATGGCCGCCGAGATCGCCGCGCGCCGGTCTCTGCTCGGCGCCAGCATCGACGAGCTGCGCGCCGCGACGCCCCAGCGCACGCTCGACCTGCTGGCATCGTTCCAGCACGCGGTGGTGCGGGAACTGCTGCGCCACGCCGCCGTTTCCGCCGAGCAGATCGGCGCGCAAAGCCTGATCGTCTCCGGGGGCGTGGCCTGCAACTCCGGCCTGAGGGAAGCCGCGCGCGCCGCCTCTCTTCCCTACCCCGTGTTCTTTCCCGCAGCGGGGCTCTCCACCGACAACGCCGCCATGATCGCCGCCGCGGCATTTCCGAAACTCGCGCGCCGCGAATTCGCCGATTTTGCGCTCAAGGCCAGCGCCAACCTCGCGCTTGCGTAGCAGTGTGGGGCAGGATGGTATCCTGCGCGGCGGTTGACTACCGCCGCTGTTCGGGTGCAAACGTGATGGTGGGCCGATTGACAATCGGCCGCAGCTTGACAAGCTGCCCCACAGGCAAGCGCTTTTCAACGAGCTCTGAGGGCGATGGTCTACCATCGAAGTAATGGCTGCAAATCCCGGCGCGCCGGAACCTTCCAGGCCGCCCATCCCTGGCGTTCAGAACCTGATTGCGATTGGCTCCGGCAAAGGCGGCGTGGGCAAGACCACCATATCCGTGAATCTGGCCATCGGCCTCACCCAGCTCGGCCGCAAGGTCGGACTGCTGGACGCCGACGTGTACGGCCCCAACGTGCCGCTGATGATGGGTCTGCGCGCCACCCCGCATGCCCTCGGCGAACGGATTCAGCCGCTGGAAAAGTACGGCATCCGCGTCATGTCCATGGGATTCCTGAATGCCGGCGACAAGCCGCTCATCTGGCGCGGTCCCATGCTGCACAGCGTGATCCAGCAGTTTCTGCGCAACGTGGACTGGGGCGAGCTGGACTATCTGCTGATCGATCTTCCGCCCGGCACCGGCGACGTGCAGCTTTCGCTGATCCAGACCGCGCCGCTCACCGGCGCCATCGTGGTGACCACCCCCTCCGAGGTTTCGCTCGAGGATGCGCGCAAGGCCGTGCACATGTTCGAGCAGGTGCGCGTCCCCGTTCTGGGCATCGTGGAGAACATGAGCTACATGAAGTGCCCGCACTGCGGCGAGCAGATCGACGTGTTCAGCACCGGCGGAGGCCGCCGCACGGCGAAGGACATGGGCGTCTTCTTCCTGGGCGGCCTGCCGCTCGATCCGGAAGTGCGCATCGGCGGCGACAGCGGCAACCCGGTGGCTCTGGCCGGCGAGAACAATCCGCACGCGCGCGATTTCCTGGCCCTGGCCCACGAGGTGGAGACGCGCGTCGAGCTGGTGAAGGGCGAGCACAAGCCCACCATCGAAGTGGCTGACTGAACTTTACAGCCAGTACTCCCAGCGCCCCGCCAGAATCACCCACGCGCACAGCACGGCGTTTGTCACCGCGTGGGCGAGAATGCAGTCGGCGAGGCTCTTCGTGCGGATCGCCCACCAGTTGTAAAGGATGCCCGCCAGCAGGCCGACGTCCCAGTACGGCCCGTGCTCGGACGCGAACATCAGGGCGGTGATCCAGAACGACAGCGGTGCGTACGTGCCCAGCGGCACCCTGCGGAAGTCCGCGGCGACAAGCCATCGCATCAGCCAACCGCGCCAGAACAGCTCCTCCACGATGGGCACGATGACCACGGCGCGGAGAACGCGAAACGTCAGCACGAACGGGTCGCGGCGCAGGCCGGAGGCCAGGGTGCTCTTCGCCGTCCCCGCGAGCGCGTTTTGAAAGAGCCAGTGCTGCCGGTAATGCGGGAACAGCAGATCCGGCGCCACCCAGATCGCGAATACCGCCACGCCCATCGCCAGACTGGCCAGAAGGTGGCGGGGCTTCAACTCGATCACCGGGCGCGAGTACAGAACCAGTACGGCGGCGAGCGCCACTACCCGCAGGGGGAAGTCGACACGAGCCGGCAACGGAGCCAGGCTCTGCAAGGCGAGAAAACCGAGAAACACCGCGAATGGAACCACGTAGCGCGCCGTGGTTTCGCGATTCGGTTCAGGGCCTGATACGCGTTCCGCCAGTTGTGTCAATCAGCCGATCTTCCCCATTAAATCGCGGATCCTGATCTGGTCGGCGTACGACGGCTTCAGCGAGAGCGCCGTGAGAAGCTCTTTCTTCGCGGCTCCCTTGTCGCCTTTTTGATAGAGCGCCAGCGCGAGGTGGTAGTGGTAGACGGGATTGTTGGGCCGCTTGCCCACCAGATCGCGCATCATGCGCAGCGCCTCGTCGGTGAGGTTTTTGCGGACGTATATCAGAGCCAGTGTGTCCTGGACGTCTACGTTGTCCGGCATCTTCTGCCTGGCCCGCTCGGCCAGCGACAAAGCGCGATCCAGATCCACCTGCTCCTCGGCCTTGAGGTAGGCGAGATTGTTCATGGCCTGCGCGTTCTCGGGATCCAGTTTGAGAGCGCTCTCGTAGGTGGAGCGGGCCAGGTCCGGCCGGCCGGACTGGTCGTAGATCAGCGCGATCTCAACGATGGGTCGCGCATCGTTGGGCATGAACTTGTTCGCGGCCGCGTAGCTGGCCAGCGCGGCGTTGACGTCGCCCTTGCGTTTCTGGGCCGCTCCGATTCGCGAATAGATCTCCGCTCTCCCGGCGGCCGGCATCTTCGGATTATTGTAGAGGACCTGGCGGAAAGTGGTGATCCCTTCATCGTATTTGCCGGCGGCGACCTGTACGTTGGCCAGCGTGAAGCGCAACGCCTCATTAGTCGGATGCGCGCTCAACTGCCGGTTCAGAATCTGGATCGCGTCGGCGGGCTTGCCCTGCATCACCTTCAAACCCACCAGATCGATGAACGCGCGCGGGTCGGCCGCCTGCCATTTCTCCAGTATTCCCTCGGCCTCGTTGTATTTCCTTTGCACAATATACACTTTGGCAAGCTGCAATTGCGCTTCCTCGATGTTCGGGTTAATCGCCAGCACCTGAGTCAGCTCGACCAGGGCCTTGTCGATTTCGCCCATTCTGGCCAGCGCATCGGTCCGTAGCAGGCGAGCCCGGAGGTTCTCCGGTTCGGTTTTCAGAATGTCGTCGGCAATCTGTGTCACGCGCGCGTATTCGCGACGGTCCATTTGCACCTGGGCCAGAAGCAGGCGGGCGGGCGTAAAGGCGAACCGGCCGTCCTCCAGCGCCTGTTCCAACTGGATGCGCGCCTGGTCGAGGTCCTTTGTTCTCCTGGTCTGGTCGGAGTCGCCGCTGTCCAGACTCGCCCTGGCCGCCCAGGCGCGTGCCAGATGATAGCGCAACATCGGAGTGGCGGGAACATTCGGATACTTGCCGATGAGCGGCCCCAGATCGTCAATGGCTTTCTGCACCTGCTCCGGCCTGGCGGTCTGGATGCCGATGACGGCGCGCAGGGCAACGGCTTCCGGATCGTCCGGATTGGCCTTCACAATCTCCTCGGCAAGGCGAGACGCCTCCGCGGTCTGGCCCTTCGCCACCATCGCCTCGACGCGGCGCTTCTGGTAGTCGGCTTTGTTCTTCGCATCGGCGGCCTCGCCTTTACTGAAGGCCTGCAGCGCCGCGTCGGTGTCGCCGACGCTCGTATAGAAGTTGCCCACGAGCATCCAGGCGTCCGGATAGGAGCCCGTGTTGGACGTCAGGCGCTTGAGCGTAGCCTCCACTTTGTCGCGGTGTCCGGTGACCTGATAGAACCGGGCCAGTTCGACAACATACTCGCCGACCTTGGGGTTGTTCACGATCTTCTGTTCCAGGACGGCCTCGGCCTCAGGGACGCGCTTGTTGACGAGATAGTACCGTAGGAGAAAGTCGTAAATCTCGCCATACTGCTTGTCGTGCGCGATCATATCCCTGGCCAGCGCCTCCGCTTCGGGCGCGCGTTCGCCGGTGGCGAGCATCTGGCACAACGCCAGCACGAGGGGGGGCTGCCAGGGCCGCGCCCGATTCGCCGCTTCGAATTCCTTCGTGGCTTCCTGGGGATTACTCTCCACCAGCGCCACATAGCCGGCCAGCCGAAGCCCGTCGTAGGAATTCGGATTCCGTTGCAGCAGACTCTTCGCGAGTTCTTTGGTCTCGGCGAGACTCTGTTTGGGATGCGTGCTGTTGAGAAGATAGCTGGCCAGATACAGGTCGGCCAGCCTCGCCACGGCGTCCGTGTTGCCGGGATTGAGCTGGACGGCCCTCTGGTAGGCCGACAGAGCCTCGCCCCACGAGGCGAGCTTCGCGTCAACCAGACCAAGCCGATACCACGCTTCGGCCGATTTTCGGTCCTTCTGCAGCGCGCGGCGGTACAGGATGGACGCTTCTTTGTATTTGCCCCGGTCAAAGTACTTGTTGCCGGTCGCGACCAGCGACTGGGGGTCGCGGCTGCAACTGACCAGCAGAACGAGCAGCGGCAGCAGGAGTAGCGGAAGTTTCCTGACTTTCATACGGTTTCCAGAACACACTTCAGCACATTGATGCGCTTCACACAAGCCCACGCGGACCACTCCCTCACGATTGTGGCCCGGTAACTGCCTGCGAACATCAACAATCTTACCCGAGCCGCGACCGTCAGGGGGCGGTCAGCGCCGCCGACAGCCTGCTCGTCTGACGCAGTAACGCCAGCCGAGCCCGCTCCACCGCGTACTCGGTCTGGTAAAGCACGATCCATTTTTCCTGCTCGACGAAACGGGCCTCGTCAACCTGCCGCCTGGTAGCACGGCCCTCGTCCAGTTGCGCCAGCAGAATCGAGAGCTGGTCGCGCGCGACATCCAGATCGAGGCGCGCCACCGTTCGCCCTTCCTCAGTCTGCTTCAGCTCTCCGTAGCTCTTACGCGCGTCCGCCGCAATGCGGCTTCGGGCGTTGTTCATCTGGATGCGAACCCTGGCCATATCGGCTTCCGCCTGCGCTCTGGCCCCGCCCACGGCAGAGCCAGTCAATAGGGGTATCTTGAACGAGAGACCGAGTTCCGCGTTGTTCCGTCGGAAGGTGGTGAAATAGCCCGTGTAATTGTACTTGGCGAACAGCGCATACTGGGCCACCAGATCCACCTGCGGCAGGCGCTGCGCCTTTTGCTCCTGAACCGCGAAGTTCGCCGCCTGGAGCTGCGACTGGAGCAGGCGCAATTCCCGGCTGTTCTGCAAGGCGGTCTCCACCGCGGCCTCCTCGCTTTCCGGCACGCTCTTTTCCAGTGCGGCCGGCTGGTTCTGGGCATTCGGATCGTCCGGGACTGCGCGCACGCGGTCGGTGTCGGGGAAACCCAGCACGGTGGCCAGAGCCGCTTCGGTGTAATCCTGATCGGCTGCGGCGCCATGGGCCCGCTGGCGTGTGCGCGCCAGGTTCAGATCCGCCCGCTTGCCCTCGATGGGCAGCTCGTATCCCTGGCTGACCCGGGCTTGCACCGCCTGGGCCGCGCTGGTCAGCGCCTCCACCTCCTTCCCCGCGAACTCCGCGGTGCGAGCCGCCTGCGCGGCATCCACATAGAGCGAGGCGACGCGAAACAGCACGTCATCGGATTTCGACTGGGTGTCGATGCCGGCGCCGCGTGCGTTTTCGCGTACCCGGGCCACCTCCCAGCTCTGCGGGCGGTTGAACAGCGACATAACCGCTTGCGCCTCGACGATGGATGGCGGCTGACCGTTGATGGCGCTCGGGTATCCCCACGTTTTGGCCGCGCCGCTGCCCGCGAACACTTTGGGCGTGAATGGGTCGCGGACAATCCGGATCGCCGCTTGTGCCTTCTGCTCGTCGAGCCGCGCCACCATCACGTCGGGACTCTGCTTCTGTGCCAGTTCCAGCGCCTGTCGCAGCGTGAGCGTACGCACTTCGGCGAAGGCCGAAAGGACCGTGAACAGGATTAGGATGGTTCGATGTAACACGCTATCAGGATAGCGGGTGACGATACGGTGGATTCGGTTGCCGGCGTTGTTATCCTTTTGAGGAGTGGGTTCTCCCGACAACATTGGACGCCGCGTGGCCGTCGCCAGCATGCTGGTGAGCGCTGTGCTGGCGGCCCTCAAGATCACCGTGGGAATCCGCGCGAACTCGACCGCCGTGGTATCCGACGGCTTCGAGTCGGCCGCGGACGTGTTCACCTCCGGGCTGGTGTACCTGGGCCTGCTGGTGGCATCCAAGCCACCCGACCGCGAGCACCCCTATGGGCACGGCCGCTTCGAGATCCTTACCGCGCTGGCCGTGGGGGCCATCCTGACCGCTTCGGGAGTGGTCATCGCGTGGCATGCCTTGCAGCGGGTGGGCACGCTGCGGACGGCCCCGGCCCTGCTCGCGGTATGGCCGCTGCTGATCTCCATCGCGACGAAGGGCGCCATGGGGCTCATCAAACGGCACTACGGCCGCAGGATCCGCAGCGCCGCGCTGGTGGCCGATGCCTCCAACGACGCTATGGATGCGCTGTCGGCCGCCACCGCGCTGCTGGCCATCGGCATCGCCTTGTGGAATCCCGCGCGCCTCGCCGCCGCCGACGATGTTGGCGGCTGCGCCGTCGGCCTCATCGTGCTGGTGCTGGGCATTCGTGTCATGCGCGACACCGTCTTCCAGCTTATGGACACCATGCCCGACGAGGGCCTGATGGAGCAGGTTCGCAGCGTGGCCCTGACCGTCCCCGGCGCCCTCGGCATCGAAAAGTGCTTTGCTCGGAAGACCGGGCTGCAGTACCACGTCGATCTCCACCTCGAGGTGGACCCGGGCCTGACCGTGCTCGAGTCCCACGACATCGCCGTCGCGGTGCGGGAGCAGATTCGCGAACGTCTGGAATGGGTGGCAGACGTGCTGATTCATGTGGAGCCGCACGGCCTCGACGTGATCGACGGGAGCCGCCCGCGCTCCGGCGCTATCCGGCGGGGGCGGCGCTGATGGAGAACGCGGAGATCGCGCGCCTGTTCTCGGAAACGGCCGATCTCATGGAGATCGCGGCGGAAGACGGCTTCCGCATTCGCAGCTATCGCAATGCGGCCTCGGTGATTCTGGGCTATCCGGAACGCGTGGCCGACATCGTGGCCGACCCGGAGCGCAACGTCACCGACATTCCCGGCGTCGGCAAAGGGCTGGCTGCGGTGTTGCACGAGATCTGCGAGCGCGGCTCCTTCGAGCGGCGCGACCTGCTGCTGGCAAAATACCCGCCCACGGCCCTGGAACTGCTGAAAATCCAGGGCCTCGGCCCGAAGAGCATCGCTCTGCTGTTCGAGCATTACCGCGTCAGCACGGTGGACGACCTTGAGCGCATCTGCCGCGAGCAGAAACTTCGCGAACTGCCGCGAATGGGCGCGAAGCTCGAAGAGAAGGTGCTGCGATCCATCGCCCAATACCGCCAGAGCGCCGGCCGCTTCCTGCTGAACTTCGGCCACCAGACCGTGAGCGAACTGGCGCCGTGGCTGGCGGAGACGCCGGGCGTCGAGAAAATTACCGCGGCGGGAAGCCTCCGTCGTGGCCGCGAGACCATTGGCGATATCGACCTGCTGGCCACCGGTCCGGGCGCGGCGGCGGCGCTGGATCGCTTCGTGCAACATCCCCGCGTTTCCGAGGTGCTGGGCAAGGGCGCCAACAAAGCCAGCGTGAAATTCGGTCTGGAGGGCATCCAGGTGGACCTGCGCGTTCTGCCTTCGGAAAGCTTCGGCGCGGCGCTCCAGTACTTCACCGGGAGCAAGGAACACAACGTCTCGCTACGCACCCGCGCGCTCCGGATGGGCCTCTCGCTCAACGAATACGGGCTGTTCCGCATCGAGGGCGAGGTGCGCGTAGCGGGCGAAACCGAAGAGCAGATCTACGCGGCGCTGGGCCTGGGGTGGATTCCGCCGGAGTTGCGCGAGAACAGCGGCGAGGTGGATGCGGCGTTGGAAGGCCGTCTTCCTACGCTCATCCGCTCCACCGATATCCGCGGCGATCTGCACATGCACACCACCGAGACCGACGGCCGCGCAACGCTGGAGGAGATGGCCGAAGCGGCCCGGGCCATGGGCTATGAGTACATCGCCATCACCGATCACTCGAAGGCTCTGGCCATGGCCAACGGCCTGGACGAGGAGCGCGTGGTGGCGTTCGCCGGGCGCGTGCGCGAGCTGGACCACGCGGCTCCGGGCATCCGCGTGTTTTCCGGCCTCGAGTGCGACATACGGCGCGACGGATCGATGGACATCGCCGAGGATGCCCTGGCCGAGCTGGATTTCGTGATCGGCAGCGTGCACAGCTACATGAATCTGGAATCTGCGGAGATGACGGACCGGCTGCTGCGCGCGCTGGAATCGCCGTCGATGCGCGTGCTGGGACACCCCACCGGGCGCGTGCTGCTGCATCGCGAGGCTTTTCCCTTCGATTTCGACGCGGTGGTCACGGCGGCGGCCGAGCGCGGCGTGTGGCTGGAAATCAACGCCAGCCCCGAGCGCCTGGACCTGGGCGGTCCGCAGGTGCGCGCCGCAAAGGCCCGCGGAGCGAAGTTCGTCGTCAACACCGACGCGCACCATCCGAAACACCTGCTCAACATGCCCTACGGCGTGATGATGGCGCGGCGCGGATGGCTGGAAGCAATTGATGTCATAAACACCCGACCGCTGGCGGAATTCACCGCGGCAATCCGAAAAACATGAAGATTATTTCCTCCGAAGAAAAACTACGTAACTCGATTTTCCGCATCACCGAGGACCATGCCGTCGATCCGGACGGTTTTGAGATCCGCCGCGCCATCGTGCAGCACGGCGGGTCCGCGGTGATGCTGGCCGCCGACGGCCGCAAGCGCGTGCTGCTGGTGCGCCAGTATCGCCTGCCCGCGCACCAGTCGTTGTGGGAGTTGCCGGCGGGCCGGCTGGATCCCGGCGAGACGGCTCTGGAGGCGGCCAGGCGCGAGTTACAGGAGGAGACCGGATATCGCGCGAAGAAATGGAAAAAGCTGGTTTCTTTCTACCCCAGTCCGGGATTTCTGGCCGAGCGCATGACCATTTTCGTGGCCACGGATCTGATTGCGGGCGAGCCGCACAACATGGAGGACGAACGGATCAAAACGCGCTGGTTTACCCGGAAGGAGTTGGAGGCGATGATCCGCCGCGGCAGGATTCTGGACGGTAAGACTATTCTGGGCTTCCTGGTGTGGAGCAAACTCCGATAGAATCTGAATGAGCATGCAAGACGAGGTAGCACAGTGCCCCGACTGCGGCACGACACGTCTGGTGATCCGCAAGAGGCGCGATCCTATTGACCGTTACCACGGTGGCCTGCTGGCGTGGTGGCGCAGGAAGACGGGCGCGACGCTCTACCACTGCATTTTCTGCCGCTTGCAGTTCTACAGCAGGCTTCCACCAGCCGCCGCTCCAGCCGAATACGACGACGTTCGGACGGCGGACGCGCCTGCGCTCAATCGGCAGGGTTGATGCGTCCAGTTCGGAGACCGGCCGCGCGCCGTTAATCCTGCAGCCAGTGGCGGAGCTGTGCCAGGGCACGGCTGCGGTGGCTGACGCGCATCTTGTCCGCCAGCGGCGCTTCCCCAAAAGTGCAGCCGAAAGGCGGATAGTAAAACAGCGGATCGTACCCGAAACCGCCGGCGCCGTGCGGCTCTTCCGCCAGCGTTCCTTCCACCTCGCCGCGGAACGTGCCGAACAACTCACCGCGGCGGGCCAGCGCGATCACGCACACGAAGCGCGCGGTGCGGTTCGCGACGCCGCGCATGCGCGCCAGCAGAAGCCGGTTGTTGGCGTCATCGGTGGCGTCGGGCCCGGCGTATCGCGCCGAATAGACGCCGGGAGCGCCGCCCAGCGCGTCCACCGCCAGACCCGAATCGTCCGCGAATACCGGTTCATCGCAGAATCGCGAATAGCACAGGGCTTTTTCGGTAGCGTTCGCCTCGAAGGTCAGGCCGGTTTCTTCCGGAGGCGCGATGCCGCCGAGCCCGGGCACTGGCTCAACCTCGACATGGCCCTGCAGCGCGAGCTGGAATTCGCGGAGCTTTCCGGCGTTGGAGGTGGCGCAGTAAACCTTCACACCGCGGCCGCCAGCACCCGCTTCTGCAGTTCGATCAGCTCGGCGATGCCGCCCCGCGCCAGTCTGAGCAGCGTCGCCAGCCGCTCGTCGTCGAAGGCCACTTTTTCGGCCGTGGCCTGCACCTCGACAAAGCGCCCCGAGCCGGTCATCACCAGGTTCATGTCCACGTCGGCCTGCGAGTCTTCCTCGTAACACAAGTCGAGCATGGGCGTGCCATCGACAATCCCGGCGCTGGTGGCGGCCACGTGCTCGCGCAGCGGCGAAACGCGCAACGTACCGAAACGCACCAGCCGCCCGATGGCGATCGCCAGCGCCACGTAAGCGCCGGTGATGGCCGCGGTCCGGGTTCCGCCGTCGGCCTGCAGAACGTCGCAATCGATCACCACGCTACGCTCGCCGAGCTTGTCCATGTCCACAACCGCCCGCAGCGAGCGTCCGATGAGCCGCTGAATCTCGTGCGTGCGGCCGGAGGGACGCCCCCTGTTCACCTCGCGCGGAGTGCGCGTGATGGTGGCCCGCGGCAGCATGGAGTACTCCGCGGTAATCCAGCCCTTGCCGGTGCCGCGCAGGAATTGAGGCACGCTCTCTTCCACCGTCGCCGTGCACAACACGCGCGTGTTGCCGGCCTCGATGAGCGTCGATCCTTCGGCGGTGGCCAGATAGTTCGGTTCGATATGCACGGCCCGCAACTGGTCGGGACGGCGCTGGTCGGTTCTCATTAGGTTCCCTGAAACGCGTAGTAGACGATCAACATGAGCAGGAGCGTGCCGGCCACCAGCACGATCAGGCACGGCGCGCCGCCTCGCCAACTGGCGGAGGTTGCGCCGGTCTTTTTGGCTCCTCGCGACGGTTTGAATTTTGCCATTGGCGATTCTGAAACTTCAGTGTGCCACAGGACGGGCCAGTCAGCGCTCGGCGCGAGCCACCAGCCGCGCTGCCTCGCGGAAGAATCGCTCCAGCGCCAGCAGTGTTTTCGGCTCCAGATCGCGCAGCGTGATGGCCACCACGTCGCGTCCGCGCTGTTCCAACGCCCGAATGGTCGCCAGAAACTGCGCGCGGTGATAGTCGGGCGGATAATCGAGACTGGGGACCGTCTCGCACTTGTCGGCCAGCAGAATGGTGGAGAAGCACCGCCCATGGCCGATGATCATCTCGTGATACGAGTGGTTCACGGCCGGACCCTCATACACGTCCACGGGCATGCGCAGCCGCGACCGGAACAGCAGTTCGGCGGCGCGGCCCAACACTTTACGCAGCGCACGCCCCGGCGGCGCATACCGCGTGTCGCCGAAGAACGTCAGCTCGCCGTACTCCACCCGGCGGTCCGCAACCAGCCGGCTCAGAATGGAAGCGTAGACCGCGGCGGCGGTGGCATTATCCTCGACGTCGTACTCCCGGTTGCCCCAGTGCAGCGTGACGCCACCGATCCACTTCCGTTGCGTAGCGCTGTTGCGAAACTGACTCCAATCGGCGGTCTTCTCCATGCCACCGGCTCGCTTCGCCTTTTCGTACATCCGGTTCGCGAGGGACTTGTACAGCTCGACGTTGGGCTGGGTCACGAAATTCAACCCCCGCAGCCACGCCAGACCGAACACCGTGTAGTGGATGAACTGCAGGTAGCGCGAAAGACAAGCGCCGCGGTCGAAGGTCACATTCGCCACCGGATATCCGACGCGGCGAACCATGGCCACCTTATCCGCCTCGGCCAGTTTCTCTCCCTTGCGATGCACCGCGACGAACGCGCGATCCTGCCGTTCGTCTTTCGGCGGGCGGTAGTTGGGCAGCCGGAGCTTCTCGTCGATGACGATCTTGATTCCCAGCTCCTCGCTCTTACCCAGGCTCTCTTCGAAATCCTGCTTGGTCCAGAGCGCGGCGGCGTGCCAGGCCTGGGGCAGCGTGAGCGTCACCTTGTCGCGTCCGGCGAGACCCTGGGCGTGCAGGAACGCCGCCAGCTTCCAGGCCACATCGACGTCTTCCGCGCTCAGGTCCGTCGCGGCAATCCACGGGGCCACATCGTTCTCGCACAGCGCGAGCGGATAGAGGCTGCCCCGCGTCAACGGCGCGCTGTGCCGCCCCGCCGTGGTGTTGCCGTCGTCGAGCTGCAACTCCACGCGCCGATACCCGCGACGGGCCGCGAACTGCTCCAGCAGCGACCCGGCGACGGTCATGTACAGGAAGTTCGGAACGGGATCGACGCCGTTTTTCTCGTACAGCTTTGCGAGCTGCTCGAGATTCAGCACGGGCTCGAACGAAGTCATCCCCATGGCCATGGCCACCACCAGCGTGCTGGCCAGCACATCGCGCAGCGGCCGCGTGGAATGCTTCTGCATCTCCGCCAGAATGTACTTCAGCCTGGCGGGATCGGTGGAATCGAGCACGTAACAGCGCACGCCGCGATCCAGCAGGCCGAGGCTGCCGTACATGTGCTTGTCTTCGGCGGAGCCGCCCATCCCCGCCCAGACAAGAAAGCGCAGCCGCGCTCCATGCGCGCGCTGGATGCCTCCGCGGATCTCCGCAATCTCGCTGGCGATCCGCGCCGCCCATTCCGGATGGCTCGCCGCCTCCCAGCCGAGGCTGAAGACGCCGTAACCGTCTTTGGTGACGAGGCCCGCGCCGTCCATCTCCATGCCCAGAGAGATCAGCCGGTTGCGCGAGGGATCGAGCGAGGCGAGACCCTTCCGGCGCACGCGGGAATCGAGCACCTTGAGACGCTCCAGCAGCTTCTCGCCGGACAAAGCGCGATAGTAACGATCCGCTTCCGAACTGTCGTTGAAGAGAGAAATCTGCACGCGGCTAACGTCTCAGCATATACCACGCGCCGTCTCGTCACCGGTGTTGCACACTGCCGGTAGGGCGGACCCCCGGTCCGCAGCCGACGCCCTCGTCGGCTTCCTGGCGACGAGCGGGTCCGGGGGGACCCACGCGGACCGCGGGGTCCGCCCTCCCGGGAGGTGTCCCTCAACGGCAGACCGTCACCTCGGTGGCAAACGCCGCCACGCGTTGCCAGACTTCGTCGCGGTTCTGCTCGATCTGCCACGACGCGGTCCGCGCATCGGGACGCATGCGCCAGGCAGCCGTGGCCTCCTTCGCGCGCCCGCCAGGGAAGCGCACGGGCTCGCGACTGGCGTGCTCCAGTTCCCAGCTCGCGCCACCGGTCATCGTGCGATAGAGTTCGTAGCGATTGCCCAGGCCGCGGTCGACCACAAGCATTCCGCCTTTCGCCGATTCGAACCAGAACCGCTGAATCGCTCCGGGCTGCCCTTCCTCGAAGAGCGCCTGCGCGCGCCACGTCTTTCCGCCGTCGTCGGTGGTCAGCAGAAACGGATCGCGCGCTACCGTCTGCACGTTCTCGCCGGCGATCCAGCCGTGCTCGAAATCGATGAACTGGATCTCGTCGAGGGCCGTAAACGGAATGCGCTTCCAGGCTTCGCGCCATGTGCGTCCACCATCTTCGGTGACCAGCAGGATGGAGGCCAGCGTCGTGCTTGTGGTGTGCAGATTACCGCTCAGAAACACACGGCTCGCGCTGCTTTCCACTCCGCTCAGCTCCAGAAAGATCCGGCAGGGTTCGTCGTCGCTGCAGCTCAGGCCGGCCTCGCGCAGCTCTTCTTCGGCACAGGCAAATTCCACGCGCATCGGCGCGCCGGTGTTCTCCAGCGGAGCGTCGGCCGCCACGGCCACCGATGCGGCAAGGAAGAGCGTGAGCAGCGTCCGCACGACTACTCATGGTAGCCGGAAGCGTGCTATTCAGAAAGCGTGCTGTCGCGGCGCGGATTCCTGCTGGCCACGGCGTCGGCGCTGGGCTCATCGGCGCCTCCTGCCGGCCTTGTGCTGATTCTCGCGGACCGTGAAGCATCGCTCCCCGAGGAACTGACTGCGCGAGCTGCCCGCTTCACTCGCTCCTACGCCGCGGATCCGGAGAGTAGTCGTGGGCGCGAAGCCATCCTGCGTGGACGATTCCCGCACCTCGGCGGAGGAGTGACGCTACCAGAGCACCTGGCAGCGGCCGGATGGCGAAGCACTCACTCACTGGCATCCGCGCTGAAAGCTGGCGGGCGGTACTGCTGCCTACTACAACCGCCAGCGGACACCGGCATCGCCTGCCTGCGATCGACGGTGGGTCTCCTCGAACGAGCGGGCGTTCTCGATGACACTCTGCTGGTCTTCACTGCCGCCCGCAGCGGCGACGACGAAACATGGTTCGAACGAGTCACCCGTGTCCCGCTGCTGTTTCAATGGCCGCGCCGCATCGCTGCCACCGAGCTGGACCTGCTCACCTCCGCCGTGGACGTGATGCCGACCATTCTCGGCCTGTGCCGCGTGCCCGCGCCGGACGGCTTGCAGGGGCTGGATCTTTCGTCGTGGCTGTTGCGGGAGAGCGGAACCCGGCCCGAATCCGTCTATGCGGAAGGTCAACTGGGCACTCGCCAGACGTGGCGCATGCTGGTGCGCGGGCTCGACAAGCTGGTGTTCACCCCGGGTCTGGAAACCCTGCATCTCTACAATCTCGGGCAAGACCCCGGTGAGACTGCCGACCTCGCCCGCGAGCCGGCCGAGGAACGCAGGCGCGACGAGCTGCGCGCCATCGCCGCCGACTGGATGCGCCGCCTCGGAGACGAAATGGACCCCTCCGGCCTGAAGCGGAGGTGAGCGCTACAATCGAATGAAACACATGTTCCGAGTCGCCGGTGTTCTACTTGTGGCTTCCACCTTGTTCGCGCAAAAGCAGCCTTTCGACGTCAATGCCCTGCTGAAGATCGCGCGCATCAGCGATCCCCGCGTCTCCCCCGACGGAAAACTCGTCGCCTTCACCGTTCAGACCATCGACATGGACGAGAACAGGAAGCCCACCGGGATCTGGGTGGTGCCGGTGAACGGCGGCGCGACGCGACAGATCACGCATCAGGGCCTGGTGAACGAACGCCCGCGCTGGTCTCCCGATTCGAAGCGGATCGCCTTCGTCTCCAACCGCGGCGGAACATCGCAGATCTGGCTGATGGACGCCGATGGAGGGAACCCGAAGCAGGTGACCAACCTTGCCACCGAGGCGGGCGGCGTTCTGTTCGCGCCCGATGGCAAGCACCTGGTGTTCACCAGCAGCGTCTATCCCGAGTGCCCCGACGAAGCCTGCAACAGCCGCCGCCTCGAGGAGAACAAAAACTCCAAAGTTCAGGCTCGCGTTTACAGCGCGCTGCTGTACCGGCACTGGAGCGAATGGCAGACCGCGCGGCGCTCGCATCTGTTCTCCGTGGAGGTGACCGGCGGCAAAGCGATCGATCTCACGCCGGGCGACCGCGACGTGCCGCCCTTCTCTCTTGGCGGACCCGATGACTATGCCATCTCGGCGGATTCCTCGGAAGTCTGCTTCGCGATGAACGCCGATCCGGTCCAGGCAACCAGCACCAACACGGATCTGTTCGTGGTGCCGATGGGCGGCGGCGAGGCGAAAAAGATCATCTCGAGTCCCGCGGCCGACCTGAGTCCGCTGTATTCTCCCAACGGCAGGTATCTGGCGTGGCGCGGCCAGTCGCGCCCCGGTTACGACGCCGATCGCTGGCAGCTCATGGTGATGGAGCGCGCCAGCGGAAACGCCGTCAATCTCACCGAGCCGCTGGACCGCTCCGTCGACTCGTTTGCGTGGTCGCCCGATTCCGCGCGCCTGTTTTACACCGACGTCGACCGCGGACGGCAACACGTTCACGTGATCCCGGCAGCCGGAGGCGGAAGCCGCGAGGTGACCAGCGGCAACGTCAGCATGGACGACATGCAGTTTACGCCCGACGGCAAGACCATGATCTACACGCAGCAGAGCGGGTCGAGCCCGGCCGAGATCTTCCGTGCCTCTTCCAGCGGCGGCCCGCCTGTGGCGCTCACTCACCTGAACGACGCGCTGCTGGCAAACTACCAGTTGACGCAGCTCGAGGAGCACTGGGTGGATGTCGCCGACAACGCCCGTGTCCACACGCTCCTGCTGAAGCCGCCCGACTTTCACGAAGACCGCAAGTATCCGGTGCTTTTCCTCATCCACGGCGGCCCGCAGGGCCAATGGGGCGAGGAGTGGAGCTATCGCTGGAACGCGCAGGTGTTCGCCGCCGCCGGATATCTGGTGGTGATGCCCAACCCGCGTGGCTCGTTTGGTTACGGGCAGAGGTTTACCGACGACATCAACGCCGACTGGGGCGGCAAGGCCTACGACGACATCACGGCCGTGGTGGACTACGCCGCCGGCCTCCCCTATGCCGATTCCAGCCGCATGGGCGCGGCGGGCGCCTCCTACGGCGGCTACATGATCGACTGGATGCTGGGTCACACGGACCGCTTCCGCGTCTTCGTCTCCCACGCCGGCGTCTTCGATCTGCGCAGCATGGCCGGCGCCACCGAGGAGCTGTGGTTCCCGCTCTGGGAGTTCCAGGGCATGCCGTGGGATAATCCAGACATGTACGCGAAATGGTCGCCCAGTTATTTCGTAAAGCAGTTCAAGACGCCCACGCTGGTGGTGGCGGGCGAGCTGGATTTCCGTGTGCCCTACACGCAATCTCTCCAGCTTTTCACCGCGCTGCAATTGCAGAAGGCGCCGTCAAAGCTGATGGTGTTCCCCGACGAGGGCCACTGGGTGCTGAAGCCGCGGAATTCCGCGTTCTGGTACAAGAACGTGCTGGACTGGATCGGCGAGTGGATTAATAAACAACCCGCGAATTAAGGCGTTGAAGACGCGTTTTGCATCGCTTGCTGACGCGCGCGGCTCGGTAAACTGCGCATTATTAACGAGCTGTTTCCGCGCCACGACCGTCAGGGAGTGGTCCATTATCACTTCGGCGCGGCCTGCTTCTGCTTCTCTTCGATTTGCTTCTGCATCTTCGCGGTCATTTCCTGCATATGGGCGGGGAGGTCGGCCATGAGACCCTGCATCATCACCATGGATCGTTGCATCAACTGCGGCATCTTGTTCAGGAGAGCCTGACCGCCAGGGGACTTGTAGAACGTGACCACCTGGCGCAATTCATCTTCCGTGAACACATCCATATAAATGTCGACGAACTGGGGCTTCAGCTTCGTCCAGTCGAGCTTCTCGCGCACGTAGGTCATCATCTCCGCGCTCATCTGGTCGGCGAGGGGCTTCGCGTCCGCCGGAACATTCATTGCCTGAAGCTGCTGTTGCGTCATCGCGGACACCTGCTGCATCGCCTGGTCCATCATCTTCTCCGGATGGGTTACAGTCAGCATCTCTTCGACGAGCGCGCGCTTGTCCTGATCGGAGGCCAGGCCGGCCGGCAGGAACAAGGCAGCAAGAACCAACATCCGTACAGCAAACATGTGTAACACCTCCCAGGTGCGATTCCGAGCTTATCATGCCGAATCACGCGCCAAATTGTCGTAAAGTGGACTGTTGATGAAGCGCTGGTGTCTCCCCATCTTCGCCGCGGCATTGCTGGCCGCTCTGGCGCCGCTCACCGGACGCGCCAAGCCGGATTCGTTTCGCTTCGAGATTCTGGGCGACCGTACCGGCGAGGCCCAGCCGGGCGTATACGAAGAGGCGTGGCGTGAGGCGGCGGCCGATAATCCGGCCTTCGTAGTCACCGTCGGCGACACCATTCAGGGCCACAACAACCAGACCGCGCGCACCGAGTGGACAGCGATGGAACAGATCTGGAAACCCTGGCGCCGTTTCCCGTTGTATCTGACGCCGGGCAATCACGACATCTGGTCGGCGGAGTCCGAGGCGCTTTTTCGCGAGCACGCCCAACACGCCCCGCATTACAGCTTCGACTACGGCGAGGCGCACTTCACCATTCTCGACAACAGCCGCACGGAGCAGTTCTCCGCCGAGGAACTCGCCTTCCTCGAACAGGATCTCGAATCGCATGCCGCGCAGCCGCTGAAGTTCGTCGTCTCCCACAAGCCATCCTGGCTGTTCGACGCGGTGATGGGGAATCCGGATTTCGCGGTGCAGCGCCTGGCGAAGAAGTACGGGGTGCGGTTCGTCATTGCCGGCCATCTGCACGAGATGCTGCACGCCGACGTCGACGGCGTCGCCTACATCTCCATGGCCAGCTCCGGCGGACATCTGCGCGCGTCGAAGAAATACGAGGACGGCTGGTTCTTCGAGCACACGCGCGTGGACGTGTCGGGCAGCGAGGTTCGTTTCGAGATCCACGAACTGCAGCCACCGTACGGGCAGGGGCGGGTCAGCCAACTGCGGGACTGGGGAATCGCGGGCCTCGCCGACAAGCGACAATAGAGCCTGGGAGGGTACTCGGAATGACTCCTGCTACAGCAGCGGCCGCCAGTCTCCTGCGTCCGCAAATCCTGGCGCGGCGCGCACGACTCAAGGCGGCCGCAACCTCGGCCTCCGTGGATTACGTCAGGGATCTGCTCGCCGAAGTCGATGCCGCTCTCGAAAGGATCGATGCCGGCACGTATGGCATCTGCGAGGCCTGTCACGACACCATCGAGGCGGACCGGCTGCAGGCCAATCCGATGGTGCGGTTCTGCCTGGACCACCTCAATGAAATGGAACGCCAGGCTCATCAACAGGATCTCGATCTGGCGACGCAGATCCAGACCAGACTTCTTCCGCCCAGCAACCTCGCTCTGAAACACTGGGACACGCACTACCACTACGAACCGGTGGGCCCGGTGGGCGGCGACTACTGTGAAGTGACCGCGCTGGAGGATGACGGATCGCTGTTCGTCGCGGTGGGCGACGTCTCCGGGAAGGGCGTGGCGGCTTCCCTGCTGATGACCCATCTGAGCGCCATCCTGCGCAGTCTGCTGTCGCTTCACGTACCGCTCGCCGAGCTGATGTCGCGCGCGAACCGGCTGTTTTGCGAGAGCACGCTGACCAATCACTACGCCACGCTGGTGTGTGGGCGCGCCACCGGCAGCGGCGTGGAACTCTGTAACGCGGGCCATTGTCCGCCGTTGCTGCTGCGTCAGGACGCCATCGAGCGCTTGCCGTCAGCCGGGTTGCCGCTCGGTTTGTTCTGCGGGACGGAGTATCAGGTGATCCAGGTCAGCCTCGCCGAGGGCGAGAGTCTGGTGCTGTATTCCGACGGCCTCACCGAAGCTGAGAACGCGGAAGCCGGCGAATTCGGCGAAGCGGGCCTGTCGCGTTCGTTGCGGCGTCATTTCGGCGCCAGTGCGGAAGCCCTGGCGCACGGGGTGATGCACGACGTCGCGCGATTCCGCGGCGCCTGCCGGCCCACCGACGACCTCACTCTGCTGGTGGTGCGCCGCCGTCAGCTCTGAGCGTCGGTGGCCCGGGCGCTGCGGGGCTCGGTGGCCAGCTCGTGCTCGAAGCTCACCGGCGGGTTGTAGTAGAGGATGCGCCCGCACGTTTCGCAGGACATGAGCTGATCGCCGCGCCGCAGATCCTGGAGGAATTGCGGGCGCAGACTGATCTGGCATCCGCTGCAACGGCCCTCGACCGCTTCCACCACCGCGGTGCTGCCCCACTTCTTCCGCTGGCGCTCGTACGCTTTGACCAGCCTCGGTTCGAGCCGTGCGGCCAGGGTGGCCCGTTCCGCCTGCGACTGATCGAGACGCTTCTTGTCGGCTTCCGACTTCAGCCGGGCCTCCGCCTTCTCCGCCTCGACGTTCGCCTTCTCCGTCTTCAAGGCGACTTCCGCCGTCTTCACGTTGACGTCGAGCGGCTCGGACTCGGCCATCAGATCGAGCATGCGGTCCTCGGCCTTGCGAATCGCGTTCGCGCAGAAGTCGATCTCGTTCTGAAAAGCCCGGTACTGCTCGTTCGTTTTGGCCAGCAACATCTGGTCGCGGAGTTTGGAGATCTTCTGCTCGTGGACCTTGTCGTCTTCCTCGAGTGACTTGCGCTCCTTCAGATTGGCGGCGAGCGCGGCGCGGTCCGCTTCGAGGCGGCGGTTATGTGAATCGAGGGCCTTTTCGATTTCCGCGATGTGCCGGGGAAGAGCGGCGATCACCCGCTGCAACTCGGCGATCTGTGCATCCAGAGTCTGCAGACGCGTGACCAGCTCCATATCTGCGGTCATTAGCTACTCGATTCTAACAAAGTGCGGACGTTGCCTCCGGGACGGGCGATGCGGAATCATAGAAGCTGTCCATGGCCCAGGTCTCAATTGACGTCCCATTCGACTCGCTGCTGCTGGTCTCCTTCGGTGGTCCGGAGAAGCGCGACGACGTGATTCCGTTCCTCGAAAACGTCCTGCGCGGCCGGCCCGTACCGCGCGAGCGGATGCTCGAAGTGGCCGAGCACTATTATCATTTCGGGGGGCGCAGCCCCATCAACGATCAGAACCGCGAGCTGCTACGCGCGCTCGATGCGGAGCCGGAAATGTCGCTGCCGCTCTACTGGGGCAACCGCAACTGGCAACCGTTCCTGGCGGACACGTTGCGTGAGATGGCCGGCCACGGACGGCGCCGCGCGCTGGCTTTCTTCACTTCCGCGTTCAGCTCCTGGTCGGGCTGCCGGCAGTATCTGGAGGATATCGAGCGCGCCCGCGCCGCGGTGGGCCCGGATGCTCCGGTGGTGGAGCGGCTGCGGCCGTTCTACAACCATCCTCTGTTCATCGCCGCGGTGGCCGACCGCGTGAGTGATGCGTTTGCGCAACTGCCGCCCGAACGCCGCGCTTCGGCGCACCTGCTGTTCACGGCGCACAGCGTTCCGGTGGCCATGGCCGAAAGCAGCGACTACGTGCGGCAGCTTGAGGAAGCGGCTTCACTGGTGGCCGCAAGCGTGGGGCGAGATGATTTCCACATCGTGTACCAGAGCCGCAGCGGCGCGCCCGGACAGCCGTGGCTGGGGCCCGATATCGTGGAAGCGCTGGGCACGCTGGCCGGCGCGAAAGACGTGGTGGCCATGCCCATCGGCTTCGTTTCCGACCACATGGAAGTGATCTACGATCTGGACACCGAGGCGCGCCAGGCCGCCGAAAAGCTGGGCCTGAACTTGGTGCGCGCGGGGACCCCGGGCACGCATCCGGCGTTCGTGAGCATGATCGTGGAGCTGATCCGCGAGCGCACCGACGGATGGGAGCGCCGCGCAGTGGGGCGATACGGCCCGGCGCCGGATGTGTGCCCCGTGGATTGTTGTCCGGGACCGCCGCGTGTCCACCTTCCTCAGCCGCTTTCCACTCTGCGGTAGACCTCGCGCTTGGACAGCCCATACCGGCGCGCCACGGCTTTGAGGGCGTCCATGCGGGGAGTGCCGCTGGCCATCAGCGCGGCCACCTCCGCTGCGATGTCCGCGGGATCGGAGGGCGGCGCCGCTTCCGCCCGCGCCACCAGAATGGTGAACTCGCCCTTGATGGCCGGCCGCGCTTCGAGCGTGTCCGCGATGGACGCCGCGGTCCCTTCCAGGAACTCCTCGTGGATCTTGGTGAGCTCACGCGCCACCACCACGCGGCGCGCACCGGCCACTTCCGCGATCGCCCGCAGCGACTCCACCACGCGATGCGGCGCCTCGTAGAAGACCAGCGTGGCCTCGAGCGATTGCCAGACCTCCAGTGCGCGCTGCCGGGCGCCCGCCTTCGCCGGAAGGAACCCCGCAAACAGAAACGCATCGGTGGCGAGTCCACCAGCGCTCAACGCGGCCATGATCGCGGACGGCCCGGGAATGGGCGACACCGGGATGCCCCGTTCGCGCGCCGCATGCACGATGCGATATCCGGGGTCGGCAATCAGCGGCGTGCCCGCGTCCGACACCAGCGCGATGGTGCGGCCCTCTTCCAGCTCGCGGAGCAGTTCCGCGGTGCGCTCCTTCTCGTTGTGCTCGTGATAGCTGACCAGCGGCCTGTCGATGCCGTAGTGCTCCAGCAGGCGGCGGGTGTGCCGGGTATCCTCGCAGGCGATGCGGTCCGCCTCCCGCAGCACGCGCACGGCGCGGAACGAGAGGTCCTCGAGGTTTCCGATGGGAGTGCCGATGATGAAGAGAGTTCCAACCATACAGGCACGACCATTGTACGGCGTAATACCATGGAACCTGCTGCACCATGGCAACCGAATTCATCTGGCAGTCCGCGGATCGGGCAACGGTGATCCACATCAGCCTTGATGTAGTGGACGGCATTCTGTACGAGTGCATGCGCGGTCTGGGGGCCGTGCCGAAGCGTGGCGCCGAGGTGGGCGGCGTTCTGCTGGGCAGCGTGACGCGCGAGGGCTCCACGCGGCGGGTGACCGTGGACGGCTTCGAAGCCGTGCCCATCGAGTACAAACACGGACCCTCCTATGTGTTCTCCGAAGGCGACGCCGGTCTTTTCGAGGAGACCATGACGCGGCTCACGAGCGGCGCCGGCCCGCGTCCAGTGGGCTTCTTCCGCGCCAACACGCGCGAGGAAATGGAGCTCACCGCCGAGGACGTGCAGACGCTGGCGGAGCACTTCCGCGATCCGGACGCGGTGACGCTGCTGATTCACCCGTATACCACCAGGCTGAGCATGGCCGGGTTCGTTCTTCCGCAGGACGGCCGGTTCGTTGCGGGAACAGCGCCGGCCGACGAATTCCCGTTCCGCCGGCGCGAGCTGGAGGAGATGCTGGAAGCCCAGGCCGCGCCAGCGGGGCCCCGGGTGCCCTACCGTCCGTTCGCCATGCCCGCGCCTCAGCCGTCGCCAGCGGTACACGTATCGGCGAGCCAGCCGCCACCCCAACCCGCGGCGCCTCCGCTGCCCACGCCACCGGCGACGCCGCTCACAACCGGGAAGCGCCGGGTGCGCTGGTCATGGGTGCCGCTGTCTTCGATCTTCCTGGCCGTCGGCATCCTGCTGGGCATCCAGGCCACCTTGTCGATGCGCGGCGTCTCCTCCGATCCATACGACCTGAAGCTGTCGCTGAGCAAAAGCGCGAACACACTCACGTTGCGCTGGGATCGCCGCGCACCGGCCATCCGGGCCGCCCGGCGCGGGACCGTGTTCATCGAGGACGGGCAGGTGAAGATGACGCGCGATCTCGAAGCGAGCGAGCTGCAGAATGGAAGCATCGTGTATACGCCGGCCACGATGTCAGTGCATTTCCGGTTGCAGGTCTTCCCCAGGGAACGCGACAGCATTACCGAAACGATAGACTGGAGCCAATAGCTCCCGAATGCCGATTGCCACCATCAATCCCGCAACCGGCGAGCTGCTGCGCGAATTCGCGCCTCTCACATCCGCCGAAATCGACAAGCGGCTCGACCTCGCTTCGAACGCGTTTGCGTCCTGGCGACGTGTGACGGTAAGCAAGCGCGCCGCAGGGATCGCCAGGGTTGCCGATGTGCTGGACGCCCGTCGTGAAGACTATGCGCGGCT
Organism: Bryobacteraceae bacterium; assembly: GCA_049510065.1. GTDB lineage: Bacteria > Acidobacteriota > Terriglobia > Bryobacterales > Bryobacteraceae > CAWACP01. Next base: position 42,273 of record JBEKZH010000002.1, read on the forward strand.
GATTACCTTGGAGATGGGCCGCCCGATCCAACCGGCTCGCGAAGAAATCACGAAGTGCGCGCTCGCGTGCCGTCAGTACGCGGAGCACGGGCCGACGATGTTGCGCGACGTCGCCATCGACGTGCCGCCCAACCGCGCGCGCATTGTCATGCAACCGTTGGGACCGGTGCTGGCCGTCATGCCGTGGAACTTCCCCTTCTGGCAGGTCTTCCGTTTCGCCGCGCCGGGACTCGCCGCGGGCAATGTCGGCTTGTTGAAGCACGCCTCCAACGTGCCCCAGTGCGCGCTGGCCATCGAGGAGGTGTTCCGCGCGGCCGGGTTCCCCGAGGGAGTTTTCCAGACGCTGCTGATCGACTCGAATAGCGTGGGCGAGATCATCGACGATGAGCGCGTACGTGCGGTGACCCTGACCGGAAGCGAACCGGCCGGTAGCGAAGTGGCCAGCCGTGCCGCGCGACTCATCAAGAAAGCGGTGCTCGAACTGGGCGGCAGCGACCCGTTCATCGTGATGCCGAGCGCGGAGTTCGACGATGCGGTGCGAACCGCGGTGAAGGCCCGGGTGATCAATAACGGCCAATCGTGCATTGCAGCCAAGCGCTTCATCGTGCACGAGCGCGTGTATGATCGCTTCGAGGAGGAGTTCACGGCCGGGATGCGCGCGCTGCGCGTGGGCGATCCCATGGACCCAGCCACCGATGTCGGCCCGCTGGCCACGCCGGCGATCCGCGCCGAGATTGAGAGCCAGGTGCGGCAGGCCGTGGATGCGGGAGCGCGCGTGCTCACCGGCGGGCGGCGCATCGCTGGTCCCGGCAACTACTTCGAGCCCACCGTGCTCGTGGACGTGCCGCAGGATGCGCCGGTATGCCGCGAAGAAATCTTCGGCCCGGTGGCTATCCTATTTCGCGTGCGCGACATCAACGAGGCCATCACCGTGGCCAACGATACTCCTTTCGGCCTCGGCGCCAGCGTGTGGACGGCCGACACGGCGGAGCAGGAACGGTTCGTGGAGGAGATCGAAGCCGGACAGGTGTTCCTCAACGGCATGGTGGCCTCGGACCCACGGCTGCCGTTCGGCGGCGTGAAACACTCCGGCTACGGCCGCGAGTTGGGCGAAGCCGGCATCCGCGAGTTCGTGAATCTGAAGACGGTGTGGTGCAAGGGAAGCGGAACGGTTTAACCTGAGATTACCGAATGCCCGACCACGGAATCGTCTCCGCTTCGCAGCAGGAAGACGAGCGTCAGTTCGAAGTCACGTTGCGGCCCACGCGCCTGGCCGATTTCACCGGCCAGCCGAAGCTGAAGGAGAACCTGTCCATCGCCATTGAGGCGGCCAAACGGCGCGGCGAGGCCATGGACCACGTGCTGCTCTACGGCCCGCCGGGGCTGGGCAAGACGACGCTGGCCACCATCATCGCGGCCGAGCTGGGCGTAGGTTTCGAGGCCACCGCGGGGCCGGTGCTGCAGAAGAAGCTCGACCTCACCGGCGTGCTCACCAACGTCGGGGAACGCCAGGTGTTCTTCATCGACGAGATCCACCGCCTGCTGCCCGACGTGGAGGAGATCCTGTACTCGGCGATCGAGGATTTCCGCATGGACATTCTCATCGGCAGCGGTCCGGGCGCGCGCACGCATTCCATTTCCCTGCCCCGCTTCACGGCCATCGGCGCCACCACTCGCCAGGGACTGGTGAGCGCGCCGCTGCGCGGACGCTTCGGCCTGGTGCTGCGGCTCAACCATTACGACGTGGCCGAGCTGACTCGCATCGTGCTGCGTTCGGCGCGCCTGCTGGATGTGGCCATCGACGATGCGGGCGCCGGGGAAGTGGCCCGCCGCAGCCGGGGAACGCCGCGCATCGCCAACCGGCTGCTGCGGCGCGTCCGCGATTACGCGCAGGTGCGGGCTGCCGGCCATATCGACACGGACGTGGCCGAGACCGCGCTGAACCTGCTGGAGGTGGATCGCTACGGGCTGGACGAGATCGACCAGAAGATCATGCTCACGCTGCTGGACAAATACAACGGTGGACCCGTGGGCGTGAACACCATTGCGGACTCCATCGACGAGGAGGCGGCCACCATCGAAGAGGTGTACGAGCCGTACCTGATCCAGCTCGGCTTCATCGACCGCACGCCGCGCGGCCGCATGGGCACGGACCGCGCTTTCGAGTATTTCGGCATCGCGCGCCGCGGGCGCAACGGAATGCAGTCCTCATTCTTCTGAAGTGCACACCGTTTATCTGTCTCTCGGTTCGAATTTGGGCGACCGCCAGCGGCACCTGGACGCCGCGCTCGCTCTGTTGCGTGCGGCCGGGGTGGCGATCGTTCGCGTGTCGCGCGTGTACGAAACCGAACCGCAGGACCTGCGCGCACAACCCTGGTTCCTCAATCTGGTGGCCGAAGCGGAGACGCACCTGTTCCCGCTGCAACTGCTGCACGCGATCCAGCATGTGGAGCGAAGGCTGGGCCGCAAGCGCGTGGTGGACAAGGGGCCGCGCACCATCGACATCGACATTCTGCTGTTTGGCGGCTTCGTGGTGGCGACGGACGAGCTGCAGATCCCACACCCGCGCATGGCCGCGCGCCGCTTCGTCCTGGAACCGCTGGCAGAGCTCGCGCCCGATCTGCGCCACCCGGTGACGCACGTGTCTGTGCAGGAGATGCTGGACGCGGTGCTGGATCAGGGGGCGCGGCGGTTGGGGGAGTAGTTGTAATCGAGCCATGGTCGAGGCCGTCGAGATAGGAAGTCTGATCGACTGCGATCCGCAAATACGGGCCGGACGCCCCAGGATTGGCGGTACCGGCGTGACCGTCATGCGCGTCGGCGAATCGGCGTCACGTGCGTTGAAGTCATTTCCCAATTCGCCGTCGTGGTAGTCGACCTCCCGCAACAGTGCTGGCAGCAGTACCGGGAGGGCTTCGCGGCAGCATGGGCCGCCTCTCCCATCCAGCCGGTTCCCGGCGGTCTCATTCATTGGCCGCCGTCATAGATGGACGTTGGCTACTCCACCACCGATACCAGCTTCGATTCGATGATCCGTTGATCGGAGGTCAGCAGACGAAGACGGTGGACACGGGCAGTCGCCACAATCACTCGGTCAGCCGGATCCCGCAGCGCGCTGCCCAGGACCGCGACTTCGGCGGCAACTTCAACATCGATCGGCACAATGGAAAACCCGGCGCCGGAATCGAGGGCAGAGAGAAGTTCGCTGGCTGGAATCTTGAGCCGGGTGGTACCTTCGCCGAACAGCACGGCAATCTCGAGCAGACTGATGGCGCTCAACGCAAGCGGTTCACCTCGCCGGCCCGCCGCGCGGAGGAGGCGGAGTTGTTCCCGCGAGAGTTTGCCGGGCTCTACCAGCCAACGGACCAGCACGTGTGTGTCAAGCAGAACGCGAGGGGCCACGCGATTGACTCGTCATTTCCCGCGCACGACATCCCACAGTTCCGCCGTGTCCGCGGTCAGCCGATCCTGGGGAATTCGCACCTTGCCCGTCCATGCGCCCTCAGAGGACTTCCAGAGCCGTTTGGCGACGGGTCCGACCGTGACGACGGGGCGCCCTCTCCGGGTGACCGTGATCGCGCCGCCCTTGCGGTCGATTTCATCGAACAACGCCAGGCATTTTGCCTTGAACTCGGTGGCGCTCACGAGGCGGTTCTTCACAGCTCCATGTTAGCACGGTCGAACTGGTCACCTGACCAGTTCCATCACACCGGGATGCCAATGCGCCACAGCACGTAGCCGACGGCCTGCCGGAAGTACACCCAGCGAGACACCGGCGCCGACGGCCGCGGCGATCCGTACACCTGCAGGCCGCGCGCTTCCAGCATCTTCTTCACCCGATAGATGTGATAGCCGTCGCTCACCACGATGCAGGAGTGCAGGTCCATGCGCTGCATGATCTCGCCCACGGTGACCACGCTCTGCACCGTGCTTTCGCCCTCGTTCTCGACGATGATGTCTTCGGGTGGAACCCCGTGTGCCGCCAGATACGCCCGGCCGACGCCGCCTTCGGTGAACAGCGGATCGCCGCCGGCGCCACCGGTGGTGAGGATCAGCGGGGCCTGATGCTGCAGGTACAGCCACAGCGCGTGGTTCAGGCGGGCTTCGAGCACCGGGGAAGGCTTGCCGCGATACTCGGCCGCGCCCAGCACCACGATCACGTCGGCGGGCCGGACCTCGTCAATGGTCGACTGATGTTCGATCTGCGTGGCCACTCGGTCGAAATAGCGGTAGGCGAACGCAACCCCGTCCGCACAGACCACCACGGCGGCAATGGCGAACCAGCGTCTCATCGTCGGATGCACTCAGCATAGCGCGGCTACACGGACGCACCATTTCGCACTACGATTGTCCTATGGCAACCGTCACCAGCGCGAGGAATCCGCTTCTGAAGGAAGTGCGCCGGGCGGTCCAGCGCGGCAGCCTCACCGAAGAGGGGCTGTGCGTGGCCGAGGGGTTCCATCTGCTCGAGGAGGCGCTGCGCAGCGATTGCGCCATCGTGTACGTGATTGTGGCGGAATCGGTGCGCAGTGCGTTGTCGGCGCACGTGGCCGGTCTGAAGCATGTGCGCGTTCTGCCGATTGACGACGCGCTGTTCTCCACCGTTTCGTCGACCGAAGCGAGCCAGGGCGTGGTGACGCTGCTGCGGCCGCCGGCGTGGACGCTCGATCACGTGTTCCGCGGGCTCTCCCTGGTTGTGGTTGTCGACGGCGTGCAGGACCCGGGCAACGGCGGAGCCATTGTGCGCGCGGCGGAAGCGTTTGGCGCAACCGGCGTGGTGTTCCTGAAAGGCTCGGCGAATCCATACAATCCCAAGGCGCTGCGGGCGTCGGCGGGATCGGTATTCCGCATTCCGCTGGTGGCGGCGGCCGACGACAGGCTGCTGCTGGCCATGGCCGAGAAGAAGCGCGCGCGGTTGTATGCGGCCATGCCGCGCGGCGGGTGCACCATCAACACCACCGACCTTGGCTGCCGCTGCGCGGTGATCATTGGAGGCGAAGGTCGCGGTGTCAGCCAGGTGTTGGGGGCGGAGGCGACGCCGCTGGTCATTCCCACCGCTACAGTGGAGTCGTTGAACGCCGCCATGGCCGCTGGGATCATCCTGTACGAGGCGCGGCGGCAGCGCTCCACCGCAACCGAGGGACATCCATAGAGGCGAAGGCATGAGTCTGTTCGAGCCGGAGATGCTGGCGCACGAACGCGACGACGCGAAGCGGCCGCTGGCTGAGCGCATGCGGCCGGAGACGCTGGACGGCTTTGTCGGCCAGGAGCACCTGCTGGGCCCCGGCAAGCCGCTGCGCGCGCAGATTGAGCGCGACGAGCTGACTTCCATGATTCTGTGGGGCCCGCCGGGGGTGGGCAAGACCACGCTGGCCCGACTCATCGCCCGCATCACGCGCTGCGATTTTATTCCGTTCAGCGCGGTTCTGGCCGGCATCAAGGAGATTAAGGCGGTGATGGCCGACGCCGAGCGCAACCTGCGGCGCGGCCGGCGCACCGTGCTGTTCATCGACGAGATTCACCGCTTCAACAAAGCCCAGCAGGACGCGTTTCTGCCGTATGTGGAGCGCGGCGACATCATCCTGATCGGCGCCACCACGGAGAACCCGTCGTTCGAAGTGATCTCGGCGCTGCTCTCCCGCGCGCGCGTGCATGCGCTGCGGCCGCTCACCGAGGAAGAGATTGTGACGCTGTTGCGGCGGGCGCTGCCGGTGGTGAAGGCCACGGCGTCCGACGAGCTGCTGGGCCAGGTCGCCATGTACGCCAACGGCGATGCCCGCGCCGCCTACAACGTGCTGGAGATGGCGGCGACCGCGGCCACGGACGGCCAGCTCACCGAACGCCTGGTGGAAGATTCGATGCAGCGCAAGATGCTGCTCTACGACAAGACCGGCGAGGAGCACTTCAATCTGATCTCGGCGCTGCACAAGGCGGTGCGGTCGTCCGACGTGGATGCCGCGCTGTACTGGCTGGGGCGGATGATGGAGGGCGGCGAGGACCGTTTGTACATTGTGCGGCGGATGATTCGGATGTCCATCGAGGACATTGGGCTGGCCGATCCGCGGGCCATGGAGCAGGCCATCGCGGCGATGCAGACCGTGCATTTTCTGGGGATGCCCGAGGGCGACCAGGCGCTGGCGCAACTGGCCATTTATCTGTCGCTGGCTCCGAAATCGGACGCCGCCTACCAGGCGCTGAATGCGGTGCAGGCGGAGATTCAAAGCGGGCGGGCCGAGCCGGTCCCCATGCATATTCGCAATGCGGTCACGCGGCACATGAAAGAGTGGGGTTACGGGAAGGGCTACCAGCACGCGCACCAGTTCGAGGACGCGCTGCCCGGGATGGAGTGCCTGCCCGATTCGCTGGCCGGCCGCGAGTTCTACCATCCTACGACGCGCGGTGTGGAGCAGCGCATCACCAAGCGGCTGGCGGAGATTCGCGCGCGCAAGGCGGAGCGGCGGCGGGCGGCGGATGAAGACACTACGGGTGCGGACGAGAGTTGAGGCCCCGGCTTTACACGGGATACGGGATTACCTTATTATGTGTACATGAACGTGACTCTGTCCCTGGACGACGATCTGGTCAAACAGGTCAGGAAGATCGCCGTGGAACAGGATACGACCCTGACGGGCATGGTGCGCGCGTACCTCCAGCGACTCGCCTCTGAAGATGTGGCTTCAGGCCGGAAACGCCGGGAGCGCGAGGCGCTGGAGCGCAGCTTCGAACAGCACAGTTTCAAGATGGGCAAGCGCACGTGGAAGCGGCCCGATCTCTATGAACGCTCCTGATTTTCTCGACACAAACGTACTGGTTTACGCGTACGACAAGGGCGATCCTGACAAGCATCGGGTGGCGAGGGATCTCATCTGGAGGGCCCTCGCGGGTGAGATGGTGACGTCGACTCAGGTGCTCGCCGAGTTTGCGTCGGTCCTGCTGCACAAGATGGCAGCGCGTCCGGAACGAGTGATGGCGATGCTCGATGCGCTGGGTCCGATGAAGTTGATTTCCCCGGATGGCGACATTGTGCGGCGAGCAGTTGAGGCGCGGGCGAAGTACGGCCTGCACTTCTACGACGGGATGATCGTGGCGGCTGCTGAGCGCGGCGGTTGCGGGCGCATCTGGTCTGAGGACCTGAGTGCCGGACAGAAGTACTTCGGCATCGTAGCCGCGAATCCGTTCGAGTGAAGACACTGCGGCCACGGGAGAGGGTTGAAATTCCGTTGATGCGCCGGGCGCCGCGAGCGTGATTGCCCGCTACGCCCGGCCGGTGTGGAAACTTTGCGCATCGCTGCGCGCGATCACCATTTATCGGATGTCGACATTCGACCGGCACCCTGTGGCGCCGGACACCTGTTCGCGTCCACCCCTTGAGGCGGACACGTCAACGAAGAAGCTAGCCAGCTTCGATTTGAGTTGTAGCACGGGTGCGCGGGGGTGGGGGCGTTAAGTGGTTGACACGGTTGAGAAGAAAGCTTGTGACATGAACCCTGCGAGCCGTGCATCTCGTCAAAGAGCGAATACTGGTATCTCCTTACAAGTGATCCGTTAACGCTTGCAAAGTTGGTGACTTAGTTCTCGCCCGTCGCCGCGCATCAGGTTCTCGCGAAAACCTCCACCCATTGCCCGCGAGAGGACCAGCGCATTACCGGGTCGAGGCCCAGCACGCTCTTCACTTCGGCGGGGGTCATCTCCGGCTCGAATTCGTAGTAGCGGCGCAGAAACGCTTCTACCACCGGGAATCGCAGCACACCCCACTGCGGCTCCCATGTGCGCGAGTAGAGGATGAGCACGTCTGGGTGTGCCGGGGCGAGGGCGCGTAGCGTGGATTCGTGCAGGTCTGAGGTTTCCACGGCGCGCACCGGACGCTCCACATAACCAAACTCCGGCCGCCGCAGCGCTGCCGTCAGCGGCCACGCCGTGTACACCGTCGCACCTGGGTAGTGCCCCTCCACGAAGTGCGCCGCTTCCACCTGCAGATCCACAAAATCCGCCATGGCCAGGTTGTTCTCATACGGGAATGGAAACGGCGGGTTCACGAACATCCCGGCCACCAGTCCCGCCATCATGCCCGCCACCGCGACCGCGCGCCATGTCCGTCCCACGGTGGTCAACGCCGCCGCCACCGCGCAGTACAGCAGCGGAAGCACGGGGACCAGATAGCGTTCCAGCGCGGCGCCTCCCAGCAGACTCACCAGCAGCACGTGGGCACCAGCGAAGAGCGCTACCAGACGCCATGCGGGAGTTCGAAACGGGCTGAGGTGAATTGGGGGACACTCCACCTTGCCGCAGGTTGAGCCAATCCGGAAATTAGTTGGAGTGTCCCCAATTCCCCTCAGCGCAAACACGATGGCCAGCGCGCCAATCCAACGGAAATCGCTGAAGAACAGGAAATACAAACGGCGCAGCAGCGCGAGCGAGGCACGCACTGGATGGAGTGCGTATCCGATGTTGTAGTGCGTGAAACCGGGGTCGCCGAAGATGTGGCCGGTGACGTGGCGCAGGTAGAGCAGCCATGCCCCCAGCGCAACGAAGGCGGGTACGAACAGTGCCGCCGTCGCGAGCCTGCGCGGCCAATTCGGGGACAGGCAACGAAATTCCGCAGTGACCGATGGATTGTTATTAGTGGCTTCCCTGTGCGGAAATTCGACGCCTGTCCCCGAATTGGCTAACCGATCCGCCGCGAACAGCAGCGGCAGAATCACCCCGGTCTCTTTGCTCAACACCAGCGCCACGCAGGCCGCGGCGGCAAGGGTATATCGCTTTTGCAGGTAGAACAGCAGCGCGGCCACCGTGAACACCATCGCCGGCATGTCCAGTTGCGCCATCATGGCCTGCGTGTAGAGGAGCGGATCGGCCGCCAGCAGCAGCACCGCGATGAACGCGGGAGCGCCCGTCGCCCCGCGGCACAGCTCAATCCCCAGCAGAAACGTGAACAACATCCCCACACTGGCCAGCGCCAGCATGGCCACGCGCGTGGCCGGGATGGAGTAACCGAACAGGCGCCACACGACGGCCAGATACGCCATCACGCCGGGGGGGTGAACGTTCGGCACGGTGGAGTGCGGCACCCACGCACCCTCGCGCAGAATGTCCAGCGCGGCCGGCACAAACTGGCCATGTTCGTCCCAGAAATACGGGAGCTTGAAGAAGGGCGAGTGGCTGGCGAAAACAACGGCAGCGAACAATACGAAGAAGATAAGGTAGACGCCCGGGCGAATCCGCCTCCGCGTTTCTGTCGCGGCCGTCATCTACTGAATCGCGGTACCCTGCTGCTGCGGCTCCAGATGAATCTCTCCGAAGGCGGCTTCGTACTGCGACAAATTCTGTTGCAGGACGTTGCTGAGGGCCTTGGCCTGCTGCGGGCTGATGTACACGCCCTGGAAATTGTGAATGGAGACCTGCTCGGGCGACGTCTGGTTGATGGTGCCGAACATGAGAAAGAAATCCCACAGATTGACGCGCACCTGGACGCTGTTCGCGTAGCTCTCGCGATAGTCGGCGGTGTTGCTGAGCTGAATTCTGGGCGGCTGGACGGGAGTCATAGACCTATTATGGACCGCTCCGTCACCGTCGCGGCCCGGTAACGGTTGATCGGGTTTGCCCGCGTTATGGATAAACCGGCGTGACCTTCAGGCCCGTCTTGATGGCCTTCTCGGTGGGCAGAGCGACCGCATCGCCGTCCTTCAGCCCGCTGGTCACCTGCACGCGGCCGGCGCTGGTGACGCCCATCTGGATAGGTCGCCACGCGAGGACATTGTCGTTGCCGAGGGCCAGTACGCCGCTGACGCCGTTCTCGCGCCGCAGCGCCTCCCGCGGCGCGGTCAGCGCGTTCTCCACCACCTTCGACTGGATCTCGGCGTTGACGTTCGTACCGGGCACAAGATCGTGGTCCGGATTGTCGATGGCGCATCCCACTTCGCCCACCTGTCGCGTGCCCAGCGGCGCCACCTCGGTGGGCAGGCGATCCACCACGCCCTTCCATCGCCGGCCGGGCAGCGCATCCCAGGTGATGGTGACGGGCATGCCCAACGCCATGCGGCCCAGGTCCGGCTCATCCACGTACACCTTGACGCGCACGCGATCCAGCCGTCCGATATTCGCCACCAGATCTCCCATCTGTAGAAAGGCTCCCAGCGTCAGATCGAACTGGTAGACCGTTCCGGAGACCGGTGCACGCACCACCGACAACGCCAGATTGTTGCGCGCGATCTCCTCGGACGCCTGGGCCTCGTTCACGTGCGCTTCAGCCGCGTTCTTGTCGGGCTGAGTCACCAGCGCGGCGCGGCGCTTCTGGAGCGACTGAATCTGGAGCTGCGCTTGTTTCACGCGCTCCTGCGCATCCTGCACTTCCTTGCGCGTAGCCGCCTGGCGCGCTTCCAGCCGCTGGAGAGCTTCAGAGTCCCGCTGCGCGGTTGCGAGATCGAGTTGAGCGCGCGCCAGACTGCCCTCGATTTCGGCGATGTCGGCGGCGCGGCCACCCTCCTGGACAACCGCCTGTTGCGCCTGCGCTTCCTTCACCCGGGCCCCCGCGGCCGCGACATTGGAGGCCACCTGAACGGTGTCCAGCGCCACCAGCGGGTCCCCCGCCCTCACCGTCTGACCGCGATGCACGAAGAGCTTCTGCACGGTGCCCGCCCGCCCCGCGCGCGCGGTGGCCCATTCAATTGGCTCCACCTTGCCGTTGGTGGGAATGGTGCTGACGATGGTTTCCCGCGACGTTCGCGCGAAGGGCACCTCGGGTGGCGTCGTCTTACGGGAAACGCCCCACACGATGATCGCGGCGAGGACGACGACGACGAAGATAAGAACGACGCTGCTGCTACGAACTTTCATTGCCGTGGCCTCGCACAGTAATCGAAGAGCAACTGCCATTCTGCGAGTTGAATCTCGCGCGCGGTCCGGTGCGCGGGCGCAACCTCGGCGGCATGCCGGGCGCTCTCACAGAAGTCGACGAAGGCGAAGGGGTCCCAGGTTTCCGCCACCGTGAATCCCGCATCCGGTTCGCGGTGGAGGATCGCGCGGGCGAGCTCGGCCAGTGCGGGATACACCGGGTGGCGGCCCACGCGCCGGAACCAGTAGCCCGCGTTACCGGCATCGGGCTCCTGCCGGTGCAGGATGGCGTGCCAGTAGCTGCCTTCCGCGCTGGCGAGGCCCTGACAGATTTCATGGCACTGGTCAAAGCACCCGAAGTACAGCCACAGTCCGCTCATAGCGGCCTCCGGCGCCGGGGAGCCTGGGAACAACTCCGCTGGACGCGTTGCGGAGAGCGCCGCCTTTGCCTTCGCCGAGGAACACCCCCCGCGCACCAGCGGCATGGGGCGACGGCCATCTCCATCCAGCGCAAGAATCTGCTCGATTGTTTCGCCGTACAGCGAAGCCTGGAAGGTCAAGACCCATTCTCGCAAAACGCCGGTGCATGATCGCTGGCCGATCCGCTATTCTGCATGTAGATGAGCCATCGCGATTCGAAGAACGCCGTCATCTTCGGCAGTGCCGGACAACTGGGTGTCGAACTCATGCGCGTGTTCCGCAAGCGCGGATACGAAGTCCAGGGTTACGACCGCGACGTGGTGGATATCTGCGACGCGGCCGCGGTGGAAGCGGTACTGGCGCGGGCCGATCCAGCGCTGGTGCTCAACGCCGCCGCCTACAACATGGTGGACGTCGCCGAACACGAGCCCGCCGTCGCATTTCAGGCCAATGCCCTGGCGGTGCGCAACGTGGCCATGGCCTGCCGTCAGGTGGACGCGCAACTGGTTCACTACTCCACCGACTATGTGTTCGACGGCACCGCGGGCCGCCCCTACACCGAACAGGACAAGCCCCACCCGCTGGGCGCCTACGCGGTTTCCAAGTATGCCGGCGAACTGTATGCCGAGGCGTATCTCGAGAGCCCGCTCATCGTCCGCACCTCCGGCCTTTTCGGACCCGGCGGTCTGCACACGGCACGGGGGAATTTCATCGAGCTGATGCTCCGTCTGGCGGGCGGCAGTCAGCCCATCCGGGTGGTGGAGGATCACGTGGCGTCGCCCGCCTACGCGCCGGCGCTGGCCGAGCGGACCGCCCAACTGGTGGAACGGAATGCCACTGGCGTGTTCCATGTCGGCGGCGGAACGCCGATCTCGTGGTTCGAGTTCGCGCGCCTGATTTTCCGGCTCGCCGGAGTGACCCCCGAACTCAGGCCGACCAGCGAACGCGAGTACCGCACCGAGGCCAGGCGCCCGAGGTTTTCGGCTCTGTCCAATTCGAAGATGGAAGCGTTTGGGATTGCGCCGATGCCTTCGATGGAAGAAGCCGTGGCGGACTACTTCGAGCGGCGCAAGGAGCACGCGGCGCGGCAGAGTTCTTCCTGAGGCCACGGCTCGGCGCCGGCCGCGGCGGGCGGCTTCCGTTCCCAGTAGACCTTGCAGCCCTGTATCTCCGCCTTCTGCGCGTAGACGTCCGGCAATCCGAGATCGTCCAGCTCCGCATCGTCATCGTCATCGCAGGTCTCCACCGTGTCAAAAACCCCGGCCTTGACCCGGCGCACCAGCTCCGGCCGAGTAAAGATATGCAGCGCGGCTGAGTCTTTGGCCGATAGCCGGAGCTTGTGGGAATCGTCGTACTCCAGACCCGAGGGAGGCGTCCGCCGGGTCATGAAGTACGCGAACTCGTCGGCCAGCAGCATGCCGTTGCGGGGCGTCACCTGGTCCACCTTGCGGGCCACCTCTTCGTACTCCGGCCACGTATGCGAAGTGCGGTCGTCGTAGATTTCTTTGGCCAGGCCGAAACACAGCAGGAAGGCCAGAACGGAAAACGGCGCCCACGGCCGATCGGGAGAATGCAGGCGCGATCCAACCGCGTACAGACCCACCGAAGCCGGGATGCCGACAAATGGAACCGGCAGGCAGAAGTACTGCGGGAAAGTGGGCCGGACGTAGCAGAGGTAAGCGATCAGCCCGGCCGCCATCCAGCCGCAGAGATAGAATTCCGCGCGGCGCTCACGCTCCCAGTGGCTTGCCCGGGCGATGTAGAGGAAGCCGGCCACGGCCAGCAGCCCGAGGAACAGGGCGTGCGACGAGTCGATCCACGAGGCCATGAGTTCCAGGTTGTGCCGCAGCGAGTCGGACCATTCCACCTGGCGGTAATAGAGATGGAAGTCGATGATGCCGAAACGTACCGGAAACGGCGCCTTCAGGAATAACCAGAACACCGGAAGGAATGGCACGGCCGCGCCCACCGTGAATGCGGCAAGGCGGGCCAGCCGGCTCCCCACGCGGTTGTAGACCAGGATCCAGAGAAGCACCACCGGCGCTACGGGCACCGTCAACATGCTGGACGCCGCGCTGGCGCTGGCCGCGCAACCCGCCAACCCGGTGAGGAGGACGCCCTTCCGCCCGACCGCGGAGACCGCGAAGCGAAACGACACCACCATGAGAAACAGGCACAGCGCGTAAGCCTGCGCGATGGGCGCGAATTCCACCAGCAGCCAGTTGCAGCCGATCAGCAGGACCGCGGCCAGGGACACGGCCAGCCGCCAGCGCGGCAAGGCCACGCGGACAAAGACAAAGTCGGCCGACAGGAAAACCGCCCCCACCGTGGCCGCCGACGCCATGGCATGCGCAGTACGCCAGCTTTCCCCGAAAACCCACATCCACGCCGCATTCCACCAGGCGTTCAGCGGAGCCTGCGCGAAGAAGAAATCGAGGTACGGCCGCTTGCCCGCTTTGATCAACTGCGCGGCCAGCATGTGGAATCCTTCGTCGAAGGCGCAGGCGTTGGTCTGCGAATAGATCGCGATCACGGCGGCGGCCAGCGACACCACGCCGCACAGGACAAGGTACTCTTTCTGTTTTCGTTCCGCCTGGGTGGGCTGATCGGCTGGGGCTCGCTCGGCTTCGAGCGTCGGTTCATTCATCGGAGGAAGGAGGATCGGGACGGCGCCCGAGTTTGAGACAACACGAACGCCATCCCGTTATGGACAGATGCTAACTGGCGTTCGCTGCCTTGGTCTTCTTGGTCTTGGTCGCCTTGGTCTTGGTCGCCTTGGTCTTCTTCGTCTTTGTGGTGGTCGCGGCTTCGTCCGCAAACAGCGCGGTGCTGCCCAGAACGATGGCCAGGCCCAGCATGAGGGTCATCAGCTTCTTCATGTAGAGGTTCTCCTTTGGCGATTCTTGCGCCAACTGCAGTGATTATCATATCGCGGGCTGCGTTCCGGGCTCTCCTGTCCTTCTCATTAAAATCGTGTAATCATTGTGCCCGGGTGCCTCCGGATTCTATGATCGTCGAAGACGTGCAAACAACCTCGTTAGTGGGAAAAGACATTCCGTCGAAGCGCACCGTGTACAGCGGAGAGCGCGTCGCGTTCTGGGACGAGTTCGCGCGAGAGATCGGCCGCTGGCAACCGGCCCGCCGCTATTATCGCGCGCAGCTTGCGCGGCTGTTCGCGTTTTCGGTGCCTCCCGGCATGCGCGTGCTCGAAGTGGGCTGCGGGACGGGCGACCTGCTGGCCGCGCTTCGGCCAGCCTACGGAGTGGGCATCGACTTCTCGGCCGAAATGGTGAGTCTCGCCCGCGAACGCCATCCCAACCTGATCTTCCAGCAGGCCGACGCGCACGATTTCGACCTCGGAGAGAAATTCGATTTCGTGGTCTGCTCGGATTTGATCAACGACCTGTGGGACGTGCAAACGGTGCTCGAGCGGATCGCCGTCCATTGCCATCCGGGCACGCGCCTTCTGCTGAACTTCTACAGCCAGCTTTGGGCGGGCCCGAGGAAGGTGGCGGAAACGGCCGGTCTGGTGAAGCGCCTGCTGCTGCAGAACTGGCTCACCGTGGAAGACGTCAGCGATCTGCTGTATCTGGCGGGCTTCGAGACGATTCGCCATTCCCGCGAGATCATGTGCCCGGTGCGGCTGCCGCTGCTGGGTCCGCTGGCCAACCGCTATCTGGTGCGGCTGTGGCCGCTGGGCCACCTCGCCATCACGCACATGCTGATAGCACGTCCGCAGCCGGCGCCGCAGCCGGAGCGGCAGGCCAGCGTGAGTGTCATCGTCGCCGCCCGCAACGAAGAGGGCAACATTCCTCAGATCTTCGATCGCCTCCCGCAAATGGGATCGGGCACCGAGCTGATCGTTGTCGAGGGACACTCCACGGACCACACGTGGGAGGCCGCGGAACGGGAGCTCGCCCGGCGGCCCGGCTATCCGGCCAGGCTGTTCCGCCAGCCGGGCAAGGGCAAGGGCGACGCGGTCCGGCTGGGGTTCGCCGAGGCGCGCGGCGATCTCCTCATGATTCTCGACGCGGATCTCACGGTGATGCCGGAGGATCTTCCGCGGTTCTACGAAGCCTGGCGAAGCGGCCGTGGGGACTTCATCAACGGCGTCCGCCTGGTGTACCCCATGGAAGAGCGCGCCATGCGTTTCTTCAACCTTCTGGGCAACAAGTTCTTCAGCCTGGCGTTCAGTTGGCTGCTGGGACAGAGCATCAAGGACACGCTGTGCGGGACCAAGGTGCTCAGCCGCCGCCACTATGAGACCATCGCCGCCAACCGTTCCTGGTTTGGCGAATTCGATCCGTTTGGCGACTTCGACCTGATCTTCGGAGCGGCCCGCTACAACCTGAAGATCGTCGATATGCCCGTGCGCTACGCCGAGCGCACATACGGCGAGACCAATATCCAGCGCTGGCGTCACGGCGTGGTGCTGTTGCGCATGGTGCTGGTGGCCATGCGGCGGATTCGGTTTATTTGAATTAGCCACAGATGAACACAGATAAACACAGATCGGAAGACATTTACCTGTCTTATCCGTGTTTATCTGTGTTCATCTGTGGCTAAAGGGGTTTTACTCCGCGTCGGCGTCCGCCGTCGCGTAGTATCCCTTGCGGGCCTGCACCTTGTACTCTTTATTGGCGGTGCGGATCTCGATCTTCCGGTACGAACCGTCCCTGGCCGTATTGGTGGGCGTGTAGGCGAGGGCATACTGGCTGCGCATCTCGTCCTGAATCTCCTGGAAGGCTTCGGTGAGCGGGTGCTTGCGGTCGACGTGGAACACCCGCCCGCCGGTCTCCTGGGACATGCGGCTCAGCGCCGAGTCTCCCCCGTAGAACGCCCCTTGCGAGTAGTAGAGTTGCCGGTCCACATACGCGATGCTGTAAATGATCGCGTCCGCCTTCTGCGCCTGCTCGATGGCCTCCTGAATTCTGTAGTGGCTGCCTTCGTCCTGGCCGTCGGTAACCAGAATCAGGGCCTTCCGTCCCACCTGGCCCTTCAGCTCATCGTGCGACGCGAGGTACACCGCATCGTACAGAACCGTGCCTTTGGGATTGTAGATAGTGGGCACCGGACCCGGATGCAGACCGCCGACGCTGGCATTCACCTTGAGGCCGTTCAGCCCGGCTCGCAGCAGTTTCGGCGAGGCCGTATAGTCCTGCAGCAGGTCCGTG
Source organism: Bryobacteraceae bacterium (assembly GCA_049510065.1). Taxonomy (GTDB): domain Bacteria; phylum Acidobacteriota; class Terriglobia; order Bryobacterales; family Bryobacteraceae; genus CAWACP01. The sequence continues at coordinate 58,697 of JBEKZH010000002.1, forward strand.
TCGCCGCCGAAGCTGATCAGGAAAGCCAGGTCCTTCGGCCGCAGGACGCTGCCAAAGAACTGCGACGCCGCCTCCTTCTCGATCTCGATCAGATTTGCCTGGCTCGGGCTGACATCGATCAACAGCCCCATGGTGAACGGCAGATCCGTCTCCCGCGCGAAGTAGCGAACGTCCTGCTGCTTCCCGTCCTCGAACAGCGTGAAGTCTTCCTTGTTGAGGTTGCCCACCAGGCCGCCCTGATGGTTGCGGACGGTGAAGAAGACGTTCACGACGTTCACTTCCACCTTGATGGTCGGACCTTCTTCCTGCTGCGTCTTGTCCGGCGGGGCCGTCTGCTGGGCCAGGGCTGGGAGAAGCGAAAGCAGGAGCGCGACAAGGGGTCGATGCATACAGTTAGATTGGTAGATGCGCCGTTTCACCGCTTCGTTGCATGCGTCACGCCATCCTCCACCTGAAGAAGGCCGACCCGGTACTGGCCGGCATCATCGACCGCGTAGGCCCGTACCGGATCCAGTTCCGCGAGCCCGCGTTCGAGACGCTGGTGCGCTCCATTGTGTATCAGCAGCTCAGCGGGCGCGTGGCCCTGCGCATCTTTGAGCGCCTGCTGGATCTGGTTCCGGAGCGCGTGCTCACGCCCGCGGCGGTGCTGGCGCTGACCGTCGAACAGATGCGCGCCGCCGGCCTGTCCGGCCAGAAGACGGCCTACATTCGGGACCTGGCCGCCAGGACCTTCGCCGGCGAAGTGGATTTCGCGTTGTTGATTGCGATGAGTGACGACGAGGTGATTGAGACGCTCACGCGGGTGAAGGGGATCGGCGTGTGGACCGCGCACATGTTCCTGATCTTTGCCCTGCAGCGGCCCGACGTTCTTCCGGTGGGCGATCTCGGCGTCCGCACCGCCATGCGCAGGGCATATCGCATGCGCGGATTGCCGAAACCGGCGCGCATGGAGAAGATCGCGCGCGCCTGGCGCCCCTGGTGTTCGGTGGCGAGCTGGTATCTCTGGCGCAGTTTGGACGGCGAAGCGGCGCTGTAGGGTGCGGGCGGAAATGCGGTGCAGCGAATGAGTCTGCTGCAAGGACTTGGCTGCCGGGATGGGACTGATCCAGCAAACTCCCGAGTGCCGGCGTTCCCAAGCAATCCCGTAGGAGAATTGTATTGTCCTATATGTCGGGAGAATTCGACAGCAACGGATCTGAGCAGCAGCCACTCGTCATCATCCAGTTTGGCGATGAAGACGAACAACCGGTCGTGACGCCGGTAAACGACCTCGCTGTGCTGGAGGATGAAGAACAGAAGCAGCGGCTGATTGATTCTGCCTGGGTGTTTTGCGAGCGAGGGCGCTTTGCGCGGGAGGCGACAAATCCAGAATTCATCAAAGCCCTAGCAGGCGATTACTCAATGTCCTTGCCACTCCCACATCTTCTTTCACGGTTAGTGCTCGTCGGTCTCGGAAAGCAGTATCCCAGCCTCCTTGAGAAGGAGGTTGCCGCGAAAGGTGAGGCAGTTGTCGATGCTCACGCATTGCATCTGAAGGTTGAAGGCCAAGGTACTGAGAATGTGACTATCGTCATCGACCCGCCGGAGGGTTGGGAAGAGAAAGCGCTTGAGCGACTGGGTGAGCTGACCAGCGGTCTATTCGCTCGTACCTCGAACGGTATCGCCTCCTGGCTCGGGTTCACTGAGTGGATTTGGATTAATCAACTGACGCGGGCACTAGGGGATCTTGAAGAAGAGCTGGGGGAAGACGCTCTCGCTGCCATGTCAGAGAAGGAATTCGAAGCAAGCCTCCTCAGGCGGATGGTTGAGCATCAGGACAGCGTCGGTCGGTTTGCTGAACTCATGGAGCATTACCTGACCATGCTGGCTGACATCGTTGTTGAGGGAGTCACGACAGCTGAAGAGGACCTCTGGTCGCTAGAACTTCTTCTCGGTTTTCGCGATCGTCCTCCTGACCGTACGAAGCCTGACTATACCCGGCACACAAGCAGCGTCGGCGTCGACTTTGGGAGTCTCTTGCGTGCTGTCGCGGAAAAGCCAGACGACCTATATAGATTGCCGCCCAGACGATTCGAAGAACTCGTCGCACATATACTCGAGCGCTTTGGTTATGAGGTGCAGTTGACTCCACAGACAAGGGATGGCGGCTTTGACATCTCTGCCATACGGAAGGCTGAGACAGAAGTTCGGCTCTTGATTGAGTGCAAGCGTTACACCCCGCCCCGCAAGGTCGGGCGGCCAGTTGTTCAGCAGATCTTTGGGGTCCTCATGGATCGCGACGCGGAAGCCACCAAGGCAATCGTTGCGACGACCTCTACCTTCACACCTGAGGCTCGTACTTTTCTGGCGATTAACCGGTGGAGAGTCGAGGGGCGAGATCGGGCTGGCATCCTTGAATGGATAGAATTGGTTCGCAGCCAGCGTTCCGGGCTCTGGCTTCCTGCGGCCGGTGGCCAGCGGGAGTTCTGAGAACGCACCGCGCGGCAAGACTTGGCCTCGAAAATAATCTGCGCTTTCCCGGTCAAGCAGGCGTATCGGCCAACGCGTATAATCTACCGACATGCGCCGTTACTGCGTCTGCTTCCTTTTTTGCTCCGCACTGCTCGGGCAATCCGGCACTCCCGCCAAACTCGTCGCTCGCGCACAGTCGGGATCGGCGATGACCGACGACCTGCGTGAGCTTTGCGATTCCATCGGCGGGCGGCCCACAGGCTCGCAGGCTTGTGAACGGGCCGTCGACTGGGCAGCCGCGAAGTTTCGCGGCGCCGGCCTCGCCCATGTCGCCGTCGAACCCTACACCATCTCTCGCGTCTGGCTGCCGGGGACCATCGCGGTGGAGGCCGTCGCACCCGCGCAATTCACCATTCGCGCGGCCGCCGCGCCGATGAGCCCCTCCACCGCGGTCGCGATCGAAGCGCAGGTTGTCGATGTGGGCGATGGTTCCCCGGAAGCGTTTGCAAAGGCCGCCAGCCAGCTCAAGGGCGCCATCGTGCTGGTCCGCTCGAACGAGATGAAGACGTTCGACGACCTTTTCGCCGAATACTTCCGCAACCCAGGTATCAACGACGCGGCGAAGCGGTACGGCGTGGCGGCGGTGCTACTGGAGTCGTCCCGGCCGCGAGGTTTGCTCTATCGCCACCCTGTCGTCTTTGGGACCGAACTCGCTCCCGTGCCGATTGCGGTCATTTCTCGCGAACACGCCGAGCGGCTGGCACGCCTGACCGAGCGCGGCGACGTGCGGGTTCGCTTGTCCATTGCCAACCGGATCGGCGGAACATATCACGCGGCCAACGTAGTCGCGGAGATTCCGGGGACGGCGAAGCCTGGCGAGATTGTCGTGCTGGGGGCGCACCTCGATTCCTGGGACATGGGCACCGGGGCCGAAGACAACGGCGTGAACGCGGCCACCGTGATCGATGTGGCGCGCGCGTTCCAGCAGCTCGGCCTGCGGCCACGGCGCACCGTGCGCTTCGTTCTCTTCACCGGCGAAGAGCAGGGCATGCTGGGCTCGGCGGCCTATGTCGAAAAGCACAAGGCCGAGATGGACAACCACGTTGCGTTCGTCACCTTCGACACCGGGTCCGGGCACACCGGCGGCTTCTTTCTGAACGGCCGCGAGGAACTCCGCAAGCCGCTCAACGCCATTCTCGACGCCGCCGGCGGCCTGGGAGCGAGCGACCACTCTGCCGAGGCCCTCGACGGCACGGACAACTTCGACTTCCTGATTTCGGGCGTTCCTAACCTGGTGGCCTTGCAGGACCCGGCGCCATACCTGCCGGATTATCACGCCGAATCGGACACTTTCGAACGCGTGAACACGAAGGAAGCGCGGCGTAATGAAGCGATCGCCGCGGTATTAATCTGGGGCCTCGCCGATGCGCCGGAACGCCTGGCCGCGCGGCAATCGCGCGCCGAGATCGAGAAAACCGTGCACGACACGAAGCTGGACGAGCAGATGAAGCTTTTCAACCAGTGGGACGATTTCGCGGCCGGACGGCGTGGCTCCCCGAAATAGGCACATGTAACATCGCCGGGCGTGCCGGCGTCTCATGGTGGATCGATGCCACGAACAAGCGTATCCTGCCATACCAACTGGTGGTGGCGTTGCTTCATTTCAACCAGCCTGCATGCCGGGGCGGATGGTCCCTGCCGCCGGATCACGCCTTTTCTCCCAACAAATCGCACGGGTTCGCAGTTCGGCGAGCGAGTTGCATTCGCTCTCGTCGAGTAAGAGGAGACGATTATGAACCTCGTAAAACGACAAACCCTGTTGCGGAGCGTCGCGGTGCTGACCAGCGCTCTGTTCCTGCTGATGACAACTCCGGCCTTCGGACAGGATTATCCCGCGCCGCCCAGTTTCTCGCCGGACCAGTTGGACAACCTGGTTGGCCGCATCGCGTTGTATCCCGATCCGCTGCTGGCTCAGGTTCTCGCCGCGGCGACTTTCCCCGATCAGATCCCGGACGCGGCCGGGTGGGCCGATCAGAACAGCTACCTGCGCGGCGACGATCTGGCCAACGCCATCGAGCAGGCCAATCTGCCCTGGGACCCGAGCGTTCAGGCGCTGCTTCCCTTCCCCACCGTCCTCGACATGATGGCTCAGGACATGGACTGGACCAGCCAACTGGGCAACGCCGTTCTGGCGCAACGCCCGGACGTGATGGACGCGGTGCAGCGGATGCGCAGACGAGCTGAGAGTTACGGATACCTGCGCACCGGTCCGCAGATCCGCGTGGTGGATAACGGCGGATGGGTGGAAGTGGAGCCGGTGAATCCCGGCTACGTGGTGATCCCCACCTATGATCCGTACATCGTGTACGCACCGCCTCGTCCCGGATTCTTCGTCGGCGGCGCCATCGGCTTCGGCGCGGGTTTCGTGATCGGCGCGAGCTTTGGCACGTGGGGCTGGGGCGGCGGCTTCGACTGGCGCGCTCACAACGTCTTCGTCCACAACGTGGTGTGGGGACGCACGTGGGCCAACCGCGGCGTCTACGTTCATGACTACGGCAACTGGGACGGCGGGCGCTGGCGGCAGACCGTGGCCAACCGCAATGTGACCGTCAACCGCAATGTGACCGTCAACCGCAACGTGGACATTAACCGCAATGTGAACGTCAACCGCAACTATCAGAACAACCAGAACACGCGAAACGTCTACAACGGGAATCAGCGATTCACCGTCACCCCGAACCGCGGGTATGAGCAGCACGCCCAGCCCGAACACTCCGGAGCGTTTCAGGGAACGGCAAACGGCCGGTCCGAGCACACGGCCGCTGCCTGGGGCCAGGCCAGCCGGGGCGGCAATGCCAGCAAGAGCGGCAATGCCAGCAAGGGCGGCAATGAACACGAGAAGGGAGGACGCCGATGAACAGGATGTTCCGGAACCTCGCGGGCCTGACCCTGCTCGCGTCGGGAATCATGGTTGCGCAGGTTGCGCAAAAGACGTTCGACACACCGGAGGCGGCGGTCAGCGCGCTGATCGCCGCGGTGAAGTCGGGTAACACCGATGACATGGCCGCCGTCCTCGGCGGGGACATGAAGGATCAGTTTCGGACGGGAGACCCGGCCCTGAACGATCTGGACCGCGCCGAATTCCTGCAGGCCGCGCAAACCGCAACGAAGATCGAGAACGACACGGTTCCCGGCCGCATGATCGTTTATGTCGGCGGGAACGAGTGGCCCTTTCCCGCGCCGCTGGTGAAGGAAAGGGACGCGTGGCGCTTCGATGGCAAGGCCGGGCGCCAGGAGATTCTGGATCGTCGCATCGGCCACAACGAAATGCACGCGGTGGAGACCTGCCTCGGCTACGTTGAGGCGCAAATCGAATACGCGCGAACGGATCACGACGGCAATGGCGTCCTCGAATTCGCCCGGAAGCTGATCAGCTCGCCGGGCCAGCACGATGGCCTTTACTGGCGGGACGACGCTGCCGGACAAAGCCCCTTCGGCCCATCTCTCTCCGAGTCCGACAGACTGGTGTCCGAACCCGGCGCCGGAGTGACCGTGCCCCGGACCCATCGCCACCGCGGGTATCACTTCCGCGTTCTGACCGCTCAGGGCGGCCATGCCGTGGGGGGCGCCCGCGACTTTCTGATCGACGGCCATTTGCTGGGCGGCTTCGGCCTCATCGCCTGGCCGAGGGAGTACGGCACAACGGGCGTTCAGACGTTCATGGTGAATCAGCTCGGCGTGGTCTACGCGAAGGACCTGGGCGCCGACACGACCACACTCGCACCGGCGATCACCGCGTTCGACCCGGATGCAAGCTGGAAGAAACTCGATCCGGCCAACTGATTCCGCACAAGGCTGCTATACTGACTCGCCATGATGAGGTTCGCATCGGTCCTGGCGTTGTCGGCGGCCACCCTCAGTGCGCAGGTGGAGATGCGGTACGCGGATCTCGCCGCACTCGACGGTCTCAAGCTGAAGGCCTCTTTCTATTCGCCGGGGAAGCCCGGTCCCGGCGTGCTGCTGCTGCATCAGTGCAACCGCAATCGCTCGGTGTGGAATGACCTGGCTGCGCAGCTCGCCGCGTCCGGCATCCACGTTCTGACGTTCGACCTCCGCGGGTACGGCGAAAGCTCGGGCGAGCGCTTCGAATCGCTCGCGCCGGAGAAGCAGGCGGCCATGGCGGAGCACTGGCCGGGGGACATCGATGCCGCTTATCAGTTCCTGTTGAACCAGCCCGGCGTGGACAAGACGCGCATCGGCGTGGGCGGGGCGAGCTGCGGCGTCAACAACGCGGTGCAAACGGCGCGCCGCCATCCCGAGGTGAAGACGCTGGTGCTGCTGTCAGGTACAACCAGCGAGGACGGCCGCACTTTTTTGCAGGCATCGGGTACGTTGCCGGTCTTCATCTCGGCCAGCGCGGACGATGGCGACGTGCTTCCGTACATGCGCTGGCTGATTTCGTTCTGCCACGATGAGCGCAGCCGGCTGGTGGCGTTTCAGGCGGCGGGTCACGGGGCCGACATGTTCAAGGTGGAAAAGACGCTGCCGGGGACCATCGTGGAGTGGTTCGACAAGACGCTGCTTCAGCCGGAAGTCGGCGAGAACAACGCCCACGTCATGAAGCGGCCGGCGACCGAGGAATTCTGGAGCGTTCTCGTCGGACCGAAGGGCGTAATTCGCGCCCGCCGGATGCTGGAAGAGGCGCGCAAGAAAGATCCGAACGCGTCGCTGTTCCCGGAGTCGCCGGTGAACCTGCTGGGCTACGAGCGCCTGCAAAAAGGAGCCACGAAGGAGGCGATCGAGATCCTCAAGCTGAACGAACTCGCTTACCCACGCTCGGCCAACGTGTACGACAGCCTGGGCGACGCGTACCTGGCCGATCACCAGGACAAACTCGCGCTCGAATATTCCGAGAAATGCCTTAAAGTGCTGGCGGAGAATCCTCCTGCGGACGCCGACCGCGCCAAAGCCATCCGCGCGAACGCGGAGGACAAGATCCACAAGCTGAAACATCAATGATGAAGCGAGGCCAATTCGGGGACAGTTGACGACATTCCGCAATAACCGGTGCATTGTTCGGAAATTCGTCACCCGTCCCCGAATTGGCGCACCCTACGGCAGCGAATACACGTGGATGTAGTCCACATCCGCGGTGAAGCCCACGCCGGTGGAGGCGGCGAGCCCGATCTTTTCGCCGGCGCCCGGAGATTGCTTCCAGGTCCCGCCGCGCACCCAGTTCGCGCCATCCACGCTGCTGTACGCGGTGTACAGCCCCTGGCCATCCACCGTGTGCCGGGCGATGCGGAGCCAGGTGCTGTCCCCCGGCGGTCCCAGCGGCGTGGAGCTAAACGCCGGCACGTACGCAGACGCAGGGCCGGCGCATTTCAGAAACTCCACCTGCCTTGTATCGTAATCGCCGAAAACATCTTCCTTGAGGAAGTTCAGATCGTCGCGATAAATCACCAGCGCAACCTGGGGATACGTATAGCAGCACCCCGTAACCGGGAGGTTGATGCTCACCTTCGCCTCCACCAGATAATCCCCCGACGGCGCCGCCTCGGCCAGCATCGGCACCTGCGCCGGAGCTCCGGTCAGATCCGCCGCCACAGTGGCCACCTGGTAAGCCGACCCGGTGAGCCTCCACACGGGAGGCGTGAGATGGAGGAACGTCCACTGTGGTGAAAGCGTGGCGGCGTTGAAGTCATCCGAGTACGCGCTGAGCAGATCGCCCGGCTGGTCGTCGGCCCTGACACGCTGGACATAATCGTGGCGGCCGCCAGGTTGAGCCGCCGGAATCGGCTGCGGCGATGTCGAGTCGGAGGGGCCGTACCCGCCTCGCGCCGTCGGCCAGCCGTCGATCCAGTCCAGCGCGTCAAGCATCGCCGGGCGCGCAGTGGTGCTGAGTCCGCCGGGGAAGTACGGGTTCGCCGTGTTCACCGCGTGGTACAGGATGTAGTCCTGGCCGGCCTCGTCCGTGAAAACGACGTTGCCCCCCGGTCCGACGAACTGGTTGCCGTTCATGGTCAGCACAGGCGTGCCGCCCGGCCGCGAATCGAGCAGCGGCAATCCCTGTTTGTCCAGATAGGGACCTGCCGGACTTGTCGCCCGGCCCACCCACACGCTGTAGCCCGTCAACGCACTCGCGCAGCAGTTTCCGGCCGAGACAAACAGATAATAGTATCCATTTCGCTTTACGATGTTCCCACCTTCATAGCGGTTGTCGATGGCGATGGGCTGTTCGGTGGCCGGGTCCGCCGTCAGGCCGTCGGCGGAGAGCTTCCGGATGGACATTCCGCCGACGTAGCTGCCGAAGATGATGTACTTCTGCCCGCTGTCGTCCTCGGTGATGTCGGGATCGAAGATCCAGCGCGTTCCCTGAGGCGCAATGAGCGGCGATCCCTTGTCGACGAACGGTCCGGCGGCGCTGGAGCTGGTGGCCACGCCGATGGCGGCGCCTCCTCCGCCAATCGTGTTCTGCGCCGTGTAATACAGATAATACTGGCCGTTGAAGTATTTCACGGCCGGAGCCCAGATGCCCGCGCCGGGGTCGATCCACGACGGCCTCTCTGAGAGAGCGTCGTTCAGGTACCGCCAGTCGATCAGGTCCAGCGAGCTGAAGACGCTGATCCGATGCGGCCGGAGATGGCCGGACTGATCCACATCGTTCGCGTTGTGCGGGTCGCCCGTGCAGTAGAGATACCAGGTGTTGTGAGGCCGGCGGGACGAGCTTCGCGCGGGCGCGGTGGGAATTCCCGGGGTCGTCACCTTGAGTATTGCCGGGTCGGGACAACTGATCACCGGGCCAGTGGCCGGATCGACTACCGTCAGCGGGTTAGTGTAGGTGGCGTCCGCCCGAGGGTTCGTCCGGCTTTGTGCGGGCAATGCCGGCCAGCAGGCCAGCGTCAGGCAGACGCAGGAGCCGCGGAGAACATTCATGACCGGCTCCGGTCCGCCGCCCGGACCAACAGAAAGAGTAATACGAACAGAACCAGGGCGATCAGCACCAGCGCACCGATGTGCGACTTGAGGAACGGCAGCGTTTGCGGACCCAGCCGCGTGCCCAGCCAGGCAATGATGAAGTAGCGCGGGACGCGCGCGGCCAGCAGCACCACGCCGAACCACACCGGGCTGACCCCCAGCGCCCCGGCCGACAGCACGAATACCTTCATCGGCATGGGAATCGGCACGGCGGCCGGAACAAACAACGTCACCAGACCATAGCGCTCGAACCAGTTCTTGAATCGCGCGCCGCGCCCCTCGGACGTGTAGCGGGCGAGGTACGCTTCCCCGCCCTTGCGCGCGATGTAGAACAGTATGTAACTGCCCACCAGCGACCCCAGCACGGCCATCGCGGCCGCTGCCCAGGCCACGCTGTGATTAGCCGCCGCCACCACCACCACCAATGCGTCCACTCCGCCCACCAGCGGCACGCCAGTGGAATCCAGGATGGCCAGCAGGAAGACGCCCGCCGGGCCCCACGCGATGAGAGTGCTGATGAAGGTTTTCAGGCGAGGCTCCGGTCAGCCGATCATATCCAGCAGCTCGGGCTCGCCGATCAGGGCAACCCCCAGCGCGCGGGCCTTGTCGAGTTTCGAGCCGGCTTCAGCGCCAGCCACGACGTAATCCGTCTTCTTACTCACCGAACCGGTCACCTTTCCTCCGGCCGCTTCGATGCGGGCTTTCACGTCTTCGCGGGTCAGGCCGGGCAGCGTACCGGTCAGCACGAACGTTTTGCCTTTCAGCGGCCCGCCTGCCTTGCGCCGTATCTCCTGCTGGAACTGCAACCCGGCGGCCCGGAGTTGTTCCACCAGGCTGCGATTGCGCTCTTCCGCGAAGAACTCGCGAATGGCGCGCGCCACCTTCGGGCCCACTTCCTCGGCCTCCTGCAGCTTCTCTTCGTCGGCCGCCGCGATGGCGTCGACGCTCGCGAATGTGTCCGCCAGGATTTGCGCCGTGCGCTCGCCGACGAACGGGATGCCCAGCCCGTTGAGCACACGCGGGAGCGGTTGTGCCTTCGAGAGTTCGACGTTATCCAGAATCTTCTGCGCGGACTTCTGTCCCATGCGCTCGAGCGCCAGCAGTTGCTCCAGAGTGAGGCTGTAGACGTCGCCCACGCTGTGCACGAGATTGCCGTCCACAAGCTGATCCACCAGAGCTTCCCCCATGCCATCGATATCCATCACGCCGCGCGCGGCAAAGTGCAGCACGGACTGTTTCAACTTCGCCGGACAGTTCGTGTTGATGCAGCGGCTGGCCACCTCGCCCGGCTCGCGAACCACATCGCCGCCACACACCGGACAATGCGCGGGCACGCGGAAGGGCTGGCGACCCGGCGCTTCTTCGAGCACGCGCACCACTTTCGGGATCACGTCGCCGCTGCGCTCAATGAGCACAGTATCGCCGATCTCGACGCCCAGCCGCTCAATCTCATCCTCGTTGTGCAGCGTGGCGCGCGTCACGGTGACGCCGCTGACGTTGACCGCTCGCAGGTGCGCCACCGGGGTGAGGATGCCGGTGCGGCCCACCTGCACTTCGATGTTCTCAATGACCGTGCGCTCCTGGCGCGCGGGGAACTTGAAGGCGATGGCCCAGCGCGGCGCTTTGGCTGTCCATCCCAGAGCGCGCTGCTGCGCCACCGAATCCACCTTGATCACCAGACCGTCGATCTCATATGGCAGGTTGTCGCGTTCGCCGCCCCAGTGCTGGAAGAACTCCAGCACCTCCGCGAGATCGTGGCACAGACGGCGGTGCTGGTTCACTTTGAAGCCCATCGCCGCCAGCGCTTCCAGCGATTGCCAGTGGCTGTCGAGCGCTGGCTCGCCGTCCACCAGCAGGAAGTAGGTGAAGTAGTCGAGCTGGCGCCGGGCGGTCAACTGCGGCTCCAGTGCCCGCAACGCTCCGGCGGCGGCGTTCCGCGGGTTCGCGAACAGCGGCTGGCCGGCGGCGGCGCGCTCGGCGTTCATCCGCTCGAAGGCACGCCGGCTGATGAGTGCTTCGCCACGCACCTCGAAGACGGGCACCATCGCTTCCACGCGCAACGGAAGCGAGCGGATGGTCTTCGCGTTCTCGGTGACGTCTTCGCCCGTCTGACCGTCGCCGCGGGTGATGGCCTGCTGGAACCGGCCGCCGCGGTAGCGCACCGCCATGGACAGGCCATCCAGTTTGAGTTCGGCCACGTAGCGGAACGGCGCGCCGCTCAGCAACTCGCGCACGCGCCGGTCAAAGTCGCGCATCTCGTCTTCGTTCAGCGCGTTGTCCAGGCTCAGCATGGCCGAGCTGTGGGCCACTTTGACGAAACCCTCGCGCGGCTTGCCGCCCACTCGCTGCGTCGGCGAGTCGGGGGCGATCAACTCGGGATGTTCCGACTCCAGCCGCTGCAACTCGCGCATGAGCGCGTCGTACTCGGCGTCGGTGATCTCGGGCTGGTCGAGAACATAATACAGGCGCTCGTGCCGGCGAAGTTCGTCGCGAAGCTGCTCGATGCGCTCGGATGCCTGACCTGGGCCTGTGTCCATGAACGTCTACTATAGTAAGAGTACCCGAGAGGCACGGGAACAATCGCCAGCTACAGACGACCGTTTCTGATCTACAACCCGTTCGCGGGCCAGCTCATCCGTACTCACGAACGCCTGATTCCACGCGTGAGGGACATACTGCGCCGCAATGGCGTGGAGGTGTGCCCGGTGGCCACCGACGGTCCGGGCAGCGCCACCGACATCGCCCGCCAGTGCGTTCACGATGGCGCGGACCTGATCCTCGTTGCCGGGGGCGATGGCACCGTCAACGAAGTGGTCAACGGCATGGCGTGTTCCGCGGCGCCGCTGGGGGTGCTGCCGTGCGGCACGGCCAACGTCCTGGCCACGGAACTGGGCATCGGGAGCAGGCCCGATAAGGTGGCCGCCGGGCTTTCCGGCCTGGTCCCCGCTCGTGTCTCGCTGGGCGTCCTGTTGAACGAGGTGGACCGCCAGCCCCGCTATTTTCTGCTCATGGCCGGCGCCGGGTTCGACGCCCGCATCGTCTACCAGGTGCATGGCGGCATGAAGAATGCCGTGGGCAAGCTGGCCTACTGGTTTGCCGGACTGAGCCAGTTTGGGAGACGCCTGCCGGAATTCCACGTTGACGTGGATGACAAACGCTACCGCTGCAGCTTCGCGCTGGCCAGCCGTGTGCGCAACTATGGCGGCGATCTGGAAATCGCCCGCAACGTCTCCTTGCTGGATCACCGTTTCGAGCTGGTGCTCTTCGAGGGCGCGTCGACGTTCCCCTATGTGCGCTATTTCCTCGGCGTGCTTCTGAATCGCCTCCCGCAGGTGCGGGGCGCCACCGTCCTGCACGCGAAATCGGCGCGCTTCAGCGGTCCCGGCGACGATCGCATCCACGTGCAGGTGGACGGCGAACTGGCTGGCTGGCTGCCGGTCAGCGTATCCATTGCTCCGCGTGCGCTCACGCTGCTGGTACCGCCGAAGTACTGCCAGCACCAGAAAGTCTTCGCCGCCGAGCCGGTCTGGACCCCTTCTCCCACAACGTAGCCGCCCATGGATCCCCTGACGCATACGCTCACCGGTCTGGCCATGAGCAGGGCCGGCCTGAACCGCTACTACAAGCATGCGACGCCGCTGCTTTTGCTGGCCGCCAACGCGCCGGACATCGACATCGCCGTGCTTTCCCGGGGCGCCTTCGAGTACTTTCACTATCACCGGGCGATCACGCATTCCCTCGCCGCCGCGCCCGTGCTGGCGCTCGCCCTCGCGCTTCTGTTCTGTGCGCTGGATCGGTCTCTGCGGAACCTTGCGGCCACCTTCGGCATCGCGCTCGCTGGAGTGTCCAGCCATCTGCTGCTGGATTGGACCAACGCATACGGCGTGCGCCTCCTGCTTCCGTTCTCGTCATCCTGGTACGGTCTGGACCAGACCAACCTCCTCGATGTGTGGATCTGGGCCGTGCTGATCCTCGCCGCCGTTGCGCCGTCCGTGGCGCGGCTGGTGAGCTCGGAAGTGGGGGGCCGCTCGGGCTCGGGGCGCGGCCTGGCCATCTTCGCGCTGGTGTTCCTGGCGTTGTACAACGTGGGGCGTGGCGTGATTCACCAGCGGGCAATGGAAACGCTCGAATCGAGAGTGTACGACGGGGCATCGCCGCTTCGTGCCGGCGCCTTCCCCACCTCGGCAAACCCGTTGCAGTGGGACGGCGTCGTGGAGACCGGCAGCACGGTCCGCCGGTATCATTTCAATCTGCTGGACAACTTCGATCCCGACTCCGGCGAGTTGTTTCAGAAGCCCGAAAGCTCCGCGGCCGTCGATGCGGCGGGGCGCACGCCCGAATTCCGCGTGTTCCTCGGATTCTCGAAGTACCCACTCTGGAGCGTCGTGCCGGTGCCGGAGCCGGAGAACGGCGTGCGCGTGCAGGTGCGGGACATGCGCTTCGGTTTCACGGTCCGGACGGTAGTGGATGCGGACAATCGCGCCGCCCGCGCGACCTTCCGGTTTCGATAGGGGTGGCCGCTGGTTCCCTCGCTGGTCTTCCCCCCACTACCCCAGGAAATTGAAAAGGCTCGTGCGGGGGATTTGCGCTTCGGAGGTGAGCGCCGCCTGCTGCTGTGTCTGCGCCTGGTTGAGATCGATGATGGACTGCGTCTCATCGGCGTCCTGAATGGTGCTCAACTGGGTCCGCAACTGCGTGTCGTACTGGCTGGAGTAGGTGATGGCGCTGGCCACCCGATTCTGCACGGTGCCGTAGAAGCTCAGCATGTTATTCACATACGTGTCGGAGCTGTTGACCTGGGCGATGGCCGCGTTGACGCCGGCGGAATCGTTGTTCAGCAGGGCGTTCCGCAGGTTGTTGATGGACATGAACACGTTGTTGTTGCTGTCGGGCGCGTCGAAGATGTCCTGCGCCGTCTTCGCGATCGCGAAGCTGGATCCGTCGGGCGACTCCACCTGTCTGGTGGCGACCGTGCCGGCAAAGGCGCCGATGGGATTGGTCTGCGTGAGATCGATGGCGTATGGCTGCGTCTGATCGCTGTCTCCGCCGAAGATGTAGCGTCCTCCCACGGCGGTGTTCGCGCTATTGACGAGCTGCGTAAGAATGCTGCCGAGTTCCTGCGCGAGCTGGTTCCGCGTCTCGGCGGAGTCCATGTCGCTGGCGCCCTGCGTTCCCAGCGACTGGGCCCGCTCCACCAGCGTGACGGCGTTGCTGAGAACCGATTCGGCCGTGTCGGTCTCCGTCTTCGCGCTGGCGAGATTCTGCCCGATCTGAGTATTGCGCGCGATGGCGCTGCGCACCGATAGAAGATCGGAGATCCGGTCCGGCGCGTCGGACACGGTGTTGATCCGCAGCCCGGTGGTGAGTTCCAGTTGCGCCTGCGCCTGGCGTTGCTGAATGCGGTTCATTCCGTCGAGGAAGGCCTGGGTTTGCGGATTGTAGAAAGTGATCATGTCTCACTCCGGAGTGGTCACGACGGGATCAGGCCCAGCGTGGTGGCGTCGAGGCTGTTCAGGATGCTGAACATTTTTGCCGTAGCCTGATAGGCCTGCTGGTAGGCAAGCAGGTTCGCGGCCTCCGCGTCCAGAGACACCCCGGAAGTCTGCGATCTGAGGTTCTGCGCCTGAGTCAGCAGGTTCTGGGACGTCTGCTGCTGATCCTGCGCATTGGAAATATCCTGACCCAGCCGGCCTCCCAGGACGCCGAACGATTCGATGAATGTATAGCCGTTGACCACTTTTGCGTTCGCCAGCGCCGACAGTGCCAAGGCATTGCCGTTGCCTCCCGGAGCGCTGAGGGAAGCCGCGGCAAGCTGGTCCGGCGTGAGCGAGTTCACCGAAAGCGTGAATGCGGCGCTGGACGCGGCGTCATAGTTGAACAGGTCCGTGGCAGGCGCCTGGCCGTTGGCGTCCAGCCCGTTGGCCAGCGTTGTGTTCACCTGGTCAGCCAGGGTCTGCGCCAGCGTGTTCAGACCGCTCATGTACGACGGGAGAAGGGTGTTCTTCGTCTGCAGCTCGGAGGCGAGCTGTCCGCCGGTGATCTGACCCGTAATGTCCTTGCCGCTCTGATCCCGTATCACGGTCTGCGGCAACGAGAAATCTCCCTGAACTGAAAAGGCCGTATTCCCGAGCACCAGCGGCGTCTGCCCTCCCAGGTAGACCGAGATGGAGCCGTCGGGCTGCCGCAGCGTGGTGAAACCGGCGTCCTGGGAGAGTTCCTCCAGCGAGCTGTGCAACTGCGCGTCGACGCCGGCGTCCACCGAACCATCCTGATTCGTGCGCATCTGCGAGTTGATCTGCGCGATGGTAGCCGCCAGCCTGTTGATGTCATCCAGCGTCGCCTTCGTTTCGGAGTTCACCGCGGTGCCGGTGTTGAGGATACCCGTGGCCGTCTGCTGGAACGCTTGCGCCGTGGCCTGCGCCTGGTTCAGAACATTCTGCCGGTACACCGCGTCATTCGGGTTCATGCTCAATTGCGAGAAGCTGTTGAACAGGTTGTCGATGGCGCCCGAGACACCCGAACTGCCGGAAAGGTCGAACTGCGGCTGAAGGGTCTGCAGGTCCGCGACGGTCTGTTTGGAGAGACTCACCGCGGACTGTTCGGTCTGGACCGAGCTTTCGGCAAAGGCACTACGCGTCGACTGCACCGGCCCCGCGAACATGCCTCCCGGGAGCCCCGCCTCGATATCGAAAGGCCGGGCCTCGAGCGGTTGAACCTGTCTGGCGTAGCCGGGCGTGTTGGCGTTGGCTACGTTGTTCTGCGTCACCCCCATGCACTGCCCGAACGTTCGCAGCGCCTGGGCCGAGTTGAAAAGCGCCGTGGAGAGACTGCCCATGGATCACCCCTGGAGTGTCATCGAACCGGCCATCGGAGCAGCCACCGCCCTGCCGTCGGCGCCGTAACACGGTGGAGTTGTCTCTTCCGGGAACAATGTATACCGGCGATGCTGGCACCATCGCCCGACAGCCTCCAGCAAACGTCCCGCGCGCTGCACCGACCCGTGCAACGCAAGGCGGCGCGGCGAGTGCTCCCCGGACGGCTGCCGCTGCCAGCCTGTGAAGATCTCAATCGCTTTGTGGAGCTGTCCCCCGGCGTGTTCCATCCCCGCCAGATCGCCGCGCACGAGCAGCGCGCAGGCTTCCGTGACGCACGCTTCCGCTTCCTCCAGACCGCTCTCGGCCGGTTCGTTCCGGAGTGCAGCATTACCTGGCCCAACTTCACCTGGCCCAACTTCACCTGGCCCAACTTCACCTGGCATGGGGTTACGCCGCGGCGCCGCTGCGCATGCTCTGCTGGATCATCTTCGAGCTGACCGCGATCGAGTCCGGTTTGTAGTGGCCCGACGCCACTGCCGACTCGATCTTCTCCAGTTGCGCCCGGCGTCCCTCGGCGGTGAGTCCTCTCAGGTGCCCGCTCAGAGTCGAGAGCTGTACATGATCTGAACTTTTCTGTCCGGCCGCTGTTCTGGCGCGCGCCGCCGCTGAGCTGGCCGCTGCGTTTGCCGCCTGCGCTGCACCGGTCAATGCCGCTGTGTCGGAATTAGTGACCTTCATGGATCAGTGCCTGGCCTCCTGAGAGGCTCATCGGATGATCCATGCAAAACAATAGGGAATACAAACGAACCGCCTGGGAATACGCCGCGATCCGGCCAGACCTACGGTCTCTGCAGGGGCGCGGGAGCCCGCAGCCAGCGTTCCAGTACGCCCCGACTGTCTTCCTGCCTGCTCGCCATCGGCGGTGCAACCGGATTCACGAGCGCGTTGTAGTGGCCCAGCAGCTCGGATTCCTCGAAGCCGATCACGGCAGCGTACTGGCGAAGATAGCTCGTCGCAAAGATGCCGCCCGGCAGCTTCTCGTATTCACCGTCCTCGATCGCCCGTAGAAAACGGATGCTGATCTTGGTCGTCTCGGCGATCTGTTCCAGCGTCACGCCGCGCTTCTGGCGCCAGACGGACAGGTTCAGGTGCGCTGCAGATGAAAAGCGCGCCAAGCGTGCTGGAACCGAGGTCGTTCTTCCCATGCTCACCTCTGTCGGAGGATCCTGGATCTCAAGAGTTCAGATTAAGCACCTATAATAACCGATTCCGGTACCTGTCGCGCAAGCGGAAGTGTCATTCAGCTCTCAAAAAAACGCTGGGACGCTCTCCGCGGTACGTCACCGACCCCGGCCGCTACAATGAATCCGGGGGCCTGATGCCCACCTCCGACCTGTGAACATCCTTATCCGCGCCACGAACTGGATCGGCGATGCGGTGATGAGCCTGCCCGCGTTGCGCGCCGTTCGTGTCCGCTTCCCAGCGGCGCGCATCTCGGTTCTGGCCCGGCCCGGGGTGCTCGATCTATACGCTCGCGAGCACTTCGCTGACCAGATAGTGCCCTTTACCTGCCAGAACCTCTCGGAGAAGTTCGGGCTGGCCCGATCCCTGCGGTCCCAACGATTCGATTGCGCCATTCTGTTCCAGAACGCATTTGAGGCCGCCGCCCTGGCTTTCGCAGCCGGAATCCCGGAGCGCATCGGCTACGCGCGGGACGGCCGTTCGCTGCTGCTGACGCGCGCCATACGGGTCCCCAGGCCGCAGGAGATCCCTCGCCACCAACGCTACTACTATCTCGAACTGCTCCGCCGGGCGGGTCTCACCGACTGTCTCCCGCCCCCTGACGGGCAGGACGAGCCCATCCGTCTCGAAGGCGCCGAAGAGGCACGCCAGGAAGGTTCCCTGCTGCTGGCGGAGGCCGGGCTGGCCGGTTCGGTGATCGGAGTGAGTCCGGGGGCGGCCTACGGCGGGGCCAAGCGGTGGCTCCCGGAACGCTTCGCCGAGGCGGCCGTCTCCGTGGCTGGCGGCGACGGCCGGGCGGTGGCCATCTTCGGGTCCCTGGCCGAGCGCGATCTCTGCGAACAAGTGCGCGCGCAGGTGGCCGGGCGCGGCATTCGGTCGCACAACTTCGCTGGCGAGACCACCCTGGCGCGGTTCATCTCCCTGGCCGCCGCCTGCGACGTCTTCCTGACCAACGATTCCGGCGCCATGCACATTGCCTCGGCCCTCGGAATACCCACCGTCGCGGTATTCGGCGCCACCGACGACAGCGCCACCGGACCCACCGGCCCGCTGGCCCGGGTGGTAAGGAACCCGGTGAACTGCAGCCCCTGCCTGTTGCGGGAATGCCCCATCGACCACCGCTGCATGACCGCTGTCACCGCCGGCGAGGTAGCGCAGACCGCCCTCAAACTGTTGAAATGAAGTTCTGGACACACGAGAGAGAATTGTCGACCCCGGGCAGCGCAGCGAGCGGACCGGTGCGGCGCCCGGGAAACGTCTGGCCGTGCTGATTGCCGAGCCGCCGCTCCTGTCGGCGCCGGCCTGCGCGCGCTGCCGGGAGAAGGCATGCTGAGCGGCGGCCCGCGCATTCTGGCGGTACGGCTGGGCGCCATGGGCGATGTCATCCAGTGCCTTCCGGCGGTAGCCAGCCTGAAGCACGGCATCCCCCGCTCGCACGTGACCTGGGTGATTGAACCGCGCTGGGCGCCGTTGCTGGAGGAGAATCCCTACGTGGATCGGGTGGTCCTGCTGGACCGCCGTTCGCTGGCCGGCCTGCGCACCGCCTGGCGGGAGCTGCGCGCCCAACGATACGACATTGCCGTGGACTTCCAGGGTCTCCTGAAATCCGCGCTGGTGGCCTCGGCAGCCCGCGCGGAACGGCTCTTCGGCTTCAGCCGGGCGCTGGTGCGCGAGCGTCCCGCCGCGTGGTTCTACTCGGTTGCCGTGGCCAGCAAAGCCGAGCACGTCGTGGACCGCTATCTCGACCTGGCCTCGGCGGCAGGAGCCTCCAGCCTGCTGCGGACCTTCCCATTGCCCGCGGGACATCCGGAGGGCTCGCTCCCCGCCGGCCCGTTCGTACTGGCCAGCCCCATGGCGGGATGGGCGGCCAAGCAGTGGCCTATGGACTTCTATTCCGAGCTGGGGAGGCTTCTGGAAACCGAGTGCGGCTGCACGCTGGTACTGAACGGGCGCGCGCACATTGACGCACCGCACACCCACGCCCACGTCTCCGGGCTTCCCGGACTCATCGACGCCACCCGCCGCGCCGCCGCCATTGTCGGCGTCGACAGCGGTCCGCTGCATCTGGCGGCGGCGCTGGGCAAACCCGGCGTGGCGATTTTCGGGCCCACCGACCCGTCGCGAAACGGCCCCCGGGGTGGCGCCATCACCGTACTGCGCAGCCCCGCGGCGGCAACTAGTTACAAGAGAGACCATCCCGGCGCCGCCATGCGCGATATCCGTCCGGAGGCCGTCCACGAAGCGCTACGGGCGGTTCTGGCGGAAGCATGAGCGCCCACCTGCGTTTTCCGCGCCGCTACGCGCACCTGGTGGCCCGCCTGCGCGTGCCCGGAGGATTCCTGCTGGCGATTGCCTTTGGCTGGCTGGCGCGCCCCTCTGCCCTCTCCATGGAGATTGGCCTTCCCGTGGCCGTGGCCGGGCTGCTGGTGCGGGCCTGGGCCGCCGGGCATCTCGAAAAGAACACGCGCCTGACCACTACCGGTCCCTACGCCTGGGTCCGCAACCCGCTCTACCTGGGCACGTTGCTGACGGCCTGCGGGCTGGTGACGGCGTCGCGCCGGCCGGTGCTCGCCCTGCTGTTCGCGCTGGTCTTCGCGCTGGTATACCTGCCCGCGATTCAGTTGGAGGAAGAATACCTGCGCGAGCTCTTCCCCGATTTCGACGAGTATGCACAGAGGGTGCGGGCCTTGTGGCCGCGCCGGCCCACAACTCCGGCGTACGCTCGCTTCCGGACGGACCTTTATCTGCGCAACGAGGAATACCAGGCGTTGCTGGGTTTGCTCGCGGGCGCGGCGTGGCTGGCGGCGAAGCTGATCTGGATGTAGGTGCTACGCGCCGGCGTGACGCTTGAGAATCTGCGGCAGGTTCTGCGAGAACGCCGAACGCGCCATCACCATGTCGGCTCCCGCTTCGTGCGCCTGCTGTTTCAACTCGCCCTGAATGTGCGAAAGGTACGCGATCAGACTGATTCCTTTCGTTTCCGCGCTACCCTTCAGCGCCAGAATCAGCTTGAGCGGCTCCACCGAACTGGCGTTCAGATCGAGGATAATGAGCCGCGGTTTCTGCTTCGCCCGGTCGAATACGTCTTCCTCGGATTTCACGAACTCGGCCGTGAGGCCGGCGCGTTTGGCCGCGTCGCTGATCTTAACCGTGAACAGAAGATCGTCCACTACTACCAAAACCTTCTTGTCCTGCTTATGCATATGAGAGCGTTAAACGAGTGGCCGGCCCGTTCCTTCCTCCGGGAAGAACGGCGCGCTGGCGGGCGCCAGGCGATCTCAGTGTATCACGCGCCTGCCGGATTCACGTCCACCCGAGGTTACTGGGCCTGCACCGGGATTGTCACGGTGTTGCTGCTATAAACATCCTGGTATATCGTGATCGGCGTGAACGGATTTGTCGTGAGGCTGCTGGAAAGCTGCAGCAGCAACCGATACACGCCGATACTCCCGGGTACCAGGCTGGCGTCAAAGACGCTGGCCGTGCTGCCCCCGGCGACGGCCGACACGAAGGAAATCACCGTGTTCTGATCCGCACCGGCATAGGGGGCGCCCGTTGCCGGAGGCTGGGGCGGGGTGCAGTGGGTAGCAATCTTGGTCACATTGTCGTCCGGATAAGTCGCGTTCGCGGTCGGACAGAAGATACCGTCCACCTGGCTCGATATAACCGAACCCAGACCGGTCGCATATAACACCAGGAACCCTCCCGGAATCGTCGGATTGTTGACGCCAATCAGCGTGCCTCCGATACTCGCGCAGCAGGTGGCCGACGTGCTGTTGTCACTGGTGAGCACCGTCAGCGTGAGGCTGGTGGTACCGGAAGCGGTGGCCGTGCCGGTCACAGCAATCCCGTTGCCCGCCGTTCCGGCGGTCTTCGCCGTCAGAATCAGGTACCACCACTGACTGCCTGTGGAGGCCGTCACAGGTGCACTCGCATCGGCATTGATCAGGCTGATGAGATGCTGCCGGATGATCTCCAGGGGGTCGGGGGTGACGGAGAGTGTGGTGGTTGTGACCGTGCCGTTCACGGTGTTGGTGAGAGTGATACTCTGGGCCGTAACGTCCGCCGTTGTCACGGTGTACGAATAAGTGGTGCCCGCAATCGCGACCGAAGCGACCGAGGTTGCTCCGGGGGCCCCTTCAATGTCCACTACGGCCATCGCGTTACTGCTGGCCTGAAGCGCAAGAGCGGGCCGCGGGTCACTACCGCCACCGAGGGTGAAGATGCCCGGATTCTGGGGCGCGATGGGGATGGCGATGGAATTCGTCACCGTCACGCTGCCGTCGGCGTGCTGTGTGCGCACCCACGCCGTGCCCCCGTTGGAGTCGGCAAACTCAAAAGGAATCTGCGCGTTGATTTGCGTGGGCGAAGCGTACAGGAGCGGTATGCGCACGCCATCGATGTACAGCTCCGTGCCCGCGAGTGTTTTGGGCAGCGCGGCCGCTCCAGCGGGCGCCGCGGTCGGCGCCTGCTCGGTGAACCCCGCGCCGAAGACGGTGATCAGCATGCCCGGCGCCAGTCTGGCGGCGTCGGTTCCGCCAGTGAGCGTGCCCGAGGCCGGCGACACAGTCAAAGTCGCCGCATTGCTACTCACGCCGGCGATAGCGATGGAGAACTGCACACCGTTTCCGGCCGCTGCGGCGTTGCGCGCGCCCAGTAGTACGCTGGCCGCGCCGATCTCGGTTCGGGCGAAGACAACCGGATCGCCCGCGCCGCTGTTGCTGGTGTTAATGGCGTTCGCGAGACCCGCCGTTACGTTGTCGAACGTATCGTTCTTGGCAACCGTGTAGCTGTAGGTGGGGGCCGTGTACCCGGTGGTGGTGTTGTTCGGATCGGTGATGGTAACGGTGACCTTCTCCCCCGTGGTAATCGTTCCTCCGAAGCTGAACAAGCCGCTGGCGAACGTCTCCAGACTGGCGGCATTCAGCACCGCGTTGTTGGCCAGCGGCTGGTCGCTCGCGGTGTACACCGCCACGCGGCGGTCGAACGGATCGCTGATGTACAGATTCGTTCCATCCCACGCCAGAGACATCGGGGTGCGCAGGGTGTCCGCGCCCGAGATCTCCACATTGTCCGTGGCGCTGCCCGAATCGCTCACGTTGTCGGTGAACTCGTCGGGCTGGCCCAGAATGACGTCGGCCCGCGCGGCGTTCTGGGTCGGAATGGTGTTATAGATCAGCACCCGGTCGTTGCCACTGTCGGCGACGAACAACCGCGTGCCATCGGACAGCACGTAGCGCGGGAAATTCAGCGTAGCCGCGCAACGCTGCGGATAGGTGGGATTGCCGTTGCTGTCGTTTACGTTGGGTTGGGGAGTGGTGCAGAGCACCGGAGTTTCCTTGTCGGTGGACCCGGCCGTGATTGCGTTGAGACCGCTGAATGAATTGTTGGCAATCGCGCTGGTCATATCCGGCTGGCCGACCACCACGTCGGCCGGCTGGTTGTTCTGGGTCGGAATGCTGTTCCAGATCATGACCCGGTTCTGGCCCAGATCGGCCACGAACAGATGGGTTCCGTCGGAGCTTACGCCGGTGGGTGAAATGATGTCGCTGGCGGAGGTGACCGGGGTCACGGTGACCTTGGCCGACTGCACGCTGGTGAAATCGGGCTGGCCCAGAACCACGTCCGCGGGCTGATTATTCTTCGTCGGGATGCTGTTCCAGATCAGGATGCGGTTGTCCAGGGTATCGGCGACAAACAGCCGGCTCCCTTGAATCCACACGCCCTCCGGCCCGCGCATGGCGCTCTGCGTCACCTGCGGCGGGAAGGTGATGGCGCCGAAGCCGGCCTGGCCGAGCACGATGTCCGCGGGAGCCCCGTTGGCCGCCGGGATCGAATTCCAGATGAGCACCCGGTTGTTGTCGGTGTCGGCGATCGCCAGGATCTTCCCGTCGCTGGCCACCCCGGCGGGTGCGCGCAGACCGGTCTGCGTCAGGTTGTTCAGCACGGTGGTGAAGTCGGGCTGGCCCACAATGACGCTCGGGTTCACCACGCACACGGGGCAGCGGATGAAGCTCGTATAGTTCTCTTCCAGGATCTGCTGGGCCGGCGAGGGCAGCGTCGAGCCCGGCACGAATGTGGACGACAACAGATTCGAGTAGATGACCACCCGGTTGTTCACCGGTGTGGATCCCACTCGATTCGAATCCACCACGAACAGCGAGCCGTTGGCCCAGGCCAGACCGGAAACGCCACCCAGCTCCACGGCGGCGTTGTCGTACGCCTGCGCCGTGAAGGTGGCCTGCCCAATCACCGCCCGGGCGGACTGGCCAGTCTGAAAGTTCGCCGCGCAGATCACGCCGGCCGAGAGGAACATCGCTGCAATATACTTCATAGACGGGAGTTTACGAACCTACCAGTATACAAGGGTACTAAGAAGACGCGCGGACCGGTCCCGGGGAGTACAACCGCGGCAACCCGGAAAACCTCGCACTTCCCCCTGAGGCGTTTGAAGAGCAAACCTGGGACCAAACCGCGGGGCACCTCGCGCCAACAGAATTGGCCCGCGCTGGCGTGAACATCGCGTGCCACCCGGGAGTTGGCTTCACGGTGGGCGGGCAATCCTGCCCAATGCCACTCAGTTCTCCAGCCTTCCCTGCAGGTGATAGCCGGCCCGGCGCCGCGTAGAAACGCGGCGGCAGCCAGGATTGGCTGCCCCACCAGGGGAATCCGCCACCAGACACAGCTTCTGTTTTGAACTGCGGCGGCCTCTAATTGTATGGCCACCCGGTCCCCCGCGCCGGACCCGCTATGCTGGTTCCAGGATGAACGCGGAAGCCTGGCAATCGCTCCTCGAGGTATCCAGCACCATCCTGCAACACCGCGATGTGCGGCCGCTGTTCCAGAGTCTCGCTCCCCAGCTTCGCTCGGTCCTGCCCTTCGATTTCATGTCCCTCGTGCTGTATGACGTGGCCGGGGACTGCATGCGTCTGCATGTGCTCGAAGCCAATGCGCCAGCCCAGACGCCGCGCCTCGAACTGCCCGTGGACCAGTCGCCGGCCGGCTGGGTGCTCAGGAATCAGCAGCCCCTGGTGGTGGACGACGTCGCGCACGAGACCCGCTGGCCCGCCGTGATGGAGATTCTGCGCGCCAACGGCGTCACCACCTGCTGTTTCCTTCCGTTGACCACCGCGCATCGCAAGATCGGCGCGCTGAGCTTCGGGTATGTGCGGGCGCATCAGATCGACGAGGCGGAACTGGAGTTCATGGGACGCGTGTCCGCCCAGGTGGCGGTGGCGGTGGACAACTCGCTGAACGCGGACGCCCTGGCGCGGGAGCGCGACCGGCTGCGAGTTCTGCTCGACATCACCAACGCCATGGTCGCTCAGCTCGAGCTGGGCGAGTTGTTCGCCAGCATCACTGCGTGCCTGCGCAACGTGGTGCCGCATGAGTATTCGAGTCTGGCGCTGCACGAACCGGGCGCCGCGCACCTGGTGATCCACGCGCTCGAGTTCGAGCTGGGCAGCGGCCGCATCCAGCAGGACGCGCGGGTGCCCATCGAAGGCTCGCCGTCGGGCGTGGCGTTCACCAGCGGGCAGCCCGTACGATTCGAGGCCGGCTCGTTCTCGTCCGAAGTGACCCGCGCGCTGGAGAGCGAAGGCCTGCGCTCGGGCGTTTGCATCCCCCTGCCCACCCGCAACCGCGTACTCGGCACGCTGAATCTGGCCAGCGTCCGCGAGAACGCTTTCTCTCCCGAGGACGTCGATTTTCTCTCGCAGGTAGCGGCGCAGGCGGCCATCGCCATCGAGAACGCACAGGCCTTTCGCGAAATCGAGCGGCTGAAAAACAAGCTCGCCGAAGAGAAGCTGTACCTCGAGGACGAGATCCGCAGCGAGCGCAACTTCGGCGAGATCATCGGCGACAGCCCGGCCTTCCGCAAGGCGCTGCATCAGGTGGAGACGGTCGCGCCAACCAATGCCACGGTGCTGATCCTCGGCGAAACCGGTACGGGCAAGGAGCTGATCGCGCGCAGCGTGCACGAACTCAGCGCGCGGCGCGAGCGCACCTTCGCAAGGCTCAACTGCGCGGCCATCCCCACGGGACTTCTTGAGAGCGAGCTGTTCGGCCACGAGAAAGGGGCCTTCACGGGCGCCATCGCGCAGCGCATTGGCCGCTTCGAGCTGGCCGATGGCGGCACGCTCTTCCTGGACGAAGTGGGCGACATCCCGCTCGAGCTGCAGCCGAAGCTGCTGCGCGCCCTGCAGGAGCAGGAGTTCGAGCGGCTCGGCAGCACCCGCACCATCAAGGTGGATGTGCGCGTGATCGCCGCCACCAACCGCGACCTGACCCGCATGGTGGCCGAGCAGCAGTTTCGTATCGACCTCTACTACCGGCTCAACGTGTTTCCCCTGCCAGTGCCCCCGCTGCGCGAACGCGTCGCGGACATTCCCATGCTGGTTCGCTACTTCGCGCAGAAGTTCTCGCGGCGCATGAACAGGCACATCGAGACCATCCCGGCGGCGACGCTTTCGGCGCTGGCGGAATACTCCTGGCCAGGTAACGTGCGGGAACTCGAGAACCTGATTGAACGCGCGGTCATCCTGTCGTCCGGGACCAGCCTGGACATTCCGCTGTCGGAACTGCGCCCCGATCTCGCTCTGGCCCCGTCGGCGACACTCGCGACCGCCGAACGGCAGCACATTCGCCGGGTCCTCGAAGAAACCGGCTGGCAGGTCGACGGTCCCAACGGCGCGGCGGTCCGGTTGGGGATGAAGCGGACCACGCTTCAATCCAGGATCAAAAAGCTCGGGATTCAGCGGACAGTGCCGAAATAACGGCACTTGCCGATATTTCGGCACTTCGGTTTCGGCACTCTCCAAAAAGCCGGGATTTCTGACGGCGGCAGAAATGCCCTTCCCCAGGTCGTGCTGAAGATCACCACCACCAGCGACGGGGACCGAATCACCCTCCGGCTCGACGGCCGGCTGGTGGGGCCGTGGGTGGAGGAATTCCGGAAAGCTCTGGACGCCTGCGGCAACGCGGCCATCACGGTGGATCTCAGCAACACGACGTTCGCGGACGGGCACGGGCGCCAGGCTCTGGCCGATGCGCGCGCGAAGGGCGCGCGTTTTATCACCGCCGGTCCGCTGATGGAGGCTCTGGTTGGCTATGGCGACTGAGGCGATTGACTACGCGGAAGTGGAGACCGGCACGGCGCGGAAGCCGGCGGCAAAGACGAAGTGGATCCTGCTCGGAGTGGTTCTGCTGCTGGTGGGCGCGGGCGTCTGGTACTGGCTGGCGACGGCGGGCCGCGTGTCCACCGACGACGCGCAGGTGGACGGGCACATCGCGCCGGTGGCCGCCAAGGTCTACGGGAACGTGCTGGACGTGCTGGTCTCCGACAACCAGCAGGTGAAGAAGGGCGAGGTGCTGGTGCGCATCGACCCGCGCGACGCGCAGGCGAAGGTGGATCTGGCGCGCGCCACGCTGCTGTACGCGCAGAGCCAGTTGAGCGGCGCCGACATTACCGTACCGCTGACGCGCGACGTGACCGTGAGTTCCACATCGCAGGCGGATGCGCAAGTGTTGTCGGCCCAGGCGGATCTGGCCAAAGCCACCAGCGAGCATCAGCGCGCTGCCGGCGCGGACATATCTTTCGCGCGCGCCAATGTGGAAGCGAGCCAGGCCACCTGGGAACGAGCGAAGGCCGATCTGGACCGCATGCGGCCGCTGGCGGAGAAGGCGGAGATCTCGAAGCTGCAATTCGATTCCTTTATGGCCGCGGCGCGCGTTGCCGAGAGCCAGCTTGCGGCAGCGAAGGAGAAGCTGAGCGCGGCGATGGAAGATGCGGAGACGAAGAAGGCCGCGCTGGCCGGAGCGCAGGCGCGGGTGTCGCAGGCGCAGGCCGGAGTGGTGCAGGCGCACGCGAACCAGAAGCAGGTGGGGGTGCAGTCGGCTCGCGCGGCCTCGGCCAGCGCTGCGGTGGTGCAGGCGCGCGCGGACCTGTCGGCCGCGGAGTTGCAGCTCAGCTACACCGTCATCGTGGCACCGCTGGATGGAAGGGTCACCAGGAAATCGGTGGAGCCCGGCCAGATTCTGCAGCCGGGCCAGAGTCTGATGGTCATCGTTCCGCTGAACGACATCTGGGTCACGGCGAACTTCAAGGAGACGCAGCTCCGCAATGTGCACCCCGGGCAAAAAGCGGAAGTGAAGTTGGACATGAGCGGGCGCAGCTTCGGCGGTCATGTGGATTCCATCGCCGCCTCCACCGGAGCGCGCATGAGTCTGCTGCCGCCGGAGAACGCCACGGGTAATTTTGTGAAGGTGGTGCAGCGCATCCCGGTGAAGATCGTGCTCGACCCGCTGCCCGCCGACGCGATTCTGCGGCCGGGCATGAACGTGGACGTCGTTATCGAGACGCGGTGATGGTTGAGCGCACGATCAGCCCCTGGCTCATCGCCGGGACGGTGATGCTGGCCACGTTCATGGAGGTGCTGGACACCAGCGTGGCCAACGTCGCGCTGCCGCACATCGCCGGCAGTCTGGGCGCCACCACCGACGAAGCCACGTGGGTGCTGACGGCGTACCTTGTCGCCAACGCCATCATCCTGCCGATGAGCGGCTGGTTCTCGATGCTGTTCGGCCGCAAACGCTTCTACATGACCTGCGTGTTCCTGTTCACGGCCAGTTCGGTGCTGTGCGGGTTGGCGCCCAGTCTGTTCACGCTGATTCTGTTTCGCGTCATGCAGGGAGTGGGCGGAGGAGCGCTGCAGCCGATCTCCCAGGCCATCCTGCGAGAAGTGTTTCCGCGGGAGAAACAGGGGATGGCCATGGCCATGTTCGGCATCGGCGTGGTGTTCGCGCCGGTGATCGGCCCCACGCTGGGCGGCTGGATCACGGACAACTGGTCGTGGCGCTGGATCTTCTTCATCAACATTCCGGTGGGCGTGCTCTCGCTGTTGATGACCTCCATGCTGGTGCACGATCCGCCATGGCTGGTGCGGCGAAGTTTGAAGCAGGGGCACATCGACTTCATGGGGCTCGGACTGCTCACCGTGGGCCTGGGCGCGCTGGAGATCATGCTGGACGAAGGACAGCGCAAGGACTGGTTCGGATCGGATCTGATTGTGTGGACGGCGGCGCTGGCGGCGGTCTGTCTCACCGCCGTGGTGTTCTGGGAGCTGCGGCATGTGCACCCGGTGGTGGATTTTCATCTGCTCAAGGACCGCAACTTCGCCATCTCCACGTTGTCCATGTTCTCGCTGGGTTTTGTGCTGTACGGAAGCACTGTTCTGCTGCCGGTGTTCATGCAGGAGCTGCTGGGGTACACGGCCACGCAGAGCGGCATGGCGCTCTCGCCGGGCGGTCTGGTGATCATGGTTTTCATGCCACTGGTGGGCTTTCTGATCTCGCGCGTGCAACCGCGCTGGCTGGTGGTGTTCGGCCTGTCCATGGCCGCGGCCGGGCTGTGGATGATGAGCCGCTTTACGCTGGGGGTCGATTTTCCGCACATTATTACTGCGCGCATTGTGCAGAGCATCGGGCTGGCGTTCCTGTTCGTGCCCATCAACACCATGGCGTTCTACTACATTGCGCGCGAGCGGATGAGCTACGCCACGGGCATCGTCAACCTGGCGCGCAATATCGGCGGGAGTTGCGGGATTGCCTTCGTGATGACCCTGCTGGCGCGCCGCGCCCAGTACCACCAGAGCGTTCTGGCGGCGCATGTCACGCCGATGGATCGCGGATTTGCGCAGCAGTTACAGGGGCTGACGCAGACGCTTCACCAGCAGGGCTTCTCCATGGCCGACGCCGCCGTGCGCGCGCAGGCGATGCTGTACGGCTTCGTGCAGCGCCAGGCGGCGGCGCTGGCGTTTCTGGATGGGTTTTGGGTGCTGGCGCTGGTTTTTGTGGGGCTGATTCCGTTTATGTTTTTGATGAAGGGGCGGGTGACGCGGGGGAAGTGAGCGCAACCGGTGGAAGCCGGCGTTGAACACGTGATGGCGGAGGTGTGGCGCGTAGCTTCCGAGTAGCCGACCAACTCATCCACAATCGCCTCGTCCGCTGCGCGCCGGTTTGCGGTTTTTCCGGGCAGCGGACTGGCACCTATCTTCCAGGCTAAGCGGCGCGCGATCATTACAAATCGTGCTGCGATTCCGTTTTTCGCGTTCCAGTCAATTAAGATTGCTTCATGTCACGGTTTCGGCAGGCCTGCAGTATACACTTGGACCTACCCGGTAGAACGCATCGTGTTCCAGGGTCCAGGAGGCAATAGACTATGCGTGGTATGTTCCCAATGGCGGTGGCCTTTGCCGCAGTCGCCGCTTTCGCCCAGGATGTGGTCCAGTTAGCGCCTGACCAAGTGAAAGTGGTCTTTGAAAACGATCGTGTCCGCGTGCTTCACTTCAACGAGCCGGGACACAGCAAGCTTCCCATGCATTCGCATCCCGCCTACGTGACAGTGGGGTTCACGACTGACCATTCCAGGTACACGTTCCCCGATGGGAAGACCAGTGACGAACGCACCAAAGCCGACGACGTGACTTACTCCAAGAGCCTGACGCACGCCTATGAGAATCTTTCCGACGCGGCGTCGGAATCCGTCATGGTGGAGCTGAAGGAGCCGGGCGCGGCCGCGGCGGCGAAGACAACGCTAGACCCCGTCAAATTGGATCCCAAACACTACAAAGTGGTCATCAATAATGACCAGATTCGCGTGCTGCGGGCCAGGTACGGGCCGCATGAGAAATCGGTGATGCACGAACATCCAGCCTCGGTGGCGGTGTTCATGAGCGACGGGCACATCAAGTTCACGCTGCCGGACGGCACGTCGCAGGATAACAACAGCAAGGCCCACGACGCGACCTGGGCGGATGCCGGAAAACACCTGCCGGAGAATGTCGGCGACGAGCCCTCCGAAGTAATAGTGATCGAACTCAAGAAGTAGACGAAATCAGCCCGGCCCGCGCTGTCAAGGATAGGGCGTCAGTTGGGCTGGATCGACGTTCGGAGATCCACGCGCCAGATCTTGCGGCAAATAACTTAGCAGCCCACGACGAGTTTCATACTCTGCAGTCCGCTAGCCGTGCACGGCGCGAGCGGCCTGAGCGGTGTCGGTGTACTGCTGGAACGCCGTGATCCTGGCGTCGCGCAGGCGCCAGATGTGGGCGAATTGGGCGTTGAGAGGAGCGCCGGTCGCTTTATAAGTGGCCTTGTAGTAGCCGAGCACTACGACGGTGTCGCCAGCGTCGAGGAACTCGGAGGGGAGGGCCTGGAAGCGATCCCATTCGGTGGCGAGAAGGAAGAAGATGCCCTCAGCAACGGCGGCATGGCCGACATAGGGATTGCGGTCGGCGTAAGGGAAGTTCTCCGCTTCGTTCCAGACAATGGCGGGATCCATGCTGGCGAGGACAGCCGGGCCGTCGCCACGGGCGAAGGCTGCGTAGAGGCTTTGGATGAGATCCGGCGCCTGGCCGGCTGTGCGTGGATGACGGCGCACTCGGAAGTTGTAAGCATGGCGTGGCAGCGCCCGGCCTACAGGTGCTTCAGCATGTCCTTCGCCTGCTGGTAGCCTTCGAACTGCTTCTCGGCCTGCTTGAACTCGGGCGTGTGGACGCACCGGCGGGCGCCGCGGTGATCCACCGGGAAGCGCAGGTGCAGCATCTCGTGGAACAACACATACTCCACCGCGAGCCGCGGCACTTTCTCGCGGTCGAGAATGGCGCTGAGCACGATGGCGTTGTGGGAGGCGTCGTAATGGCCCAGCGTGGTGCGCGAGGTGCGCACGCCCCAGCCCAGCGACGGCCGCGCCATCAGGCCGTGAAAGTAGCGGAAGTTGAGGTCTTCGAACATGGGTTCGAGGTCGTAGACGCGGCCCTGCGGCGCCAGTATCCGCTTGCGCCCGCGAGTCTGCCGGACCACGTGCAGAGTACGCCGCATGTCCTTGCGGTTCAGGAAGCGGCGGTAGCGGTCGTTGTAAGCGCGCGGCGTTTCCTTGCGGTAGAGCTTGCCCAGCAGGATGTGCGCGAGCGCTTCGATGATGAGCGCGGGAGCGCCTTCCAGCACGTCGGTAATGCGCACGTGCAGGCAGCCGTCTTCGAGCCGGATGAAGCTGTTGGCGTTGGCGAAGCGGCAAAACTCCACGAAGACCGCAGGCGGGGTGGTACGCGGTTTCAGCTCGCGAAACACGCGCACGAAGATCTGTTCCGGGGTCTCGAAGAGGATGAGGCTTTCCAGCGCCACTCTATTCAGAGTATTACGGACGCGTGGCGGGAGCTGGTGCGCGTCCAATTCGGGGACGGGCAACGAGATTCCGCGGCGACCGGTGAACTGTTGTCAGTGTCTTTGTGGTGCGGAATGTCGTCACCCGTCCCCGAATTGGCCGACCGGCCACTCTTCTATAATGGCAGCCACGTGGGCAACACATTCTCGTTCCACCGCCTGCGCTTCTCGTTTCAGGCGGAGAGCCGGGTGCATTTCGCGAAGATGGCGGCCAATACGCTGCGCGGCGCATTCGGGTATGCCCTGCACCAGGCCGCCGGTGACGAGTTCGAGACGATCTTCACGCCCGGCGCCGCGGGTCCGCACCCCAGCGGCCTGGCCGATTTGCCGCGCCCGTTTGTCTTCCGGTCCGCCCATCTCGATGGCGCCACCATCGAGCCCGGCCAGTCCTTTCATTTCGACGTGAACTTGTTCGAGACGCGCCGCCCTTTGGTGGGGATCTTCGCGGCCGCCTTCGAGCTGATGGGAGAGCGCGGCATTGGTGAGGGATCGAGCCAACTGCTGCTTCGTGCGGTTGAGACGACGCCGCTGGTCCTCTCGCTGGCGCCGGGCCCGACTCCAGTCGACGCCGTGTCAGTGGATTTCCTCACGCCCGTCGAATTGAAGTGGCAGGAGCAGGTGGTGTCCGAGCCCCTGTTCCCCATTCTGTTCGCGCGCGTGCGAGACCGCATTGCCACGCTGCGGGCGCTGTACGGCGGCGGTGCCCTGGACATCGACTTCCGCGCAATGGGTGAACGGGCTTCGGCCATCCGGATGACCGCGTCCGACATTCGCTTCATCGAGGCGACGCGCCGGAGTTCCCGCACCGGACAGCGCCATCCGATCGGGGGTTTCGCCGGCTGGGCCGACTACGAGGGGCCGCTCGCGGAGTTTCTGCCATGGCTCCAGGCTGCCGCGTTTACGGGGGTGGGACGCCAGACCACCTGGGGCAAAGGTGAGATCCGGGTGAAGGTGGGGCAACATTCCCCTTGAACCGCACCGTGTATTCGGATACAGTTACGGAACGGAGGCAAGACAAGACGAATGGCTTTCTGTGCGAGTTGCGGTGCGGAAGCGCCGGGTAACTTCTGTCCGAAATGCGGGGCGCCGATAGCGGCCGCGCCGGGCTCTGGTTCGGGCCAGGGGCAAGCTCCAGCTCCCGCGGCTGCGGGCATGCAGGAGAACGTTGCAGGAGCGCTTTGCTACCTGGTGGGCTTCATTACCGGAATTCTGTTCCTGGTGCTGGAACCTTACAGCAAGAATCCGCGGGTCCGGTTTCACGCGTTTCAGTCGATCTTCTTCCATGTTGGGATGATCGTGCTGTGGATCGGTGTGACCATCATTTCCATGTTCCTGCCATGGGGGCTGCACCTGATCATCAGCCTGCTGATGCTGGTGGTGTGGCTGGGCGGTTTAGTCCTGTGGCTCATGCTCATGTTCAAGGCCTATAACAACACGCCGCTGGTGTTGCCGATCGTGGGGCCGCTGGCGCAGGCGCAGGCCGGCAAGTAAGTCCGTATCAAGGAGGGGGACAGACGACCTGTCCCCTTTCACATATGACCCGACCTGATCTCTCAGTGCTCCGCGGGAGTCTGCGGCTGGCGCTGTTGCTGGCGCCGGCAACGCTGCTGATGGCCCAGCGCGACAACCCCGCAGCCGGTTGCGCCGGTTGCCTCGCCTGCGGCGTGTTCCCGATGGTCATGATGCTCGCGGTTATTGCGCTGCACATCGCCATCCTGGTGTGGGTGGCGAAAGACGCCAAGTCCCGGGGTATGGACAACGCCGTGTTGTGGATGATTCTGGTGGTGCTGACCGGCCTGGTCGGGCTGATCGTCTACGTCCTCGCGCGTACGCAGGGCAATCTGATTCCGTGTCCGAACTGCCACAACAATCGGTTGCAGGTCAGCGTCCGTTGCCCGCACTGCGGCGCCTGAGCGCCTTTCGACGGCCCGAACCGTACCTCGCGGTTGTGCTCGTGGTGCTGGCGCTGGCGGCGGCGGATGGCCTGCGCCCGGCGCGAAGCCAGGTCACTGCGCGGCTGTATGTCGTGGCGGTTCGCGGCTATCAGCGCTGGGGGCGGCCTCTCGCCTCGCGGTTTGTGCGGTGCCCGTATCGGCCCACCTGTTCGGAGTACTCGCGCCAGGCGGTGGAGAAGTTCGGGTTGCCCCGCGGCCTGGTGCTTACAGTGCGCCGTCTGTCGAAGTGCCGGGGAGAGGTTCGTCAGGGAACGCCGGATCCGGTCCCGTAGTCTCCGGCGGAGCTATCACTTCAGGAGGCGGTTCAGGAGACGGTTCGGGAAGCGGTTCGGGCGCTTCCGGCTCCGCGGCCACCGCTACCGGTTCCTCGTCCAGGCAGAGCGGCGATTCGCACTCGCAGCAGTCGCTGCAACGCAGGCAGCGCTGGCAGCGATGCAGCCGGCAGACGTCCTTGGTGCAGTATACGCAGATGTCGTGCGACGGCTCAGCGCAGATGCTGCAGGCGAACGTGAGAGTTCCCGTGGGTCCCATCTCTACCTCTTTCCTTGCGGTTTCTGATTACTGACGCTCGCGCGGCAACGCTGCGCCTCGGCGTCCATCACCTGCAGCTCATGTTCCTTCTCGGAAGCCAGATCCACCAGGTATTGTTTCAGGCGGTCGCGATTCTGGTCGTTCTCGTTGGCGATGGCCTGCACCAGATCGGCGATGGCCGGGTTCTGGTATTTCCGGGTGCCCTCAATCACCGACCCCAGCGTGCTGTCCAACGCCTGCATGCGGAAGAACGTATCGAGGGCCGCCGGGAGCTTTTCGGGATCTTTTGCCAGCGTCTCGGTGGAGCCCAGCAGGTAGCGCAACTCGTTCTTCGCCGTGGTCCACTGGCCGACGTATGCCTGGGGCGCTCCGCTCCGGACCCACTCGGCCGGCTTCAACTGATCGAGCACGGGCGCAAGCTGTCTCGCGCGGGCCTGCAGACTGGCCAGCATCTGACGGATGTCCCACTCGGAGCTGACGCCGCCGGACGCCGCCTGAGCGGACAGAGAACTGGCGGCGGCGAGGAGCAGACAGAGAATACGCATCCCTGATTGTTAGTGTAGCGTTGACGACGAGGCACCGGCCCCGCGACGGATCTTAACCTCCGGGCGGAGGCGGTGGTGGCGGTGGCGGTGGAGCCGGTGCCTTCTGGCCGACGCAAGCTGCTCCGCAGGTAACCGGCGGCGTTGTGGTCCCGCCATTGCCGCCCGAGGTTCCGCCACGGGGGCTGGAGACCGCTGTGTAGACCGCATCCATCATGGCGCGCAGCACGCGTTGCGCGGCCGCTCCCTTGTCGAGACGCGACTTCGACAGCGGCTCGTCCGGATATACCTTCAGCGTCTCGCCCGCCTTCACCAGTTTCGGGTTGCTGCCGGGGATAAGCCGGTGGCGGACCTCCACCTGTCCCTCTTCCACCGCCACAACCGTGGTGCGTTCCTCATCATCGACGGTCACATCAAAGATGGTGCCGCGGACGGAGATGGTTGCGGTCGGGGTCTGGACCCGGTTCGGGTTGGGTCCGCCAAGCTTTTGGATTTGCACGCGGATACGGCCCACCAGCACGTCCAGCATGTCGCGCCAGTTGGGCGGGTTGTCGCGGAAGACCACCTCGGAATTGGGGAAAACCTCGAAGGTGCTTCCGTCGGACACGCAGAACACCGCGTTTCCATCCGTGCCGCTGATGATCACCTGCTTCGACTGGACTGTATCGCCAACGTTGAGCGCCCACGGCTGCGAATCATGCAGCACCGACACCTGACCCGACAGCGACACCACTTTGGCCGCAACTTCTCCGGAACCCGGGGCCTGGCATGGGTTAGGCGGGGTGGGCTGGCCGGCATACAAAGAGACCGCGGCCGCCACCAGCAGCAGTGAGATCACCGGCATTGAGACTGAGCCGCGCATTAAAGTATTCGCCACAAGTGGCCGATGCCACCATCGGAAGCTTAGCCAGTACTCAGGTAGATCATCAGTCTACCACTAAATTGCTTGCAACAACACTTCCTTTGCAGGCACCCTTTAACCTGCAGGGAGTATAGAGACCGGATCAGTGCCCGGCACCACGTCCAAATGTACGACAAAACGAACCAAAATGGGAGAGGGCAGGGCAACACCCTCTGTGTCCGAGACGGCGTCCGAGGCGGCGGCTGGCCCGATGAGGCGGCGCGCCCTGGTATAGATTAGACTCGATATATGTGTCGAAGGGCCACACTGTGGCGCGGGGTCGCGGCGATGGCGGCTGTTCTGGCAGCCTCCGGCCCGGCGTCCGCCCAGATACGGCTCGATCCAGGCCAGCCACCTCTGGACTGGCGGCACGTGGGCAACTCGGCCGTGGACCTCGGTCTGGCAGCGGTGGCTACCGGACCCTTCGCCCGCGTCTGGTACTCGGCCGAGGGGTCGCAACTGTTCGCCGCCACGGCGCCGGGCCGCGTCTTCTCCACCTCGGACCTGGAGCGATGGAGCCTGTCACAGGATGCGGTTCCGCCGTCCGAGCGTAGTGCTCTGGCCTTCACTTTGCCCGAGCCGCGCGCGACTGTTCGCGACGCAGGCGCCGGCCGGTTCTACGCCTTCGGGCAGCAGGCATGGCGGTCCGACGACGGCGGCGTGACGTGGGCCAACCTGACCGCGTGGAACGGCGAGTCCCTGATGCGCAGCGCGGTTTCCGACCTTGCGGTATCGCCGGCCGACAGCGATGAGGTGGCCATGGCCACGGCAACGGGCGTCTGGCGCTCGGTGGACGGCGGGCTGTCGTGGTCTGGCCTGAATGAATCTCTGCCGGGTTTCGCCGGACGCCGCTTCGGCGCGGTTCCCTCGGGCGTGCACGGGTTCACCGTGGCGGCGGCGGGGCTGCCCACGGATGTGGAATGGCTGCCCGGTGAGAAGGTGGCGTGGCGGCCGGTGCCCTCCTCGTTGCTGGCGCGGCAGGAGCAGAAGAACCAGCGGTTTTCCGCAGTTCTGCACACGAACGTCACGGCCGTCGCCGAGGCGGAGGATTTCCTCTACGCCGGTTCGGCGGATGGCCGGTTATTCGCTTCCAGCGACCGCGGGCAGATCTGGCGGAGCTTCGGCGGCACGGACGAATCGGGCCCGGTGGAAGCCATCTACGCCGACGCGAAGGACCCGCAGTTGGCGCTGGCCGTTTCCGGGGCGCGGGCGGCCTCGCCAACGGGAACCAAAGCGGTTCACGTGCGCCGCACCATCAATGGCGGCGCGTTCTGGGACGACCTGACGGCGAATCTGCCGGATGCCCCGGTTCACGGCGTCGCGGCCGACCGGGCCAGCGGTGCGGTTTACGTCGCTTCCGATGCCGGCGCGTATTTCGCCATGGCGGATTTGAACGGCGCAGCGCCGGCCACGCCCTGGACGGTCATCACCCAGAGGCTGCCCACCGCGCCCGTCCGCGATGTTCGGCTGGACGCCAACGGCAATCAGCTCTACGTGCTGCTGGACAATTACGGGGTCTACGCGACCATCGCTCCGCACCGCTTTCGCGATGCCCGGGTGGTGAGCGCGGCCGATTACGACGTGCATCCGGCGGCGCCCGGGGCCGTGCTGACCGTGCTTGGTGCGCGCATCGCCACGGCAAGGGCGGGGGATGCCCCGGTCCCGGTGCTGGCGGCCAGCGGTACGGAATCGCAGATACAGGTGCCCTTCGATGTGAAGGGTTCCACGCTGGAACTATCTCTGGATGTGCGGGCTCTGGATGTGCGGGCGCTGGATGCGCCGGACCGCCGTCTTACGCACAGCATGCCATTGCAGCCGGTGGCGCCGGCCATCTTTACCGACCGCGACGGCGCCCCCATGCTGATCGATGCCGACAGCGGGCTGTTGCTGGACGCGTCGAGGCCCGCGCGGCCAAACACGCGCGTGCAGATTCTCACTACCGGACTCGGCCGGGTGACGCCGGACTGGCCGGCCGGAGTGGCTGCGCCGCTGGCCAATCCTCCGCACGTGAACGCTGCCGTTCACGTGTGGCTCGATCGCGAACCGTTGGACGTCACCGAGGCCGTGCTCGCGGCCGGCTACACCGGGATGTACGTGGTGGAGATCCGGCTGCCCTCGATCGTGAACGCCGGACCGGCCGAGTTGTACATCGACGCGGACGGGCACGAGAGCAACCGCGTGCGGATCTGGGTGGAGCCGTAGGGGGCGGGCCGGAGGCGTTTCGCGGGTTCGAGTCGTCCTTCTGGCTGCTGACCGAATGGGCGCAGGTTCGAGGCCTACCTGG
The DNA here is from genome assembly GCA_049510065.1 of Bryobacteraceae bacterium. GTDB lineage: Bacteria > Acidobacteriota > Terriglobia > Bryobacterales > Bryobacteraceae > CAWACP01. The sequence continues at coordinate 96,616 of JBEKZH010000002.1, forward strand.
GGAGGCATACCTTCTGTGTCCGTTTTCCTGACGGCAGCGCCTGTCGCTCAACTCGACGGCATCCACCATGCCGGGCGATTGCGCCACGTCTTCGCCTTTGCATCACGCCTGGCGTTTGGTGGGAGCGAGGATCTCGACTTTCGGAAAATAGCTGCGATAGCGCGCAGCGTCCCGCGTGAGCAGGGCAAGGTTTCCGATGGCGGCGTGCGCGCCTATGTAGAAATCCGGCAGATGCGAGTTCCGCGGGCCTCCACGGCGGCGGTACAGCAGGAAACACTTCCCGGCCAGGAAACCGGCTTCCCAGGGCAGGGGTTCGCGCTGATACAGAGTGGTGGGCAGGGCGGCATCCAGCGCTTCGATGGTAGTGTAGCCGATCGACACTTCGGCGTAGATGATCGGATTGATGATCAGTGTCGTGTGCTCAGCGGACTCTGCGAGCGCCCTTCCGGACCAGTCGCTCCAGTTCGGATCGTCTGTGGCGATGTCCAGCAGGACGTTGCTGTCCACGAGCACGCCGCGGCAGTCTCTAAGTCGCGCCCGCAAGTTGGATATGACCGGTGTCACTTCCGTCGCTTTTGAGGGCGGGGGTCGCCACGCGTCAGCGCCATGATCTGGTCCGTGGTCATGCCGAGGTCCGCAGTGCCGCGGAGAGCTTCGATCGCCAGGCGCCCTCTGGCGCTCTCTCCGGCCTCGCGCCCAGCCTTCCGAATCCGGGCGTGATCGCCGGCCAATTCGAACGCGACCTTCGTGTGCGGCAAAAGACCCAGCCGGTTACGGATCTCCTGAGGGATGGTGACCTGGCCCTTGCTGGTGATTTGCATGGTGTTACTCCTACTGGTAAGTGTAATACACACCTTCGGAGGACCACCGCCGGGATCCCGCTTTCCTACACTCCTTCCGACTGCCCACGGCAGTGGCGCACCATATTCTCAATCAGCTTCAGCCCGCAGCCGCCGTCGAGGGTCAGGATGGACTCGGGATGGAATTGCACCGCCTCCATGGGCAGCTCGCGATGGCGCACGCCCATGATGACGCCGTCCTCGGTCTCCGCAGTCACTTCGAGACACGCCGGAAGCTTCTCGCGCTTCGCGAAGAGCGAGTGATAACGGCCCACCTTGAACGTCTCCGGCAGGCCTTCGAAGACGCCCTGATTGCGGTGCCGTACCAGCGATGGCTTGCCGTGCATAGGATAGTCGAGCACGCCCAGCTCGCCGCCAAACGCCTCCACCATGCCCTGCAGCCCAAGGCAGACGCCGAACACGGGGATCCCTTCGGCCGCGGCGAAGCGGACCAGATCGGGCACGCCGAAATCCGATGGGCGGCCCGGACCGGGCGAAATCAGAATCACCGTGGGCGCGATCTCACGAATCAGTTGGTGAGGAATACCGGAGCGATACGTCACCACCTCCGCGCCGGTCTGGCGGGCATAGTTGGCCAGAGTGTGAATGAAGCAGTCGTCGTTGTCCACCAGCAGCAGCTTCACGCCCGCGCCGGAGCGGTGGTCCACGGCCGCGGTTTCGGCTGCCTGAGGGCGCACGCGCAGGCCACGGAAGAAGTTGGTGGCCTTGAGGCGGCACTCCTGGTCTTCCTGCTGCGGGATGGAATCGAAGAGCAGCGTCGCGCCGGCCGGATAGCTGGCCACGCCGTCCCTCAGGTGCACGGTGCGAATCAGTATGCCGGTGTTGATGTCGCCGTTGAGCGAGAGCATGCCCACCGCGCCGCCGTACCAGCCGCGCGCTTCCTTCTCCAGATCCTCGATGGCCTGGGCCGCGGCTTTCTTGGGCGCGCCGATCACGGTGACCGCCCACATGTGCGTGAGGAATGCGTCGAGCGAATCGAAGCCCGGCGCCAGCGTGCCCTCCACGTGATCCACGGTGTGGAACAGGCCGGCGTAGGATTCGATGAGCCGGCGCCCGATGACGCGCACCGAGCCGGGGATGCAGACGCGCGATTTGTCGTTGCGGTCGACGTCGCTGCACATGGTCAGCTCGGACTCCTCCTTGGTGGAGTTGAGCAGCTCGCGTATGCTTTCGGCGTCGCGCAGCGGGTCTCCCGTGCGCCGGGCGGTGCCGGCGATGGGGCAGGTCTCCACGCGGTCGCCTTCCACGCGCACGAACATCTCCGGCGAGGCGCCCACCAACTGCTCTTCACCGAACTGCACGAAGAACTCGTAGGGGCTGGGGCTGGCTTCCTGAATGCGCTCGAACAGCGCCGACGGACTCGCGGTGAAGGGCGCGCGGAAGGTCTGGTGCAAAACCACCTCGTAGTAGTCGCCCTGGCGCATGCCCTCGCGCACCGTCTCCACCTTGCGCATGTACTCTTCGGGCGTGTGGTCGGAGACGATGTCGGTGAGCTCGCGGGCGAGTGCCGACGGGATTGCCTGGGCGTCGTGCGCGAGGCCGTGCGTCGAGAGATCCTCACGCGCAAAATCGTACGAGAAATTCTCGATCTGCTCCTTCTTGCGATCCATGTAGAAGATCTCGTCGCAAAGGAACAGATGCAGGTCTTTGTGGCCCTCGCGCGGCAGTCTCAGCTCGATGGGATCGAACTGGAACAAGAGATCGTAACCGAACGCGCCCACCAGCGCGAGACGGCCGTCCTGAGGCGTGCGGAATTCTTCCACCAGCAGGCGAAGAATGGAGAACGCGGACGGCTGCTTGCTGCGCTCCTCTTCGGCGAACAGGCGGGGCAGGGGCTTCAGGCGGCCGGTCAGCGTGGCGCCGTCGAACTGGAGCGAATCCCAGTGCGGATGACCGGCCAGCACGGGATAGAGGATGCGGTTCAGAATCTCGCCGCGCGCGTTGAGCGGATGGAACTCGATGCGGCTTCCCCACGCGACGATCTCAAGCGGCGGGCAGAGGGAGGCGATGTCCCAGCGCGAATATCGCTCCGGATATTCGTACCCGGACGAAAGATAGATTCCGCGATTGGTGTCGAGCTGGCGCAGCAGGTGGCGCAGCCCTTTGCGGAACGGCACTTTCGAGGACGTCCTGAGCACGGCGATTCCGTGCGGCGTGGTGTACTCGAGGCGTGGCATAGGGCGAAAAAGATACACCGGGCCCCCAGTGGAGAGCCCGATGGAAGTATTCAGGATAGCATCGGGGTCGAGACTCCGGGCGCGCCGGACGATGGACTTGCCAGAATGTGTACAGTGAGTACGCAACATGGAAACGGTTAAGGTCGGGATGCGTGAATTCCGCGAGAAGCTCGCGGGCTATCTGGAATCAGGCGCTCCGCTGGCGATCCTGCGGCACGGAGAGACGCTCGGTTACTATATACCGGCGAAAAAGCGAAGCCGGAAAGCGGAACTCGAAGCGATGCGTGCCGCCGCGAAAGACCTAGACAAGATGATCGGCTCCTGGGGCGCCAACGAAGACGAGTTGATGGAGGAGTACAAGGGGATCCGGCAGGCTGCCCGCGAGAAGAAGCGGAATGCCCGGTAAAGCCCGGCAACACGATTTTGAGCCACAGATGAACGCCGATGAACACGGATAACTCACCTCTTTATCGATCGGCGTTAATCTGCGTTCATCGGCGGCCAGCCACGTTCCGGCCCTTTTCCGCGCCGAACTTGATCGGCGGCGCCGCTACGATCCGGCCGTGCCCACCAGGATGATGGCGAGCGAAGTATCGCCCAGCTTCGTCTGCAGCACCCAGTCGGTGTCGCCCTGCTTGTCGAAGCCGGCCTTGAAATCCGGATCGGGATTCCAGATGCTGAGCACCAGCGGATGCTGCGTGCCGGAGGCCTTGCGGCTCATGACCATGAGCGCATCAAATGCGGGCGTGGCGTTGAGATCGGTGTCCGCCGCCGCCAGTGCGAGCACGGCGAAGTCGCGCTGCGGGGCCACGCCCTGATGGTCGCCGTTCACCGGATAGTAGCTGTAGCGCAGCGTGTAGACGCCGGGTTTGACGCCGGTGCCACGGCGGTCCGAGCCCTTCTCCGGGAAACGAATTACGCCGAGCAGCGAACCATGGAGGATCGCCGGCAGCGTCACGTCCGACTCGCTCGATTTCGGGCCTGACGGCGCAGTGGTACGGAACCAGATCTCGCACACCGTGCCTTTGGGGCCGGTGATGCGGACTCCGTCCTTCTGCAGAGCCTCGCGGATGGCGGGCGCCGCGTCGTTGGGCGGTGCGCCGGCCGGTTCGCTCTTGTACTGGCCGAACGCCAGAGCGCCGGCGGCAAAGACGAAAGCAATTCGGGCGACAGTTCGCATACTTCTCATATTGCCAGAGACGACGGCGCGGCCAGGGACGTTAGCAGAAGGAGTAAAGGCGGGGACAGACGGATGCGTCCCTGGTCGGCAGATCCCGCCGCCGTTCCCAGACCGTCAGGGACGCATCCGTCTGTCCCCGCCTTTCTACTTCATAATGGACTTGGCATATGTCACCCAATCGACGTGATCTTCTTCAGATCGCCGGCATGTTCGGCGCCCTTCCGCTGATGGCCGCCGAGGGCACGCCGCCGCATCTCATCGACTCGATCGTGGACGAAGCGCAGGCGAAGATCCACCCCTACCCATGGGGGGACCACCGGCTCTACTTCCAGGGAACCACCGCGCAGGGCCGTACCGCGTCGGCGGGCAGCGTGTGGGTGAAGCCGGGCATGGAGCCGCATCCGCCACACCAGCACCCGGAGGACGAGTTCCAGGTGATTGTGGAGGGCACCGGCGAGATGCTTCTGGATGGGAAGGTGACCCAGGCGGGTCCCGGCGCCATGATGTACTGCGCCGGGAACAAGGTACACGGCGTGCGCAACACCGGCTCCACGCCCATGGTCATCTATTATTGCCAGTGGCAGGCGTGACCCGCCGATGCAACGCGTCTACGTTCTCTGCACCGGCGGCACGCTCGAGAAAGTCTACTCTGAGCAGACCGGCTCCGTGCAGAATCTCGACAGCAAGATCGACCGTTATCTGCGCGCTCTGCGCCTGCCCGACCTCGACGTCCGGACGTTCCGCCTGATGAACAAGGACAGTCTGGAGATGACCGGCGACGACCGCCAGTGCGTGCTCGATGCGGTCCGCGAGCGTCTGCGCGAACCCGCGCCCATCGTGATCACGCACGGAACCGACACCATGGTGGAGACCGGCATGGTGCTGAAGAACGAACTCCCGGATCTCGCCGTGCCCATCATTCTGACGGGCGCCATGACGCCACTGGGGTTCGAAGGCAGCGATGGTCTGCAGAATCTCACCGAGAGTCTGCTGGCGGCGCGCATCCTCAGCCCCGGCGTGTACGTGGTCATGCACAACGAAGTGTTTCCCGTGGAGCACGCACGCAAGGATCGCGAGAAGGCCCGATTCGTATGGAAGTGACGCGCTCGCGCCGCCTCACTCTTCCGCTCACCATCTTCGTCAGCGCGTTCCTGCTGTTTCAGGTGCAACCGATCATCGGCCGCTTCGTACTGCCGTGGTTTGGCGGCGGGCCCGCCGTGTGGACCACCTGCCTGCTGTTCTTCCAGGTGGCGCTGCTGGCCGGTTACGGATACGCGCACTGGCTCGGCTCGCGCGCCAACGCGCGCACCCAGGCGATGGTCCATGTAGCGCTGCTGGCGGTCTCGCTGGTGTTCCTTCCGATTGCGCCGGCCAGTGTGTGGAAGCCGGTTTCGCCGGGCGATCCGGTGGGCCGAATCCTGTTGCTGCTGACGGCCACGGTGGGCGGCCCCTACGTGATGCTGGCTTCCACGGGGCCACTGCTGCAGCGCTGGTTCAGCCTGAGCCGGCCCGGGGAATCGCCGTATCGTCTGTACGCGCTCTCCAACGTGGGATCGTTTCTGGCGCTGCTGAGCTATCCGTTCCTGGTGGAACCGGTATTGCGCCTGCGCACGCAGGTGCTGGTGTGGACGGCGGTGTATCTGGTATTTGTCGCACTGTGCGTGCGCTGTGCGTGGAGGTTCGGAAGCTCCAGGACTGCCGTGCCCGCGGGCGACACCGCCATCGCCGACACGGCGCGCCGATCCGCCTGGACCATTCTGTTCTGGCTGATGCTGGCGGCGTGCGGATCGACGCTGCTGATGGCGACGACCAATCAGATGTGCCAGGAGATCGCCGTCATTCCGTTCCTGTGGGTGGCGCCGCTGTCCATCTATCTGCTCACCTTCATCCTGTGTTTCGAGAGCGAGCGCTGGTACCGGCGCATCGTGTTTGCTGTCCTGGCGGGCATACTGGCGCCGGCATCATGCGCCCTGGTGGCGGCGGGATTGTCGGTGGCGTTGTGGATCCATCTGGCCGTGTATCCGGTGGCCCTCTTCGCGCTGTGCATGCTGTGTCACGGAGAGCTGGCGCGATCGCGTCCGGCTGCCGCGCATCTCACGTTGTTCTACCTGATGGTGGCGGCGGGAGGCGCGCTGGGCGGCGTTTTCGTTGCCCTTGTCGCGCCGCACCTGTTCGAGACGTATCTGGAGTATCCCATCGGTCTGGCGGCGGCGTGCCTGTTCGGCTTCGTCGGGTGGCTGCGCACGGGCGCGCTGCGCCAGTGGACACGCGACAACTTCCGCGTCCGCGTTCCGCTGATGGCGCTGTTGCTGGGCGGCATCACCGCCATGGTCACCACGGTGATGACCGCGCGACCGCCGGCGCTGGCGGCCTGGCGCAGTTTCTACGGTATCCTGCGCGTGTCCCAGAAGAGCGACATCAACGGGCCGCTTCGTCAGCTTCAGCACGGCCGCATCAAGCATGGCTTCCAATACCTGGTGCAGGGCAAGCGCGACTGGCCCACCACTTACTATGGCCCGCACAGCGGTCTGGGCCTCGTGCTGAACAACTACCGCCCCGCGCATCGCCGCGTGGGTGTAATCGGACTGGGCACGGGAACCATTACCGCCTATGGCCAGCCGGGCGAAGTTTTCCGTTTCTACGACATCAATCCGGACGTGCAGACCATCGCCTCGGGGTGGTTCTCGTTTCTGAAGGACTCGCGCGCGCAGATTCAGGTGGTGCTGGGCGATGCGCGCGTGCAACTGGAGCGCGAACTTGCCGCGGGTCATCCGCAGGATTTCGACGTTCTGGCGGTGGATGCGTTCTCCAGCGACGCGATCCCAATTCATCTGCTGACCGCGGAGTGCGCCGACGTCTATCGCCGCCATCTGAAGCCGGACGGCGCGCTGCTGTTGCACGTCTCCAACAAATCGCTCGACCTGCAGCCGGTGGCGCGCGGCGTGGCCGAGCATCTGGGATGGCAGGCGATGTTTCTCTATACCGACGACGTCGCGGAACTGGGAGAGCTCGGCTCGGACTGGGTGCTCATCTCGCGGAACCAGGCGCTGCTCGACACCCCGGCGATCCGGGACGAAGAAACCGAGTGGGACAGGCCGCGGGCGAAGCCGATGGTGTGGACCGACGATTTCTCCAGCCTCTGGAAGGTGCTGAAGAAGAACTAAGTAAGGGCGCCGGGCGCAGGCCCACGATCTGACAGGTACCGGTTCCAGTAGAAGTTCGGATTAACGTCCCAGTCCACCACTCCGACGGGTGCCCTCTGTGGGCCCAGAGCGTCGGCCGATATCGTCATCTGCGTGATGATGCGACAATAACTAATGTATAATCAATCATATAGCTATCACAGGTAAGGATCGTTCGAACCGGCTCAACACAATTCTCCAGCGTTCCGCCAAAAACAGGTAGCGCTTTCATTTTCTGATTGACTTCCCCGTGCGACTGGTTTATAAGTAGCGAGGGGCTCCGCTAATAGCTTCTTGTCAGAGTGGGCGATCCGGAGCAGGTCTTCGGGTCCTGAGGGTGAGTTGTGTGCGTGCCCTGCCCGGTGGCAGTGGTTTGAGGTTTGTAGAGACACGCGCTGTCTCTATCGGAGTGTCAAAGGATCAGAACAGTCGCCGCACAACGAGCGCAGCTGTTCCAGGGAGATGCTTTTTCATGTTCATGCGAACACGCAGAGTCGTACAGCCCGGTCGCTGGTTCCTGCTCGCATTGTTCCTGTGCGCTGGCGTTTGCCATGCTCAGTTCAGCGGGAGCATTCAGGGGGTTGTGGAGGACCCGACCGGAGCAGTTGTGCCGGACGCCACCGTTCGGCTGTTGAATGTCAACAACCAGATCTCGGCGGAAACGAAATCCAGCGCCGAGGGGAACTATCGTTTCGTCAGCCTTGCTCCCGGTTCGTATCAGATCACCGCGGAAGCACAGGGCTTCAACAAGACCACCGTCAAGTTCGACCTGGCCACGGACCAGAATCTGAACGTACCGGTGTCCATCACCATCGCCTCGGCTTCCTCAACCGTGGCGGTCACGGCCGAAGCCCCGGTTCTGAACGCGGCCGAAAGCCGGAACGAAATGACTCTGGAGACCCAGGCAGTGGCCGAATTGCCGGTTCCCGGCCGTAACATGGTCACGCTGGCGACGATGGCGCCGGGCGCCTCCGGACTGGGAACCATGGGCGGCGGCCAGCCGGGCCACGTGGGCACTCCCGGTTCCGGGGTGGACAACTACTCCACGGAGACGCAGGTGGACGCCAGCGCCAACGGCATGGGCCAGATGTCCAACATGTGGGTGGTGGACGGACTCGACGTGACCAGCGGAATCCGCCAGGGCGTCCTGAATCTCACCCCCAGCCCCGACTCCATTCAGGAAACCAGTATCGAAGTCAACACATTCTCGGCCGAGTACGGCCGTTCCGACGGCCTCTCCATGATCATGACCACGCGGTCTGGCACGGACCAGTTTCATGGTCTGGCGGCCGACTATTTCACCTACCAGAAGATGTTCGCGGGCACGGAGTTCTCACACAGCTATCCGCCGTTCCATAGCAACAACATGTCGGGGGCGATTGGTGGCCCGGTGATCCCGCATCACCAGTTCTATTTCTTCTTCGCGGTCGAGCCCCTACGCTCGTCCTCGTCCACCGGCAACACGCTGGACACGTTCGCCGATCCTCAGTTCACCGCGTGGGCTCAGCAGAACTATCCGAATACCGTGGGCACAAAGCTGCTGGCCAACTACCTGCCCACCCACCTCACCGGCGTCTCCGTGGTCTCCACCGCGGCGAACGTCTTCCCGGGCACGTGCGGAACGGCGGCCACGAACAACCTGCCCTGCTCTCTGCCGATGATCGATCAGGGCGGCTTTAACTCCACGCAGTTCCGCAACGGGACTCAGTACTTCCTGCGCTTCGACAAGTACTGGCGGAACGACCGCATTTACGGCAGCTTCTACCGGACGCTTCTCAACTACGGCGAAGCGTCGCCGATGCCGCAGTTCTCGGCCGCGAACAATAACTGGCAGCGTGCCGTGCAGGTCAATTACACGCACACCTTCTCGCCCACAACACTGAACGAAGCCATCTTCGGCACGAATCGGGTGGAGGGCACTCTGGGCAGCGGAGCAAAAGACTACACCGTTCCTTCGATTAACGTGACCGGCATCAATGTCGACAGCGGTCAGGCCTTCGGCGTCGGGTTCGCCCAGGGCGACTTCATCCAGCACAATTACCACTGGCGCGACGTCCTGTCCCACGTCAGAGGTGCGCACACGCTGCGGTTTGGGTATGAAGGCTGGTTTGGCGACGACGTGGAGCCGTTCCAGGGGCCCTATTCACAGCCGAGCTTCGCCTTCAACAATCTGCTCACCCTGGTTCAGGATCAGCCGCGCACCGAGAGCGGTGTCATGTACGATCCGACGAGCGGGAAACCGGTTCTGTGGTCGTGGAACGCGGCTTCGAGCACGTGGGGATTGTTCGCCGAAGATACCTGGAAAGCGAAGAAGAATCTGACCCTGACACTCGGTCTGCGCTGGGACGACAGCGGCAATCCGTACTCCCGCAGCGCCACCACGGTGTTCGGGAATTTCTATTTCGGTCCGGGACAGACGATCGAACAGCAGATCGCCAATGGGTTTGCCAAGCCCACCCAGAATGCTCTCAATCATTCGGTGACCGACCTGCTCAGTCCGCGTTTCGGCCTTGCCTGGGATCCCAACGGAAAGGGCGACTGGGTGTTGCGCGGCGGAGTCGGTGTCTACAACAACTGGCTTACGCAGGCGAACGTTCAGGAGGAGTTCCGGGGCAATCCTCCAGGAGAGATCATCCCGACCTTCTACGCGGGCGGGACCGCGACCGCCGGGGCTCCCATCTTCGCGCTCGGCACCAATAACAAGCCCCCGTACGGGTTTACCTTCCCGACTCTGGTCGCGGGACTTAACTCGCAAGGCGGCATTCCCGGCGCGGCCTTCAACATCGGCGGCATTAACCCGAACCTGAAGTCTCCCCGGGCCAACATCTGGTCGGTTACTCTGGAGCGCAGAATCGGAAGCAAATACGTTGCGAGCGCGGGTTATTCCGGCTCCCACTCGTATAATATCGTCGGCAATAACAACGCGGCGGGCATCGTCAGCTACGGTGTCGACATCAATGCTTACGCCGGCGATCTGATTCAGCACAACAGTCTGGTTCCGACCCGGCTGAATCCCAGTTTTGGCGCGATCACTTACTCGGACAACAACCGCTACGGTAACTTCCAGGGCGTCGTATTCGATTTCCGCGGTAAGTTCTCGCGCGGGTTCTTCGACGCCTCTTACACCCACTCCTCGTCGAAAGACGACGCGGGCCAGTATCCCACGGCGTTGAACCCGTCGCAATACTACGGGCCGTCCCCGTGGGATGTGCCGAACCGCTTTTCGCTCACCTTCAACTATTCGCTGCAAGGCCTGAATCACGGAGAGGGTGTGATCGGCCATCTGACCGACGGATGGGGAATCAGCGGCACCAGCATTTACCAGAGCGGCTATCCGTTCACGGTCGTGAACACGGCCTCGTTCATTCCCTTGACGGACGCCAGCGGCAAATTCATCGGCTACGCCCCCGGCAGCGGCGACTACAACGCCAACGGCGATAACTTCGACTACCCGGACGTAACCAGCTACAAGCAGGGGACCTCCCGCAGCGCATTCCTGAGCGGGGTTTTCACGCCCGGACAATTCACGGCTCCTTCGACCTTCGGCGCCGAAGGCAACGAGAAAAGCAACCAGTTCCGGGAACCGAACTTCGCGGAGACGGATGTTTCCTTCTACAAGAACAACCGCATCTGGGAAAGGGTGAACCTGCAGTTGCGGTTTGAGTTCTACAACATCTTCAACCGGGCCAATCTGACCAACGTGGATGCCAATCCCGTGGATGCCACGTTTGGGAAAGCGCTGTCTCAGCAGCTTCCGCGGTGGATGCAGGTGGGCGCCAAGATCACCTTCTAGGGCTATTCCGGCGCGACCTTCGGGACGGCATCGCCGGCATACGGGCCGCGTATCGAATCACGGTGCGCGGCCTCGTTTTCGACCTGTTTTGCTACCGCTTGCTGACGCGCCCGGCTTCGCAACCGGGCCACGCCCGTCAGGGAGCGGGCAGAAAGCGCGAACTCACGCCTCGGGCACGATGGAGTGATCGAGTCATGAATCTTCAGGAAGTTGCCAGGCGTGCTCGGGTCTCCACTTCCACCGTTTCGCGCGTCCTGAATGACGTCGGGCCGGTGAAGAATTCCACGCGTAGCCGGGTGATGAGAGCCGTAGCCGAGCTGAAGTATCATCCGAATCTTCACGCGCGCTCGCTTGCCGGTGGACGCAGCCGCACCCTGGGAGCCATCGTTTCCAATCTCGCTAACCCCTTCTTCTTCGATGTTTTCGAGAGCCTGGAATCCGCCGCGCTGGCCGCCGGATATGAGGTCATCGTGGCCAATACGGGTTATGAGCCCGCGCGACTGGTCTCGAATATTCGCCTCATGATCGGCCGCCGCGTTGCCGGACTCGCCGTGGTGGTCTCGGAGATGGACCCCAGCCTGATCCGGTTGCTGCAGGACGCGGCCATTCCCACGGTCTTCTACGACGTCGGAACCGCCGTCGGGAAGATCACCAACATCAGTGTCGATTACCGTAAGGGGATCGAGAAGGTGGTCGAATACCTGCACACGCTTGGGCATGCCCGGATGGCTTTCATCGGCCATCACGCGGCGCTCGGTCCCATCAACGATCGGCAGAAGACGTTCGAGGAGATCGTCAGCCGCTACACGCCGCCGGTGGAGTACCGGACCATCGCGGGTTCCGACAGCCTCGAAGGGGGACAGCAGGCGGCCTACGATCTGCTGAGTTCCGGGTTTCAGCCGACCGCGATTGTGTGCGTGAACGACTTCATGGCCGTTGGCGTTTTGCGCGAGCTGACCAGACGGGACCTGCGCGTGCCGCAGGACATCTCGGTCACCGGCTTTGACAACATCAGGCTGTCGCAGTTTTGTTTCCCGGCGCTGACCACCGTGCACATTCCGCGTAACCGGATTGGAGCCATCGCGTTCGAATGCCTCCACTCCGACCCGGATTCACCTCACCCCGTGGGGCGCTGCGTCAGGATCGATCCGGAGTTCATCGTGCGCGAATCGACTGCGCCCGCCGCCAGCGCCCGCGAGGGGTCGCCATGAGCCTGGAAGGGAGGCGGCGAGCGCTTGATAACGCTTCCTGGAACGTTCACATGTTTTGCACGTATAACACATATTCACAATGATTGGAAGCGCTTCCTCATTTTTGTTGACTTGGCCCTGATTCTGGGTTATAAGTCGTTTGAGGTCCCACGAGATCCTTCGGGCAGGGTTGGCGAGCGGGCATACCGCCCCGCGTCGTGATCTTGGGGTGTGCCTTACCGCGGAGTCATTACCATGAAATTCTCTCGAGCATTCCTGGTCCTTGGCGGGGCGCTGGCCCTGCTGGAGACGCCCCTCGAGTTGAGGGCCTGGCCGCAACAGGACACCAACGCGGCAGCACCGCTTTCCCGGGACTATCCGGTCAAACCGGTTCCGTTCACCGCCGTGCACTTCCACGATGCCTTCTGGCTTCCGCGCATCGAGACGAACCGGACAGTCACCATTCCATTTGCCTTCCGGAAGTGCGAAGAAACCGGGCGCGTGTACAATTTCGAGCGCGCGGCCGCCGTTTTGCGCGGCGAAACGCTGAAGGATAAGACCGCTCCCGGGTACCCCTTCGATGACACCGATGTGTACAAGGTGATCGAGGGCGCATCCTACACCCTCAGCGTCGTTCCCGATCCCAAACTGGAGGCGTATGTGGACAGCCTGATCGCCAAAGTCGGGGCAGCCCAGGAGCCGGACGGGTACCTGTACACGACGCGAACCATCGATCCCGTGCATCCGCACATCTGGTCGGGCACCAGGCGCTGGGAACAGGAGGAAGTGCTGAGTCACGAGCTGTACAACCTGGGGCATCTCTACGAAGCGGCGGTGGCTTACTATCAGGCCACGGGCAAACGGCAACTGCTGGACATCGCCCTGCGGACTGCGAATCTGCTGGACAACACGTTCGGTCCGGGCAAGCAGGTGATCTGGCCCGGGCACCAGATCGCCGAGATGGGTCTGGTGAAGCTGTACCGCGCCAGCGGCGATGGCCGCTATCTGAATCTCGCCAAGTTCCTGCTGGATTCACGCGGTGGCGGCCAGCCTTATAACCAGGCCAACCTTCCCATCGTGCAGCAGACCGAGGCCGTGGGGCACGCGGTGCGCGCCACTTACATGTATTCGGGCATCGCGGACGTCGCCGCGCTCACCGGCGACATGCAGTACATCCATGCGATCGATCGTCTGTGGGACAGTGTGGCCGGGAAGAAGCTGTACATCACCGGAGGCATCGGCGCCACCGCCGAGGGAGAGGCTTTCGGCAAAGACTACGAGCTGCCCAACCTGAGCGCCTACAGCGAGACCTGCGCCGCCATCGGCAACGACTACTGGAATCTCCGCCTGTTTCTGCTGCACGCCGACGCCCGCTACATCGACGTGATGGAGCGGACGCTCTATAACGGACTCATCTCGGGCGTGGCTCTCAACGGCAAAGCCTTCTTCTATCCGAATCCGCTGGAATCCACCGGCCAGCATCAGCGCAGCCCGTGGTTCGGTTGCGCCTGCTGCCCGGGGAATCTCACCCGTTTCCTTGCGTCGGTGCCGGGCTACGTCTATGCGCAGCAAGGGACCGACCTCTATGTCAACTTGTTCGTCGACAGCACGGCGGACATTCGCATGGATCACACCAGCGTCAAGCTGGTCCAGCAGACGCGCTATCCCTGGGACGGCGCCGTGAAGATGACGGTGACACCGCAGCAGCCCGGCGATTTCACCATCCACGTGCGCATCCCCGGCTGGGCGCGTAACGAGGCGGTGCCCACCGATCTGTATCGCTTCGCGGACCGCAACGACGAGCCCGTGGTTCTGAAAGTCAACGGAGAGCCGGTTCCCATCCGTCCCGACAAAGGCTACGTGGCCCTCAACCGTCGCTGGAAGGCCGGCGACACCATTGAGTTAACGCTGCCCATGCCAGTTCGGCGCGTTGTTGCCAACCCGGCGGTGACCGCCGACCGCGGGCGCGTGGCCCTGCAGCGCGGACCAATCGTGTTCTGCGCGGAATGGCCGGACACTCCGGACGGCCACGTTCGCAATCTGATGCTGCCTCGCGACGCCGCCCTGAAAGCCGAGTTCCAGCCTGAGCTGCTGAACGGCGTGGTCAGGATCACCGGCCGCGCAGTCAGTCTGGTCTCCGCCACACATGGGAAGGTGACCCGCAGGGAGCAGCGTTTTGTGGCCATTCCTTATTACGCCTGGGCCCATCGCGGTACAGGCGAGATGATGGTCTGGCTTCCGGAAACCGAGTCGGCCGCCCGGCCGCTGCCGCTGCCGACCGTCACCTCCAGCAGCACGGTCGCCTCGTCGGTGGCGAAAAACGCGCGGGCCATCCAGGATGAGGAAGTGCCGCAGCATTCCTACGACCGGAATCCGTACGCCGATTTCGACTGGACCCCTCATCAGGGAACCACCGATTGGGTCGAGTACGACTTTGCGAAGCCGGCCAGAGTCTCTTCCACCGCGGTCTTCTGGATCGACAACCGCGGCCACCTCAACCCCGATTGCGGCACGCCGAAGTCGTGGCGGATTCTGTATCGCGACGGCGATCGGTGGAAGCCCGTGGCCAACCGCGAACCCTATGCCACCGAGCAGGACCGGTTCAACAAGGTGACGTTCGCGCCGGTGGTGACCAGCGGTCTGCGGCTGGAAGTGGTGGAGCAGCCGGAGTGGTCGGCCGGCGTTCATGAGTGGACAGTGGAGTAACGGGAGTTCGTGATGACGCGAAACGATTTCATGAAGTGCTGTACGGCGGGTATGTGTTCCTGCGGAGCAGTTGCCTTTCTGCCGCAGCAGACAGCCCAGGCCGAATCCGCCAACCCGGAGATGGAAGGCCTGAAGTGGAGGCTCGATTTCGCCCAGAGGCGCTTTGCCAGGCTGGTCCAGATTCTGGACGAGAACGTGGACGAACCCGTCCGGAAGAAGATCTGGGAGACTCAGGGGCGCGATCATGCCCGCGAGTACCGCGATCTTACGGACAAGTACAAGGGCAACCTCGAGGGCTTTCTGAAAGACATCCAGGGGAAGTGGGTGGAGAAGGCCGAGTACGACGCGGCGAAGGGAACCATCCGGATTGTGGACAAGTCGCCCACGTGCACATGCCCGCTCGTCCGGCAGAACCTGACACCGCCGAGTTTCTGCGATTGTACGCTTGGATGGCAGAAGGAAGCATACTCAGCCGTGGTGGGGCGGCCGGTGGAGGCGACGCTGGAAGAGTCGATCCTGCGGGGCGGCAAGAGGTGTGTCTTCCGGATACAGATTCTTTAGGAATCGAGCCGCCCGCACTTGGAAGTGACCCGCGGCGCGATGTAATCTGGATACGTCGATGGTTCTTCCAATCGGCGGAATCAATTCACGGGAAACATGATATGAACCTTGGGGACGTCGCCAGGCGGGCGGGTGTGGGAAGCGCTACCGTCTCCCGTGTGCTCAACGGACATCCCGGCGTTAAGAGTTCGACGCGAGCGAAGGTCCTCCGCGTCGTGGAGCAGTTGAAGTACAAGCCCAACCTGCACGCGCGCACGCTGGCGGGCGGACGAAGCCGTGTGCTCGGCATCGTCATGGCGAATCTGTACAACCCGTTCTTCGCCGACATCTATCACGCCATCGAAACGAATGCGCTGCAGTGCGGTTATGAGACCCTGCTGGCCAACAGCTCTCACGATGTGAAGCTGCTGAAAGCGAGCGTGCACCGCCTGCTGGGGCAACAGGTGGCCGGGCTGGGCGTGTTTCCCGAGATGGAGCCAGCCATCCTGGAGGAACTGAGGGAAGCGCAGATTCCCGTGGTGCTCTTCGACGCCGGCGAAGCGGGCGACAGTTTCACCAACATACATTTCGACCACCGCAAGGGCATGCGGATGCTGTTGGACCTGCTGCACGCTCTGGGGCATCGCCGCATGGCCTACATCAGCGCGCCGCTTTTCGTGCGGCCCACCGAAGCCCGCCGGCTGGAGTTCCTGGAGACCACGGCTCGTCATGGCGCCGAGGCTCTGGTGATTGTGCCGGCCGAGGACGGATTCGCCGGAGGCCGGGAGGCCGCCCGCGAGCTGTTGCGCACCGGGTTCGCGCCCACGGCGATTCTCTGTGTCAACGACTGGATCGCGGTTGGCGTCATCCGCGAGTTGCGGAATCAGGGACTCGCGGTGCCCGGCGACGTCTCGGTAACCGGATTCGACAACATCACCATGTCCGAGTTCTGTTGCCCTTCGCTGACCACCATTCACATTCCCCGAGCCGAGATCGGCCGGCTGGTGGTGGCCGGTCTGGTTCCGGACGCAACCGATTGTCCGCCCGCTCCGCGGCACGTCTATCTGGACCCCGAGTTGGTGCTGCGCGAGTCGACCGGGATCGCGCCGCCCGTTTCCGGCGGGTGACGTGTTCAGCGAGCGTTCAGCAGACAGGCGCCGGCCACCAGTCCGCAGGCGCTCAACAACAAACCCGCCCTGACGCCGCGCGTGCATCCGCGCAGCTCCCCGGTGGCCCAACCGAGGGCGTTGCCACCCAGCACCAGAAAACTGATGAAGACCCCGAAAGAGACATTCGGGGAAGGGTGTCCCGTTCTGCTGCCGGCGAATCCGTACAGCACCGCGGTGGCCGCGGCACAGAGGCCCATGACCAGAGCAAGAGACCAGTTCCAGGCCACATGGCTGCCCAGAAACAAGGAAAGGCTGCCCGATCTCGCGGCAACAAACACGCCCAACGGGATGGCGATCGAAGCTGCTCCCAGATACACCGGTAACACCACCACCAGCGATGCCGAGAGTTGGGAAATCCCGCTTGCGACGAGGCTGCGGATGACACCAAAGCTGAACGTGAATGCCAGCCCGTACCCTGCCGTGGAGAAGCCCGCGAATACCGCGATGCCCACGATTACGGGATAAGAACGCAACGAAAGCGGCATGGGCAGCAGCGGCACGATTGTGCCCTCACGCCGCAGGAAACCGATCAGGACCGTGGTGAGCACGCACAGCACCAGGCCCGCGCCGAACAGCGCCGGGTGCGGCGGGCTTTCCACCGCGTTCGCGGCCAGAGGAAGCAGAGCGCCAGTCATGACGGTAATACCGAAGACGAAGGAGTTGGAGAAAGCCATTCCCAGGCGTGTCATGGTGAGGCCCCAGGCCACGCCGCCGAGTCCCCAGATCAGTCCCCAACCGTACGCGACGATCCAGTAGGACCAGGGAATGTGCGCCGCCTCAATCCAGAAAGCGGCTGGCACCACGGCGGCCCACGAAAGCGGGAACAGCACGTTGGCGGTCACCGATTGCGCCACCCACATCTGTTCCCAGCGCCACTTCCGAAGGTGCCTGACGGGCAGGGCAAAGGCCGCCTGAAAGAAACCCGAAGCCGCGAGCAGCAGGAGCGTACCGACCTGGGTGCGCATGGGAGTCTTTTAGAAACTCGCGCAAAACGGACCGCGACCGCGCCGCCGGAGCGTGCGAGCTCCTGGCCTGTATGACGGCGCGGCTCGCGGCCTTCGCGCTTCTATCAAGTGTAGTGCAGCTTATCGCGGCGCGCCTGACCGTTCCGGTGCGGGAGCCCCTCCTTCCACCAGCAGCTTGTATCGGGCCTCCTCGTCCTCCTGCTTGCTGAGCTGCTGGCGCACTTCGTTGAAGCGCGTCAGCAAAGCGGGAATCTGGGCGGCGGCGCTCGCCTTGTCGGATTTCTGAAGCGCCCGCATCAGGCGGTAGAGCGCGGTGGCATCGAGAGGATTGTCCCGGAGCGCCAGGCGGCACTGCTCGATGGCCCGCTCGGTCTGGCCCGATTCGAGATACAAGCGGCTGAGTACGTCGCGCGCCAGAGCGAAATCGGGCTTGAGCTCGACCGCGCGCGACGCGGCCTGCATGGCTTCCTGAAACTCGGGGCTGCCCACCTGGGCGCCCTGCGACGAGAGGATCTCCGCGAGCAGGTAATACAGAAACTCATCCTTCTGCCGGGTCTTGAGTTGCTCCCTGACCGTGGCCAGCGCCTTATCGAAATCGTTCTGCTGAACCTGCGACAGGCCCCGCGCGAGGGAGCTGTATGCCTGGCGCGGGTCCAGCCGCTCGGCGGTGGCGAAGTCGGCGTCGGCCTCGTCGTATTTTGCCAGTTGCACATTGAGGACGCCGCGGGCCACATATAACTCGGCGGCCTTCGGCACCCGGTTCAGCCCGGCGTCGATCATGGCCATGCCGGCGTCGAAGGACTTGTGGGTCAGGCAGAGGGACGCGAAGTCGACGTAGAATCGGGTGTTCGCCGGAGCCAGTACGATGGCCTGGCGGAGGGCGGCCACCGCGCGCGGCGTGTTCCCCATGGCTTCCCAGGCCGCCGACGCGAGGTCGAGAGAATCGGGATCGGCATCTTTGCCCTCCATCAGCGGACCGAGCGTGTCGATGGCGTCGGCGTACGAGGCGGCCATGAATTGGGCCGCGGCCAGCCGGTAGCGAACCTGCCGGTCACCCGGTTCGAGCGTGGCCAGTTGGCGGAGAATCGGGATCGCTTCCGCGGGCCGCTGCAGACGAGCAAGGCACGCCGCATACTCGCGCAAGGCGGAGGGCTGTGCCGAGATGGTGTCCCCGGCAAGCGCGAAGTGCCGTGCGGCGGTTTCGCAGTCGTGCTGGTTCCAAGCCATCACCGCACGCATGGCATGGGCGGTGGGATCGTTGGGCTGGAGTTTCAGAAGGCGGTCGAGAAGGGGAATGGCGCCGTTGCTGCCGGCCTTGTATTCGATCTGGGCCGCGCCCTCGAGCGCCGCGAGGTAGTCCGGCGCCAGCCGAAGTGCCCGATTGTACGCCGCCAGCGCGTCGGCGTCGTGGCCCTGAGCGGACAATGCAATCGCTTCCATCGTGATAATGCGAACGTCGTTTGGTGAGCGCTCCAGCGCTGCCCGCGCGAGTTTCACGGCCTGCTCGTACTGGTGAGCGCGAATCGCCTGCGCGATTCCCGAGGCGGGATCGGTCGCGGCCTGCCCGAAGGCCAGCGCTCCGAACAAAACCGCGATGGTCAGTTTGTTCATTGCTCTTCCCGAAGCTTAGCTCACAACGAGCCGCGTGCGGGACCACCCGTGGTTTGAGGCTCTGCTGCGCAGTCTTCGGCGCCGCGTGGAAACGCGGCGGCAGCCAGGATTGGCTGCCCCACGGAGGGCATCCTCCACCAGACACAGTTTCTGTTTTGAACAGCACTGGGAGAGGGCGTCCGGCCGCTCAGGGCCCGCTAAGTAATCGGTCGGCGCGGGAAACGCGTGACAGATGGGTTCCGGCAGGACAACCGCTTGCATTCCGGAGTGGGCAAGGCTGGGAAGGGTAAACATGGAAGCGCCCTCGCCGAGCAGGCTCCGGGAGCAATCTGGCGGGCCTGCCAGCAGACCACCGGGTGCCGGGAACGACGTGCGCGGGCTAGTACCGACCAAAAGATGAAAGCGATTCCATTTTTCCGTTGACTTCGTGCCCGACCGGTAGTATAAACTCGTTAGGGCCAGGTTAGGTCGATTCACGATATTCGATAAAAATAGGCCGACAAGCGAGGATGGAGGCCATGCTGAGGAGGTCCGGGCGTCATAGACACTCGTGCGAAAGGGCTTCCGTAATTTGCTGGTTGTGGAGATGCCTGGAGGCATCTTCGCTGACGTGAGATGACTGGTCCCCGAGGCGACCAGATGAAGGAGGTTCTATGCTGAGCTTGCGGTCACGTACCGCGTTGTTTCTGATTGTCATTGCCCTCACGGGCGCCTGCTGTTATGCCCAGTCGGTCTTCAGCGGGAACATTCAGGGAGTTATTTCAGACCCGAGCGGCGCGGTCATACCGTCCGCCTCGGTTGGGTTGCGCAATGTGGACACCGGAGTCGTGGCCACTGCAGCCTCAAGCAGTTCGGGTAATTACCGGTTCAGCAGCCTCGCGCCGGGCAACTACGTTGTTTGGGCGGAGGCGAGCGGTTTCCGGAAAACGGAAGTTAAGGTCACGCTGGAGACGAACGAGGTTCAGGGCGTCAACATCACTCTGCCTCTCACCTCCTCCACCGAGGCCGTCAGCGTCGTGGCCGAGGCCGCTACGCTGGATACCGATGAAAGCCGCATCCAGGCAACGCTGAATTCCCAGACGGTCAGAGATCTGCCGTCGCTCAACCGGAACCTCTGGGACGTCATCGCGATAGCCCCTGGCGTGACCGGCACGGGCACGCACGGAGCCAGTGAATCCCCGGGAGGCGGCGCCGACAACTTTGGCACGCAGACGCCGGACATGAGCGCCAACGGCCGCAGCTACACGGGCAATCGCGTCATCGTGGACGGCATGGACGCCACCAGCCCCATCCAGAACGGCAATATCGTTTACGCGCCACCACCCGATGCGGTGCAGGAAGTCTCCATGCAGTCGAACGCGTGGGACGCCGAGAACAATCTCGGCAGCTCCATCCTGATCCAGGTCACCACCAAAGCGGGCACCAACCAGTTCCACGGCACCGGCAGCTACCTGTTCACCAACCAGGACCTGCTGGCGCGAACCGTTTTTACCCCTTCGTCGTATAACCCGTTCAAGCGCCAGGACCTGGAGGCTACCTTCGGTGGTCCCATCATCAAGAACAAGACGTTCTTCTTCGCCGAAGTTGAATCCCTGTGGTCCCAAACTTCCACCGGGAACAGCGTCCTCACCTTCCAATCGCCGGAGTTCATTTCCTGGGCGCAACAGAACTTCCCCAACACGGTGGGAACGACAATTCTGACCCAGAACAGTGTGACCGGGGTGGCGACCAGCGGCGTCGCCCAGACGGCCGCGCAGTACTTCGGGAGCTCCTGTGGGACAGCGGCGACGGCGAATATTCCCTGCAGCATGCCGGTGCTGGATAGCGGTGTCTCGAGTTTGAGCCCGCCCTATAACGCTTTGCAGTACGGCTTCCGCGGCGACCAGTACGTCGGCAGCAACGACCGTATCTACGGCAACTACGCCAATGACGGTTTTACCCTGGGCCACCCCGCCAACGTGGTGGGCTTCTCAAATCATGACATCCAGTCGAACTGGTACGCGCAGGCCAACTGGACCCACACCTTCAGCGCGAATCTTCTCAACGAAGCGGGCTTCGCCGCCAACAAGGTTGCCGGGGCCAACGGTCAGGGCGGTACCGACAACGTCCCGCAGATCAGCGTGACGGGACAGAGCCTGGGCTTCAACAGCTCCTGGGGGCCTGGAGAATACGGGTCGCACAATTACAACTGGCGCGACGTGTTGAACTGGGTACGCGGCGCCCACACGCTGAAATTCGGCGTGCAGGGTACCCACGCGGTGGAATATGGCGACTTCACCCCGGTGAACAACCGCCCCAGCTTCACATTCAACAACCTGCTCGCCCTTGTCCAGGACCAGCCGTACAGCGAGTCCGGCGTGGTCTTCAATCCGCTGACCGGAAAGGCGGGTCAGGAACCGTTCGACGGACAAGAAAACCCGTGGGGGATTTTCGTGCAGGACGACTGGAAGGCGAAACCGAACCTCTCGTTTACTTTCTCCCTGCGCTACGACGACTTCAGTAATCACATCGCGTCCGGACCAGCCGCCCTGTCCGGGGTCAGCAGCAACGTCATCCCGGGATCCGGAAGCACTATCGCGCAGCAGATCGCCAATGCTTCCGTGCAGACTGTGAGCGGCGTTTTTGCTCATTCGATGAATAACAATTGGAGCCCGCGCATCGGCTTCGCCTGGGATCCGTCGAAGCGCGGCGTCTGGAGCATCCGCGGTGGAATCGGCGTCTTCCACGACTGGGTTACCCTGGGGCAGACCGTCGATGAGCTGCGCGGCAATCCACCCGGCGTGATTAACCCATCCTTCTCGGTGAACACCGCTATCAAGCCGCTGTTTGCGGAGGCCCCCTCGGCCACCTACCCGTTCAATTACCCGCTGCCGACTATCCCGGTTGGACAGCTCAATTCTTCGGGAGGCCTGGTCGGCGTGGAGTCCGCTATCTATGGTCTGGATCGGAATCTGAAGTCGCCGATGGCCGTCAACTACGTGGTTGGAGTGGAGCGCCAGTTGCCGTGGAAGTTCGTGGCCGGCGGTTCTTACTCCGGCTCGAAGAGTTACAACGGCCTCGCCGGAATCAACTACAACCGCTCCGACGGCAATCTGATCGCGAACAACGGCAAGCTCGTACTTCCGAACGCCAACTTCGGCACCATCAACTACGTCGCCAACATCCTCGACGGAAGCTACAATGCGATGATTCTGACTCTCCGCCGCACGGTGGGCAACGTAGCTACGTTCCAAAGCTCCTATACGCTATCTCACGCGATGTCCGATATTAACGCCAACACCCGGTTCGACCACGACATCGGTTTCGACGTGCCCGATCCGGCTCTGTACCACGGTTACTACGCCGATGCAAACTGGGACGTGCGCAGCCGCTTCTCGTTCTCCGGAGTGTACACGGTTCCCGGGATGAAGAATGGCATCGGGAAAGCGCTCACCGCCGGATGGGCGGTCAGCGCCATCGCCGCCATCCAGTCCGGTACGCCTTTCTGGGTGCATACCACCGCTGCATACGGCTCTGGTGGCGACTATAACGCCGACGGGACCAACTATGACATCCCGAACGCTCCCGCCGGCTACTGCGGCAGCTCGTACAGCGAGCAGCAGTACCTTACTGGCATATACCCGGCCAGTATCTTCACGGCGCCCGCGGCGGGCACGGAAGGGAATCTGAAGCGTAACAGTTGCCGCAACCCGGGCCTGCTCGAGGTGGATGCCAGCGTGTTGAAAAACACCCGGATCAAGTGGCTTGGCGAGCAGGGCAGCCTGCAGCTACGCTTCGATTTCGAAAACGTGCTCAACAAGGTCAACCTGGGCAGCGTCGACAGCAACATGGCCGACGCGACGTTCGGAAGATCTACCTCGGCGCTCCTCCCAAGAACCATTCAGTTGGGCGCGCGGATTTCGTTCTAGAGACGGCAATCTCTGAGTGTCGACCACACCGACGGCCTGCGGACTATGTCCCTCTCGCAGGCCGTCGATTCTTTCCGCGCTATGATTTCCATACCGACATGGACCATTCTCTCCCCAGCCGCCGGGCGTTGCTCGCTCTTCTCGGGCTCCCGCTTCTTTCCCGGGCGCAAATGGCGTCGCGCGGAGTCCACCCCACGGCGCGGGGCAAAGCTTCGGGTCTGCCTTTCCACTGCCGCCTGACGGATGTCGCGGGACAGGCTGGCCTGACCGCTCCGGTCATCTACGGCGACGAGGATCGGAATCCCTGGATCCTCGACTCCATTGGCTGCGGCGTCGCCTTCCTCGACTACGACAACGACGGATGGCTGGATATCTTCGTGTTGTCCGGGACCCGCTGGGGAGGCGCGCCCCCGGGCACCACCAATCGCCTCTACCATAACAACCGCGACGGCACCTTCACGGACGTCACCGAAAAGGCCGGCCTCACGCGCACCGGTTGGGCCTCCGGCGTCACCGTGGGCGACTACAACAACGACGGCTTCGAGGACATCTTCGTCACCTGTTGGGGCCACAACGTCCTCTACCGCAACAACGGCAACGGCACTTTCACCGACGTCACGCGCGAGGCCGGGCTGTGGAGCGACGACATTCGTTGGGCGACGGGTTGCAGCTTCTTCGACTACGACCGCGACGGACATCTGGACCTGTTCGTATCGCGCTACCTGAAGTTCGATCCGAAGGTGATTCCGGCGGCCGGGCACGACGCGAACTGCAACTTCAAGGGGATTCAGATCAACTGCGGTCCACGAGGGCTGCCCAGGGATACCCACTCGCTGTTCCACAACAACGGCGACGGCACGTTCACCGAGGTGAGCCGCCAGGCGGGCATTCTGAAGGCGGAAGCCGGCTACGGCCTGACCGTGCTGACCGCAGACTTCAATGACGACGGGTGGCCGGACATCTATGTCGCCTGCGATTCCACGCCCAGCCTTCTGTATGTCAACAATCACGACGGCACCTTCACCGAAAACGGTCTCCCGCTCGGGGTGGCCCTGAACGAGGACGGCCAGGAGCAGGCGGGCATGGGGCTGGGCGTCGGCGACTTCAACCTCGACGGACGACTGGACATTCTGAAGACGCATTTCACCGAAGACACGCCGGCGCTGTACGCCAACGAGGGGCGGCTGGGGTTCTCGGATGTGACCATACAATCGGGTCTCGGCGTGGAGACGCGGTACGTGAGCTGGGGGGCCGGGATCGTGGACCTGGACAACGACGGCTACCCGGATTTGTTCTGGGTCACCGGGAGCGTGTATCCCGAAATGGAGAAGAAGCTGAAGGAGTTTCCGAGCCGCACTCCCCGGGTGTTGTTTCGGAACCTGGGCAATGGCCGGTTCGAGGAGCTGACGGACGAGGCGGGGCCGGGCGTTACGGCCGCGCATTGCAGCCGGGGGTGCGCGTTCGGCGACTTTGACAACGATGGCGACATGGACATCGTCATTGTGAACAAGAACGAGCCGCCCTCGCTGTTGCGCAACGATGTTACGGGCGGCAATCGCTGGATCAAGTTCAAACTCAATGCGGTGAAGTCGAACCGCAGCGCGATCGGAGCTCGAGTCGTGGTCACTTACAACGGTCACCGGCAGGCGCAGGAAGTGCTGGCCCAGGCGGGCTTCCTGTCGGTGAATGACAAGCGCTTGCACTTCGGCCTGGGCAAGGCCGACAAGGTGGATGTCGAGGTCCGCTGGCCGAGCGGATTGCGGCAGCAGTTCGCCGGTGTCGCCGTCAACCAGTTCGTGACCATCGACGAGCTCCGCGGGATCGTGGACCAGCGCAAACCGGGATCCTGACCGCGCGGTGGGCATATAATGGAAGCGTTTCCGAAAGGATGGACATGAAGCTCTCAGGAATGTGGCTGCAGGCAGGCCTGGCGCTGCTGTTGTGCGCTTCCGGCGCGGTTGGAGCCGACCATGACTACCCAATCAAGCCGGTTCCCTTCACCGCGGTCCATTTGAACGACGTTTTCTGGGCGCCGCGGATCGACACGAACCGCAAGGTCACTATTCCGTTTGCCTTTCAGAAGTGCGAGGAGACGGGAAGGGTGGAGAACTTCGTTCACGCCGCCGAGGCGCTGCGCGGAGAGATCTCCGACAAAGACCGGAAGATCCCCGGTTATCCGTTCGACGACACCGACATCTACAAGGTCATCGAGGGCGCCTCGTATACCCTGAGTGTCAAGCCCGACCCCACGCTGGAGTTGTATGTCGACAGCCTGATCGTGAAGATCGGGGCCGCCCAGGAACCGGACGGGTATCTCTACACGGCCCGCACCATCGACCCCGCGCACCCTCACGCCTGGTCCGGCCTCAACCGCTGGGAAAACGAGGAGGTGCTGAGCCACGAGCTGTACGATCTGGGGCACCTGTATGAGGCGGCGGTGGCGCATTACCAGGCAACGGGCAAGCGCACGCTGCTGAACATCGCCCTGCGCACGGCGGACCTTCTCTGCAACACCTTCGGTCCGGGTAAGCGAACCATCTGGCCCGGCCACCAGATTGTCGAGATGGGACTGGTGAAGCTGTACCGGGTTACTGGCGACGAACGCTACCTGAATCTGGCGAAGTTCATGCTCGATTCCCGCGGGGGCGGAACCGCCTACAACCAGGCGAACCTGCCCGTGGTGGACCAGACCGAAGCGGTGGGCCATGCCGTCCGCGCGACGTACATGTACTCCGGAATGGCCGATGTGGCGGCCATGACCGGCGACACCGCGTACGTGCACGCGATCGACGCCATCTGGGAAAACGTGGTTGGAAAGAAGCTCTACATCACCGGCGGGATTGGCGCCATCGGAGCGGGCGAAGCGTTCGGGGACAACTACGAGCTGCCGAACCTGACCGCGTACAGCGAGACCTGTGCCTCCGTCGGCAACGACTTCTGGAACGAACGTCTCTTCCTGTTGCACGGCGACGCGAAGTACGTCGACGTGATGGAGCGCACGCTCTACAACGGGCTGATTTCCGGCGTCTCGCTCGACGGGGAATCGTTCTTCTACCAGAATCCGCTGGAGTCCGCCGGACGGCGCGGGCGCAGCCCATGGTTCGGGTGTGCCTGCTGTCCCGGCAATATCACGCGCTTCATGGCGTCGGTTCCGGGCTATGTTTATGCGGTCGGCGACAACGCGCTGTACGTGAATCTGTTCGCCGGCGGAAGCGCGGAGATCACCATGGGGAATCGCACCGTGAAGATGGTGCAGGAGACGCGCTATCCCTGGGACGGGCGCGTGAAGATCTCCGTGGACCCCGGTCGGCCGGCGGCCTTCGCCATCAAGGTTCGCATTCCCGGGTGGGCCAGGAACGAGGCGGTGCCGAGCGATCTTTACCGCTTCACCGACAGCCTCCGTGAACAGGCCACGCTCGCCGTGAACGGCAACGCCGTACCGATGCAGCTCGACAAAGGGTATGTGACGCTCGATCGCGAGTGGAAGGCTGGCGACGTCATCAGCCTCGATCTTCCGATGCCCGTTCGCAGGATCGTCGCGAATAACAAAGTGGCCGCCGATCGCGGTCGCGTGGCCATCCAGCGTGGTCCGATTGTTTTCGCGGCAGAGGGGGTGGACAACGCGGATGGCAAGGTGCGGGATCTCATGCTGCCCGACAACGAGAAACTCACCGCCGAATTCCGGCCGGGCCTGTTGAACGGCGTGGAGGTGGTGAGGAGCCGCGCCGTCGCTCTGGCTTACGACTCCGCGGGCAAACTGATGCGCGGGAACGAGGAATTCCTGGCCATCCCTTACTCTGCCTGGGCCAATCGCGGCAACGATGAGATGGTGGTCTGGATCCCCGATGCCGAGTCCTCCGCGAAGCCAACTCCGTACCCGACCCTCGGCATGCACAGCAAGGTGAGCGCATCGAATGGTGGAGGAAGGGTCAGCAACGAGGGCATCGAGAAGCATCCCGAAGCCGTGAACGACGGAGAGGAGCCGGCGGCGTCCAACGATCCGAGTTCGTACTTCGACTGGTGGCCGGAGAAAGGGAAGACGGAATGGCTCGAATATACATTCCCGAAGACCTCGACGGTGCAGGCGGTGCAGGTCTACTGGTTCGACGACACGGGCCGTGGCGAAGTTCGCGTGCCCGCCTCCTGGCGCGTTCTCTACAAGGACGGCGACGAGTGGAAGCCGGTGGAGAATGCGGGCCCCTGGGGAGTGGAGCCGGACCGGTATAACAAAGTCAGCTTCAAGCCCGTCACCACCGGCGGCCTGCGTCTGGAAGTGACCATGCAACCGGCGTGGTCAGCCGGAGTGGCGGAGTGGAAGGTGGAGTAGAGCGGCAAGCCGGCCGCGGCAAGCCGGGCGCCCGGCCTCCCGAACTCTTGTAACCCTTACTTCTTCCCTTTCGCCTTGGTCTCTTTCTCGATCTTCGCCAACAGCGCCGCCGCGTCTTTGTTCTTCGGATACGGCTTCAGGGCGTTGGTGGCAAGCGTAATCAGCATGTCATGCCGATTCGGTGCATCGAGCTTTTTCGGGCCGTAGAGAGACGACAGATCGTACAAGGCCTGGCCCATGCCAACCATGAATGTCTCGGTGACCACCGCGGGCTTCGGCTGGCGGAACAGCTCCTGCGCTTTGGCGGTGTCTTCACCCGCGCCGGTGGCGCGCGCCGCTGCCAGCATGACGCCACGCTGGACCATAGCTTGCTCCAGAGCATCGAGGTCCGCGGCGGAAACGGGCAAACCAGTCGCGAATCGGTCCCGTTGCGCTGGCACGGCGGCGTTTCCCACAGGCGGCCAGGTGAATTCCAGAGGAATCGATGCCTGCTTGTTGGCCGCGGAGAACTTGTGAAACGTGTCGGCCAGTTCCAGCGTGGTGCTGTTCGCGATGGCTCGCCAGGCGCTCATCTGCCGGCGAATCGCGCTGGCCCTCGCCGGGCTCTTCTTGATGGCGCTCTCGCACGTATCGGCCAGATCGACGTAGCCGCGAGCCACCCCAGTGGCGACGACGATCTCCCAGGGGCGCGCTCTCACGGTGAATTCATTCTGATCGGCCGTGAGATGCGAGAGGTCATCGAGCGTCTTGACATAGTCGCCCGATCGCCACGTCTCGCCTGCGGCCCCCCAGTAGAAGGGCGGTGTTCCGGGCTGTGACGCACTCGGCCCGGAACTGCAGGAAGTCAGACACAAAACTACCAGAGCGGCGCACAGGGCCGCTGGAACCAACCGCCGGTATGCCATGATCGCTCCCTTAAACTCGACGCGCACAGGCGCGGGCGGGCCGCGAGCTGCCATCGCGCCCCACGCAATGTTTACCACCTCCGGAGCGCGGTTTCAAGGGGGGCCGGGTTTCCGCCACCCCGGCGCAACAATCTGGCGATCATAAGGTGAACGAACTGCATATTCTTGTACGTGCATCGGCAGCGCGGCGCGTCTGAGAGGTGAATCGTAAACAGGTATGATGTAGTCGCTGTGCAAGCGGGATTTGTGGAGCTATGCGTCTCGCACTTCGCGCCCAGGAGCCGCCCGCCCGCAATCGCCTGCGGCGGTGCCGGAACTCGTCTTCCAGGACGAACTGAGAACCAGTGTTGATGCGACGTGTGGACGTTGCGCGGTCCACCTGGTGGTACGGGGTGCCGAAGGGCAGACGATGGCGGCGGAGAGTGATACAGTCGAGATTCCGTGAGGCCGCCGATCCGGAGAGCCCGCGGCGGAATATGAGGGGGTGCAAAGTGCAGTATTACCGCATTATGCTACTGGCCGGAGCGCTGTCTGCCGCCGGTTTCTGTGCACAGGCGCAGCAGACCGGTGGGAATGCGCCGGCGCCGGTCAGCTCCACGCCGGTGATCAAGGCGGAGACGCGTCTGGTGCTGGTGGATACGGTGGTGACCGACAAGAAGGGAGCCTACATCACCGACCTCACCCAGAAGGACTTTCGCGTCTGGGAAGACAACAAGGAACAAACCGTCAAGAGCTTCTCGTATGAACAGGGCGCCGCGTCGCCGATGAATCCGCAGAAGCGCTATCTGATCCTGTTCTTCGACAATTCCACGATGGCGGCGGACGAACAGATGCGCGCACGCGCGGCCGCAGTGAAGTTCATTGAAGCCAACGCCGGCCGGAATTCGGCGATGGCGATTGCCAATTTCGGCGGGACGCTGCAGATTGCCCAGAATTTTACGACCGACAAGGAGAGGCTGAAGCGGATGGTCGGCGGACTGAAGCAGTCGACGGTTTCACCGATGGAAGACAGCACGGTGGAAGTCGCGACCGTCGGCATGCCATCTCTGGGAGGCTCGGCGAATTTCGGCGTGCATACGAGTCTGCTGGCGTTGCGCAGCCTGGCCAAAAGCCTGGCTTCGGTGCCCGGACGAAAGACGCTCATCCTGTTAACGTCCGGCTACAAGATCGGCGACGACCAGTTGCCCGAGGTGACTGCGGCGATCAACGAATGCAACAAGTCGAACGTGGCAGTCTATCCGATTGACGTTCGCGGTCTGGTTGCAGGCGGCAACGATGTAGCGACGCCGGCCGGAGGCCTCGGACCGCGCGGAGCGCTCATGGGTTCACCCGCGGGGTTCCCCTCGGTGGCAATCGTTCCAGCCAGCCTGGTCACAACGGGGGGCCTCACTGTGTGGCCGTATGTGCAACTGGCCTCGTTGGGCGGATCATCCGGATCATCCTCCGCGGCGCCCTCTCCGGCGCAACGTGGCGGCGGTGGCGGTGGAGTAGGCGGAGGTGGCGGCGGTGGCGGAGTAGGTGGAGGTGGCGGTGGAGGTGGCGGCGGCGGTGGTGGCCGTGGAGGAGGCGGTGTAGGTGGAGGTGGCGGAGGAACTGGCGGCGGAAGTGGTGGTGCTCGCGGCGGCAGTGGCGGAACCGGCGGCGGAACTGGCGGTGGGCGCGGTGGCACCGGCGGCGGAACTGGCAGCGGTGGGCGCCCGGGAACAGGTGGCGGCAACACCGGCGGGGGAACCACCGGCGCCAATTACGGCAATCCGAACATCTACAACCCGCTTAACCAGCCGCGCGTCCTGATTCCAAATTTCCCAACCAGCGCCTCCGACAACCAGCAGGTGATGTACATGCTTGCCAACGGCACCGGCGGATTCGTGATTATCAACACGAACGATCTGGTGAGCGGGCTGGAGAAGATCGCCAGAGAACAGAACCAGTACTATCTGTTGGGTTACACGCCGATCGAATCGAAGGAGGGAAGCTGCCACACGATTAAGGTAAAGGTGGAACGCGGCGGGACCATCGTCCGCGCGCGCAGCGGGTACTGCAACGTCCCGCCTCAGGATCAGTTGGCCGGCGATCCCATCGAAAAGGAAATGGAGGCCCAGGTGTCCGCCGCGGCGTCCGGCGCGTCGACCGGCTCGATCTCCGATCCGTTCTTCTATACGTCGGCGAACACGGCCAGGGTAAACGTCGCCATGGAGCTTCCATCCGGCGAGATCAAAACCGAAAAGGTAAAAGGGAAACTCCATGGAGAGGTGAACATCCTCGGAATCGCGTACAAGCCCGACGGCACGGCGGCGGCGCGGTTCAGCGACACGGTGAAGCTGGACTTCAAGGACAAGAAGGAACTGGAAGCATTCAAAGAACAGCCAATGCACTACGAGAACCAGTTCGATGTGGCGCCGGGCAAATACACTCTCAAGATTGTGTTCAACTCGGGTCGCAGCTTCGGAAAGTTGGAGGCGCCGCTGGTGGTGGATGCCTGGGATGGCAAGCACTTCAGCCTGAGCGGCGTGGCTTTCAGCAAGGAGTTCCATCGGGTGTCGGTCGGAAGCACCGGGCTCGACGCGCAGCTTCTGGAGGGGCGCACGCCTCTGGTTGCCCAGGGGGTGGAGATCGTTCCGTCGGGCGTGAACCGGGTGAAGAAGACGGAGAGCGGCGCGATCTACGTGGAGGTCTACGAACCGCTTCTCCTGAGTGAGCATCCACCGCAGGTCGGGCTCCAGCTCAAGGTGCAGGACCGGAAGACCGGGGCCGTGGCGACGGACTCCGGGCTGGTCAGCGTAGCCAGCTCGGTGCAGCCCGGCAATCCCGTGATCCCGGTTGGCCTCAGAGTGCCGCTCGACAAACTCGCTCCTGGCTCCTACCGCCTGGTAGTGCAGGCGGCAGACTCAGCCGGGCGGAGCTCGGTGGTGCGCACGATGGACCTGGACGTCCAGGAATGATCCGCGAAGTGGGGCAGGCCCGTGGCCGGCCCGTGGCCGGCGCGGGGCTCTCAGCCCCGCCTGCCGACGGGTTGCGTTTGCCGACTTGACGCCGCGTGGAAACGCGGCGGCGGCCAGTATTGGCCGCCCCACTTCCGTCAGTTCACTCTCAAAGTGACACTGGCAGTTTGTTTCAGGCTTCCGGACGTGGCCGTCATCGTGATCGGGTAGGAACCGGTCGCGGTCCGGCTGGTGGTGGCGACGGTCATCTTCAGAGAGCCGGCCCCCGCGGAAGTGAATACCGTGCTGGTGTTCGCCGGGACTCCGGCAGCCTGGATCATGACCGTTCCGGTGAAGCCGCCCACTCCGGCAACCGATATGGTGAACGGCGCGCTGCCTCCTCTCGTCACGGTCTGCGACGATGGCGTCACCGAAAGCGTGAAGCCCGGAGGAGCCGTGACGCTCAGGCTCAGGGATACGCTGCTGCTCAGGCTCCCGCTGACGCCTTTGACGGTGAGCGGGACGGCGCCGGCAGAAGCCGAAGCGGAGGCGGTAAGCTGCAGAGTGGTTGTGCCGCCAGCGGCGACCGCCGGCGGATTGAAGGTAGCGCTCACGCCAGCCGGGAGACCCGTCAACGACAAGGCGACATTGCCCTGAAAGCCCCCGGAAGCGGCCACGCTGATGGCGGAAGTCGCCGACGCGCCCTGCTTCAGGGTGAACGAAGAAGGAGCCGCTCCGATGGTGAACCCGGGCGTTGCGGGCTGTCCGGCGCAGGAGTGGACCGCGCGATACACGTTCAATCGCCCACCGGTCGCGGTCTTCGACGCCAGCGCGGGAACCAGGTCCACGTTGTTGAGCAGGGCCTGCTTCAGAGCGCTCGTCGACAATGTGCATGCCGATAGCACCAGAGCCGCCGCGCCCGACACGTGCGGGGTGGCCATGGAGGTGCCACTCCAGGACTGATAGCTCCCGCCCATCACGGTGGAGACGATATTCACGCCTGGCGCTCCGAGCTGCACCGAGTTTCGGCTGTAGTTGGACCACGACGCGAGGGCGTCGGTCGCGTCGGTGGCCGCCACGGCGATCTCGTTGGCGGCGTTGTAGGAGGCCGGATACGTCGGTGACGAATCCAGACTGGCGCCGTCGTTCCCGGCCGCGACCACAAACAGGATGCCCGCGCTGTTGGCCGCGTTGATAGCGTCCAGCAGCGTCTGCGAGAAGCCGGACCCGCCCCAACTGTTCGAGAGCACGCGTATGTTCGCCGCGGTGGGCAGCGCGGCCTTGAGCAGAATGGCGAAGTCGATGGCCCGGACGGCATTGGAGACGCTGCCCGAGCCCGTCGCGTCCAGGAAGCGAAGGCCCAGAATGCTGGCCGTCCAGTTCACGCCCGTAACGCCGGCGCCATTATTGCCCGACGCGCCGATGGTGCCGGAGACATGCGTGCCGTGGTTGTTCTGGTCCATCGGATCGCAGGTGTTCCTGATGGCGTCATAGCCGTGACTGCCGGCCGGACAGGTAATGGAGTCTCCCGGCGCAAACGTGATGGTGAACTGTGACGGCGCCGACCAGACATTCGCCTTCAGGTCGGGGTGAGTGTAATCGACACCCGTATCCACCACCCCCACCACGGTGGCGCGCGAACCGGTGGTCACGCCCCAGGCCGGCACCGCCTCGATGTCCGCGCCCGCGATGCCGCCATTCTGGCCGGTGTTCTTCATGTCCCATTGCTGCGAGAAGAGCGGGTCGTTGGGCGGGGTGGTGGAAGGTGCGTCCACGGCCTTCACAATGTAGTTCGGCTCGGCGTACAGAACGTCGGGTTCCGCGGAGAGTTCCTGCATCAGGCGCGCCGCCGATTCGCTCCCGGAGCGCATGTGCACCACTCCAGTGCGGCCGAGGTCCCGCATCTGGCGTACGTCGTGCCGAGTGGCCAGGTCGGACTTCAGCGTCATGCGGGCGCCGGTGCGGAATTTGACCAGCACTTCATGGGCTGCGGCCTGGTGGCCCGCGATGATTTCAGTCTCCTGCGCGGCGAGGGGAACAACCAGAAGGATCGCGGAGGAAAGACAGTAACGAAGAAACACTGAGTTCATGCCGATGTCTCCCGATAGGCCGGCTGTGGCGTGCAATGCTGCTGTCGGCTTCATTACACAGATCGGCAGGATTCGGGGACGGAAGAGAAGGTATTTCCCCTGGGCGTGCGGAGGGGCAAAGCGTTTAGCCGGCGATTGGCGATGGCTACGGCACCAACGCCTTCACCACAGGGTAATCTGCCGTACACCCCGGAGCAAAACAATGGTATGATCCTGTTTCTCCTTTTTTACAGCGGTGTTGATCATGCGGATCCTGATTGCGGACGACGATCCCGTCGGGCGGACCTTCCTCACGCGCATTCTGACGAAATGGGGATATGACGTTACGTCGGTGGTCGATGGCGATGCGGCCTGGAGCGTGCTGCAACAGGAAGATGCTCCCCGGCTGCTCATCCTCGATTGGATGATGCCCGGCCTGAGCGGAGTGGACATCTGCACCCGCATCCGCGAGAACCCCAACCAGCCCTATTCCTACATCATTCTCCTCACCGCCCGGCGAGACACCATGGACGTCATCCAGGGGCTGGAGGCCGGGGCCGATACCTATCTGACCAAGCCGGTGGGCCCGCCCGAGTTGCGCGTGCGCCTGAAAACGGCTGAGCGTGTTTTCGCCCTCGAAGCCCGCCTCGAAAGCAGAATCGGCGAACTGCACAAACAACTGCGGCGCCTGGGGGCCACGGCCGATTCGCCGTTCGATCGGGCCGAACCGATGGAGAGTGCCCCAGGAACCGGTCAGGACCCGCTCGGGAGTGCTCCCCGGATTTTGCGCGAAGTGCTGGAGGAACTAGGCGCGGATCAGTCCGCCATGGCCGCCGGCGCCGGGGACGAGGTGGTGTTCCACGCACGCTCCGCCATCATTCTCCGCCGGACCGAGACATGGATGGGCCTCGACATGTACGTCGGCAGAAGGGCGGCCGAGGCGGTCTACCGGGGGATGGTGGGCGAGGCGCCGCGCTCCGACGCGGATCTGCTCGATGCACTGGCTGAGGTGCTCAACATGTGCCAGGGGGCGCTGAAGCTCGCTCTGGAGAGCGAAGGGTTCGTGCCCATGACCCCTGTCCTCCCGAGTGCCAGCCTCGCAGCGGCGCAGCAGGCTCCCCAGCCGGGCACGACTTCATTCTGCGTCTGTGACGCGATTCGTTTCTCGTTCCCGCAGTCGCCGGCGCGGATTGTGATGACGCCGATTGCAGATCTCAAACCCCACGATATTCTGGCCGACCCGATCCGCGACCCCGACAACGACCAGCTCGTTTTCCTCAATCGGGGGATCGCTCTCAACGGCCGCTACATCGAACGCATCGGCGATCTGGTTTCGTCCGGCCGGGTGAAGGTCGCCTCCATTCCGGTGATCGCCGCCGCGTTACCCTGAAAGAATCGCCACGCCCGTTTCTGCGAGCAAACCCGAAATCATGAGCCCGGCCGGATACTGGCCGCAACTCAACGCGTCTATCGAAGCCGGCGCGGACGCGGTGTATTTCGGCCTGCGGCATTTTTCGGCGCGGGCGAAGGTGGGCTTCTCGCTGGCCGAGCTGGCGGAGGTGATGCGCACGCTGCACCGGCGCGGCGTGAAGGGCTATCTCACCTTCAACACGCTGGTGTTCGAGCACGAACTTGAGGAAGCCGCGCGCGCCATCGCCGCCATTGCGGAGGCCGGCGCCGACGCCCTGATCGTCCAGGACGTGGGCATCGCGCGGCTGGCCCAACGCATCGCGCCGCGGCTCGACCTGCACGCCAGCACGCAGATGAGCATCACCAGCGCCGCGGGCGTCGATCTGGCCCGGCAGTTTGGCGCGAGCCGGGTGACGCTGGCGCGCGAGCTGTCTCTGGCCCAGGTTCGCGCCATCCGCGCGGAATCGGACGGCGAGCTGGAGATCTTCGTGCATGGCGCGCTGTGCGTGGCGTACTCGGGGCAGTGCTTTTCCTCGGAGGCGTGGGGCGGGCGCAGCGCCAATCGCGGCCAGTGCGCACAGGCCTGCCGGCTGCCGTACGAATTAATAGTGGATGAGGAACCACGGCCCCTCGCCGACGCACGCTATCTGCTCTCTCCGGGCGACCTGTGTACGGTGGCGCAGATTCCGGAAATCGTCGGCATCGGGATCTCCGCGCTGAAAATCGAAGGCCGCTACAAGGACGCCGACTATGTCGCGCTCACCACGCGAGCCTATCGCAAGGCCGTGGACGAGGCGTGGGCGGGACGGCCAGCCACGTTCAGCCGCGCCGAGGCGCTCGAGCTCGAGCAGGTTTACTCGCGCGGGCTTGGTCCGTACTTTGTCACCGGGACCGACCACCAGCGCGTGGTCGTGGGGCGCGCGCCACGCCACCGCGGTGTGTTCATGGGCCGGGTAGAGCGGGTTCTGGCGGCGTGTGTTGTCGTGGAGCCGGGCCCGTCCGAGGAGATCGCGCCGCTGAAGCCGGGTGACGGCCTGGTGTTCGACGCCGCCGACTGGCGCAGCCCCGAAGAGCCGGAGGAGGGCGGCCATGTCTACGAGGTGGCGCCGGAGGCCGGCGGAAAACTCGCGCTGCGCTTCGGCAATGGAGAGATCGATTTCTCGCGTATTCGTCCGGGCGACCTGGTCTGGCGCACGCACGATCCCGACCTGGCGAAGGCGGCGCGGCCCTTCAGCGCGGCTGCGCGGCCGGTGCACAAACAGCAGCTCAAGGTGCGTATTGTCGCCGGCGAGGGCGCTCCACTGGTGTGCGAATGGGCTCTGCTGCGCCACCCGCACCTGTGCGTGAAGGTGCAGTCGGCCCAGGTTCTGGAGAGAGCGCAGAATCGAGCTGTTTGCCAGGAGGTTCTGCGCGATCAATTCACCCGGCTCGGCAACACGCCGTACGAGCTGGCGGAACTGGAGCTGGAAGTGACCGGCTCGCCGTTTGCGCCCGCTTCAATGCTGAACCAGTTGCGGCGCGATGCCGTGGAACAGTTGCAGGCCCGGCAGAGCGAGGCGCGTCCGATGACGCTTCGAGATCCGCTGGTGGAGCTGGAATCGCTCCGCGCCGAATCCGTACCGAGCCACGACGGTAACGGAGCGGAATTACATCTGCTGGTCCGCACTCCGGAACAGTTGGAGGCGGCTCTCACGCTGGCGCCCGCCAGCATCACGCTCGATTATCTCGACCTGTACGGCTTGCAGCCCTCGGTGGAGCGGGTGCAAAGCGCCGGCGTTCCCGCGCGCGTGGCCAGCCCGCGCATTCTCAAGCCGGGCGAGGAACGCATCGTCGATTTTCTGCTGCGGCTCGGTTGCCCGATTCTGGTGCGCTCCGCAGGGCTGCTGCACACTCTGCGCGGTCGGCCGCACCCGGCGCTCACCGGCGACTTCAGCCTGAACGCCGCCAATTCCATCGCCGCGAGAACCCTGCTCGACCTCGGGCTTTCCCGTATCGCTCCCACGCACGATCTGAACGCGGCGCAGGTAGCCGATCTGGCGCGCGCGGTGGGGGCGGAGAACCTCGAAGCGATCGCGTACCAGCACCTTCCCGTGTTCCACACCGAGCACTGCGTCTTCTGCCGCTTCCTGTCCACCGGTCACAGCTATCTCGATTGCGGCCGGCCTTGCGAAAAGCACCGGATCGCGCTGCGGGACGCGAGCGGACGACCGCACCCGGTGATGGCCGACGTGGGTTGCCGCAACACCGTGTTCGGCGCCGAGGCGCAGGAGGCGAGCCCGCATCTGGACGCCTGGCGGCGCGCGGGCATCCGCCACTTTCGCCTGGAGTTCGCGCACGAGAACGGGGAGGAAGTGGCGAGAGTCACGCGCGCCTGGCAACGCATGCTGGCCGGAGAGATGACCGCGTCACAACTCGCTCAGGATCTGAAGCGGATCGCGCCGCACGGCGTCACCGAGGGCAGTCTGTTCGTGCCTGGCGATTACCTGACACTGCCCATCCTGCAGTGAGGCCCATGGCCGACATTCACAAGATCGGTCTGCTCACCATGCGCGACGACGGGCGTGTGCTGCTGTGCCGGAAAAAGCGCACGACTTCGCTGCTCATCCTGCCTGGCGGGAAACTGGAGGCGGGCGAGACGGCGCTCGAATGCCTGCGGCGAGAGTTGCGGGAAGAACTGGGCGAGGTGGAGCCGCGGGGGCTGGAGTACGTGGGAGATTACACGGACGTGGCCGCGGGCGGCGAGGCGCGTACCGTGCACATCGAACTGTACCAGGGCACTCTGGCCGGCGGGCCGGTGGCCAGCGCGGAGATTGGCGAACTGGTGTGGTTCGGAGAGAGAGACGACCCAGCGGAGCTCGCTCCGAGCTTGCGGAACCGGGTCTTTCCGGACCTCATTGCCCGCGGCATTCTCGCGTGGGAGGGCCGCTGGTCAACGCCAGGCTGGCCCAGCGGCCGAACACCAGCGCCGCCGCTTCTTCCTGCTCGCGGTCGAAAGCGCAGGGGTCCAGGGGCTCGCTGAGCTCGCGCACGTCGCCACAGTTGGCGTCCTGGCGGCACCAGTCGGCGATCATGTCCGGGGTAGTCTCCAGATGGAATTGAAAACCATACACTTGCGAGCCGTAGCGGAAGGCCTGGTTTCGGCACCGTTCCGATGACGCCAGATGCGTGGCGCCGGCGGGCAGGTCGAAGGTCTCGCCGTGCCATTGCAGCACGGTGGAGGGATTGGGCAGGCCGGCCAGAAGCGGGTCGCCGGCCGCGGCATCGGTGAAGTGCAAGGGAAACCAGCCTATCTCCTTCACAGGATTACGATAAACCCGCGCGCCCAGAGCTTTGGCGATGAGCTGGGCCCCCAGGCAGATTCCCAGAACCGGCCGTCCGGCCCGCACCGCCGCCTCGATCAGGCGAAGCTCGGCGCCGAGGTAGTTTCGGTCGTCGTTGGCCGACATGGGCCCGCCCATCAGGATCAGTGCGGGGGAAGCGGCCGGATCCGGCGGCGTGGCGCCTGCAAACAGGTCAAAGCACTCACAGGAGAGGCCCGCCCGGTGGAGCGCCGGAGCGATCCGTCCGAGGTGCTCAAACGGTACGTGGCGCACTACGGTAATGGGGTTACGAGGCATGGCGCTGTAGTGAATCTCAACAGACCAGAGTACCGAAAAAGGCCATCGCCGCGAAGATGCCTATCGCCGGGGAACGATTCTTCCGATGTGATCAGTGGAGCGGTGCGCTACGCTATAGGAATCCGTGTGCGACAGGCGCGGCCGGCTCTGGAACACTGACCTGTGCGGGTACTGATTGCGGACGACAGCGTAGTATCGCGGCACCTGCTGGAAGCGACCCTCCGTAAGTGGGGCTACGAAGTGGCGAGCGCTTCCGACGGGGCGACGGCGTGGGACATCCTGCAGCGGGAGGACGCGCCCGCTCTGGCCATCCTCGACTGGATGATGCCGGGGATGACCGGACTTGAAGTGTGCCGGCTGGTCCGCCAGATGAACCGGGAACGCTACACGTACATTCTTCTGCTCACTTCGCGGAGCCAGAAGGAGGACCTCATCGAGGGCATGGAGGCGGGCGCGGACGACTACGTCACCAAGCCCTTCGACCAGCACGAACTCAAGGTCCGGCTGAGGGCCGGGACGCGCATCATCGAGCTGCAGTCGGAATTGCTCGCCGCCCGGGAGGCTTTGCGGGAGCAGGCCACGCGGGACGCACTGACCCGGTTGTGGAACCGTTCCTCCATCCTGGACATCCTGCAGCGCGAGCTGGCGCGGGCCGCGCGGGAGCGGCGTCCGCTCGGCGTCCTGCTGGTGGACCTCGACCATTTCAAGAACGTCAACGACACCCACGGCCACTTCGCCGGCGACGCGGTGCTGAGCGAGGCCGGCCGGCGGATGCAGAGCGATCTGCGCGAGTACGACTCGCTGGGGCGGTACGGGGGGGAGGAGTTCCTGGTGCTTCTTCCCGGCTGTGACGAACGCTCCACGCGCAGTTCGGCCGAGCGGATACGCGCTCATCTGGCAAATCAGCCGATGGTGCTGAGCGACACGACGCTGAAGATCACGGCCAGCTTTGGCGGCACCTGCATAAAGCCGGGCCTCCCCTGCACGGGCGAGGAGTTGATCCGCCGCGCCGACGAGGCGCTCTACCGGGCCAAGGATCTGGGACGGAACCGCGTGGAATTCCTCGATGCGGAGGACACCGAAACAGCGCCCACCCCGTCGTCGGACCTGACCCGCACGGCGGTCTGAGGCGGCGTCTAATTCGGGGACAGGCACGGAATTCCGTCTACTGCGGAACTTTCGTGCCTGTCCCCGAATTAGACGCCGGCGTTCTGGTCCCGGCCACCTGGAAGTGGCTCAGCGTGGCGGCGTACTGCGACAGCCCCTTGTACAAGGCCTCGGCGATCTTCTGGCGCGTCTCCGAACGCCTCAGAAGCCGCTCATCCTGCGCGTTGCTGACGAAACCGATCTCGGCCAGCACCGAGGGCATGGAGGCGCCGATCAGCACCACGAACGGGGCCTTGCGAATGCCCCGGTCGCGGTTGCGCGCGGCCTTCATGGAGGAAGCGCAAAGCGCGTTCTGGATGCGCTGGGCGAACTCGCGCGACTCGTCCACCTTGTCCTTCAGCGCGATCTTCTGCAGCAGTCCTTCGAGATCGTTGATGGTCATGGAGGACTCCGCGTTCTCGCGCGCGGCCACCTCCAGCGCCTCCCGGGAAGTGGTGAAGTTCAGATAGTAGGTTTCCACCCCGCTGGCCGTGCGCACCGGAGACGAGTTGGCGTGGATGGAAAGGAACAAGTCGGCCTGGTTGGCATTGGCGATGGAGGTCCGCTCTTCGAGTGGAACAAAGCGGTCGTCGGAGCGCGTGTACACCACCTGGCTTCCCATCCTCTCTTCAATCAGGGCGCCCAGCCTCCTGGAAACGTCGAGGACCAGGTCCTTCTCGCGAAGGCCGGTGGGCCCGATGGTCCCGGCATCGTGTCCGCCGTGGCCAGGATCGATGACGATGCGGTTGACCTTGAGGCCGAGGACGCGAATCATCGACCGCTCGCCGGTGGCGGTGCGGCGCGCCGGAGAGGCGACATCGGACGGCGTGACGGCGCGGAGCGGGGAGCTGGCTTCGGGCTTCGGCGCCGGCGTGCGATCCTGCGTTCTGACCCTGGGAGGGGGCGGCGGCGGAACGTCGAGTTTGACGACCAGTACGGGATTGATGCGGTAGGGCGCACTGACGGCGAGCACCGGAGGCTGTTCCATCGGAAACTGCCCCGGCTGCGTGGCGCGACGGACCGGCTGAGGCGGTGGCGTAAACACACGCTCGGCAGTGGCCATGGTGGCTTCCGCTTCCGGTTCTTTCGGTGCTGTGCCAGGGCTGCGCAATTCGATGATCAGCCGGTCGGGATTGGCCAGCGTCTCGGTGGTGAACGCACTGGCGCCTTCGAGGTCGAAAACGATTCGGGTGACGCCGTGCTGGGTCTCGGCCACGCGAATCTGCTTCACAAACCGGTCGTGCACGGGAATCACGTTAATGCCCCGGCGCTCGAGATCCGGCCTGGTCCCGGGCAGATCGAAGAACAGCCGATCGGGGTTGGGCAGGCGGTCGGAACGGAAACTGAATTCGCCGGTGGCTTCGATGGCAATGCGAGTCACCTCGCCCATTGACCAGAACCGTACCGCCGTGACGTGCGACGCGACTGGAGCCGGTGCGGGGTCCCGGCGTGCGCGCGACGCGGCAGTAGACAGATCTGCCAACGAGAGAGCCAGAACCGCCGCGGCGATTCCCGCTCGGTACTGCTTTCGGGGGAGCAGCATACCGTTTGCGTCTACCGTTCGGTGACCACGTGCAACCGGCCGTGCTCGTCGTAGAACGTGACCAGTTGCGGTTGTTTTTCTTCCGGCGGTGGTTGGGCAACGGCCGCTGCCTTTGCTTCCACGTCGGTTTTCGGGCCAGTGTCGGCCTTCTTCTTCGCCTCTTCGTACTGCTGGCCGACCTTCTTCACGTACGCGACCGTCTCGCGATACGGCGGGACACCGTTGTACTTCGTCACCGCCCCTTCGCCGGCGTTGTAAGCGGCGATGGCGAGCCGGTCGTCCTTGAACGTGTCCTGCAGAAACCGCAGGTAGCGAACGCCACCCTCCACGTTCTGTTTCACATCGAACGCGTTGGACACACCAAAGCGGCGGGCCGTCGCCGGCATCAGTTGCATGATGCCCTGCGCGCCTTTCCACGACACCGCCGCCGGGTTAAAACCGCTTTCCGCGGCGATCACCGAATTCACCAGCGCGGGGTTCACGTCGTAATCCTTCGCCGTCTTCTCCACCAGAGCCTGGATGGTGGGGTCGGGAGCCGCCTGCCGGGCGGGCCGCTGGGGAGCTGCCGGAACGGGCACCAGCACCCGGACCAGTCGGCCGGTGCGGGCATCCACCCGCACGGTGGATTTCAGACGAGGCAGGGGCGCGATGTTCTGAACTGCGCCCGGATTGTCGTCGGCGCCCCGCATCGAAGCGTTCGTCCCGATGAGCAGGAAGGCCGCGATAAAACAAAACGCGACCATTTGTTTTAACCGATTATAGCCGGATCTGGTTCCGTTGGAAAGACTTAATTGCATGCCGGATCGTGATGCTATCATTCTCTCATGCGGGAAGCGGGGTTTGTGCTGGCCGGTGGCCGCAGTTCCCGCATGGGTCGCGACAAGGCGCTGCTTCGTCATTGGGGCGTGCCTCTGGTGGTCCGCGCGGCGGCGGCCGTGGCGGACGCGGCTGGCTCGGTTACGATTCTGGGCGATCCCGGTCTCTATGGCCGTTTCGGATGGCCGATTCTGGCCGACGCCGAGCCGGATCTCGGGCCCATCGGGGGCCTGCTCACCGCCCTCGAACACACCCGCGCCGAATGGAATGTCCTTGTCGCCTGCGACATGCCCGACGTGTCCCCGAACCTGCTCCGCGAGCTGCTCCGGAAGACCGTCCGAGCGCGAGGCCGCTGTGTCGCACCATTCACCGAAGACGGTTTTGAGCCGCTCTGCGCGGTGTACAAGCGCAACGCGCTCCCCGAGGTCCGCCTGGCCATCGCCGAGGGACGCCTGAAAATGCGCGATCTGCTGCCGTTGCTGGACGCCGTGCCCATCACCGGCCTCGATGCGGCCTGCTTCCGCAACGTCAACACTCCCGACGACTGGACCAGTTACACTCATCGCCGATGACCGACGTCACCCATTACATAGAGTTCCGGCATGTCTATAAGACGTTCGACGAACCCGTTCTGGCCGACGTCAGTTTCTGGCTGGATGCAGGGAAAACGCTGGCCATCATCGGGCGAAGCGGCGTGGGCAAGTCGGTCAGCCTGGGGCACATCATGGGCTTCCTCAAGCCGGACAAGGGCCGGGTGATGGTGGCCTACCAGGACATCACCGATTTCGACGAGGCCCAGATGCGCAGGATTCGCAAGAAAGTCACCATGGTATTTCAGTCGGGCGCGCTGTTCGATTCTCTCACCGTGGGCGAGAATATTCTGTTCTCGCTGGAGCTGAGGGAGGACTACAACGAACAAAACAAAGAAGATGTGGTGGACGGCCTGCTGGACATGGTAGGACTGCTGGCCTACCGCGACGTCTATCCGACCGACCTCTCCACCGGCTACAAACGGGCGGTGGCCATCGCGCGCGCGCTGGCGGCCCAGCCGGAATGTATCCTCTACGACGAGCCCACCACCATGGTGGACCCCATCATGTCCGACGACCTCTCCAACCTGATGCTCAAGCTGAAGCGGCAACTGAAGCTGACTTCGGTGGTGGTGACCCACGATCTGGATCTGATGCGCAAAGTGGCCGATTCCGTCGTGTTCCTCTACGAGGGGAAGGCGATCTACTTTGGCCCGGTGGAGGACTTGGACCGCTCCAGTCACCCGCACATCCGCGAGTTCCTGGCCATGGACCGGGTGGAGCTGTAGGGGCTTGCCGCGTTGCATTTAACGTACCGCAGTAATACACTTGAGCTGTGATTCGGTCTTTCCGGGACAAGGAGACCGAGAAGGTGTTTCGGCGCGAGTTCAGCCGCAGGTTCCAGAGCATCGCTCCGGTTGCCAAACGAAGGCTCGACCAGGTTCATGCGGCGGCAGCGCTCTCCGATCTGAGAGCGATTCCAGGGAACCACCTCGAGGATCTTCGCGATGATCGGCGGGGGCAGTACAGCATCCGGATCAACGCCCAGTGGAGGATCTGCTTCCGCTGG
This sequence comes from Bryobacteraceae bacterium, assembly GCA_049510065.1. GTDB lineage: Bacteria > Acidobacteriota > Terriglobia > Bryobacterales > Bryobacteraceae > CAWACP01. The sequence goes on from JBEKZH010000002.1 coordinate 140,250, forward strand.
GTCGATTCCGATGCCGTTGCAGTTGAGATTGTGGACTACCACTGAGGAGGGAGCTCATGGCCGCGAAGAACAAAACGATGGCTCCGGTCCATCCGGGAGAGACGCTGCGGGAGGACTTCCTCAGCCCGCTTGGCCTGACCGCGAATCGGCTGGCGATGGAGTTGCTGGTGCCAGCGACCCGGGTGAATGATATCGTTCGCGGCAGACGGGCCATCACAGCAGACACCGCCCTCCGTCTGGCGCGCTACTTCGGAACGACGGCTCAATTCTGGATGAACCTCCAGGCAAACTACGAACTGGAGTTGGCCGAGGACGAGCGCGGTTCCGAGATCGCAGACCGGGTCAGGCCATATCGGGCCGCCTGATTCCATGGGTAGCTGGTCAAAGCAGCTCGATGAATTCTTCGGGGCTGTAGCCAGCCTGCTCGACGATGGACGCGAGCGTCTTCCGCTTCAGCTCCTCGGTAGCCCGTCCTTGCGCAGGCTTTCCAAATAGCCGCGGATGGCGTCCCGCACCATCTCCCGTGCTTCGTCGAGCGTATCGCCTTCGGTCACCAGTCCGGGCAGGGCCGGGCACGTGGCAACATAGCCGCCTTCTTCAGCCGGTTCAAACAGCACGGTGTAGGAACGTTCAGACATTTATCGCTCACCTTGATTGTAGAGCCGTCACGGGAGTTGCAGTGCCAGGAACGCCTCGCCGGAAGAGTCCACTTCGATCACCTGGGCCATGCGGCGGCACGCGGCCATGTCCGCCGGGTCGTAGATATCGCAGGGCGGGTCGCCGGCCGACGCCAGAATCAGATAGTGCCCGGGCGCGAGGCCGGACAATGCGAACGAACCGTCGCCAGCCACGGCTCCCGAGGCATACTGCTGCAATCGGCCATCCGGCGGATCGGGAATCAGCGTGACCAGCGCCTCGGCTGCCGGTTTGCCGGACCGGTCCACAACGCTGCCGCCGGCTTTCGCGCCATCCGTGCCGAGAACGATGTCGATGGTGTCGCGCTCGCGGTCGCCCTCCGCAGGCAAGCCATCCCGGAGCACGTCGCGATTGCCCGCCCGGATCGACTTCACATACGTGTCCGCCGGAAGGTCGCTCATGAAGGCGTCGTATGTGACTCCCGGTTGCAGGAAGATGTTGAAGCGGCCGTTCTGTTCGGTGATCGCGGAAGTGACGCCCGCACTCTCATCGCGCGGCTCGAGAGCGACGCGGACATTCGCGCCTGCGCCGAACCCGGCGGACTCGACAGCGACACTACCGCGCCGGAGCAATGGCGGCTCGGCGAGGAGCTCGACGTTGTCCACCGGCGTATCGGTGACTTCGAGGAAGCGCCGCGCGGTGAGGCGCTGGTTCGCGGCGGATGCGTCCACGGTGAGAACATACGGACCGGCAGTGACGCCCTGAATCTCGAACCCGCCGGTGCGCTTGTTGATGGAGACGTCGTAGGAGGCTCGGATCGCTGCGCCATCTCGCGCGTCGGCGCGGTGAATCAGGATGGAGATGCTGTCGGGCACGCCTCCGCCGAGAGCGCTGGTGACGCGCCCTCTGATTCGCGTGGTGGGGACCGATTCGAGGAAGATATCGATTCCCAGCGCCTCGCTGCCGTAAGCGATCTTGACGGGCACTGCTTCGACCAGCTTCTGCGCTCCCGGGTAGAACGTGACCGCCCAGGCCTCGTCGGGCAACGAACGGCCACGGGCATCGCGGCGCGGTTCTTCGACGGCGCCAGTAGCTTCGGGCGGCCGCTGCCGGGTGGCCGCAACGAAGTACGATCCCGGTGGCACATCGTGGATGCGATACTCCCCGCGGTCGTCGGTTACCGTGCGCGCCGCCGGTTCGAAGCCGTGGCGTCCGCGAATCCGGTATTCGCGGTACAACTCGACCGTCGCCCTGGCGGCGGGCTCGGCGTCGCTCGCGTACTTGATGCGGCCTGCGATCACACCAGCCGGCCGCAGGCGGAATACGAAGCTTCCAAGCCGCGCGTTGTTCGAGACCGTGAACTGCTCCGGGAGGCCACTGGATCGAGGTCCGTTTCCGCCGAGGGAGAGATAGCCGTCCCGCTGCACGACAAACGTGTAGCGGCCGGCCTTCACCATGGCGAACTCGAACGCACCGGTTTCGGTGGTGGTGGCCAGTCGCGGGAGCACATCCGCGTCGAGCGGCTTCAGGATCACCAGGGCGCGCTTCAACGGCTTCCCGGTCATGTCACTCAGCACGACTCCGCTGACTGTGCCGAATCCGCGCGATGACGGCTCGCGCAGGTACCGGGAGTTTTCTGGTACCCCCAGTACCTGTGCGAGCAGCGGCCCTAAGGTAAGTCCGAGCGCGAGGCTCCCCATGCGGCAACGCAGATTCACCATGAGGTGGAGACGCCGCAGCGAGCAGTGTCGTGCACTCGGCGATCTTAAATCTCCCGCAGATTCAACGGCCGTTACTGAATCGATACAAATTCGTAACAAATCTATTGACCTGACCCCACAAATGGGGGTATAACGTTGAACGTCCCCCCCCGCGTAAATATAAACCGTCTCGCCGTGCTCCATTGGCACGGTGAGGAAGGAATCAAATACGGTGTCTGCTGCACAAGTTGCTCGAGAGAAGGCTGCTGCGTTTTTTCACGATCCACACGCGCATCCGGACAGGGATCGAGTGTTGCTCGAAATGACTCACGATCTGCGTCAACCATTGAGCACGATTGAAGCCATCGCATACTACCTCGAGATGACGATGCCGGCGGAGTTGCTGGAGGCGCGGACTCTGCTCGCTCGGGTACAGCAGTTGCTGGAGTCGGCTGACACGATTCTGGATCGCGCGGAACAGAGCTCCCGGCGGGTTCAACTTCCGGTCTGATCCATCTCATTCACGCGGCTTTCGAGAGCTTCCAACCGTTTCGCCAGGGACTCCACCCGGCGCCTTTGCTCGGGCAGCCGGGCCATGTTGGCAAGCTGTTCGAGGTACTCCTTCAGCGGGCGCGCGGGTGTGCCCCACACCACCTGGCCGCGGCGAACGATCTTCGATGTGAGCACGCCCGAGCCGGAACCCAGCACCGCGCGCGATTCGATGCGCGCTTTGTCGCCGATGCCCACCTTGCCGCCGATCACCACATAGTCTTCCACCACCACGGCGCCGGAAATCCCCGTCTGCGCCGCGATCACCACATGGCGGCCGATGCGGCAATTGTGCCCGATGTGCACCATGTTGTCGAGCTTGACGCCGTCGCCGATGGAGGTCACGCCGAGCGCGGCGCGGTCGATGGTGGAGTTCGCGCCAATCTCGACATCGTCGCCAATCTCGACGCGGCCGATCTGCGGGAATTTCTCCCAGCGGTCCCCGGCCATGGCGAAGCCGAAGCCGTCGGCCCCGATCACCGCGCCGGAGTGGATGATGGCGCGGTCGCCGATGCTCACGTCCGCGTAAATGGTGACGTTGGCATGCAGGTGGCAGGAGCGGCCCAGATGTGTGCGCGCCCCCAGCGACGTGCCGGCGCCGATCGCCGAGTCAGCGCCGATGTGCACCGCCGGACCAATCACCGCGTGCGGGCCGATGGAGACGCCTTCGCCCACTACTGCGTCAGCGGCCACCACCGCCGTGGGATGAATGCCCGGCTCGGGTAATTCGGGCGGATGCAGGCGCGCCACCACCCGGGCGAACGCGGTTCGCGGGTCTTCCACGCGGATGACCGTGCGGCCCGCCGGGAAATCCACCGGAACCAGCAGGCAGCCCGCTTCGGATTGGGCGGCTGCCGCGGCCGCCTTGCGGTTGCCCACGAAGGACACTTCGTCCACACCCGCGGCATCAAGGGCGGCGGCGGCGCGGATAAGGCGATCAGCCTCGCCCTCGTATGCTCCCCCCACCAGCGTGGCAATCTCAGAGACCCGCATCGTCACCTCACGACCCGTGTTCTTACCTCACGTATGATACAAGCTTATGGCCATCGATCCATCCGCCACCGTGGCCCCCGGTGCGCGCGTGCATCCGGACGCCACCATCGGGCCGCAGTGCGTGATCGGGGAATTCTGCGTGATTGAGCAGGATGTCGAGATCGGGGCGTTCTGCCGCCTGGAACCCTACGTGTACGTGAAACGCTGGACCACGCTCGGCGATCACAATGAGATCTCGGCCGGGACCGTGCTGGGCACGGACCCGCTGGACAAGGGATTCACCGGAGAGCGCAGCTATCTGCGCATCGGCAACGGGAACAAGATCCGCGAGCACTACACCATCTCGCGGGGCACGCTGCCGGAGAGCGTTACCGAGATCGGCGACGAAAACTACATCATGACCTCCGGACACATCGCGCACAATTGCCACATCGGGAACAGGACGGTGATCGCGAGCTGCGCGCTGGTGTCGGGCTACGTGGAAGTGGAGGATCAGGCGTTCATCTCGGGAGGCGTGGCTATCCACCAGTTCTCGAAGATCGGGCGGCTGGCCATGATCGGCGGCATCACGCGCGTGAACAAGGATGTGCCGCCGTATTTTCTGTACGCGGGCTCCTGGGTGACGCCGAATGGACTGAATCTGGTGGGTCTGACGCGGGCGGGTTTCTCCGCGGACGACATCGCTGCTCTCAAGTCCGCTTACCGAATTCTGTACCGCTCCGGGCTGAAGCTGGCCGAGGCGCTGGCGCGTATCGAAGCCGGGGTTCCAGGAGAACACGCGCGACACCTGGTGAAGTTCATCCGCGGCAGCCGGCGCGGCATCTGCCGGGAGTAGAACAGAGCCGCCTATACTCACATCCCGGAGGTGAGATCGAGAGGCGAGACCTCTCGCCGGCGGTTCTCGGACGGATTCTGTCGTCTCCGTTTGGCCGCGCGCCATCGGCGGTACTGCGAGGCAGACAGGCATCCAACCAGGGACACTATGACCACCGTCCGTCCCGTCGCCCCATGGATTCTCAACAGGTGGGGCAGCAGCCAGGCCGCGCCCAGTAACACCAGAGCAATGCCCACCAGCGCCACCAGCGCCCCGGCCGCAATCGAAAACGCCCGCGTCATCTCCTTGAGCATACAGCGCGCCCTGGTATCCTGTAACTTGCCGATAGCAATCTTCGGGGGGACCTTCGATCCCATCCACAAGGCCCATCTGACCGTGGCTCAGGAAGCGGCCGACGCCTTCGCCCTCGAGCGGGTACTGTTCGTCCCGGCGGGCTGTCCCCCGCACAAGTCCGACAGCACGGGCGCGGCCTGGGCAGACCGCTTCCACATGGTGGAACTGGTCTGCGCCGCCGATCCGCGCTTCGAGCCATCACGTCTGGAGGAGGGTGAGCAGAAAAGCTACTCCATCCTGACCATCGAAAAAGTCCGCGCGGCGTGGCCGGACGAGCTGTACTTCATCCTCGGCGCGGATGCGTTTGCGGAAATCGCGACGTGGCACCGCTGGCGCGACGTGGTTGCCTCGACGCGGTTCATTGTGGTGACCCGGCCGGGGCATTCCTATGCGGCCCCCGAAGGCGCGCGCGTCGATCGCCTGGACACGCTGGCGCTGCCGGTGTCTTCTTCCGATATTCGCCGGCGTCTGGCGCTGGGTGAGATGCCGGACGATCTGCCTCCGGCGGTGGGCCGCTACATTGTCGAGCGCGGCCTGTACGACTGGCCCGCGGGCCCAACGCTACAATGAAGAAAATGGCGCACGTAGCGCGGCAGTCATCGATCTGTAATCTGTTTGTAACGATGGCAGGTTAGTTTCAGGGACGAGTATGCGAAAGATAGCACTGATCGAGGACGACGCGGACCTCTACTCTCTGGTGAAGTACAACCTGGAGAAGGAAGGCTTCGCGTTTGTCGGACTGCAGACGGGCCGTGCGGCCATCGAGTTCCTGCGCCGGGAAAAGCCGGATCTGGCCATCCTGGACATCATGCTGCCGGATGTGGACGGCCTGGAAATCTGCAAGGCCATCCGCAGTTCGCCGGAGCTGTCGCAGGTTCCCGTGATCTTCCTCACGGCTCGAGCGTCCGAAGCCGACCGCATTATCGGCCTGGAGCTCGGCGCCAACGATTACATTGTGAAACCGTTCTTCGTGCGTGAGCTGGTGGCGCGCGTGAAGACGCAGCTTCGCGGGCCGTCCATCGCTCCGCGGGTGATGCGCTCCGGCTCGCTGGAGCTTGATCGCAATAGTTGCGTGGTGCGGCTGAACGGTGGGGAGTTGTCGCTTACGGCCACCGAATTCCGGCTGCTCGAATATCTGATGAGCCGCCCGGGAGTGGTTTTCAGCCGGGAACAACTGCTCGACGCCGTGTGGGGTCAGGACCGCGCCGTGACGGATCGCACGGTGGACGTCTACATCCTGCGCCTGCGCCAGAAGATTGAGCCCGATCCCGCCAACCCGAAGATGATCCGCTCCATTCGCGGCTTCGGATACAGCTTCAACGAAGCGCGGTCGGCGGAAGCGGTGCCCGTCAGCGCGTAAGTTGACCACTCTCTTACGGTCGTGGCTCGGTAACCGCCTGGCGCGGTATATTGAGCATTCCAGTGATCGCCGTCCAGAACGTCTCCAAGAGCTTCGCCCTCTTTCGAAACCCTGCCCAACGGGTACGTCATCTGCTTCCTGGGGGCGCGGACGTTCACGAATTCTGGGCGCTGCGCGCGGTCAGCCTGCGCGTCGAAAATGGCGAGGTGGTGGCGCTCATCGGTCCAAATGGATCGGGGAAGAGCACGCTGCTGCAGATTGTCTGCGGGGTTCTGCAACCCACCACCGGGCGCGTCCTCTGCGCGGGCCGGATCACGGGCCTGCTTGAGCTCGGCGCGGGATTCAATCCGGACTTCACCGGGCGCGAGAACGTCTACGTAAGCGGCGAGGTGATGGGCCTCGCGCGGCGGCAGATCGATGCGCGGTTTCAGGACATCGCGAACTTCGCCGAGATTGGCGAATTCATGGAGCGGCCCGTCCGCGAATATTCCAGCGGCATGTACCTGCGTCTGGCGTTCTCCACAGCCATTCACGTCGACCCGGACATTCTGGTTGTGGACGAGGCGCTGGCCGTGGGAGACGCGGTGTTCTCCGCCCGCTGCGTGCGGAAGTTCGAACAGTTCCGAACCACCGGCAAGACCGTGCTGCTGGTTTCTCACGACCTGGGTCTGGTGAAGAGGCTGGCCAGTCGCGCGGTTTTCCTGGTGGACGGACGGGTTCGTTTTCTCGGCGCGGCCAGCGATGCGGTGAACCGGTACGTTGGGTTTGTGCTGGAGAGGCAGCGGCTGACGGACGACGGCGGCGCGGGGCCGGACGGGGGCAGCGCGAGTTTCCGGCACGGCGACGGCGCCAGCCGCATCGTGGACGTCGCGATCACAGACCGGTTCGGGCGGAAATGCGGCGTGTTCGAGGCGGGAGATCGTCTTCGTGTGCGCGTTCAGGCGGAGATGCGCAGAGACGTGGATGAGCCGGTGGTCGGGCTGCTCATCCGCAATCGCATCGGCATCGACGTCTTCGGCACGAACACGCGGGTGGAAGGCGTTACTATCGGTCCGGTGGCCGCGGGGTCCGTCCTCGAGGTCTGCTTCGAACTCGAGTGCGCGTTCGCGCGAAACGAATACACGGTCACCGTCGCCACGCAATACCAGGACGGCACGAGTCAGGATTGGGTGGATGACGTCGCGTCCTTCAAAGTCATCAACGCCGCCGACATTGCCGGCGTCGTGCACGTTCCCACCGTGATACAGTACTCCATCCGGCAAAAGGAAGCTCAACCCGAATGATCTACATGGTGGTTCTGGCGGTTGTAGTAAGCGCGCTGCTAGTCACGACGGTGGTGAAGACGCTCGGCGTGCACGGCAGCACGGACTTTCTGGTGGCCGGCCGAAAGCTGCCCTGGCCCGTGCTGGTGTTCACGCTGCTGTCGTCCTGGATTGGCGCAGGCAGCCTGTTCGCGGGTGGCGAGAACGCTTACAGGAACGGCTTCGCGGCGCTGTGGCAACCGGCGGGTGGATGGGCCGGCCTTCTGGTGATCGGGTTCATTGCCGGCCGGGCGCGGCGGTTCGCGCAGTTCACGGTGCCGGATCTGCTGGAGCTGCGGTTCAATGTGGGGGCGCGCGTTCTGGGCACCATTTCCATAGTAGTTGCGTATACGGTGATCGCCAGTTATCAGTTCATCGGCGGCGGCGACGTCCTGCACCTGATCTTCCCGGAGCTTTCGCGCGAGAGCGGCATGTATATCATCGCCGCGTTCGTGATCGTGTTTACGGCGGCCGCCGGGATGGCCTCCATCGCCTATCTGGACCTGATTATCGGCAGCCTGGTGACGTTGATCGTGATCGTATCGGTTCCGTTGCTTCTGCAGCATGCCGGAGGGTGGGCGCAGGTCAGAGCCACGCTTCCCGCAACGCACTTCCAGGTATTCGGGAACGTGACGCCACTTACTGCGCTGGGCTTTCTGATCCCCACCATGTTACTTCTGGTTGGCAATCAGAGTATGTATCAGAAGTTTTTCTCCGCGCGGTCCGAGAAAGACGCGCGGTTCGCGGTGTATGGCTGGATTATCGGGACTCTGCTTCTTGAAACGTTGCTGATTACCCTGGCGGTGATCGGCAGTTCGATGTTCAAGACGGACCACCCCCGCGAGATCATCCCGATGAGTGCGCGCCTCGGCCTGCCCCCTCTGGTGGGCGCGATCCTGCTGGGCGGCGTTTTCGCGAAAGTCATCTCCACCGCGAATAACTATCTGTTCTCCCCCGCAACTAATCTGATTCACGATGTGTATTCGAGATTCATCGACAGGAACGCGCCGGAGCGGAGGACGCTGCTGGCATCGCGGGTGATTGTCATACTGCTGGGCGGATTCGCGCTGCTGCAGGCGACAACGTTCACCTCGGTTCTGGCCGCCTCGCTGTATGCCTATACGATTTACGGAGCGGCGGTGACACCGGTAGTGTTGGCAGTGTTTTTCTGGCGGCGGACGACAACCGCGGGGGCGATCGTCTCGATCATCCTGGGCGCGGCGATCACCATCGTCTGGAATGCCGCTCACCTGAACGATATCGTGTGGCCGTCGATTGGGACGACGGTGGACGCCGTGTATCCGGCGCTGGCGGCTTCGGTGCTGTCGCTGGTGATTGTAAGCCTGTTGACGCCGCCTCCGGCGAAAGAGAAATGGGAGCCGTTCTTTACCGCCGGGACCGCTCCGTGACCGTCGCGGCTCGGTTCCGATGTAATGTTACCGAGCCACGACGGTAACGGAGTGGTTGTAACTTAAGACGAGTAACATGGAGCCGCAATGGAACTAACTCAGATACAGAATGCGATCCGCGAGGAAGGTCTGGACGGCTGGCTGTTCTTCGACCATCATCATCGCGACCCGCTGGCCTACCGCATCCTCGACTTACACCACGCCGGTCTGGCCTCGCGGCGCTGGTATTACCTCATCCCCGCCTCGGGCGAGCCGCGCGCGCTGGTGCACGCCGTGGAGCCGCGCGCGCTGGACGAGCTGCCCGGCGCCAAGCAGTTCTACTCCGCATGGGCGTCCCAGCGGGACGGTCTGGTGGCGCTGCTGAGCGGGGTCCGGCGCGTGGCCATGCAATTCTCTCCGAATTGCGCCGTGCCGCTGGTGGCGATGGTGGATGGCGGGACCATCGACCTGATCCGCTCCTGCGGCGTCGAGGTGGCGACGTCCGCGGATCTGATCCAGCGCTTCGACGCGCGCTGGTCGAAGGAACAGGTGGAAACGCACTTCGAAGCCGGACGGCGCATGGATGAGATCCGCGCGGCGGCGTTCGCGCACGTCGGAGACGTTCTGCGCGGCGGCGGAGCGATCGACGAGTACGCGGTGAAGATGTATGTTCGCGCGGCCTTTGACAAATCCGGTCTGGTGAGCGATCACGGGCCGGTGGCGGCGGTGAACGCGAATATTTCGAACCCGCACTACGAGCCGGAAGCCAGCGGGTCGTCGCCCATCCGCCGCGGCGACGTGCTGCTGATGGACATGTGGGCGAAGCTGAATACGCCGGGCGCCGTTTACTACGACATCACGTGGACCGGGTTTTGCGGCGCCACTCCGCCGGATGAGGTGACGAAGGTTTTCACCATCGTGCGGGACGCGCGCGACCGCGCCTTCGCACTGGTGCGGGATCGCGTGGCCGGCGGCCAGCCGCTGCGTGGGTTCGAGGTGGACGACGCCGCGCGGCGCCACATCACGGAGAACGGCTACGCGGAGTATTTCGTCCACCGCACCGGCCACTCCATTGGCGAAGAAGTGCACGGCACCGGGGCGAATATGGACAATCTGGAGACGCACGATGAGCGAAAGGTCATCCCCGGCACGTGCTTCTCAGTGGAGCCGGGCATCTATCTTCCGCGGTTCGGCATTCGTTCCGAGTACAACGTGTACGTGTCCGATACGGAAGCGCGGGTGACGGGGGCTGTGCAGACGGAACTGATCAGGGTGGTGGACTGACCGCCCCCACCCCACCGGCCCGCGGTTCGGTATATAGTGAGTCGTGTTGAGACCTGCAGGCCTGATCGCGGTTCTGGGACTCCTTGCGGTCCCGCTGGCGGCCGCTCCGCGCGTGGTCGCCGCCGACGTGGACGGAGTTGTGCACCCCATCACGGTGGAGATCATCGCGCGGGCCATCGAGCAGGCCCGCAGCGAGAACGCCACCTGCATCCTGATTCGACTGAACACGCCCGGAGGCATGCTGGACGCCACGCGCGAGGCGATTGAGAAGATGGTCGCGTCGCCCGTGCCGGTGGTGACGTACGTGACTCCCAGCGGCGGGCGCGCGGCATCAGCGGGCTTCTTCCTGCTGGAGGCCGGCGACGTTGCGGCCATGGCGCCGGGCACCAACACGGGCGCGGCCTCGCCGGTGATGTTGAACCAGCAGATGGAACCGGTGATGCGCGCCAAAATCGAAAACGACTCGGCGGCGCTGTTGCGGAATCTGACGGCGCGCCGCGGGCGCAATTCCGATCTGGCCGAGAAGACCATTCGCGAGGCGCGCGCTTTCACCGACAAGGAATCGCTGGACAATCACCTCATCGAGATCGTGGCCGCGAGCGAACGCGCGCTGCTCGATCAAATCAACGGCCGCGAGGTGGTGCGTTTCAACGGCGCGCGACAGAAGTTGAACACCGCAGGGGCCGAGGTAGTCGTGGTATCGCTCACATGGCGGGAGCGGCTGGTCTCCGCCATCTCCGATCCGAACATCGGCTTCATCCTGCTGGTGCTGGGCGGGCTCGGATTGTACGTCGAGTTCCAATCGCCCGGCCTGATCTTCCCGGGCGTGGCCGGCGCCGTTCTGGTGATGCTTGGATTGTCGTCGCTGGCCGTGTTGCCCATTAACTGGGTGGGCGTGGTTCTGCTTATTCTTGCGGCGGCGATGTTCGTGCTGGAAGCGAAGGTGGCATCCCACGGCATTCTGGGCACGGGCGCAACCGTTTCCATGGTGCTGGGCGCGGTCCTGCTGGTGGACGGCCCGCCCGAGGTCCGCATTCGCCTTTCCACGGCGCTCGCGGTAAGCCTGCCGTTTGCGCTGATCACGATGTTTCTGGTCTCGATTGTGGTCCGCGCCAGGCGGAACAAAGTGGTCACCGGGATTCCCGGTATGCTGGACGAGATCGGCGTGGCGCGCACCGATCTGTCGCCGGCGGGCAAGGTTTTCGTGCACGGGGAGCACTGGGATGCGGTGAGCTCGGCGCCGCTTCCGGAAGGCTCGCGCGTGCGCGTCATCGCCGTGGATGGGCTCACGCTCCGTGTAGAACCGCTGAAATAGGGAGGACCTATGTTAGACCCTGTGCTTCTGATACCGATTCTGATCGTCGTTATTTACCTGCTTTCGTCCATTAAGATTCTGGCCGAATACGAACGCGGAGTGATTTTCCGCTTGGGACGCGTCCTGGGAAAGCCCAAGGGCCCGGGCATCATCTTCGTGTTCAAGCCGGTGGATCGCATGGTGCGCATCTCGCTGCGCATCGAGGCCATGGAGGTGCCACCGCAGGATCTGGTGACCCGCGACAATGTCACCGTAAAGGTGAACGCCGTGGTGTATTTCCGCGTGGTGGACCCCAGCAAAGCCGTCCTCGAGGTGACGAATTTCCTCTACGCTACCTCACAGGTGTCGCAGACCACGTTGCGCAGCATTTTGGGCGAGGTGGAACTGGATGAGCTGCTCAGCCAGCGCGACAAGGTGAACATCCGGCTGCAGGCGGTGCTGGACCAGCACACCGGCCCGTGGGGCGTGAAGGTGACGCTGGTGGAAGTGAAGCAGGTGGATCTGCCGGACCAGATGATTCGCGCCATCGCGCGCCAGGCCGAAGCCGAGCGCGAGCGCCGCGCCAAGGTTATCCATGCCGAGGGCGAGTTCATGGCGGCGGAGAAGTTGGCCATGGCAGCGGAACTGATTCAGCGGCAGCCGGCTGCGCTTCAGTTGCGCTACCTGCAGACGCTGGTGGAGATTGGCTCGGAGAAGAATACCACGGTGGTGTTCCCGCTGCCGCTCGATATACTTTCATCATTGAGCCGGGCGTTGGATCGTGTTGGAAACGCCCCGGCCGAGCCGCGAAAGGGAGACTAATCTCAGTTGCCACGAACGGACGACGGCGAATTCGAACTGGTGCTGGGCAACAAGCAACTGCTCAGCGTGTTCTTCATCATGGTGGTGCTGCTCGGCGTGTTTTTCGCCATGGGCTACATTGCCGGCCGCAATTCGGCCCCCAGCGTGACCGACGTGGCGAAGAAGGGGGATGCCGGCAAGCCGATTGTGGTGGACAATCCGCAGCGCACGTCGCCCATGCCGGACGCGGGCACGCAGGCGGCGCAGCCGGGGCAGGCGGCCGACACGGGTACGTCGACGCAGCCGGTAGCGGCCTCACAACCGCCGCAGGAGCAGCGGCCCGCGGAACAGGCCCATGCGGAACCGGTGGCTGCCGCTCCGAAAACCGCGCCGCCGAAGGAAGCTTCGCCGAAGGAAGCTGGGGGCACGCCACAGGTGGTTGAGCCGGAGGCGGGAACCGTGTATCTCCAGGTGGTGGCGACGGCGCGTCCGGAAGCGGAAGTGATCGCGGGGACGCTCAGCAAGCGCGGCTACAGGACCCAGCTTTCTACGGCGCCAACCGGGAGCTTTCGGGTTCTGGTGGGTCCCCTGAAGGACGCTTCGGAAATTGCGCGCACGCGGGCGGACCTCGAGAAGGCCGGCTTCAAGCCCATCGTGCGAAAATTCTGATGTCCCGCGACACCCTCGTACAAATCGACGACCCACCGGTCGCCGCTCCCCGGCTTCCCGCGTGGCTGCGCCGGAGCGCCACGCATTTCCCCTCGGTGCAGGCACTGCAGAGCGACCTGCGCCGGCTGCATCTGCACACCGTGTGCGAATCGGCCCGTTGTCCGAACATCCACGAATGCTTTCACCGGGGTGCGGCGACGTTCATGATCCTGGGCAACCTGTGCACCCGTGGCTGCGGTTTCTGTTCGGTGCCCAAAGGCTCGCCGGCCAAACACGAGTTCGCGCTCGACCCGGACGAACCCGCCAACGTGGCGGCGATGGCGGCGCGCATGCGGCTCCGCTACGTGGTGATCACGTCGGTGAACCGCGACGATCTTGCCGACGGCGGCTCGCGGCACTTCGCGCAAACCGTTGGCGAGGTGCGGCGCGCGTTGCCCGAGGCGCGGATCGAAGTACTCACGCCGGATTTCTGCGGCGATCTTGAGGCCGTGGCGCGTGTGCTGGACGCGGGCCCCGACGTTTTCAATCACAACATGGAGACTGTGCCCGGTTTGTACCGGCGCGTGCGTCCGCAGGCAAAGTACACGCAATCGCTGGACGTGCTCCGGTTCGCGAAACGCTACCGGCCGCAGGCGCTCGCCAAATCCGGCCTGATGGTGGGGCTGGGCGAACGGCCGGAGCAGGTGGAAGAGTTGATGGGCGATCTGCTGGGCGCGGGCGTCGACGTGGTGACCATCGGCCAGTACCTGCAGCCGACGCGGCGCAACCTGCCGGTGAGCGAATACGTGCTCCCGGAACAGTTCGAAGCGTACCGGCAGTATGGCCTGTCCCTCGGCTTCCGGGCGGTGTTCAGCGGGCCGTTCGTGCGCAGTTCCTACATGGCGGACAAGGTGAATGACCAGGCTTCCCGCGCCCTGGATTAAGTACGCGCTGGCGCTGCTCACGGCCGTCCTGCTTGTCGTCGCGTTTCCTCCGCTCAATCTCGTCTTTCTGGCGCCGGTGGCCCTGACGCCCCTGCTGCTGGCCCTGCTGTGGGAGCCTCGTCCCTGGCATCGCTTTCTGCTCGGCTACGTGGCCGGGAACGTGTACTGGTTCGCCACCTGCTACTGGATTCAGTTCGTCCTCGAAGTGCACGGCGGGATGGGACGGTGGGGCGGCTGGGGATCGTTTCTGCTGCTCTCGCTCATCAAGTCGCTGCACCTCGCGGTGTTCAGCATGCTGGCCGGCGCGCTGCTGCCGCGCTGGTACGCGATTCCGGGGGTGGCCGCGCTGTGGACCGGCATCGAGCGCACGCACGGTCCGCTGGGCTTCGCGTGGCTGGCTCTGGGGAACGGCGGCATCGACATGGCGCTCCCGATGAGGCTGGCGCCGCTGGTGGGCGTCTATGGGTTGTCGTTTCTTTTCGCCCTGATCGCGGCCGGCATTGCGCTGTTGATCGCGCGCCGGCCGCGTCGCGAACTGGCGTGGCTGGCCGCGGTGGTGGTGCTGGTTGTGCTGCCTCCTTTGCCGGAGTCGCACGCGGGAACGGAGACGGCAGTGCTGGTGCAGCCGAACATCCCCGAAGAGGCGGAATGGACGCCGGTCGCCGCGGAGGCTGCCGAGCACCGCCTGGTGAACCTCACGGCCGCGGCGGCCGCCGCCGGTAACACGAACCTGATGGTGTGGCCGGAGTCGCCGGGTCCGTTTTACTACTACGCCGACCCGGGCTTCCGGGAGAAGGTGACCGCGCTCGCGCGAGAGGCGCACGCCTGGTTCGTCTTCGGTACGGTGGCGGAAACGCCCGCGGGCCAGCCGCTCAATTCGGCGGTCCTGCTGGCGCCGGACGGCCATCTGGTGGACCGCTATGACAAGATCTTCCTGGTTCCCTTCGGCGAGTTCATTCCGCCGCTGTTCGGCTGGGTGAACCGCATTTCGCAGGAAGCGGGCGACTTCAGTTCCGGGCAGCGCGTCGTGGTGTTTCCGGCGGGCCAGGACCGGCTGGGCACGTTCATCTGCTATGAATCGGCGTTCCCGCATCTGGTGCGGCGGTTCGCGAAGCAGGGCGCCAATGTGCTGGTGAACATCTCCAACGACGGCTACTTCGGCCACAGCGTCGCGCGCCAGCAACACCTGCTGCTGGTTCGCATGCGCGCCGCCGAGAACGGCCGCTGGATTCTGCGCGCCACCAACGACGGCATCACCGCGGTGGTGGACCCGGCCGGGCGCATCACCGGCCACCTGCCCATGTACCAGGAGGCCACGGGGCGTCTCAAGTATTCAGCGGAGGAGGGCATCACTCCCTACACCGAGTTCGGCGACTGGTTCGCGTGGGCCTGCCTGATGGCCGCAGCGATTCTGCTGGTGGTCTCGCAGTGGCCCACCTACCTGGCGGATGCGCCGGAGGTGGTGAAGGCGAAGCGGGGCGGCAAGAAGGCGCGATGAACGTGACGGGGTTCAAGGTGTCGCCCGGAATTCATGAGGAGTTTTACGTGAAACATGTGGCTTTCTTCAAACATCCCGGACTATAGTGATTGCATGCCATTGGAAGTTGGAACCTCAGTGCTGCTGGTCGTTACGTCAGAGTGGTCAGAAGACCCCTGTGTGCGTCTTTTGCTCGGCCCTACCAAACATGGGCGACCCGGCGAAATCAAAAGCCACAACATCACGGCGAAGATCATCGACCCAGAGGATTCGCTCGGGTTGTGGATCGAGCTGTACACGGCAAGGCCGAGTTTGAGCCCGATCGGCAAGCCATTCGAGTTCCTCGTCCCTTGGCGAGTGATCCTGACCATAGCAATCGCGCCGCCATCGGACCCTGGTTCCGACGCTGACATTGATGAGTTAGAGAAGCTGTTTCAGAACTCGCCTGATGAATGACTCGGGCGGCGCCCAATTCGAGGTCACCTTTGGTCGCCGCACGACCCTCCGAGCCATAACTCGTACCGGAGCATTTGGCGCATTTCGTCGCCGCTACCGAGTTGACGGAAGAGGAGGAGGATCCCCCTGGATTGCGGTCTTTCGTCCGGCGAATATCCCGGCAAGAAGAAGGCCCAGTCCCGCTGCGTGAAGAAGACTGGTGATGAGGCCCAGGCCGGCAAGAAGCACACCGACTTTCGCGGTGGTCCAGCCGCGTTCGACTCGCTCAAAGAGGAGATAGTGAAAGACGAAGGATTGCGCCACGGAAACAACCAACAGGACGACGCTGGCGACAAAAGTGAAGCGAGCGGGGCTGGGATAGCGTTGCCAATTGACCAGGGCGAGTACGACCCCTGCCAGATACACAAGGAGGATGGGGGATTGGGTCAGTAGCTGCTGGAGGGTCTCTGTCATGAACTGGCTCATCGAGTGTCTCCGTTTCCAGGGTTAGTAGAAGCCAAGAGTACTCCTGATGGAATGCTCCGTCAACCTGCGAGCACACCCGAGCGGCAAAGCTCCAACAGGTTGCTCCGCACCTGCGCGTCAATCGTATCGCGCGGGACGGCCGGGAAATCCGCCGCGAGGCAGTCGACCAGCGCCTCGTGGCCGTGGGCTCCGTCCAGAAGCTGGATGAATCGCTTCGCCGGCTCATCCTCCATGCGGATGCTCCGGTGGAGCAACGTCGTGATGACGTCGCCTTCCTGGGCCTCCATCCGCGCCAGGCGGCTCGCCGTGGGCCGGTCGCTGACCTGCGCCGCCACGGACACGCAGTGTGTGCGCAGATCGGCCAACCCCATGGCGGCAAGTTGCAGGAAGGCTTGTTCCAGGCTCTCGCGGGCTTCGCTCCGCGTTGTCTCGAGCAGATCCTGGAAGCGTTCCCCCTGCGGCCAGATTTCCTGAAGACGTTCGAGCGCCGCGATGGTGGCCGGGTTGTTCGTCCGGATGCTGCCCGCGCCGCGCGGCACCCTGAATTCGGTTGTGCCGTCGGCTTCCTGGCCGAACTTCCGCAGCGGCGACGCCACCCACATCCGGCCCATCCTCTCCGCCAGACCATCGCGCCGCAAGCGGGCTTCGCCATGGCAGAGCAGCGTTTCGCGGAAGCCGCGGAACACCAGAAAATCCAGGTACTGGTGGTAGGCGATCAGGTCGCCGCCGGCGGATTCGGCGGCCATTTGCAGCGCTTCGGGTTTCACCGCGGGGTTCAGCATGTCGCGCAGCCGTGCCTCGCTCAGGAACTGCAGACCGTAGCGGGCGGCGGCCTCCGCGACGTCGGTGAAATAGAACGGCGAGTAGTCGGCGCTCAACTCATCGTGAAAAACGCCCTCGTCGTCCCTCTTGAATTGCCGCTCGAATTCATTCTGGTAAACGGCTTTCCCGATGCCATCGGCGTCCGCCGAGTCCAGCAGGAACTTCAGGAAAGCCTTGCCCTCGCGCACGCGCTCTTCGCCGGAAAGGCCGGCCCGGGCGGCGTGAAACTGCATGGCATCGCGGGAGACCCGGCGGAGGTGGCCGGCCGGATAGGTGTTGTAGCTGACGTAGGCCACGCCGTTCGCGCTGAGATTCTGGCGGCAGACGGTGAGCAGCTTTTCCCGTACGGGCGCGGGTACCCAGGAGTACAATCCGTGGGCGACGATGTAATCGAACTCGCCCAGATCCGGCCCCACGTCGAGCAGGTTCATCGCGTGGACGCGGATGTTCGTCAGACCGATCCGTTCGATCCGCGACTGCGCGCGGGCAATGGTGCCGGGAGCGAGATCGATGCCCGTGAACTCGCTCTCCGGGAGTCCGAAGGCCATGGGGATGAGGTTGCCGCCCTGGTTGCAGCCGATTTCGAGGACGCGGCAGTGCTCCACCGGCGCGGGGTCCATGCCGAACAGAATGGCGGCCACGGCCATGGGATCGGGATGGGCGCGCTGGTAGGCGTGTCCGGGATAGCGGACCAGGTCGTAGGCGTCTTCGATGGGAGTGCCTCGACGAAATAATACCGCACGCTTGACCTGTCTACAGCTTCATAGTTCACAGTTGGGTTGGGAGGCTTTATGGGAAAGAGAGCGAAAACGGAGTATACGCATGAGTTGAACGCGCCACCCGAGGTGGTGTTCCCGCTGCTCTGCCCCGTTCGCGAATACGAGTGGCTGGAGGGATGGACCTGCGAGATGATCTTCAGCGAATCGGGCGTGGCGGAAGAGAATTGTGTTTTCCGGACGAAGAGGGCTCCGGCCGGGTTGTCCACCTGGTACACAACCCGGCACGAACCGCCGGCGAGGATCGAGTTCGTCGTGGTGGCCGCGGACGTGGTGACGCGTCTCAGCATCACTTTGGAACGGACCGCACACGGCACGAAGCTGCACTGGGTGCGCCTGTTCACCGGGCTGACCGACGAAGGGAATGCGAACGTCGGCTGGTGGACTGTCGAGAAAGATCGCGCGCTCGGTGAGCAGCTCGAGTATTTCGTCAAGACCGGAACGATACTACAAGCACCTCACCTTTCCACGTTCCGCCCTGCTCGGTAGCGATGATCAGCGCCTCCTCGGTTCCTGGGCTGGCAACGACGAGCCCTCCGTCTTCGGACCAGACGGCGCTCCGGCCAGCCGGGGTTAATCCGCCGTTGGGTGCGCTGTGATTCGCGATCAGGACAGCCATTCTGTGTTCCCGCGCGTAGCGTCCGAACAGCGCGGCGTCCGCTTCGTATCCGTTCGCCGTGATCAGAACACCAGCCGCGTAGATGTTCGCGCCCCTCGCGGCGGCGCTGGCGGCGTGTTCGGGGTGACCCGTGTCCGCGCAGATGGCCAGGGCGACCAGTGCGCTCTCGACAGATATCAGCGGTCCTCCCGTGCCGGAGACGAAAGCCTGCTCTTCACTCGAGTGCACGTGCTGCTTGGTGTACGCCAACGTGGAGCCATCCGGCCGGAGGGCTAGTGCGGCGATGTGCAGTCGTTCCCGGTGCAGCAGCGGCGCCCCCACCACCACGGTCATCTGAGCGTTCTGAGCCAGGCGCTTCAGGGGATCGAGGCGGGGATCATCCGGGCGAACCGCATGGGCGCGCGCAATCGCCGGCTCGTATCCGGTGAGTGACAGCTCCGGAAAAACGAGCAGCCGTACGCCGTGATCCGCGGCGGCGACCGCGAATCGCAGATGATGAGCCAGATTCGCCGCTATGTCGCCGGGCAGCGACGCCGATTGTGCGGCAGCAATGACGAGTGACATCTCTACGAGTGGCGGATGACCAGCACGTCGCCGTCGCGCACCACGTACTCCTTGCCCTCCAACCGCAGCAGACCCTTCTCGCGTGCGCCGGCGTAGCCGTTGTGATCCACCAGCGATTGCCAGTTCACCACTTCGGCGCGAATGAACTTCTTCTCAAAGTCGCTGTGGATGGCACCGGCCGCTTTCACCGCCGGGCTGTGGATAGGGATGGTCCAGGCGCGGACCTCGTCCTCGCCGGCGGTCAGGAACGACATGAGGCCGAGCAGACGATAGGTGGCCGAGATCAAACGTTCGAGGCCCGAGTCAGCAAGCCCGTAGCTGGCGAGATACTCGGTCTGTTCCTCCGGGGGCAGTTCGGCCAGCTCCGCTTCGATCTTGCCGCAGATGGCGGCGACTTCGGTATGGGCGCGGCCGGCGAGCGGACCACCACGATACTCCTGCTCGACGTCGTGCAGACGCGGCGCGTCCTCCTCGCCCAGGTTCAGCACCACCAGCATCGGCTTCTGCGAGAGGAACTGGAACCCGCGAATGCGCTTCTCGTCGTCGACGGAGAGCTCCATCGTGCGCAGTGCGGCGCCCGCTTCGAGGGCCACGCGGCATCGCTCGAGCAACTCGAACTCGCGATCCAGTTCCAGGCTCTTGATTTTCTTCCGCTCTCTCTCCAGGCGTTCGAGGCGCTTCTCCACCACCACCAGATCGCTGACGATCAGCTCAGTGTCGACGTCGTCGAGGTCGCGCAGCGGGTCCACCGAGCCTTTCTCGTGCGGCACCACGTCGCTTTGGAACACGCGCAGAACGTGCGCGAGCGCGTCCGCCACCCTCAGGCTGGCCAGGTAGCTGGGGTCGCGGAGCGCCTCCTTCGAGATGGACGGGAAGTCCAGATACTCGACGGTGGCGTGGGTGACTTTCTTCGGATCGAAGATGGCGGCAAGCGCGGCGAGGCGCGCGTCCGGCACCCTGGTGACGCCGACGCGCGCTTCGAGCGAACCGACGCGCGCCGCCTCATGCACGCCCGTGAGGATGGTGAACAGAGAGGTCTTGCCCACCATGGGCAAACCGATAATGGCTGTTTTCAAACCTCAAGTTTAGCAGTGGGACAACTTTTCAGATTTGAGGAGCGCTCCCGAGCCGCTTGATTTACCCTCACGGCGAAGAGACCGTTTGAACGAAGCCGCGCGCGCGGCGGACGCTACGCGTGTCCGTAGGTTGAGTGTTCCCACCTGGTTCGCGTACTGTGTTGGGTCACAAGGAGGTCCCGGTGACCCAACTTCGCAAAATGATGCTGGAGGAACTCCAGCGTCGTAATTACTCTCAGACTACCGTGAGGAGCTACCTGAGGTTGTGGAAGGCTTCGCCCGGTACTTTCATCGCTCTCCGGATCAGCTCGGACCGGAACAGATCCGCGCTTACCAGGCGTATCTGTTCACCGGGAGGAAGCTGAATGCGCGCACCGTCGTGCAACATACGGCAGCCAGCGCAAAGCGCACCCTCCGAGAGGCACGCCCTTGCGCTTCGCTATGACTTCACCTCCATCAGGTTGTCAAAGGGACTTTCACCCTCGCACTGTCGAACATGCTCGGCACACGGCTGAGAAGCGGCGGCGGTTACCAACCGCCGCGCAGGATTCCATCCTGCCCACACTTACCAGATGTAGTCTTTCGCGTCCTTGCGGCGGTCGTAGCTGTCCAGGACGTGCACCACGCGGAGGCGCTTGAGTTTCGTGGGCGAGAGCGCGCCGAGCGGGATGTACATAATGTTGCGGCCGAGGTGCGCGGCGATGGAGCGGAAGATGGAGCGCGGGGGTTTGGGGCCAACGTACACGACGTGGCGCTCCATGGAATAGTCGAGCGCGGCCAGCAGCAGGCGCTCGGGTTTGCTGAGCGCGAAATCGTAGTCGGGATCGGACCAGACGTCGTACATGCGGCGCGGCGGCAGAGTCATGAGCAGGCCGCCGTACTCGGCGCGTCCGATCCCCGGTCCGACGATGTGCTCAAACGGAAAGGTGGAGTAGAAGGCCATGTCGGATTCGTTCTGGTGCTCGCCGAGCCAGGTGGTGAGGTAGCGATAGCGGTCGTCCCGGTCTTCGTCGAAGATCACCACTACGGCGCCCACGTCGCCTGCGATGCGATCCAGTTTTCGCACGTAGATCTTGCCGACGTGCCAGTTGCGGATGGTCTCGCGGATGTCGATGCCGTCGAGGATGGAAGTGGTGAACGGCTCGGTGCGCATGCGCTCTTCCGAGACCATGCTCTTCGCCTTCTGCTTGAGGAAGCGGCCGTAATCCTCGATGACGATGTCCTCGAGCGGATAGGAACAGATGGCGTCGCCGGTGGTTTGCCGCGCCCATTCGCCGGCGGACTTCTCCTTCTTGCGCTTCTTGAGGCCGCGCGGGAGCATGCGCTGTTTCATGCGCGGAAGACGGCGGCGCAGGCGCAGCTTGCGCGTGGCCAGCCAGATCTGCTCGCCGGAGAGATTGAGGGTTTCCAGCATTTCGCTGGAATCTTTCTGCGCCGGGTAGCGGTTGGCCATCTGCCAAACTTCCCAGGCGTAGTTGTCGTCCACTACTGAGCGGGCGGCGACGGTAAGGTCGAACACGCTGGCTGTCAGGTCGTTACTCATTTGCGCCAGATTGCGCGTGTAGCGGGCCAGCATGCGCCGCTGCCAGTGCTCGATCTTGTCGCCGGTGTTGGCCGCGTATTCTTCCTCGGATTCGAGGAAGAGATCGAGTTGCGTGCGCGGCCGGTCGATGAGCGCGTCGGGCTCCATGGCGGCGCGGAATCGCTCGTAGCGTTCCTGCAGGAACGGGTATTCGGTGGTGATCTCGACCAGGCAGTCCGGGTGCGGGTTGATGAGCCTCGGTTCGAAGACGTGCCGTTTGTAGGAGGGCGGGTCCTGCGGGCGCTCCATGGCGTCGAGCAGCGGGTCGAGCAGATTCAGCGAGACCACCACCAGCACGTTGGCCAGCGGATCGGCGCCCTGCAGCTTCCAGGCCATGGCGGCCGCGTGCGCGTCGATCTCTTCGGTGCGGGCGACGGGCCACAGCCGGTACGCCTCGATGTAGCGTTCGAGCCCGATGCGGCGGATGGCGTAGGTGTCCGGGTAGTTGTCGGCGACGTGCGGGCGCTCGGCCACGTCCGGCTCCAGGAACACGATTTCGGCGGAGGCGTCGATGCCGGTGCGCACCGCTTCGGTGAAGGGATCGCAGGGCTCCACCGGCACGTAGATGGCGCGCTCGTCATCCTGCGCGTCCGGGTACACGATCACCGACATCTGCGGCATACGGGCCAGCGCCTGGAGGTAGACGTCCTCGAGCGCGCCGGGCAGCTCCACGGCAACTACGCGGGGACGCTCGGCCAGGATCAGGCGGCGCAGTTCGATGGCGAATTCGAGACGGCCCGGCGCCACCGGAAAGTAGGTGAAGTTGCCGCGGCGAAGGCTGCCGGGATCAGAGGCGTGGGACATACCGCAGTGCCTCGTCGCCGAGGGTCTCGATGATGGCGGTGCGCAGCAGAGGGTCGATGCTGCCGCGCCCGTCGTTCATGCTGTGCAGCTTCATGGCGAAGCGGCCAATGTTGATGCCATCCCGCACCGTGTAGCGTTCGTCGGCGGCGTGGGCCTGCTGCAGAAAATCGGTGACGTAATTCAGGATATGTTCGTCGCCGAAGGGGAGATTTTCGCGCAGGATGGCGTATTCTTCGTGGCGCTCGGGAAAATCGATGGTGATCATCGGCTGCAGGCGCGAGTGGATGTACTCAGGGAGATCGAAGGTGGAGGCGTCGTCGTTCATGGTGGCCACCAGGCGGAACAGCGGGTGCGCCTTGATCTTGATGCCGGCGACGATGGATTCCACGTAGCGGCGATTGTCCAGCAGCGGGGCGAGGGAGGCCCAGCTTTTTTCGCTCATGCGGTTGCCTTCGTCGACCACGACAATGCCGCCGCGGATCATGGCCGTCACCAGCGGGGAGGCGACGTAGCGGAGTTTCTTTTCGCCTTCGATGACCGGGGTGACGAGGAGGTCTTCGGGGCGGGTATCGACGGTGGCCTGCAGGATGTAGACGTCGCGGCCGAGGCGTTTGCCGGCGGTGTAGGCGAGGGTGGTTTTGCCGACGCCGGGCTTGCCGAGCAGGCGCGGGTTCATGGGCAGGTCCTGGGGGTCGAGCACGAGCCAGGCGGCGAGGAGTTGCCGCATGACATCTTCCTGGCCCACCCAGGTGACGTTCAGTTCGTCGGGGTGAGCGAGGTGCAACTGCACGCCATCGATGTCAACGACCATACAGAACAGGATATCGGAGTACGGGGGAGGACGGTAGTTGAAGGCCGACGAGGGGATCGAAAGGCTGACCACTAGAATGTGAAATGCCGTTGGAGGAAAATGAGAATGGCAAGATCATGATGACGCTGGACACGTTGCGCCGGGAAAAGAGGGCCGAGATTGTCCGATTGGCGGAGATGCGCGGCTGCCGCAATGTACGTGTGTTCGGTTCAGTAGCGACGGGCGAGAACCGGCCGGATAGCGACGTGGATTTCCTGGTGGATCTGGAACCCGGGCGGACGATCTTCGACCTTGCGAGATTTCTTGGCGATTTGCGGGACCTGCTGGGGACCGAGATCGACGTGGTCGAAGGCCGCTCGATTCATCCCTACATCCGCGACCGAGTCTTCGCCGAAGCGGTAGGACTCTGACACGATGCCAGTGAAGGACCCGCGCCTTGCCCGATCCACATTCGCGAGTGCTGCGTCGCCGATGAGTCCGTTGATGTCAGCGATGTTCTACTGTAAAGTAAATACAGCGTAGGTACAATACCGCGTGGAGAGTCCTATTGCCGCCTTCGATTGGGATGCTGCCAACATCCGGCATTTGGCCTGTCATGCCGTGTCCCCGGATGAAGCCGAGCAGTGCTGTCGCCATGACCCGCTCATTGTCGCAGAGCAGTTTATCAATGGCGAAGAGCGCTATCTCGCATTGGGTGAGACCGATGCCGCCCGACGACTCGCCTTCGTGTTTACGATTCGACGCGGCCGTGTGCGTTTCGTGACGGCCTACCGAATGACGCCGGAGCAGCAGGAACTTTACGAAGAAGGATGAACACCATGAGTCACGAACCCATACCGAGTTTCGCCAGCGAGGAAGAGGAAGCGGCGTGGTGGGATGCTCACCCCGAGGTTCTCACCGAACGTTTCCAGACGGCGGCACAGCAGGGCCGGGTCCGCCGGTTGAGTCAAACCAACTTGCCCGGCGCATCAGAGACCGTCACGATTCGGATTCCCGACCCGGAGCTGAAACGAGCGCGTGAGCTCGCGGCCAGACGCGGTCTCCGCTATCAGACCTATATCAAGATGCTCCTGCACGAAGCCCTCGACGCAGAAGAGAAGCGGCTCGCCGGATGATCATGAAATGATCCAGTCTACGGATCTGGTAACCGTCATAGTAATCGGGAGCGTGCTCATTGCGCTGGGCCTGATTCCGGGTCTGTTTGCCGTGGTCGAAGACGCAATACGGACCGTGGACGACTCGCGCTTTTTCCAATTCCCTGGCAGGACCCTGCATTGGACAGATTACAGGAACCTCCCCAGACCGCTTTGGCTGAGTGCGCTGGGACTGGCACTGATCCTGGTCAGCCTGGTCGCCTACGTCGCAGGCTGACACGATTTGCTAACCTAGCCTCATCGGGAGCGAGCACGCCGGCGCTTCCGGTATCCCTCGCGTAACTGGCGATTCAGGTGGGCCACCACCGGGGAGCGCGGGGTAGTCACACGCCGATCGCCTGGGCACCCGTAAGGATGTCCGGCGAATTGCGTCGAAAGGACTACCCATGAACCGTTACCGCGAGTCGCTCGCAGAATTCGATCCCGACATTTTCGAGGCCATCGCCGGCGAGGAAGTCCGCCAGCAGCAGGGCATCGAGATGATCCCCTCCGAGAACTACACATATCCCGAGGTGCTGGCGGCGCTGGCCACCGTGCTCACCAACAAGTACTCGGAAGGGTATCCCGGACGCCGCTACTACGGCGGACAGACGTACACCGACCGCATCGAGAATCTGGCGCGCGAGCGGGCCTGCCGTCTGTTTCGCGCCGAACACGCCAACGTGCAGCCGCTCTCCGGCTCGCCCATGAACCAAGCCGCGTATCTCGCGTATCTGAAGCCGGGCGACACCATCCTCGGCATGGACCTGTCGCACGGCGGCCACCTCACGCACGGCGCGCCGGTTTCGCACATGGGGCAGATCTTCCACTTCGTCCGCTACAAGACGCAGCCGGACCGGCAGGGGGCTATCGACTTCGATGCGGTCATGCGCGTGGCCAAAGAGACGCGGCCGAAGATCGTTCTGTGCGGTTACACGTCGTACCCGCGCGAGTACGATTACCGGGCCTTCCGAGCGGTGGCGGATGAGGTGGGCGCGCTGGCTATGGCTGACATATCGCACCCGGCCGGCCTGATCGCGGCCGACGTGCTGCCCAATCCGCTCGACGCCGGGTTCGACATCGTGACCACCACCACGCACAAGAGCCTGCGCGGTCCGCGGGGCGGGATGATTCTGTGCCGGAAGGATCGGGCGAAGACGATTGACCAGTCGGTATTCCCGGGGCTGCAGGGCGGGCCGCACATGAACGTCATCGCCGCCAAGGCAATCACTTTCCGCAAGGCCGCCGAGCCGGCGTTTCGCGCGTACGCCGAGCAGGTTCTTCGAAACGCCCGGACGCTGGCCGCCGCGCTTCTGGATGAGGGCGTGGTGCTGGTGACCGGCGGCACCGACAACCACATGCTGGTGATCGACACTGTGGCCAGCTTCGGCACTGACGGGAAGCAGGCCGAGGAAGTGCTGGATGGCATCGGGATCACCACAAACAAGCAGGTGATCCCCGACGATCCGCGGCCGCCGCTTCGGCCGAGCGGCATCCGGGTGGGCACGCCGGCCTGCACGACGCGCGGCATGGTGGAGGAAGGCATGCGCCGCATCGCCGGGTGGATGGTGGAAGCCCTGCGCAACCAGCAGGACGCCGTGCGGCTGGCACGCCTGTCGAGCGATGTGCGGGAGTACTGCGCCGCGTTTCCGGTACCGGGTCTGTAAGACAACCCGGCGGAGCCGGAACCAAACAAGGTTCTGCGCAACGCCGGGCAACCGCTCCGTCACCGTCGCGGCCCGGCAGCCGTTTCTGAGCCGCGCGCGTCAGCACGCGGACGCAAACACTCAGTGCAGCGTCCAGACCTTGAGCTGGTTGGTCACGTCATCCTCTGCCGCCAGGATGAGGCGCCCTCCCGATCCTTTGAGAGCGATCCCGAACGCGCCGCCGGGAGCGGACGCGTCCACCGGGAGTTGAGCGATGAAATGCCCCGAGGCCGTGAACTCCACCATTTCGCTGACCTGCACATTATTCGGGTCGGGATTGATGGCATCTCCGTTGGTGGTCAGGAGATGGCCATGTGGAGCGAGCGCCAGACCCAGCGGTCCGCGCAGGTGGACGGCGTCGGTGTAGACGAGCGTGCCCGTTCCCTGATCGTGCATCGCGCGCTCGGAATCGTGGATGGCGTAGATCGCGTTGTTGCCGGTGGCGGCGACGTAGAGAAGGCCGCTGTCCTCGTCGAAGGCAAGTCCGGTCGGTCCGATGGCCAGGGCCGCCGGATCGCCACGATGTGCGTAGCCGGAGCCAATCTGGGTCATGTGCACGACCTTGAAGTGCCCTCCCGAGGTCTGCACGTCGAGCCGGGTTACGGTGCCGCTCAGAACGTTGGAGACGAATATGTGGGACTGGCCGCCATCGTCATCGACGGCGAGGTCCCAGGGCCCGTCGAGCAGAGTCGCACTGGTCAGAGTTGTGACGATTTTGCCGTGGCTGTCCAAAACCAGCAGAGATCCCTGCTGAATCGTGCTGAAGGAACCGTCGGTGGAGGGCACGTTACCCACCAGAACGAAGCCGTCGCGAAGAATGCCCAGAGCCGTGCTGAGTCCAAGTCCCGGCGAGCCGGCGAAGAAAAGCGTCTGCGATCCGTCGCGGTGAATCGACACAATGGTTGTGCCGGTGCCCTGCAGGTTCGTGCTGTTGTTGAAATTGGAAACAAGTATGTCACCAGCGCGGAGCGGGCCTCCACGAGGAAAGCCCTCCGGGACGAAGGCGACGCCGTACGGATTCACGTCGCCATTTCCCGGAACGGTGTTGGCAACGAGTGGCGTTGTCGCAGCCACTTCGGCGAGAACGGACTCTTCGTGGTGATCGTCGGCGATTAGCTCGGGCGAGAATGAGGCGGCAAGGAGAATCGCCGCCAGCGGCAGAACCGGTTGTTTGCTCATCCAGACTTCAAATGCCTCTATCTGAAGAGTAAGGAACTGCCATAAGGTAGTTGTTCCGTGTTTGTAAAAGCCGCGTGAATTGGGGTTGATAGCGCGAGATCCCCGTCCGTTACGTTGCGTTACCGAACTTTACTCAGCGTGACCAACTTCTGGCACGGCGGCGTGTTCCTATATGCAGGAGATCGACACACCCCATGAGAAACAAGATCCTTGCAGTTGCCGGCGCCACGGTTCTGGCCGCCGGACTGATGTTCGCACAGACGGAGAGCGCTCCGGCGCCGAATCCACACGCCGGCCACGGCCAGGGTTTTCATCGGCGGCCGATGTTCGCCCGCCTGGCGAGGAACCTGAACCTGAGCGACGCCCAACGGCAGCAGGCGAAGAGCATCTTCCAGGACCTGCGTGCGCAGGCTCAGCCGATTCGCACGCAGTTGCAGCAGGCGCGTCTGGCGTTGGTGAACGCGGCGGTGGCGGGCAAGTCCGCCGACGAGCTGAACCAGTTGGCCCAGGCTCAGGCGACGCAGTTCGCCCAGCTTGCCGTATTGCGCGCTCAGGCAATGCAAAAGCTCTATGTCATCCTGACACCGGCGCAACAGCAACAGTTCCAGACCATACAGGGCAGGTGGGCCGCGCATGCGGGCGGCCAGGCGCCGAACTGACGCGGGTACAGTGGGGCGATGGCAGGCGGCGTGCGGCAGAAAAACGTCGAAATGCGCGCCAACATTTTGGGCGCCTCGAACGTCTAAGCTGGTTTAAGAGCCGAATATGCCGGAATCGCGCCGCCAACGGGCGAGCCGCCTGCCGATGCCCTCACGGTGCGTCACCGTCCTGCTGTCCGCAGCCCTGGTGCTGGCAGCGTGCGGAAAACGGCCCACGCGTGCGCTCGCGGCAACGGAGAGCCACCCCGCGGCGAGCGTCGCGGTCCGCAACGTGCCCCACCTCATCCGCCTGACGGGTACTGTCCAGGCCGTCCATTCCTTCGTCGTCCAGACGCCGTCCATCCGCGGCCAGGGCGGCAACCTCACCCTCACAAAGCTGGTTCCGGGCGGCGCCACGGTGCGCCAGGGAGACATCCTCGCCGAGTTCGACCCTACCTCGCAGCTCCAGGCGGAACGGGACACCGAGGCGAAGTTCGACGACCTGAAGCACCAGATAGAACAGAAGATCGCCGAGCAGCGGAGCAATGCCGAAGGCCGGGCCTCGCAGCTCCAGCAGGCCGAGGGAGATCTGGAGAAGGCCCGGCTGGAGATCAAAAAGGGCCCCATCCTGAGCGCCATCGACGACCAGAAGAACGCGGCGAAACTGGAGGACGCGCAGCAACACGCGGCCAGCCTGCGCCGTTCGAATCATTTTCACGACATTGCCGAAGCCGCCGAACTCCGGGTGCTGGAGCTGCAGCGCGACCGCCAGCAGGTGGCGCTGGAACGCGCTCGCGGCAACATGGAGAAGCTGACGGTTCGCGCCCCGCTGGGCGGTATGGTGGCGCTGGAGAACATGTGGAAGAACGGTTCCATGGGCCATGCGCGCGAGGGCGATCAGCTCTGGCCCGGCAGCCCGCTGCTGCGCATCTTCGACCCTTCCCAGATGGAAGTGCGCCTCACGGTCAGCGAGCCCGATAACGCGGTGCTGAAGCCGGGGATGGAGGGCGCAGTCCATGTGGACGCGTATCCGGACCAGTCCTTCCGCGCCGTCTTCGATTCGGCGGCCCCGGTGGCGTCTTCGGCGCTGGACAGCCCGGTTAAGACTTTCGACGCGCGCTTCCGCTTTGAAAGCCACGATGCGCATCTCTTGCCGGATCTGTCCGCCGCGGTGGATGTCGAAGCGCCCGGAGGGGCGCGCTGATGCCGCAAGGAAAGCGCCGGCTCTGGCTGCGCATCGGCATTCTGCTGCTGGCGGTGGCCGCAGCCGGAGCGGGCATCGAGCGCATGCGGCGAACGCGCGCGGCGCCGGAACTGCCGAGCATCGCCGTGCGTAGAGGCGACTTCCTGGTTCTGGTGCACACGCGCGGCGAGCTGACCTCGCGGCGCTCGGCGGCGTTGACCGCTCCGCAACGCGTGCCGGAGTTGCAGATCGTCTGGCTGGCGCCCGCGGGCAGCACGGTGGAGGCGGGCGACGTGGTGATCCGGTTCGACACCAGTCGCGCCCAGCAGCAGTTGCAGGAGCGGGCCGCGGCCCTGAAGCAGGCGCAGGCCACGCTCGATCAGGCCGTGGCGCAGGCCCGCATCACCGCCGAGCAGGACAAGCTGGACCTCGAACAGGCCGGCTACGCCGTGGAGCGCGCCCGGCTGGAAGCGTCGAAGCAGGCCATCGTCAGCCAGATTCAGGGGGAGGAAAGCCGCATCGACCTCGGCATGGCCGAAGAGAAGCTGCGCGTGGAGCAGGCCACCATTGGGCTTCATGTGAAATCGGGCGAAGCGAGGATGGCCTCGCTCACCCGCCTGCGCGATCAGCAGCAGCAGGAGATCGACCTGACTCGCAGCCAGCTCGCGAAAATGGAAGTCCGCAGCGCGCTGAAGGGCGTGGTGACGTACGGTATGAATTCCTCGCAGGGCTGGATGAACCAGCAACCGTTCAAGGTGGGCGATCACGTCTGGCCGGGCGCGTTGATTGGCGAGATTCCGGATCTCTCTTCGATTGAGATGGAGAGCCGCGTGGACGAAGTGGATCGCGGCAGGATCGCGCCGGGGATGGCCGTGCTGGTACACGTGGACGCATACCCGGAGAAGACCTTCGAGGCGCGTCTGGCGAGGGTGTCGCCGCTCACCGAACAGTCGTTTGGGGAATGGCCGCCCATCCGCAGCTTCAAGGCGTACGCCACCATCGTCCCGCCGGACGCCCGGCTACGGCCGGGGATGAACGCCGCGGCCGACTTCGTCATCACGCGCATTCCCGATACGCTCAGCATTCCCGCGAAGGCGCTGTTTACCCGGCGCGGCAAACCCGTGGTGTACATTCGCGCGGGCTCCGTTTATGCGCCACGGGAGGTGGCCGTGCTGGCGCGCAATCCGGACGAGGTGGCCATTCGCGGCGTCCCGCCTGGCGCGCGGGTGACTTTGGAAGAGCCGCCGGAGCAGGGGGAACGCCCATGAGCTCCAGTCTGCTGACGGCCCCGGCGCCGCCGAAAACCGCGCCTGCACCGAAACGGCGCGGCGGCGTGCTGGCCCGGCAATTCGCTGCAGCGGTGATCGTGGTGACCGCAGTGGCCGGCGTCACCTGGATGGGAGCGCGCGCTTACCAGAAGGTGATGGCCACGGGCGCGGCCCCGATTCCGGTGGCGCGAGTCCGCCGCGGCGACGTGACCTTCACCGTTCATGCGCGCGGCGAATTGCGCGGCGGCAACTCGGAATCGCTCACCGCGCCCATGACGGGTGGCGGCGAGATCCATATCACGTTCCTGCGCAAGTCCGGTGAACTGGTGGCGCCGGGCGACCGGATAGTGGAGTTCGATACCACCGAGCAGCAGTTCAATCTGCGCGAGGCGGAGGCCGACGTGGCCGAAGCGGAACAGCGCGTGGCCCAGGCGCGCGCGCAACTGGAAGCGCAGAAGGAAGAGGACAGCTACGCGCTGCTCAAAGCGAAGTCGGACGTGCGCCTGGCGGACCTGGAAGCGAAGAAGGACCCCATCAGCGCGGCGATCACCGCGCGCGAGAACGACATGGCGTTGGCGGAAGCGCGCGAACGTCTGGCCGAGATGGAGAAGAACCTGGCCAACCGGAAGTCCACCAATGAGGCGGCCATCGCCATGCAGGAGGCGGCTCGCGGCAAGGCCCAGGTGCAGGCCGCGTCTGCACGCCGGAACATCGAAGCGATGACCCTCACCGCTCACCGCGCCGGGTATGTGGCCGTCCGGCTGAACACGGCGCTCAATTTTGCATTCGAAGGCATGGCGCTCTCCCCATTCCAGGTGGGCGATCGCGTATATCCGGGCATGGCCGTGGCGGAGATCCCCGACCTCAACAACTGGGAAGTGACCGCGACCATCGCCGAGGTGGACCGCGGCCACATTGCCGTAGGCCAGCAGGCGGAGTTACAGGTGATTGCGGCGCCCGGCAAGCACTTCAGCGGTCGGGTGAAGGACCTGGGTGGCACCAACGGGCCGCCGTGGGACCGCCACTTCGATTGCCGGATCACTCTGGAGCAGCCGGCGCCGGAGTTGCGTCCGGGCATGAGCGCGCGTGTGGCCATCACTACCGACACGGCTCGCGGAGCGCTCTGGCTGCCCGCGCAGGCGTTGTTCGAAGAGAACGGGAGGACGTTTGTGTACGTGCCCTCGGGAAGCGGATTCGCGCCGCGCGATGTGAAACTGGTGCGGCGCAGCGAGAGCCGGGTGGTGATCGCGGGCCTGGCGGAGCGGCAGGCGGTTGCGCTGGCCGATCCGAACCAGCAAACGAAGAAGAAGAGCGAGGCCAGCACGTCGGCTTCACAGGCGATTCACAAATGAGCGCGACGATGCACCCCTGGAGCCCGGCGCGCTACTGGTCTGACCTTGCGCTGGCGTTCCAGAGCCTGTTCCTGCAAAAGACGCGCACGTTTCTGACCGCGCTGGGAATCATCTTCGGCGTGGGCGCGGTGATTGGCATGCTGGCCATTGGCGCGGGGGCGCGCGAGGAATCCCTGCGGTTCATCGAACAGCTCGGCGTTCGCAATATTCTGGTGCAGTCGCGGCCGGCCTCGAGCCAGGAAGAGCTGCAGCAGCGCCGCCGCTCCTCGCCTGGGCTCACCCAGCGGGACGTTCGTATCCTTACCGCGAACGTGGAAGGCGTGGCGCTCATCTCCGCGCGGCGCAGTCTGCATCCGGCGCGCGTGCTTCCGCGGCCCGCGCACGAACTGCCGGAGTTGTACGGCGTGCGGCCGTCGTACGCGGGCATCCACAACTGGGCGCTCGAGGAGGGGACCTTCTTCGACGACTCCGATGACGAGGCCAGCGCCGCCGTGTGCGTGCTGGGCGAGACGGCGAAAACCGGCGTGCTCGGGTACGGACCGGCGGTGGGCAAGTTCGTCAAGGTGAACGATACGTGGCTGCAGGTGGTGGGCGTGCTGCGTCCGCAGGTGGAAAGCCCGGCAGACCAGGCAGGCGGCGCGACAGCAGACCCGAACAACATCGTCTACGTGCCGCTCAACACGTATCAGTACCGTTTCTGGGACCGGGGTGGCAGTTTCAAGGACGAACTGGATGGCGTGGATCTGCGGCTGGCGCCCGGCGCCGACAGCATTGACACTGCTCGTGTGGTGAGCGCGATTCTGAGCTCCACGCACCACGGCACACTGGACTTCAGCGTCACCATTCCGGCCGCGCTGCTGGCCGAACAGCAGCGGTCTCAGACCATCTTCACCTACGTGATGGTAGCCATCGCGGCCATTTCGCTGCTGGTGGGTGGCATCGGGATCATGAACATCGTGCTGGCTACCGTGCTGGAACGGACGCGGGAGATTGGCGTGCGGCGCGCGGTGGGGGCGCGGCGTTCTGACATCGTGCGGCAGTTCCTGGTGGAATCGGTGCTGATCTCGGTGGGCGGCGGGCTGCTGGGCATCGCCTTCGGCTACCTGCTCTCCTGGATGATCGCCCACGCCGCGCAATGGAAGACCATTGTCACCAGCTCTTCCATTCTGATGGCCTTCGGAGTGTCCGCCGCCGTGGGCGTGGTGTTCGGGATCTACCCGGCGTTGAAGGCATCGCGGATCGATCCGATCGAGGCGCTTCGATATGAATAAGCTCGGCGTTGTCCTCCTGCTGGCCGCGCCTTCGTGTCTGGCGGCGTCGTTTCCGTTTGTGGACGGCCTGTACCGGCGGTTGTATCCGCCACCGTCCCAAGTGCGTGTCCGCGCCGTGGAGGGACTGGGCGAGCGAATTCACGATGGCAAGTTGCATCTGCGGCTGAAGGATTTCATCGAGCTGGTGTTGAGCAACTCCACCGATATTCAGATGACGCGGCTGGACGTGTTGACCGCCGCCAACGCGGTAACCGCGGCGAAGTCTCCTTTCGACCCGCAGGTCACTCTGGGCTTCCTGACGAATCGCACGGATTCGCCGCAGTACAGCCAGATTGGCGGGGCGCAGACGCTGAACAGCCTGACCGACAACGCGCAAATCGGTTTTCAGCAGTTGCTGCCCGGCGGGCAGACCGTTGGCGCCAGTTTCAACGGTTTCCGCAATTCCACCAACAGCCAGTTCAATTATTTCAACCCGAGCATCACCGGAGCGCTGAACTTCAACATTATCCAGCCGCTGCTACAGAACCGCACGAACTTGCAGAATCGCGCGCCGCTCATGATCGCGCGCACGCGTCTGCTAATCGCCACCGAACAGGACGAAGGGCACATTGCCGACAGCATCGCCAGCGCCGCCAGACAGTACTGGATAGCCATCCAGGCGCGCGACGTGATTCGCGTCCAGGAACGCACGCTCGAGCTGGCAAAGCGCTCCTACGAGCGCGACAAGCTTGCGCTCGATCTGGGCGCGCTCCCGAAGCTGGACATCTATCAGTCCGAATCGCAGGTGGCGCAACGGAGGCTCGATCTGGTGCAGGCGCAGTACGCGTATCGCGCGCAACTCGACACGCTGCGCCGTCTGATTGGCGCCGATCTGCAGCCCGAAACGCGCAGCATTGAGATGGTGCTGGAGGACGATCCTTCCACGCTGCCGCTGCGCAGCATCGACCCGCTCGACGTTGCTCTGGCCAGGGCGATGCGCACCCGGCCGGAGCTCAGCGCGGTCCGGCGCAGCATGTCGCTGGACGACCTCAACGCGCGCGTGGCCCGGGATTCTCTGACTCCCCAATTGAACCTGAATCTGCAGGGCGGGTCGAACGGGCTGGGCGGAAATCAGATTCCCATCAGCGGTCCCCTGGGCGGCCCAAACGCTTTCATCCCCGGCGGGCTGGGAGATGCGCTCAGCCAGATGTTCCGCTTCAACGCTCCCTGGTATCAGTTTGGGCTGCAGTTCAATCTGACGTTTCGAAACAGCGCCGCGCAGGCCAGCCTCTCCAATGCGCTGGTGAACAAGGCGCGGGACCGCTATGCGGAGCGCCAGCAGCAGCAGCAGATTATTCAGGACGTGAAGCAGTCGCTGGACAGCCTGGACCTGGCGAAGGCGGCCATTGAGGCTGCGGCGAACGCGCGGGAGCTGTCGGCGAAGAACGTGGAGGCCGAGCAACAGAAGTACGAACTGGGCGGCACCACCGTGTTCGAGCTGCTGCAGGCGCAGAATCAGCTTGCTACTGTGGAGAACTCGCTGCTGAACGCCTGGGTCGGGTATCAGACGGCCTTCGTCAATTACGAACGGGCCACCTGGATACTGTTCGACGAGCTCGGCGTGCAGTGTTGCCAGTAGCCGGTCAGATTGCCCGCACGAGCCGAAGCGGCAGCGTCACAACAGCCCAGACGAGGCTCAACGCGCCGCCGACCGCGATCCCCACCAGCCGGAACGGCAGCAAAAGGAGCCAGACCAACGGGTAGGCAATCAGGGCTACGATGGCCAGCGGCCAGCACAGGAACAGCAGGATTAGCCACAGCAGGAATTTGACCATGGACGTCGTTTCCAGTGTGGAATACGAATGCGGAGCGGGCGAAGTTCCCCGCTGTGGCTATTCGGCTTCGACCAGCGGCTCGGCGCGCTCCTCGAGGTCGACCTGGAAGATGGCGTAGTGGGCGCTCTCGCAGGTCACGTCGACAAGCCCGCTGATGGAGGAGGTGCCCTCAAGCGCCACCGTCAGGCCCGCCGGAAGGGTCACGAATTGGCCCGGTCCGAGCCGAACGGCGGCAAGAGGACACTTTAGCAGATAGTTCTCTGGCGAAGCTGTCCGCATAGAATCCAGACAAAGTTGGATTCCTAATACTACTAGTACCGGTACTTCCAGTCAACCAGGAGTTTTCCTGGCTACTCGCAACGCAGCGCGACGATGGGGTCCACGCGGGCGGCGCGGCGGGCCGGGATGAAACAGGCCAGCAGCGCAACAGTAGTGAGGATTACAGAGACGATAACAAACGTAGCCGGGTCGCTGGCGGTGACCCCGAAAAGGAGGCGAGCCAGCAGGCGCGTCAGTCCGAAAGCCGCTCCGAGGCCGACAGCCACGCCGATGCCCGCCAGTAACAGGCCGTGTCTCATGATGAGGCCGAGCATCTGCATTTGCCGTGCGCCCAGGGCCACGCGGATACCGATTTCGGCGGTCCTCTGTTCCACCGTGTAGGCCATTACGCCGTAAATCCCCACCGCTGCCAGCAGGAGCGCCACACCGGCGAAGATTCCCAACAACAGCATGTTGAAGTTCTGCCGGGCGGTGGACTTCGACACGATCTGCGCGATGGAGTAGATCTGAGCGACGGGCAGTTGCGGGTCGACGCGCAGCATCTCTCGCTGCACGCTGCCCGCAAGAGCGGACGGGTTGCCACGCGTGCGCAAGACCCACGACGACGGAAGGATGCGATTGCCCAGCGCGATCATTCCATTCGGCGCCTGCGCCTCCGGCACGTAATACACGGGCGGCAGGTCCCGATCAAGGCCGTTCTCGCGTACATTGCCGACAATGCCCACAATCAGGCGGGGCTTGTCCTCGAATTCGGGTCCGAGGCCATGCCCAATCATGATGCTCTGGCCGAGGGGATCTTCCTTCGGCCAGTACTTCTTCGCGAACGCTTCGTTGAGGATCACGACGGGCGCGCCACGGCTGGAGTCGGCGTCGTTGAACAAGCGGCCACGGCGCAGCGGAATGCCCAGCGCCTGGAAGTAGTGGGCGCTGATCAGACGGTAGTCGTCGTCCCCCTGATACGGTGAGCCATTCGGAGGAGTACGGCCCACGATGCTGAAGGGAAGGTCGACGCCGGGCTCGATGGGCAGATTGAACGCGAAGGCCGCGGCCTCGACGCCAGGCAACGATTCGAAGTGCTCCTGCATGTTGCGGATGAGCGTTTCCATCTTCGCCGCGGTGTCGTACTTCACGCCGGCCAGAGACGTCTTCATGGTGAGTACGTTGGCCGTGTCGAAGCCCGGCTTCACGCTGCTTACGGCGACAAAGGTCCGAATCAGCAGCGCGGCTCCGATCAGCAACACCAGCGAGAGAGCGATCTCCGTGACCACCAGCACGCTGCGGGTCAGTTGCCGCCGCGATCCGCCGGTGGTTCGCGCGCCGCCTTCCCGCAAGGCCTGGTTGAGATCGGGCCGCGAGATCTGCAGAGCGGGCACCAGACCGAACACGACACCAGTCAGCAGGGACACGCCCAGGGTGAACAGCAGAATGCGGCCGTCGAGCAGGGCCAGGGCACTCATCTGTTCGGCCTCGGGCATACGCGGCAGGTCGCCCGGCGCGAAGGACAACAGCAGGCGCAGCCCAACGGTCCCCAGGAAGACTCCCACCAGACCGCCCACGGTAGCCAGCAGAATGCTCTCGGTGAGCAACTGCCGGAAGATGTGCTTCCAGCCTGCGCCAATGGCCACTCGCACGGCGATCTCTTTGCTCCGCGCCGCCGCCCGCACCAGCAGCAGATTGGCCACGTTGGCGCAGGCAATCAGCAGGACAAAGCCCACCGCGCCCAGCAGTATCCACAGGGTGCCCTTCACCTGGCCGGTTTCAAACTCGCGCATGGTCATGGCGCCGACGCCCTCGGTCTTGTCCATCCATTGCGGATACAGGCGCCGGAACTTGTCGCCCACCAGCTTCAACTCCGCATTGAGGTGCGGCAGGGTCACACCGGGCTTCATTCGCGCGCCCACAAAAAGATAGTGGCCCTGGTTGGTGCTGTTCGGATCGGGCTGCAGCGGGATGAAGACGTCCGCTTTCGGATCGCTCTCGTAATCCGCACCCATGACGCCGACCACCGTGTACGGCTCTCCGTTCAGCAGCATTGCCCGGCCGAGCAGGCCCGGATCCCCGCCGAAACGCCGCTTCCATAAACCGTTGCTGATCACCGTCACTTTAGGTCCGTTCGGAGTATCCTCGTCGTGCGTAAAGGTGCGGCCCAGAATCGGATTCACCGCGAACAGCCGGAAGTAGTTCTCGGAGACGTGAATGGTCTTCACCTGCTCGGGCATGCCGTCGGAAGAGAGGTTCATGCCGGCGCCGACGAAATCGTACGCCGAGGCGTTCTCGACGCTGGTAGCGGTCTTCCAGACGTTGAACTTCGGGATGGAGATGGACGGGCTGAAGTTGCCGTCGGGAAACTTGCGCTGCAGAATAACCAGGCGGTCGGCGTCCTTGTAGGGCAGGGGCCGGAGCAGAACGCGGTCGATCACGGTGAAGATGGCCGTGTTGGCGCTGATTCCGAGGGCCAGCGCGGCCACGGCGACGGCCGTAAACCCCGGGCTCTTCAGAAGCATACGGATGGCGTAACGAAGATCGTGCAGCATCACTGGTTACTACGATGCCAGCGGCGTCAGGTTCCTTAAATATGTTATGAGTCGGGAGATATGGGCAACGTCAACCTCTGGAGCTCGGCCGCGCACGCTCTGGAGTACCTGGAGAGAGCCGGCAGCATCCCGCATCGCACCGAAGGGGAAGCGGTCCTGCTGGACTTCCTGCCGCCCCGGCCCGGCCGCGTGCTCGATCTCGGCAGCGGCGATGGCCGCCTGCTTGCTCTGGTGAAGCTCGCTCGTCCCGAGGCGCTGGCGGTTGCCGTGGACTTTTCCGAAACCATGCTGGAGCGGCTGCGCGCACGGTTCGCCTCGGACCCGGGCGTGGAGGTGGTGGCCCACGATCTGAATCACCCGCTGCCGAATCTCGGCCGCTTCGACGCGGTGGTTTCCAGCTTTGCTATCCACCACGTCCCGCACGAACGAAAGCGCGCCCTCTACGCCGAGGTGTACGGTCTGCTGACGCCCGGCGGCGTCTTCCTGAATCTCGAGCACGTGTCTTCGCCCAGCGAGGCGCTGCACCGGCGTTTTATTGACGCCCTCGATGTTCGTCCCGGCGAGGAGGATCCGTCCAACAAGCTGCTGGACGTGGAGTCGCAATTGGCCTGGCTACGCGAGATCGGTTTCACCGACGTGGACTGCACCTGGAAGTGGCTGGAGCTCGCGCTGCTCACCGGCGCAAGGTGATACGCTTTTTGTCATGTGGATCCCGAAAATCGCAGCAGGCGCCTTCGTAGCCGCCTGCGTGTGGGCCCAGCAGCCCGCGTATCTGAATCCGTCGCTGCCGATCGACCAGCGAGCGGACGATCTGATTGGCCGAATGACGCTGGAGGAAAAGGCCTCGCAACTGGTGAACCAGTCCCGCGCCATCCCTCGCCTGAACGTGCCCCAGTATGACTGGTGGAGCGAGGCGCTGCACGGCGTGGCTTTCGGCATCGCGACGGTGTTTCCCGAGCCGATGGGCCTCGCCGCCAGCTTCGACACGCCGCTCATTCACGACATGGCCGTGGTGATCGGCACCGAAGCGTGCGCCAAACACAACATGGCCGTGCGGGCCGGACGGCGCAGCATCATGGAAGGCCTCGACTTCTGGTCGCCGAACGTCAACATCTTCCGCGACCCGCGCTGGGGCCGCGGCCAGGAAACGTACGGCGAAGATCCGTTCCTCACCGGGCGCATGGGCATCGCGTTCGTCACCGGCATGCAGGGTGACGATCCGAAATACCTGCGCGTGATCGCCACGCCCAAGCATTACGCCGTGCACAGCGGCCCCGAGCCTCTGCGCCACAGCATCGACGTGAAGGTATCGAAGCACGACGAAGAAGACACCTACCTGCCGGCGTTCCGCGACACCGTGGTCGAGGGTAAGGCCTGGTCCGTCATGTGCGTCTACAACAACGTGAACGGCCAGCCCGGCTGCGCCAGCGACTTTCTGTTGAAAGACCAGCTCCGCGACAAGTGGAAGTTCGACGGCTACGTGGTCTCCGATTGCGGCGCCGTCCTCGACATCGAGCGCGGCCATCATTACACGAAGACCCTGGCCGAGGCCGGGGCTGTCTCACTGAAGGCCGGTATGGACAACGAGTGCGTCGACTTCTTCGCTCCCGTGCTCGACAATTCCGACTACGTGAAGTATTTGGACGCGGTGAAGCAGGGACTGCTCACCGAGAAGGAAATCGACGTGTCGGTGAAGCGGCTGATCCGCGCGCGGATGGCGCTGGGCATGTTCGATCCGCCGGAGATGGTGAAGTACGCGCAAACGCCGGATTCGGAGAACGACAGCGAGGAGCATCGGCAACTGGCGCTCAAAGCCGCGCGCGAGACCATGACGCTGCTGAAGAACGACGGCGTCCTGCCGCTCGCCGCGAGCGTGAAACGAATCGCCGTGGTGGGCCCGCTGGCCGACCAGATCCGCGTCCTCGAAGGCAACTACAACGGCACGCCCTCGCGCGCGACTACCGCGCTGGACGGCATTCGCAAGCAGTTCCCCGCGGCGAGGGTGACGTTCGAACCGGGTACCAACTTCCTGCGTCCCGACGTGCCGATTCCCGCCGAAGCGTTCACCACCGACGGCAAGCCCGGCGTGAAGGTGGAGTTTTTCAAGAGCGGGAAGATTGAAGGCACGCCCGATCTAACGCGCACCGACAAAGACATCAACATGGACTTCACGCATCCCGGCATGCCCGCGGGATTCAAGACCGCCGCCGCGCAGTGGACCGGCTCGCTGACCGCGCCCGAATCGGGCACATGGGAAATCAGCCTGCGGGGAGCGCGCAATCACCTCTACCTCGACGGCAAGATGATCATGGACGGCAGCGGCTCCGAGTGGCCGCAGAAGAAGACGGTGACGCTCACGCTGAAGAAGGACGAGAAGCACTCGCTGAAGGTGGATGAGGCGTGGCCGATGGGTCTCTTCCTGACGCTCACGTGGCGGCGCCAGATTCCCGATGCGCTGGAGCGCGCGGTGGCGGCGGCGAAGGAGGCCGACGTGACCATCGCGGTGG
This sequence comes from Bryobacteraceae bacterium, assembly GCA_049510065.1. GTDB lineage: Bacteria > Acidobacteriota > Terriglobia > Bryobacterales > Bryobacteraceae > CAWACP01. Next base: position 180,632 of record JBEKZH010000002.1, read on the forward strand.
TGGGCATCACGTCCGACCTAGAAGGCGAAGAGATGGACGTGAGCATTCCCGGCTTCAAGGGCGGCGATCGGACCAGTCTCGATCTTCCGAAGGATGAGGAGGACCTGCTGAAGGCCGTGCACGCCACGAAGAGGCCGCTCGTGGTGGCGCTCATGAGCGGAAGCGCGCTGTCGGTGAACTGGGCGGCCGAGCACGCCAATGCCATCCTCGAAGCCTGGTATTCGGGCGAAGAGGGCGGCGCGGCGATCGCGGAGACGCTGGCGGGCGTGAACAATCCCGCGGGGCGTCTGCCGGTGACTTTCTACACCGGCGTGGAGCAGTTGCCGGAATTCACCGACTATTCGATGAAAGCGCGTACCTACCGGTACTTCCAGGGCCAGCCGCTCTATCCGTTTGGGTTCGGCCTGAGCTACTCGAAGTTCGAGTACGGCAACGTGAGTCTTTCGACGGCGACGCTTCAGGCGGGAGACCCGTTGCGCGTGGAGGCGGACGTGAAGAACACCAGCAGCCGCGCAGGCGACGAGGTGGTGCAAGTCTATCTGACCTTCCCGCAGTTGCCCGGCACGCCGATTCGCGCGCTTCGCGGGTTCCAGCGTGTGCATGTCAGGGCTGGTGAAACACAGCACGTGCAGTTCACGCTGCAGCCGCGCGACCTCAGCATGGTGAACGAAGCCGGTGACCGTCTGGTTGCCGCTGGGTCCTATCGGCTGAGCGTGGGCGGCGGCCAGCCAGGAACATCGGCCACTGTGGCGACGGCTGAGTTCACGATCGCGGGAGAGCAGAAGCTGCCGGAATAATTCGGTTCAAGCGGCTTGATGGCACGGTTCGTGGTGCAGGAGCATCAACTGATCGTCGTGGAGCGCGGGTAACGCATAGGTCCGACCGGAGGTGTCGGCGAACTCGACCAGGTACACTCCAGGCGCCAGGTCTGCCACCACCGTGCCCACCTGTCCGCGAACGAGCCCCTTGTCGGGCAGGTCTTCGACGAGGGCAACCACCGAATGCATTTCGAATTGGGCCATTTGGTGCCTCAAGTCAATAGTACAAAACAACTCGTCAACCGGGGGAAGCCTTCTCCTCGACGAACGATCCAGGTGCTCCGAACCATCGCCAGGTGAGCGCCGCGCGCAAGGCCGAAATCGATGGTGTATCGCTCGCCGTATTGATCCTTGTCGCCGACCGCCGCATCCGCTTCACGAGCTGCCCGGAGCAATTCCTCGCGCAGGAATCCCGAGTCCGCACGTGTCAGTCCGAGAGCCGCCGCGAAAACACGCGCCTTGTGCCGCCCACTCGGATGCAGTGGATTCAAACAGTAGTCGTGCAGCTTGACGATGTCCACGACTGCTTGCTCGCCACCCGGCAGCTTCATCTGGAAACGAGCGTAACAGAATGACACCTGAACAACGCGCCATCCGATACCGTAGTAGCAGTTATGATCCAGGACATCCGCTACGCCGTCCGGACACTGCTTGCCAACCCGGGGTTCGCCGTGGTTGCCGTTCTGGCGCTCGCGCTCGGAATCGGTCCGAACACCGCCATCTTCAGCATGGTGAGCGCGGTGCTGCTGTGCCCAATGCCGCTCCGGGATGCCGACCGCGTGGTCAGTCTGTGGGAAACGAACGCCAGGATCGGCATGCCGCAGATCGTCGTCTCCGAAGCCAACTACGTCGACTGGAAACAGCAGAGCCACTCGTTCGAGAAAACCGGGACTGCATTTGCCATGCCCGAATACGGCGTCAACGTGGTCGCCGGCCGCGAGCCCCAGCGCGTTCCAGCCGGCAAAGCGTCGGCTGCATTCTTCGACGTCATTGGCATGAAGCCGCTGCTCGGCCGCGAGTTCACCGCCGAGGAGGACCTTCCTGGCGGGCCTGGTGCGGCGCTGGTGAGCGAGGGTTTCTGGCGTAGCGAGTTGCATGGGGATCCGTCGGTAGTCGGCAGGCGCCTGACCATTGATGGTATGCCGCGCACCGTGGTGGGAGTCCTGCCCACCGAAAAGCACATGTTCTTCGGCCGCATCGACGTTTGGACTCCCATGGCCATGGACCCGAACAGCACCCAGCGCACCAACCGCTGCCGGGGCGTTTTCGCGCGCCTGAAGCCTGGTGTCACCGTTGCCCAGGCCCAGGCGGAGATGACTGGCATCGCGCAGCGTCTGGCGCGGCAGTATCCGGCGGCGGACGAAGGCTGGGGCGTTGTCGTCATCCCCATGAACAAGCTGGTCACCGGCCTGTTGGCGCCGCCGCTGATGATCCTGCTCGGCGCGGTGGGGCTGTTGCTTCTCCTCGCATGCGCGAACGTGGCCAACCTCCTGCTCGCCAGAGCCGCCGGCCGCCAGAGGGAAATCGCGGTCCGTGCGGCGCTTGGCGCGGGGCGGATGCGGATCGTACGGCAGTTGCTTACCGAGAGCGTCATCCTTTCGTTGCTCGGTGGGGCGTGTGGCCTGGTGCTGGCGCAGTGGTGCATCAGCCTGTTGCGCGGTATCATCCCGGACGCACTCCCGCGCATGCAGCAGATGAGCATTGACGGCAACGTGCTGGCGTTCACGTTCGTGGTGGCGCTGCTAACCGGGATGCTGTTCGGCGCCGCACCGGCCATCCGGACGTCGAAGACGGACCTCAACGTGGCGCTCCGAGCCTCCGGCCGCACGCTGGTTGGCGGCGGCACGCAGAAGATCCGCGACGGCCTGGTGGTGGCGGAGATCGCTCTGGCGCTGGTTCTCGCGGTGGCGGCCGGCTTGCTCTCACACATTTTCATCCGGCTGATGTCGGTAGACCCGGGCCTGCGCACCAAAGATCTGCTCACCATGCAGCTCACGGTGCCCACGGCGCGCTATCCGGACGAGCAGAAGCGCGCACAGTTCTTCCGCAACGTCGTTGAGAGGGTACAAGGGTTGCCGGGCGTCGAATCCGCCGGCGCTATCCAGTTCCTGCCCTTCCGGCAGACCTTTTTGAGCAGCCGCATCGGCGTGTGGCCGTTTCGAGTGCCGGGTCAGCCGATTCCGCGCGAAGGCCACGAGCCTTTGGCCGATTTTCGAGTGATCACGCCTGGGTTTTTCTCCGCCATGGGCATTCCGCTGCACCATGGGCGCGATTTCGACCGCCGCGACGCCGGCAGCAGCGCTCAGGTGGTCATCGTCAACGAGGCGATGGCGCGGAAACACCTGGGCGGGGGGAACGCAGTCGGAAAGCGGCTGCAATTGCCGCCGTGGAACGAGCCGGCGCGCGAGATCATCGGCGTGGTGGCGGACGTGAAGCTATACGGACTCGACCAGGCGGTGGAGCCGGCTGTGTATGTCCCGCACGCCCAGAAGCCGGATGAGGTCATGAGCCTGGTCGTGCACAGCGGGTCGGACCCGGGCGCCCTCGCCGCCGCGATTCGCCGCGAAGTTCTGGCGCTCGACCCGGAACAGCCCATCGCCGACGTGCGCCCCATGCGGGACGTGGTCGCGGACTCCACCATCCTGCGCCGTGTCGCCATGGGCCTGCTCGGCGTGTTTGCCATTCTCGCGCTGGTGCTGGCAACCGTAGGCACCTACGGCCTTACGGTGTATTCCGTCAGCCAGCGCACGCATGAGATCGGCCTGCGCATGGCGCTCGGCGCGCGTAGCATCGACGTTCTGCGTCACATCGTGGGCCGCAGCACGATCCTGGCTGGAATCGGAGTCGCCGTTGGCATGGCGGGTGCGCTGGGCGTCGCACGCATCCTGAAGGGCTTCCTCTTCGGCATCACCAGCAACGATCCGCTGGTGCTGGTGGGCATTCCCGCCGCGCTACTGACGATTGCCGTGCTGGCCAGCTACCTCCCGGCCCGCCGCGCCCTCAGAGTGGACCCGATGGAGGCGCTTCGGTACGACTAGGTCTCAGACCGCGTGATGGTGTGCTCTTACGGGAGACCGCTCCCTTACGGTCACGGCTCAGTTCCGAGCCGCGCGCGTCAGCAAGCGGTTTCCATAGCACACCGAATAATGCGGTCAAAGCCCTAACGCACCTGCTCCAGCACCATGCCGTTGTTCGGCTCTTTCGGTGCTGGCGCCGGCGGCTGCTCCACTCGTACGTGATACGGCGTCAGCCTGGGGGGAAGCGCATCCGGCTCCAGAAGCCAGACGGCGCGGTCCGGGTAGTAGCGCTCCAGCGTCTCGTTCTCTTCGGGACCGAGGTCCAGCGCCAGCACCACCCGAGCGCTGTCGATATCGGCCGCGTTGTGGATCCACTCGTGGTAGCCATGCCGGGCCCAGTAGCGGACGAAAACAAGTTGTTTGCCGGGAGCCTGCGCCAATTGCGTGTCGATGGCGATGCGATGTTCGGGGTCGCCGTGGCCGATCACGTCCCAGGCGCCGTACTGGCTCATAGCGCTCAGAATCTTCTCGTCGCCGAGCGCGTGGAGGCCATACCAGAACAGAAAATGCGCGCCGCACAGGATGACAATCCATCGCGCGGCGAGTTCATTGAATCTGCCCAGCCGCTCCAGCCCGGCCACCGCCGCCAGCACCACCAGGCACGCCCCCGCGGCAACGTAATGCGGGAAAAAGTACGGATAGAAGTTGGAGCCGATCACGAACAAAAGCAGCGTGACCGCCACCCAGGCGAACCGGAACGCGCGAATCAGCAGCAGGAAAAACGGCAGAGCGAGGAACAACGGAGGCAGAAGAAAGAAACGCACGAACGGGAGGCGGCTGGCCAGCCGGCCGAAGAAACCCGGCGTCGCGTCATGGGCGGCCGATTGCCCTTCGTAGTAGAGTTGCTGGGCCGCAGTGAGGGGCGCGTGCGGGACTGGATTGGGCTGGAACGTGAACGTGGTGGGCACGCCATGCTGATCGCGGCTGAGCATGTATGGGAGCGTGGTCCAACTGCCCGTGACAGCGTGGTTGTGAAAAGCGAGCAGCGCGATGGCGGGCAACACCGCGAGCACGATGGCAAGCACGACAGCGGGCGCCACCTTCGCGAACCTCGACAACGCCGGGAAGAAGAACATAGCCGCAGCCAGGTCCAGAATCACCGACTCATACGGACGTGAGAGCATCTGTGCGCCGATGCCTACGCCCAGCAGGATGGCGTCGCGAATCCGGCCGCCTTCGCGCAACCTCGGCAGGGCTCCGAACACCAGGCAACCCGCCGCCGCCGAGACCGCGCCGCCCCAGTAGCAGTTCATCCAATAGCTCAGCGGGCCGAACTCGCAGACCGCGAGCAGCCCGCCAAGCAACGCCCATCCCGGTGTCGTCCAGCCGCGCAGCATCCAGTAGCACAGCGAGCAGAACGCAGCCACCGAGAGAACGACACCCGCCCAGGGAAGGTGAAACACCACCTGACCCAGAGCCAGCACGAGTGCCGGACCGATTGGGTAAATGGAACTGTAGGCCGGCTCCTGCAAAACGAAATTCGTTTCGAAAAACTGATGCAGCGGATGCGGCGGATTCGCCAGGCGGAAGTGCGCCAGCGTGTCGGATAGTAGCAGGTAGCTGAAGTCGTCCGCGCCCTTCGCGGTGGGCACGGGATGCGCAGGTAGCAGAGCCAGCCGAAGCGCGATGGTCAGCCCGGCAAGGAACAGCATGCACCAGCCCGTCTTCTGCGCGAGCTTTCGGGCCATGGGTTCGACGCGCGCTCGCGCCAGCACCAGAAGGACGAGCAGAACGGCGAGTGCCAGCTCGACGAAGTCGCTCGCGCCGAAGCCGATGGGATTGTGCAGCGGCAGGAACGAGCGGAAGAGATCAAACAGGTACATGCACTATCAGGCTATCCGAGAGGACGCCTGTCAGGCCGGGCCTTTCGTCTTCCGAACTGGTACAGTTTGGGTGGTCAACGCGTCAGGCGTCCACCATGTCCGCGTCCGCGGGTGTTGGAAACGAAGTTGCGAACACCTCGATTGTCTCGCCTGTGGGCATCACGCACTGAACCCTCGCGCCTTTCAGTGACTGCCGCACGAGATACTCGTACAGGCGCAGAGCATCGCGAATCAGGTCCGCTTTCGAGGAAGCGTCGGTGGTCTGCTCCAACGCGCCGAGACGTTCAAAGGCCGGCCTGCTCAGGTCCAGCGAGATACGAATCTTCTTATCCGCCATAATTCTCGGGGCTCCCGTCCCCCGACTCATCAGGGCTCGCGCCCACGCGGAAACGCCTTGCCAATGCACCAACCGATGAACAGCCAGATGCCATTCTCAAGGAACCGCCCAATGCTCTCAAAAGATCTTCCTGTCCACCACTCGTGCGCGATGTACAGGGCGTAAAGAACAACCAGCGCGCCCGCGATGATCAGCGTGACGTGCGCTCTTGTCCGGGCCTCGATATCCCGCCCGCCAACCGAGAGCCTGAGATCGTCTTCGGTCCACGGGTCGCCGACGTTGACTTTCACGCCGCGTAGGGGTCTTCGCATTTGAAACTCCTGCGGCCCGCCCCCAAGGGTCCAGCCTCACGAACCTCGCGGAGGGCCTCTTGTTCTGTGTCGACTGGCCATTGGATATCTCCTCATCGGTGCTCAACTTGCACCTGTTCACATAATACTTAATATTTAAGTATGAAGCAAGTACTTTCCGACCAAACACAGCGGTAGCGAGCGGTTCGGTGACCTGCCTACTTCCCGAACCAGCGCAGCGGCGCTTCAGTCAGCCACGGCAGGTAAGTGATCAACAGCACACTCACGAACAGGATCCCGAGGAACGGCAGCGTGGCCCACATCACATACACCATGGACTTCTTGAAGCGATACGCCGCCAGGAAAAGATTGATGCCCACGGGCGGATGCAGATATCCCAGCTCCAGGTTGGCGATAAAGATTATCCCCATCTGCACCGGATGAATGCCGTAGAGCGCGCCCAGCGGCTTGAGCAGCGGCACCACCACCAGGATCGCCGCGAAGACGTCCATCAGAGCGCCCACCACCAGCAGCGCGATGTTCAACACCAGTAGGAAGAGAATCTTCGAGTGAATGTTGCTCTGCACCCAGTCGATAATCTTGCCGGGAATTTCGGCGTCCACCAGATAATTCGTAAATCCGAGCGCCACGCCCATAATCAACAGGACGCCGCCCACAATGGTGGCGCACTCGACGAAAACCTTATCGTAATCCCGCACCAGTTTCAGGTCGCGGTAGACGAACGCCTCCACTACCAGCGCGCAGAACGCGGTGAGCGCCGCCGCCTCGGTGAGCGTGCCGAAGCCGCCGAAAATGCCCACGATCATGATGGCCGGAATGAGCAGCTCCCACTTCGCCTCCCACAACGCGGCCACGGCCTCGCGCGGCGAGAAGGGCTCGCGCACGGCGTCGCACTGCAGGCCTTTGCGGATGCCCACGGCGGCCATCATCGAAACCATGAGCAGAAGTGGCAGCGAGCCGCCGATAAAGAGCTGGTCGATGGGCGTCTGCGAGTACACGCAGTACAGAATGGCGGGCACGCTGGTAGGGAACAGCAGGCCGAGCGACCCCGAGGAGGTCAGCAGTCCAATGGAGAACTTCTCGGGGTAGCGGGTGCGCACCAGCACCGGCACCAGCAATCCGCCGATGGAGAGAATGGTGAGGCCGGAACCGGCCCAGGTGAACATGGCGCAAATGAGCACGGTGACCAGCGCCAGTCCGCCGGGCATCCACGAGAACAGCGCCGTGAAGACGCGCAGCAGTCTTTTGGTGGCGCCGCCCTGCACCATGAAATATCCGGCCAGCGTGAACAGCGGAATGGAAGGCAGCAGCGGCGAGGCCACCAGGCGGTACATCTCCACCGGCACCGAAGCGACGGGCGTGGAAATATTCCAGAACAGCAGCAGCGCAAAACCGCCGAACACCGCAAATATCGGCAGGCCCAGCAAAGCGGAGGCGAACATCACGCCGATGCCCAGCCAGAAAACCGTCGGCTGCCCCGCCGGAATCCAGTAGCCGAGCGCCACCGGGACCAGCAGTCCCAGCAGGGCGATTGCGCGGGCCCGCCACCCTCCGGCCAGCCAGATGGCGCGCAACGCGATCACGCCAAACCCGACGGGCATAATCAGGATGAACCACCACTTGGGCAGCCCGGGAAGGAGCATGCCGCTGGCCAGGCGCTCGCTCTCCACAAACGTCCAGCTTGCCGACGCCAGAGCGGACGAGACGGCGGCCAGCATGAATGCGCTGAGCACGGCCGCCCACGGGCGGATGCGCTCGGGCAGAAAGGTGCTGGAGGAGAGCGCCAGAAGCCGGCCGGTGCGCGACGCCAGAGCCGCTCCCAGCAATCCCACCCACAAGGTGAGCTGCTGAACCAGGATGGGCGAGGCCGGGATGCCAGGCAGGTGGAGCATCCGCGTGACCATCTCGGAAACCGGCAGCAACATCATCAACAGCAGCGCTGCCACCGAAAGGCTGTCTTCGGCGATTGCGGGCCAGGAGCGGCGCCTGGCGTCAACGGGCTGTAGTTCGGGCGTCACCGGGTCTTTGCGTGCGTACGTGGTTTGGCCCTGGGTAGTGGCTTCGCCCGGTATTCGTCACGCAGGCGCTTCACCTGATCGAAGAGTGGCACCGGCATCCCGCCACCGCGTAACGCCGGCCAGAGTTTCTGCTCGATGAGCGTTCGCCACTGGTTTACCGCATTCGGGTCCGCGTGGACAACGTTCAGCCCGAGCGTCTGCATCATGCCGATGGAGGTGTCTTCCATGCGGCGAATCTCCTGGCGAATCTGCGCGCCGGAATCGTGCGCGATGGCCAGCAACTGCGGGCGGATGCCGGCTGGAATCTGGTCCCACGTGTCCTTGGCGATCAGCGTGGCGCCGGAGAGTGGCGCGAACTTGATGTCGAGCATGTTCCGAGCTCCACCAAACCACTGGCTGGCGAGGGCCACCATCGGCGGCGCCTGAAATGCGTCGACGAGCCCGGTCTGCAATCCGGTCAGTATGTCGGTGGTCGCCAGCGACACCGGCGGGAAGCCGTTCTGTTTGTAAAGCTCGAAGGTGGCGGCATCGCCCAGCAACACGCAGATCTTCATGTGGCGAAACTCGTCGGGCGTGGTGGCCGGCCGTTTGGAGAAGAAGCGAATCCAGCCGGTATCGCCCCAGTTCAGCACGATGAAGCCGCGGATGGCCAGGCCCTTTTCGAGCTGCGGGCCGATACGGTCGCGGACGTAGTCGAGTTCGTCCCACGAGTCGTACATCATGGGAATCTGCAGGGCGGCCGATGCGGCGTCGATCCCGCTCAGGCCCGCGCCGGAAATGGCCACGGCCTGCAGCGACTTGATGCGCATCTTCTGCACCATCTCGGGCTCGTCGCCCTGCTCGCCCCCGGGATAGACCTTCAACTCCACCTTGCCGCCCGACGCCTTCTTCCACTTCTCGCCCATGTCGAGAATCAGTTGGTGCCAGCGGGAGTTGCGGGGAGCCAGCGTACCCAGGCGAATGACGATGGTTTGCGCGGACGCGGCTGACGCGAGCGTGAGGAGTGCAATCGCGATGCGTAGCATGGAAGCCTCCCACATCTTAATACGTTCGCGTCGGCGGCACAGGTTCGAGCCGCGGCCCCGCATCGGCTATACTCTCCCAATGCTGCGGTCTGGAGGAGGCGTCCCGTGAAGCGATAAAGGTGACCGTCGCTGGCCAACCCTCGGTGGCTTTTTCGCGCCCTTCACCCCTGCCCGGTGAACGGATCGGCGCCGATGGTCCCTACCAGTTCCTCCCGATACGTATCCGCGCCGACCCGGGCCAACTGCTCGCGGGCCACCGCCAGGCGCGCTTCCAGATCGATCTCCTCCGACCCGGCGGCGGAACGGAACGACTCCAGACTGGCCACATGACGCCGCCACAGCGCGACGTCGCGCTCCTGTTTCACGTGCAGGCGTTCGGCGTACCAGTCGCTCCCCAGCAGTGCTTCGCGGGTGAACATGGCGCGCACGTCGGCGTGCTCGACGCCCTTGCCTTCCCATGCCCCGTACGCCATGATGTGCAGAAGCGCCCGCAGCGGCGGACATGCGCCCTCGACGCTGCCGTCCTCGAAGTAGCTCACCGCCACGCGCTTCTGCGCCTCCGCGATCGCCTCCACGCCAGAGACGTAGGCCTCCAGGTCCTGTTTCTCAGGACGCAGAATCTCCTCGGTGAAAATGGTATCGGGCGTCTCGAAGATACGGCCCAGGAAGCGGTCCGCGAACAACGCCGTGATGCGATAGCCCAGGCGGCTGGCCGGCACCGTGCGGCCGCTGTGTTCGAAATCGTCGAGCTTCTCCAGAAAACCGCCATCGATCAGGAAACGCGGGTCGCGCTCCTCCACGCGGATGCGGCACCACAGTTCCGGCACCAGCATGCTGATATCGTGATCCACGCGATAGCGCGGCCCCGCGTAGCCGGCTGCCGTGGTGAAGCCGGCATACTCGGTAAGAATGGCCGCCACCAGCGCATTGTTGAGATCCACCACCGGCCATAGCGCGTTGAAGGGCCCCTTGGTCAGCGCGCCCTCGCTGCCGAATCCCGTGGTGGACGGCGATTTGCCAGTCAGGCTGCACACGAAGTCCATGAACAGCTCGGGCAGTTCCTGGTAATGGATGGGGTTGTAGACGGCCAGCGGGGGAAGTCCGATGGCCGGGTCCGCGGGATTGCCCCGGCGGCCGGCGAGCACCGCATTCACCGGGAAGTGCAGCGCCTGCTCGGCCGGCACACCGCGATCCAGTCGCGCGCAGACCTCGGCGAGATACGTTTCCCGCGCGTTCACCCGGTCGGGCCTCTGTTGCAGATAGCGTGGGTTCTTCGAAGGGACGCCGTCCACCAGACGCGGCCGGTCCGAGGCAACGACGTATCCGTGGTCGTGATCCTTCACGAAATCCTCGATCAGGCGTTTCATGGGCGCGGTGAATTGATCGAAGTCCACCACGTGATCCACCATGGCCTTCGCCTGCGCGCGGGAGAGTGGCTCGAAATTCGAGAGGAACGTGCCCGGCGTGGCCATGTCGGCCTCGGCCTGCGCGTCGAAGCCACGGTGAATAACGTCGTCCGGGCGCTGGAACAGGTACGCCTCGCAGTTCTCCACCAGCTTTGCGCTGCGGTTCGGATACTTGACGTCGAAGTCGCTGAGCAGATGGCGCGGGACCACTACGGAGGCGGTGATGTCGTCCTCCACCTGCACCTTGTCGGCGGGATGAAAATCCGGCCGAAGCTTGTAGATGCGCCACGATCCCTGCGGATCGAAGCCAACCCTCAGATAATTGCCCACCAATTCCTGGTTGTCGTACTTCAGCTCGTGGCCCACATAGCCGTTAATGCGGTCGACGGTAAAATGCCCGCGCCACTTGTCGCCCCACTCCGGGCGATAGTACCGCTTCAACGCGAACACGAGCTGGCGGATGGTCTGCGGCAGGTAATGGAGCCACTCGTTGTAATCGTCGGTGTACTCCGCCGACGCCGTCAGCAGCTTGATCACCGAGCCCAGCGAGCGCTGCGGGCTCAGGATGGGCCGGCGGGCCCGCGCTTCCGGCTGCGGCTCCTTGTAGATGGAGGCGAAGTCCTTCTTCAGAATCTCGGCCACCTGATCGAGGTCGTGAAAGTAGTCGCGCACGAACACCGGGCCGGTCAGCAGCACGCTGGAGATGGATTTCGAAATCTCCGATTTGCCGCCTCCGGAAACCGTGCACGGCTTGTGGCAAAGCGTTCCGTGCGCCACCGAACCCACCAGACGCCACGCCGTCCCGGCATGCTGCTTCTCCAGCCGGACCTTGTAGCCCGAAGGCAGAACGTAGATCTCATCGGGCAGAAGCGTGAGTTTCCGCGGTGCGCCTTCGTGCGTCCAGCGGACCACGCCTTCGCGCACGTTGAACTCCGCGTTGCCGGGAACGTAGAAGATGCCGGAGTAATTGCGGTCCACCGCGTAGCCCTCCGGCTTTGCTTCCACGCGATTGCCCAGAAGGCGGACAACGTTCTCGAACGGCGCCTTCCTGATGGAGGGCCGGTCCGCGCGGAAATCCTGCCCAAGCACGTAGGCCGGGTAGGCGATGGCCCCGCCGGCATGCTCCTCTTCGCAAAGCCCGTAGAGGTTGGCCGCGAAGCTGATCTGGGTTTTGACTTCCTTCTTGCAGTAGCCGAAGTAGTTGTCGGCGATGATGGTGACCATCACGCCGCGCTGGTCGCGACAGGCGATCTTGAAGGCGCGGCCATCGTTGTAGAGTTCGCCTTCCTCGCGCCAGCACATGCCTTCGCGCCGCTGCCGTTCGCTGGCCTGGTCGAAACGGGGCAGGCCTGCGTCCACCTTCTTCATACCCACGATGTGGGGCGCGAGTATTACGCAGCCACTATGACCGGTCCAGTGCGATACGTCCAGGGCGGCGTCGTTTTCCGGAAGATACGGGTCGCCACCATTGCCGAAAATCGTCTCCACGAAGTCCAGATTGCTCACCAGACTGCCCGGAGCAAAGAACCGAATCTCCATCGTCTTCATGGGGTCCCGCCCCGTGTCCGGGCATACTACCGGCCGCAGCAGGAGGGAGACGAACAGGTGCGTCCGCTCGTCCTGATCGGCGGTGAATGGAAGAACCGCGATCTCGTCGGGCGGACCCAACGCCGCGGCGAGGAACCTGGCGAATGCCTGCTTCGGGACGGCGGTCTTGTCCGCGGGCACGGGCAGGCCGCCCTCGACGATGTGGAACAGACCCTGGGTGGTGCGCCGGTCGCTCTTCGGGTTGTGCAGCACCCCCTGGGCCACGCGAAACGAGTCCAGCCACGGCGAATGGAAGCTGGGCGCCCCGGGCGGCAGAGACATGACCCGGGCCAGCCTGGGCCGGTCCAGCACAAACGAATTCGAAGGCAGGCGGGGCGCGCCGCCGGAGCAGACGTCGTGCAGGTAGTTGTCCAGGAACTCCTGAATGCGGGTATCGGCGGGACACAGGCGGTTCCCCAGCAACTGATCCTTTTGATGGTAGTTGCGCAGCAGCGGGCCGGCGATCTCCAGAGCCTGGCGATCCGCCGTGCTCCGGCTGTACGGCCGCCCCAGCGCCACCAGCTTGAGGTTGACGTAGCGGACCAGCTCGTCCCTCTGTGCGGGAGACAACGCGCTCACCACGTGCCCGCTCGTGCTGGAAAGACCCACCTAGCCGTTGTAGCACGGAGCGGCGTGGGGACATGCGGCGAGAGCCGCATTCGTGTCAGTCGCGCGGGCAGGCCGGCGCCGGAACCTTCGCGTTGATCCTGTCACCGGTCTCGGGTGCGGGGAGCACTCTCATGGTGAACTTCGTGTCCTGTGGGATCGGCATTTCCAGCAGCCTCACCGAACAGACCGGGGAACGCTGGGCGACAATCTCGACAGCTTCAACGTTCTGTGGATGAGCAGCCGCCCGAGGGGCCGCCTCGAAACTCCACGGGACCAGGCGAACGTCTGGTCTGGCCGACTTCCCCGCTGGAGCCGGGTCCTGAGCCAGGGCGCATGCCGATCCGAGAAACACCAACACGGCGGCGATTACGCGCATGTGTGCCTCCTGAACAGATCCTACTCTTGTGACGTGCGAAAATCGAGTTCGATATGCCGAACAAGGTTCGCTGGGGCGTGCTGGGCGCGGCCAACATCGCGCTGAAGAAAGTGATACCCGGAATGCAACGAGGCCAGTGGTGCGACATCGCCGCCATCGCCTCCCGCGATCTCGCCCGGGCGCGCGAGGCCGCCGCCGAGGCTGGCATCCCGAAGGCTTACGGTTCCTACGAAGAGCTGCTGGCCGACCCCGCCATCGACGCCATCTACAATCCTCTGCCCAACCATCTGCACGTGCCGTGGTCCATCCGCGCCGCCGAGGCGGGCAAGCACGTGCTCTGCGAAAAGCCCATCGCGCTGAACGCGGACGAGGTGCGGCGGCTGCTGGAAGTCCGCCAGCGCACCGGTGTCAAAATCGGCGAAGCGTTCATGGTGCGCACACACCCGCAATGGCTGCGCGCGCGGGAGATCGTGCGTCAGGGTGGCATCGGCGAGTTGCGTGCCGTGGTGGGTGCCTTCAGCTATTTCAACCGCGATCCGAGCAACATCCGCAATATCGCCGAATGGGGCGGCGGCGCGTTGATGGATATCGGCTGCTATCCCATCGTCACCTCGCGATTCCTCTACGGCACGGAGCCGCGTCGCGTGGCGGGCCTCATCGAGCGCGACCCGGAGATGCACGTCGACCGGCTCACCTCCGCGCTGCTCGAATTCCCCACCGGCCATGCCGTGTTCACCTGCGGCACGCAGATGACGCCATACCAGCGCATGCAGATTCTGGGAACGAAGGGGCGCATCGAGATGGAGATCCCATTCAACGCGCCGCCCGACCGGCCGACGCGGATTCTGGTGGATGACACCGGAGACCTGTTCGGCGCGGGCATTCGCGTCGAGGAGTTCCCCGTCTGCGATCAGTACGGCATCCAGGGCGATCTGTTTTCGCGGGCGATTCTGGAAGGCGGCGAGGTGCCCACGCCGCTGGAAGAATCCCTGCGCAACATGGCGGTGATCGACGCGGTGGTCCGCTCGTCCGCAAGCGGCACGTGGGAACAACCCACGTCCGGCCTTCCTATGTCCTGAGAATCCCTTTCGAGCGCGCAGTGTCACCACCGGAACCGGCTGGGCGCGCCGTGACGTCCAACGCTACCGGGGATTTCGCTCCCGGTGTCGAGATGCGGGAGAATATGGATTAGGATCGCAGCATGGACAAGTCCACAATCATAGCCAGGCTGCGGGAACATGAGAGCGAGCTGAGAGACGCTGGCATTGTGCATCTGTTCCTGCACGGCTCTTACGCGCGGGGGACGGCCATCCGCGACGTGTCGGATGTGGATGTCATAGCCGAGTTCGCTCCCGGACGACGTCTGACGCTTCTGGACATGGTCGCCATTGAGAATCGCCTCGCCGACCTGCTCGGTGTCCGCGTGGATCTTTCCCCGGCAAAGGAGCTCAAGGAGCCGGTTGCCGCCAAAGCGTCCCGCGAAGCCGTCCTTGCCTTTTAGGGAACCGGCACTTTACCTGCGGGATATCCTCGAGGCCATACCCGAAAACGGTTGCCGCGGTCGAACGCAAGCTTCTGCTCGTCAGCGAAGCGGCGATACGGCTGGGAGAGAATGCGGAGCGTCTGTGTCCCGGCTTGCCGTGGCACAACATCCGCGATATCGGCAACTGGCTCCGGCATCGCTACGACAGGGTGGATGTCGAGACGGTGTGGAACACTGTCGTCGACAATCTTCCACAGCTCAGGTCCGGGGTCGTCGGGGCTCGACTGAAATCGCGCCCACTGAACCCTGGGGCTTTGACCGCGTGATGGTGTGCTCTTAAGGGAGACCGCTCCCTTACGGTCACGGCTCAGTTCCGAGCCGCGCGCGTCAGCAAGCGGTTTCCAAAGCACACCGAATAATGCGGTCAAATACCGAGTTGATCCCGCATCGCTGCCGATAACAGCCCTCTCCGCGAGCGATTCAGCCCGGAATGCCCAGGCGGCGTTCCCTGCACTCAGCCCCCCAACACGTAATCGGCGAGAGCACCCATGCTGTCGAATCGCAGGTCGGGCGGGTCCGTCTCGAAAGACTCCGGCGCGAACCCGTAGGTGACGCCGTACACCAGCACCCCGGCATTGCGGGCGGTACGCACGTCCACCCCGCTGTCGCCCACCACCAGCGTGCGCGCGCGTTCGGCGCCGCTTTCCTCCATCAGAGTGTCCACGCCCACAGGATGCGGTTTCTTCTCCGGGAAGCTATTGCCCCCGTACACGCGGAAAAAATGACCGCCCACGCCGAGCCCTTCCACAATAGCCCGGCTGATCCGCACGGGTTTGTTGGTCAACACGGCCAGCGGGATGCCCGCTGCCCTCAGCCGGTCGAGCGCGTCGCGAACGCCCGGATAGAGGCAGGTGTTGTCCAGCTTGTGATCGCCGTACCAGACCAGGAAGTACTCCAGAGCGCGTTCCACCTCCGCCTCGCTGGCGGCCGGCCCCAGCGCGCGCCGAATGAGCACGGGGGCGCCGTTGCCGACATACGAGTTGATCAGCTCGAACTCCAGAGGCTCCATCCCCATGTGCGCGCGTGTGGCGTTCACGGCGTGCGCCAGGTCGAGCTTGGAGTCGATGAGAGTCCCGTCGAGGTCAAAAATGACCAGTTGCATCGGCGGCATTACTTGTTCTTGCCGTCCTGGCGATCCGGATGCTGCGGCCACATCTTGCGAACCTTGTCGGTCGTGTCGTGGAAGGAATCCCGAAGTTCCCGCGGAATCATGGCGGCCATGGCGTTGGAAGGTCCCAGCAGATACGGGACTACGCGGGAACGCGCCAGCATGTCGGGAGGCGGTGTGGGCGAGCAGGCGACAATCACCGTGACCAGCGCCACGGCCACCACCAGGCCCTGCAGCAGACCGAACGCGGCTCCGCCCAGGCGATCCAGCCAGGACAGCCCCACCCAGCGGAAGATCTTCGCCATCACCCGTCCGATCAAACTGCCGGCAATGCCGAACCCAACCAGAATGATCAGGAAGCCCAGCAGGTTGGCCACCGGCCGCGAGTTCACGTAGGGCATGATCCATGCGCTGGTGATGCCGTAAAACCAGAACGCGCAGAAGATGCCCGCGATGCTGGCAATGAAGCCCACGCCCACGCGCGAGAAGCCGCCGTTCAGTCCCTGGGCGAGGAAGCCTATGATGACCGCCAGAAGAATGAAATCGAGGAAGGTCACAACTCTCTCCCAGCCAGGATCCGATACGCCTCGCGGTACTTTTCCGAAGTCCGTTGGGCGACGTCGCCCGGTAGCGCGGGCGCCGGAGGCTGCTTGTTCCAATGGATCTCTTCCAGATAATCCCGCACGTACTGCTTGTCGAAGGAGGGCTGCGGGCCGCCCGGCTGCCACGCGGCGCGGGGCCAGAAGCGAGACGAATCGGGCGTCAGCACCTCGTCGGCCAGTACCAGCTCGTCGCCCACGAAGCCGAATTCGAACTTCGTATCGGCGATAAGGATGCCGTGCGTCTCGGCGTAGCCCGCCGCGCGTTTGTAGATGGCCAGCGTCAGAGCGCGGACGCGGTCGGCCACATCGAGGCCCACGCCCTGTGCCGCCACCTCAAAGGGAATGTTCTCGTCGTGGCCGGACTGGGCCTTGGTGGAGGGCGTGAACAGCGGCTCGGGCAGTTTGTCGCTCTCCCGCAGGCCCGCCGGGAGCGCAATGCCGCAGACGGCGCCGGTGCGCTGATACTCCTTCCAGCCGGAACCGGAGAGATAGCCGCGCGCCACGCACTCGATGTTCACCATATTGGCGCGGCGCACCAGCATGGAGCGGCCCTCCAACTGGTCGCGAAACCGGCGAAATGGCTCGGGATATTCGTCCACGCTGGCCGACACGAAGTGGTTGGGCACCAGATCGCGCAGCAGGTCCAGCCAGAAGATCGTGAGCTGGGTTAGCACGCGCCCTTTATCGGGAATCGGCGTCGGCAGAACGTAGTCAAACGCCGAGAGCCGGTCGCTGGCGACGATCACCAGGAATTCACCGGCGGCGTACACGTCGCGCACTTTCCCGCGCGCGTGCACTTCAAGGCCGGGGAGCTCGCTTTGGAACAAAGGTCTGGATGTCACTTTCTTCGGTTGTATCACGATCGGACGCGGGCGTTGCGGCCACGGTTGTGGCGGCCTTTCCCTGATAGGCGGCCAGGACCTCCGCCGCGGATCCGTCCAGCATGAGCTGTCCGTGATCCAGCCAGATGGCCCGGCTGCACACCTCGGTAACCGCTGCCGCCGAATGAGAGACAAACAGCATCGATCCGCCCTGGCGGCGGAATTCCGCAAGGGCGCCGCGGCACTTTTTCTGGAATTCGGCATCGCCCACGGCCAGCACCTCGTCGATCAGAAACATGTCCGCGCGAGCGTGGATGGCCACCGCGAAGGCCAGGCGCGTCACCATCCCGGACGACCACGTCCGCTGGGGTTCGTTCATGAAATCCTGAATGCCGGCGAAATCGATAATGCCGTCGAACGCCTCCCGCGTCTGTTTCCGGCTCAGACCGATCAGCGACGCGTTCAGGACCAGGTTCTCGGTTCCGGTCAGATCCGGGTGAAAGCCGGAGCCGAGTTCGAGCATCGTGGCGATGCGCCCCCTACGGTCCACCGAGCCGCCGTCGGGCGCGACCAGCCCCGCGGCCAGACCGAGCAACGTGCTCTTGCCTGCCCCATTGCTGCCCACCACTCCCACGCTTTCTCCCCGCTCGACGCGGAAAGAGACATTCCGGAGCGCGTGGAACTTCGCGGGCCGCTGCCGGGTCATCCAGCGCAGCAGGTGTTTGCGCAGGAGCGCCCGCCCGCCGGTGTGCGGGAACCACTTGGTCACGTTGTCGAATTCAATCAGCGTCACGTTGGATCGCCAGCAGAATGCAGAAAAAGTCGTTTAAGCCACGAATATACACGACTTAACACAAATAAGTTGTTTGTTTTCCATTCGCGTTTATGCATGTGCATTCGTGGCTCCTGCTACAGGTACGTATAAAACTGCCGCTGCAGGCGGCGGAAAACCAGGATCCCCACCAGCAGCGTGCCGCAGGAAATCGCCGCCAGCCGCCAAAGCAGGGAGAACGCCGGCGCGTGGTGATCGAGTAGAATATTCCGCAGGGCCATCACCAGCGCGGCGATCGGATTTAACTGATAAATTTCCCGGAAACGAGCCGGTATGGACGAAAACGAATAGAAAATAGGTACCAGCCAGAAAAGAATCATGTTGGCCGACTCCACGACGTAGCGTGTATCGCGCACGTAGACGTTTACCGACGAGCCGATCAGAGCCAGCCCGCACACGAACACGATCTCGAAACCCCACACCACCGGAAGCCACAGCCAGGAGGAGGATACGCCCTTGCCCCACACCAGCACCAGCGTCAGCAGCAGGCCGATCTGGATCAGCAGGTGCAGGCAGTTGCCGAGCACCGTGGTGATCGGAATGATCTCCCGCGGAACCGGGACACGCTTGACCATGTTGCTGTTGTCGACCAGCGAGGTGGTCCCGCTGAGGAATGAGACGGAGTAGAAGTTAAAGGGCACCAGGCCGCAGAGAACGCTTAACGGGAAGTCGCGGGCGTTCGGGTTCGCAAAGACGCGGGTAAAAACGAACGTCATCACGCCCATCATCACGATGGGGTTCAGCAGCGACCAGAACAAACCCAGCGACATGTTCCGGTAGCGGACCTTGAAGTCCTTCTCCACCAGACAAGCGCTGACGAAACGATAATCCCCTGACCACATAAAGGAATCCGAATACCGATTCTAGCAACCTGGTGTCCTGTCCCGCATGACAACCGTAAGTACCTACATCGCAGGATTCCTGCCGTTTCCCGCAGGATGTTCTGGGTGGCATGCGTTTCGTTCAATGTTCACGGGCCTTCGGAGGGGATTCTCGACAACCTCAACTCTCACGAATCCGGCCGAGCCGCGAGGGTGACGGAGCGGTTGCCCGGTATTACGGGAGCCTGTTTGGTCCGGCCACGCCGGGTTATGGAGTGGTCAACAGCGCTGGGCGAAATCGAAACGGGCAGGTCGTCACGCCTGCCCCACGTCGGACAGCCCCTGCTTCTGCAGCCCTTGGCCTTGATGTCGGCCGCCGGCGCGTCCTTCAGTCTGGAACCTGACATTACTGCGCCACCCCGGACCGGAGCCGCGCCAGGTAGAACAGCGGGTTGATGGCCAACTGGTAGTTGCGTCCGCTGAATCCCAAATAGGAGGTCTGGCCGCACGGCTGCAACTGCAATTGACCGCCCCCAACTACGCCAACCTCGAAGGCAGGGTAGCCGTCCGACCCGATGAGTGAGGGGCTGTCTCACTCGGCGGCAGCGCGAGGACTGCCACAGCGAACGCCGCCATGGGAACCGGCAGGCCGCGCCGACAGAATGTGGGGCGATGGAGCAATGCAGGTGACAGGTGATAAGATAGCCGTCGGCGGAACAAGCACGTGGCCACAAATCCAGTATTCAATCAGCCGCCGAAGAACTGGTTCCTGCGGCACCTTGGATGGACGATCGCGGGAGGGTGTAGCATCGCCCTCGCCGGCGTGGTTCTATTCGTGTCCTTAATCGTGGTATTCGTGTTTGGTCTGCTCAGGAACTCGGACGCGACAAAGCTGGCGCTGGAGCGGGCGCAATCGAACGCCACCGTGGTCGAGCGCCTCGGCCGGCCTCTGGAGACCGGCTGGATCATCTCGGGAAACATCAACACGAGCGGGCCTTCCGGCCATGCGGAGATGGAGATCCCGGTCCATGGGAACAAGGGCAAAGGCACCATCTACGTGGTGGCGGACAAGACCGCAGGGCTGTGGACCTTCAGCACACTCGAGGTGGCATTTGCGGATGGCGCGCCGCGTGTCAATCTCCTGGAGCCGCTGCCCGACCCGGCCAGATAACATGACAGCGGCCTGAACCCGCCCGCTGGGCTGCTACCCTCCAGGGATGGACATTCGCAGGCGGGATGCGATGGACTACCATTCGTCGAGTCCGGCGGCCAGAATCTCGGTCGCCCCCAGCAAGCCGTGCCACAGCGACGTCTTCGATCTGGAGCTGGCCACCAACGATCCCCAGGAGATCATCCGCACCTGCCAGATCCTCGATCCGACGTTCGGCGGATGGCGAGATGCAGGGCGATACGGCGGTGACACCCGCGGTGATCGACGCCACCTATCCGTTCAGCACGCTGCGCGGCGGCGCGAACGTGCTGATCTTCCCCAACCTGGAGGCCGCCAACACGGCCTGCACGCTGGTCAGCCGCATCGGCGGGACGGAGGCGATCGGCCCCATTCTCATGGGCCTCTCGAAGCCGGTGCATGTGCTGCGCCGCAACGCCGAGGTCAGCGACATCGTGAATCTGGCGGCCATCGCGGCGGTGGACGCGCAGCAGACCGTGGCGAAATGGGGCACCGGGCGTTTTGTTATGCTGATCTCGAAGGTATGCGGCCCGCCGACGAATGATTCCTCTCCGCTCCTCTGAACGGACTTACTCGACGGCCGTGGTCACGCTGGTAGTGATCGCGCTCAACCTCCTGGTGTTCTTTCGCGAGGTCACACTCGATCCATTCCAACTCAACCGCTTCATCGTGCATTACGGCCTGGTGCCGGATCGCCTGCACATTTACCAACTGTTCACCTCCATGTTCATCCACGGCGGCTGGCTGCACATCCTGGGGAACATGTGGTTCCTGTGGGTATTCGGGCGGGGCATTGAGGACGCCATCGGCCACACGCGCTACCTGATCTTCTACCTCGCGTGCGGCGTCGCGGCCGCCCTCGCCAACGTGCTGGCCACCCCTTTCTCGCCGGTGCCCACGGTGGGGGCCAGTGGCGCGATCGCCGGCGTCATGGGCGCGTACCTGATCAAGTTCCCGCGCGCGCGCATCGTCACGCTGGTGTTCATTATCGTCTTCTTTACTACTCTCGACATTCCCGCCGCGTTCCTGCTGCTGTACTGGTTTGCCATCCAGTTTTTCAACGGCTTCGGTTCCCTCGGCGGCGGATCGCAGGTGGCCCGAGGCGACGTGGCCTGGTTCGCGCACATCGGCGGCTTCATCGCAGGAATGCTGTTGATCCTGGTGATGCCGTCGCAGCGGCGCTATCGCGAGTGGTCCTGAGATGTGGCAGCCTGACTTCACCGCCGCCGGCATCGATCGTCCGCTGGACGTGCTGGCCATAGCGGCGCACCCCGACGATGTGGAGCAGACCTGCGGTGGAACCCTGATTTGCATGGCCGAGGCCGGTTACCGCACCGGCGTGCTCGATCTTACCGCCGGCGACATGGGAACGCGCGGAACGCCGGAGTTACGGATTGAGGAATCGGAGCAGGCGGGGCGCGAGATGCTGCTGGCCTGGCGCGGCAACATGCGCTGGCCCGATGCGCGTCTGGAGAATACGCTGACCGCGCGGATGACGCTGGCGGGCGAGTTGCGCATTCTGCGGCCCCGCACGGTGATCCTCCCCTATTGGGCGGGCCGGCACCCGGATCACTATCGCGCCAGCGAAATCGGTTACGAGGCCTGCTTTCTGGCGGGTCTGACGAAGCTGGACGACCGAACCGAGCCGCATCGCCCCTTCAAGATCATTTACTCGTCGCTCTATGCCAACGTCACACCGTCTTTCGTGGTGGACATTTCGTCACAGCTCGAGCGCCGCATGGCCGCGCTGCTGACTTACAGATCGCAGTACGGCGAGGCGGCGGAGGGTTCGGACTTGTTTCCGCCACAAACCGAAATCCGCGACCGCCTGGCCGCCATCGCGCGCTTCTACGGCAACCTGATCGGCGTGAAGTACGGCGAGCCATTCGTGGTCAAGGAAGCGATGCGCGTGGACGACATCGTGGCCATGCCGGTGCGGTCGATTTGATCGCTCATACGCCCGATTGCAAAACGAACACAAGTGTTCGACAATGAATCGTGAAGGGCGGTGAGTTTCTCCGCAAGGCGAAGGCGCTTGCGAAGCGGAACAAACTCGCTTACCGTTGGGTTCCCGAGCGCGGCGTTGGCAGCCATGGCACGGTTTATATTGGCGAGCGCTTCGCCGTCGTGAAGGATCTGAAGAAGGAGCTTGGTCCGGGCCTGCTGTCCGATATGTGCAGGCAACTCGGCGTGTGCAAAGAGGATCTGTGATGTTCACGGCAACTTATCCCGCCAGCTTCCTGCGCGAAGCCGGCAGAGAGGGTTTTCACGTCCGCTTTCCGGATTTGCCGGAAGCGCTCACTGGAGGCGATGACCTCGATGACACCTTCGTACAGGCTGAAGACTGCCTGGCCGAAGCCATCGCCGGGCGCATCGCCCGCGGGGATGGAATCCCGCGACCGTCACGGCCGAAGCGTGGTCAACACCTGATTGGCGTCCCGCTCTATCTCGCGCCGAAATTGGCGCTCTATCTGGCCATGCGCGAGAGCGGGATGCCGAACATCGAGCTCGCCAGGCGCCTTGGCGTGAGCGAAACTGTTGTCCGCCGTATGCTCAACCCGAAGCACGCTACGAAATCGGACAAGATCCAGACCGCACTGGCGGCCCTGGGCACACGTATTGTTATCACGTTCGAGGACGCCGCATAGTTCGGTCGCCCTTGTCTGCCAACGGTCACCTGTTCTCGATGTCGAATCGGGCATCGGGCTATGGCCGAGCGGGTCTTCGGGATCCATGCCTCAGGTGCAGCACCTCGACAAGACCTCTGTCTTCGTGGAATTTGTAGTAGATCAGGATCGGGCTGTGAACGAGTTTGCGCACGCGTGCCCGCTTGCGGATTGGAGCGCCCATGCGGGGAAACCTGCCGAGCATGTCGATGTGATCGAGCAACGCGGTACCAAAGCGGGAGGCTGCCTCCGGGTCATCTTTGGCGATGCGGCCGATGATTCCGGCCAGATCGTTCAGCGCACGTTCGGTGAAGAGGACGCGGTGATCCACTGCGGTAAGAGCTTGCGGACTTCATCCATGGGGACGGTGCGGCCGGCCTCCGCATCGCGGATGCCTTCGTCGATTGCGGCGAGAGTGTCCTCGTCCTCGTGTTCGAGAACAGGGGTCGGATCGTCGAAATCCAATTCCTTCGTTCCAGCCATCGATTTGATCGTAGCACTTACGGCAGCAGCACCACCTGCGCGCGGGAGAAGGCGAAGCGGCGCCCCAACTGGTCCACCACGCTCACCTGCGCGGTGTAGCGGCCCGGGGGTAGTTTCGCCAACGGCACCTGGAACTGAATCGGCAGCGTGCCGTTGCGCTTCGGCGCCAGTTCGTCCAGATGCACGGGTGGCGTCTCGAACGTCTTCGCCTTGCCCCGCATGAAGCTCAGCGACGCCACCAGGCTCGCCCGCTTGTCATTGGGATTAGACGCGGGCTGCAGCGCCGGGTCGTAGGCCTCCAGATACACGTACAGGTTCTGGTCTTTGCGGAACACGCGGGTGACGCTGGGGATCAGCTTCTCGCCGTTCTCCACCAGCGGATTGGCCGCGTCCGCCTTCTTCTGCTTCGTCGCCGAACCGACGGCTGCCTGTAATGCCTCCCGCTGGTTGCTCCACACCACGGAGCTGACCGGCAGGTAACCCGACTTCGCGTTCAGATCGGGGATCCTGAACGTCGTCTCGAACGTGCCCATTTTGCCGGTGCGGTTTTCACGCGCGAGAAACTTCAGATGATACTCGCCGACGGGGAGCGTGAATCCCGTATCGTACTCGAAGTTACGGCGTTCGAGTTTCGCCACGTTCTCCGCGTCCAGTTTCACCGTGATGCCGTCGCGCACGCCGGTGGGCAACAGCCGCCCTTTGCTGTCGCGCAGCTCGCCGATAAAATCGAAATCGGTCACTTCGTTCGCGCCCTTTTTGCCCAGCTCAATAGCCGACCCGGGGATCTTCACCGCCACCGGGACAAAGTAACTGCCGCGCCCCAGCCGGAAGTAATTCACTTCCAGAGCCAGCGGCAGATCGGTCATGGGGTCGCCCAGCATCAGCGCCTGTTGTAACTGGCTCTCTTTGTCCGACGCGGTGAACTTACCAAACTCCTTGGGGGCGTAATAACCCTGGCGATAATCCACCTTCGCCTGCAGCTTTGGCGACAGCCTGATTTGAATGTGGCGATACCGTCCGTCGAGCGCGGCGTTGGTGCTGTAGTAACCAAGGATGTAGTAACTCTGGATGTCCTTCTGCGCCTGAACGATTCCCTGCGCCAGATTGTTATTGTCGAGGAACGCCTTGCCGCCGGTGTCGGAAGCCAGACTTACTAACGTCTCCTGCGAGTCGTTGAAGGAATTCCGTTGCGATGTCTGCGCGGCGCCGCTGAACAGCCCCGATCCGCGCTGCGCGGCATGGCTGGCGTCGCCCCCGGGAATAATCGCGGTCAACCCGCGGGCGTCTACCGGGTAGAAAGAGACGTTGGCGCGCACGGCCGCGTTCACCGTCGATCGAAGCTGCGACTGGTTCTCCACGCCGGTCTTGTTGATGCCGCTCGAGAAGTACACCACGGCCTTCTTCTCCGGCAGGGCGCCCAGAGTTTTGGCGGCCGTTTCGAGCGCACTCAGCTTCATGTCCGTATTGAAGATGTTGAACTCGGTCTCGTCGGCCACGAAGGCCGCGCCAGTGTCCTCGCCGCTGGACGAATCGCCAGTGTCGCCGGTCGTGTTCAGGTCGCTGCCCTCGCCGATGGCGATCTTGTGAATGGCTTCGTTCAGCAGGTCGCGGTCGCCGGTGAACTCCTGCAGCGTTTTGAGCTCGTTCGAGAACGTCATCACGGAGACCAGGTCTGCGGACGTCATCTGTTGCCCGAGGAACTTACGCGCGGATTCGGTGGCCCGCACCTGTTCTGCCGGCTGCATGGAAGAGAGGTCGAACAACAGCACGATCAGCCGCCGGTCCTGATATCGCGCGCCTCCGGGCAGGGCGGTCACGCTGAGCCGTTCCGGAGCCGCCGGCGTTACGGCCACAGTCGCGGCTGGCGGCGCAGTCATCGGCGTTGTGCCGAGGCGCTGGTAGTCGAAGACGGAGATCTTCTGTGGCTTGCCGTCCTCAAGCAGGGTGAAGTCTTCTTTCTTCAGATCGGCGATCTCTTTCCCGGAATGGTCGCGGACGATGACATCCACGATCACCAGGTTGCTGCTCGAACGGAAGACGAGATCTCGTTCCTGCGCCAGCATGGCGACAGTAAACAGAGCCGCGCGCGTCAGCAAGCGGACGGATCGGGTGCTCAAAACCGGAACCTCGTGGTAAACGTCAGCGTGCGCATGCCCCCGGCCGCTGTCGCCAGGCCGTAATTCGACGCGTTCACCACGGTCCCGTAGGACGTGTAGTAGACGCTGTTCGTGAAGTTCCTGCTGTCGACGCGGAACTCCAGCCGGCGGCGCTCGCCAAACTCGATGGACCGCGCCACCGAGAGATTGAACACCAGTTGCTGCGGCCCGGGAATGGTGTTGCGCCCGGCGTTGCCGAGTTCGCCGGACGCCGGACTGGTGAAGGCCAGCGGGTTGAAGAAGGGCCACCCGGCAGCCTCAATCGGCAATCCGGTGGCTTCGGCCCGGCTGCTGCCCACCGCGCCGGTGCCGTTGACGTCGGACTGGTTGCCCAGCAACCTCGCCGTCAGGGGCAGGCCGGAACTCCACGTGACGCCGCCGCTGAGAGACCAGTCCCGCAACGTCCGCTCGGCCCACCGGTAGCTGTGCA
The DNA here is from genome assembly GCA_049510065.1 of Bryobacteraceae bacterium. Taxonomy (GTDB): domain Bacteria; phylum Acidobacteriota; class Terriglobia; order Bryobacterales; family Bryobacteraceae; genus CAWACP01. The sequence continues at coordinate 206,670 of JBEKZH010000002.1, forward strand.
GCGGTGCGTTCGGCCCGCCTACCGGCGACTCCAGAACGTAGTTCTGGTTCAGCGTGTGGCGCTGGTCGAAGCTGGACAGGCCGCGCTCGGCGCTCAGGTCGAGCGGGTTCTGCGCCACCACCGCCGTTCCGCCACCGATGGTGGAGGCGTCGTCGATCGATTTCGAGAATGTGTAGAGCGCATTCATCGAGATCCCTCGCGAGAAGCGGCGCACCAGACGGGTCTGCAGTGCGTGGTAGATCGAGTTGCCGTCGGACTCGTCATAGATGAAGCTGGCCACGCGCCCTCCCCCCGCTTCCAGCAGCGTGCGATACGGCTGGATCTGGGTGTCCAGCCGAGTGCCTTTCGTGCCGAGATACTCCAGATCCAGAACAAACGCCTTCGGCAGACTCTGCTGCACCGACACGTTCCACGTCTGCGCGTAGCCGGGGCGGTAATTCGGGTCCACCGCGTAGGTGTTGGTGACCTGGCTGGGGGAGGCGCTGGTGAGTATGGTCTCGAGAGGAACCGGCGCCGAGGTGCTGTTGATCAGACTGAGGTTGGTGATGAACGGCGGCTGCGCGGCCAGTTGCGATGGGAACTGCGCGTACACCGAACCGTTGTAGAAGATGCCATACGCCAGGCGAACCAGCGTGGAGCGGTCCGTCCAGGGCTTCCACGCGAGGCCCGCGCGCGGCGAGAACAAATCCCGGGCCGGATTCACCAGGCCGGACGGAACTCCGGGCGTTCCGGCCGTGACCGCCGTCGGCGGGCCCGCGAAATACGCGGGGACTTCGAGGTTGGCCAGGCGATTGTACTTCTCGCTGTACGGCGCGAAGTACTCGTAGCGCAGCCCCGCGTTGATGGTCAGATTGGCGCGCAGATGCCAGTCGTCTGCGATAAAGGCGTTCCCCGCCCAGGCGCGGAAGTAATTGCTACGATCGCCGGAGAAAGAACTCGAATACGGGTACCCGAGCATGAAGTCGGCGAAGTCGAAACCGGTGTTCGGGAGGGGCTGGCCATCCGCGCTGAAGCCGCTGGTTTCAAGACCCGTAAACGTGAAGCTGCCCCGCGCGTTCTGATCGGTCTTCTGGTTGATCTGCATGCGCCGGTAACCGCCACCAGCGGTGATGCTGTGCGTGCCGCGGATGAGCGTGAGCGTGTCGGCCATTCCGGTGGTTTGATTCACCGTGCGCGCGGCGTTGGCATCGCTCAGCGACGCGAAGTTGGTGAAGGAGAGAGTCGACGGGCCGTAATCGATGGGCGCTTGCGATATGCCGCCGATGCCGGATGCGATGTCGCTTCCGTACGCGAAGAACGGCGTCGTCTGATTGCTGTTGCGGCTGAAGCTGCCCGTCACATGGTTCAGCGTGGTGGCGGAGAAGTTGTGCGTCCAGCCGATACTTGTGGTGATCCCCGCGCCACTGGTGGTGTCCGTGTAGCCGAAGAGCTGGGCGATGTCGCCACTCCGGTGCTGCGCGTTGAAATTGCCGTCGAAACGGTCCTTCTGCGAGAGATTGTGGTTGGCGCGCACGCCGAAGTTGTCGGCGTTGTTCCCGGTCGAGGTGGTGTACTGGTAGTTGCGCACGAGGCCGGGCTGATTGGGCAGCGGAATGAAATTCAGGAGCCGGAGCGCGGCGGAATCCTGCATGTAAGTGGGAATCTGGTTACCCGCGATGGGCTGGTGCGTCACAGGGTCGTAAAGCTGCACCGCCAGCGCCGAAAAGTTGCCGGCCCGTTCGTCCGCGGTTGGCACCGTGCCCACGCCGTCGTACGGATTGCGCGCGCGCGTACCGAAATAGCTGAAGAACAGGAAGGTCTTGCTGCTGCGCACCAGCTTCGGGATCATGAGCGGTCCGCCGCCGGCGAAGCTGAAGCGGCTCTGCGCGTAGGAGGGTTTGGGCACGGTCTGGCCGGTCAGTGAGAAGGGGCGCGCGTCCAGCGCCGAATTGTCCAGGCTGAAGGACAGCGATCCGTGATAGCCCTGCCGTCCGCGCCCCGCGCGATTGCCGAATGGACCGTTGAACTGTCCCGGTCCCCGGCGCCCGCCCGGACCACCACGTCCGCCCGGACCGCCCGGTCCGCCCCAGCCTCCCCGTCCACCGCCACCACCGCCACCGCCAGGTCCCCGGCCGCCGCCGAAGCCTCCTCCAGGGCCACCACCCGGGACACCGCCTTGACCCTGGGCTCCCTGTTGTCCGAAGGGGTTGCCCTGGTTCTGCTGGTTCCATCCGGCCTGCCCATCTCCGAACATGTTGGGTTGCTGCGCCTGCTGCAAGCCGCGATCGAGCGTGCCGTTCATCAGGAAGGCTTCGTTCGCGTTGCCGGGCGTCGGAGTGTTCTGCTGCTGCTCGGCGCCGGTCCGGGCGGCCTCGGTCAACGCCTCGATTTCAGCCGTCTGGTTCAGGTTCAGGTTGCGAAACCCACGCTGGCCCGGTGGACCGCCTCCGGGACCGCGATTGGCGAACTGCTGTTGCTGAGACAGGGCCGGCCGAACCTCCAGCGCATAATCCACGCTGACCGGCGCATCGCCCACCACCACCTCGCGCCGGGCAGGCGTGAAGGCCACCATGTCCACCTCAACGTTCCACGTGCCACCGGGCAGATCAAACTCGTACCGGCCGGTGTCATCCGTCGTGGTGGTGAGTTTCCGTCCGCCCTGGGCGGCGGTGACGGTGGCCCCGGGAATGGGCAAACCGGCGGAGCGAACCGCGCCGGTGACGTGGACAGCGGGCACCGCCTGGGCGGCGGCGGAGAAAGTCAAAACCGCAAGCAGCAACAGAACGCACAGATCTCCCAGGACATCTCTCACATCTTGGAGGGCGCTCGGGGAAAGGCGGAAGTTACCGCGCGTGAGGATCGCCATACTCCTGGCACTGTAAGGCTTTGTAAGCTCGGGACCTATTTCTTGTCTCTCTGGACCACCGCCTGCGCCAGGTAGTTGGCCACCTTCGCTTCGTCGCGCGCCACCTCGTAATAGGCGCCCCGCAGCAACTGTTCTTTGCGGTTCATGAGCGTCTCGCGGATGTCCTGCTGCACGCGCGGGTTCTCGAATTCGCGCTGCCCGGCGGGTTCCCTGGAGATCACCTTCAGGATGCGGTATCCCTCCTGGGTGTGGATCACCGGCGTCACCTGCCCGGGAGTCATGGCCGCCACCGCTTTGCGCAGCTCGGGACTGGCCCGCTCCAAAGCCGATTCCGGCACGAAACCGAGGTCTCCGCTGTTGGCGGCGGTGTTCGGGTCCTCCGAGTAGTTCTGCGCCAGCATGCCGAAATCCTCGCCCTGGTGGATGCGCGCCTGCAGCATCTCGATTTTCTTGCGCGCCTCTTCTTCGGTCTGCGCTTTGTCGTTCTTCAGGTTGTGTACGGTGGTGTCCGGGTGCGGCGTCACCACGATCTGGGACATGTGAATCTGCGGCTCGGGGAAACTGAATCGGGCCTGGTTGGCCAGGTAGAAGTCGCGAATCTCTCCGTCGGTGATGGCGATTTTCGAGGTGACTTCCTTGTTGAACAGCTTCTGGATGCTCAAATCCTGGCGCAGTTGCACCTTCAGATCGTCCATCGTCATGTGGCGGGCCGCGAGCTGCCGCAGGAACTCTTCCTGCGTAAACGGCGCCTTCAACTCGGCCATCCGCGCATCCACGTCGGCGTCGGTGGCCATCAGCCCGAGCTTCTCGGCGCGCTGCAGCATGATCTGGTTGTCGATCATCACGCGCAGCACTTCCATTTTCTGCGTCAGGGCCTGGTCGTCGCTGGTCTTGTCGAGCCCATTGGACAAGGTCGCCGGCGCCGGCTTGTCGGCCGAGGAGAACTGCAACTGGTACTGTTTCTCGAGTTCCTGATAGGTGATGACGTGGCCGTTCACCGTGGCTGCAACGTTCTCCGGCACGGAGCGTTTGCAGGAAGACGCCACCAGAACGAGGGCTGCTACAGCCGCGAGTTGAAGGAAACGGGACATGTACCGGATACACCCATCATACATTCGCGGGCCGGTTCCCGGCTGGCCCGGATCGCTATTCTTCGGCGACGGTCACCTTATTGAGCGTGTCGCCCTGCTTCACCGCATTCACCACGTCCTGACCGCTCAGGACGCGGCCGAACACGGTATGCTTGCCGTCCAGCCAGTCGGTGACCACGTGGGTGATGAAAAACTGGCTGCCGTTGGTGTTCGGTCCGGCATTGGCCATCGACAAAGAACCCACCTGGTGGCGCTGTGGGTTGTCCTTCAGTTCGTCCTCGAAACGGTAGCCCGGCCCTCCGCGGCCCGTCCCGGTGGGGTCGCCGCCCTGAATCATGAAACTGTTGATCACGCGATGGAACACCGTGCCATCGTAGAAACCGTCGCGCGCGAGAAAGACGAAATTGTTCACCGTTGCCGGCGCGTCCTTCGCGAACAACTCGCAGACGATGGAGCCGCGGGAGGTTTCGAACGTCGCCGTGTGCTTCTTCGTGGTGTCGATCCGCATCGGCGGCGGAGCGGGATACTGTTGAGCAGCCATAAGGACCAGTGTAGACGGTGGGGCGCCACCCGATGTAATCAGGCCGGTGTGGGGATCGCGGCCAGATTCCCGGCGACTGGCCTTCTTGCCCCATCCTGCGGCACGCCACGGGCGGCGTCATAGGTCACATTTGGTCTTGACAGAATACGAAGTGGTATATACATTATATGTATATACAATGAGCGACGGGCCCGACTTCGATTGGGATAAGGAGAACGTCGAGCATATCGCCCGTCACGAAGTGCTCCCGGAAGAAGTCGAGCGGGCATTCGCGAATGATCCGATCACGCTTGCCGTTCAGATCCGCGGCGGCGAGGAACGCTTTTTGTGCGCCGGGCTGACCGATGCAGGCCGCGCGATTCAGTTCGTGTACACTGTCCGATCCGGGCGCATTCGCATCATAACCGCCCACACAAGCCGGAAAGCGAGGAAGCTCGTATGACCTCAAGGTACCAGAAGCCTGTACGTATCGAGACCCCGACGTTCGAGTCGGAAGCCCAGGAGGCCGCATGGTGGGATGCTCACCGGGACCTCATCGCCGATCTGCTGCTGAAACATGGACGTCGCGGTGTCGTTCCCACAAGGGCGATTTCAGTTCGTCTTCCGGTCACGGACATTGAACGCGCGCAGAAGCTCGCGGACAAGCGCGGCGTCGGTTACCAGACGCTCATCAAGAGCCTGCTGCATGATGCTCTGAAACGGGAAGAGAAGGCATCCTGAGATGATTAGGCTGCCCCACCCCGGAGAGACGATCAAGGAAGACTACCTCATCCCGCTTGGCATGAGCGTCAACCAGCTCGCCAGGGCGCTCGGCATCGGCACCGGCCCGGCTGAACGAGATCGTACGCGGGCGCCGCGGTGTGACCGCCGACACCGCACTTCGGCTCGCGCGGTACTTCGCCACGAGTGCCGAGTTCTGGCTGAACCTGCAGTCACTATACGACCTGCGCACGGCCGAAGCGGTGGCGCGAAAGAAGATTGAGCGGGAGGTCACGCCGCTCAGGGTTGCCTGAGGAAGAAGCCATGGAATACCCGGCGCTGTTCGAGCCTGCCGGGGAAGGCGGTTTCGTGATTACTTTCCCCGATTTCGGTTGGGGCATTACCCAGGGGGACACGGAAAACGAAGGCCGTGAGATGGCCGTCGCCGCCCTGCAAACCATGATCGAAGAGCATATCCGCAAGGGAGAAGACCTGCCGCGGGCGACCAGACCACGGGGGAGAAAATATCGCACGATCCGGCTTCCGGCTCTGCAGGAACTGAAGGCCGAGCTGTATGTGGCGTTCCGCGTTTCCGGGATGAAGAAGGCCGCACTGGCGCGCCGGCTGGGCATTCCGAGGACGACCATTGACCGCCTCTTCGACTTCAACAACCACACGAGGCTGGAACAAATCGAAGCGGCGTTCGCGGTGCTGGATAAACGACTCATAATCGGCGTATCGGACAAGGCGGCATAGCCGGCTGCGCGGCCTTGCGGTAGGCGCCGGCCCCACCCGCGCGCCCCAATCTCCTGATACACTCAACTCCGATGACTCCGGCAAAGCACCAACCCTACGTCCCCGAACATCTCAGCATGCGCGAGTTCACATTCCGCGCCGTGCTCATTGGGCTTGTCCTCACTGTGATCCTCGGCGCCGCCAACGCCTATCTCGGGCTGCGTGCCGGCATGACCATCGCGGCCACTTACCCGGCGGCCGTCATTGGCATGGCTTTCCTTCGCCTCATGAAGGGATCGCTGCTGGAGGAGAACATCGCCCGTACCATCGGCTCCATCGGCGAATCGGTTGCCGCCGGCGCGGTTTTCACCATCCCCGCGTTCGTGCTGGCGCAGTTGTGGCCCGGGCTGGTCATGCAGAAGTACTGGCAGGCGGTTGCGCTGATGGTCATCGGAGGGCTGCTGGGAATCCTCTTTGTCACGCTGCTGCGGCGCGTAATGGTGGAAGATCCGGAATTGCCGTTCCCGGAATCCGTGGCTGCGTCGGAAATCCACAAAGCCGGACAACAGGGTTCGAAAGCGGCGAAGATCCTGTTCGCGAACATGGGCTTCGGCGCGTTGGTGAACGCTCTCGGACTGCTCAACATTTTCGAGCCGGTCCACACTTTCACCATTAATATCGGCAATCTCGGGAAAAGTCTCCTGCTGCGCACCAGTACAAATCCGCAGGTCGCTTCGGTGACCACCGGAGGAATGAGCACCTTTAACTCGCCCGCCATCAGTCCGGCCTATTTCGGCGTGGGTTACATCATTGGGCCGCGGCTGGCCTCCCTGAATTTTGCGGGAGGAGTGCTGGCGTGGGGTCTGCTGGTTCCTTTGCTCACTTTCGTGATGGGGCCGTCGATTGCGGCCACGCTGCCCGCCGGCACGGTGCCGAAGTGGGGATTACTGGCTGGAGCGGTCTACTTCTCCATTGTGCGGCCCATCGCCGTGGGCGGCATGCTGGTGGGCGCCGGATTCACTCTCTTTCGCATGCGCAAGCAGTTGCTGCTGGGCTTGCGGCGCGCCGTTTCCGATCTGAAGAAAACGGCGGAAGCGCATGAGGCAACCGGCCGGACTGAGCGCGACCTGAGCATGAAGGTGGTCTTCGCCGGCGTGGCCCTGGTGTTCCTGGCCATGATCGGCCTCTACTATTTCTTCATCGCCGGCGCGCACAACCTGACCCCGGGGAGAATCATCGCCGGCGCAGTGGTATCGGCGGCCGTGATGGTGGTTCTGGGATTTCTCTTTGCCGCGGTCTCCGGCAACCTCGTGGGTATGATCGGCTCTTCGAATAATCCGGTCTCCGGCCTCACCCTGTGCACCCTGGTTGTGGCGGCGCTGCTCATGGTGGTGCTGGGCGTCGCCGGGGCGGGCGGTGTTGCCGCCGTGCTCGGCGTGGCCGCCGTGGTGTGCGTCTCGTCCGCGGTAGCAGGCGAAATGTTGCAGGATCTCAAGGTCGGCCATATCCTCGGCGGAACGCCGGCGCGGATGCAGCTCGGCGATATCTTCGGCGTCATCGTTGCATCGCTGGTGTTGTTTTTCCCGCTGATGATTCTCGACAATGCCTACCATTTCGGCAGCGCCTCGCTGCCCGCTCCCCAGGCCGGCCTGATGGCCATGCTGGCGCAAGGCATCGTCGGTGGCAACATGGCGTGGCCGCTGGTTGTGGTGGGCATTCTTATGGGCTTCGCCATGATTTTGGTGGAGGTGCGCAGCCCCATGCTCTTCTCCGTCGGCATGTACCTGCCCATCGAAACCACCTTCGCCATTTTCGTGGGTGGGGTCATCCGCTGGATCACCGACAAGCTGCGCGACCGCCGCGGCCTCAACGATGCCCAGAAGGCCCGGGTCGACAATGCCGGAGTGCTCACCGCTTCGGGCCTGATTGCCGGCGAGGCTCTCTGCGGCCTGGTCATCGCGGGTATCTGGCGGGGCAACACGCCGCAATTGCTCGCGTCACCGTACTGGCTCACCGCGGTTGCTGTGTTCGCCGTAATGGCGCTCGTAATGGTGAGGGTGCCGCTGGCCAACGCCGGCCGGCCGGAAGATCCGGCGCCACCGGTAGCCATGATGTAACTGCGAAAGTCCACGCGCTCACGAGCGTGGCTCCGTTCTGAGCCGCGACGGTAACGGAGCGGTCCGCGGAAGGTAACTGGCGCGGTAGCCGCAAACGCGTCAGAATCTACGTATGCGCACACGTCTCGCCATTGCAGCGGGTATTAGCCTTCTATTTGCCCTGCCGGTCCTGGCCGGCGCGCGGTTCTCCGTTTCGTTTCCGAAGGAGATGAGCCCCGCGCCGCTCGACGGGCGCCTGTTGCTGATTGTCTCCTCCGACCCTTCGGCCGAACCGAGGATGCAGGTGAACGACACGCCGAACACGCAGATGGTCTTCGGCGTCGACGTCGACGGGCTGCGGCCCGGCCAGGCGGCCATGGTGGATGAGCGCGCGTACGGTTATCCCGTGCGCAGTCTCGCCAGTCTGAAGCCTGGCCAATACTACGTACAGGCCGTGCTTCACCGCTACGAGACGTTCCATCGCGCCGATGGCCATACCGTCAAGCTGCCCATGGACCGCGGCGAGGGACAGCAATGGAATCTCGCGCCCGGCAACCTGTACAGCAAGCCGGCGCAAGTCGAGATCGGCGAGGGGACAACGGCGCCGGTCGCCATCGTGCTCGATCAACAGATCCCGCCGATTCCCGAGCCGAAGGACACCAGGTACGTCCGGCACGTCAGAATCCAGAGCGAGCTGCTGACTAAGTTCTGGGGACGCCCCATGTATCTGGGCGCGCACATTCTGGTTCCCGAAGGCTTTGACGAGCGCCCCGAAGCGCATTACCCGCTGGCCGTGTTCCACGGGCACTTTCCGGCCGATTTCGAGGGGTTCCGCACCGAGCCTCCCGATCCCAACCTGAAGCCCGACTACAGCGAACGCTTTCACCTCGCCGGTTACAACCGCATCCAGCAGGAAGAGGCGTACAAGTTTTATCGGCAGTGGATTTCACCGAAATTCCCGCGCATTCTGATCGTCGAGATTCAGCATGCCAACCCGTATTACGACGACTCGTACGCGGTGAACTCGGCCAACCTCGGGCCTTATGGAGATGCCATCGAAACCGAGCTGATTCCGCAAATCGAGAAACAATTCCGCGCGATCGGACAAGGCTGGGCCCGGTTTCTCTACGGCGGCTCCACCGGTGGGTGGGAGGCGCTGGCCGTGCAAATGTTCTATCCGGATCGTTACAACGGGACGTTCGCGGCCTGCCCCGACCCGGTCGACTTTCGCGCTTACACGCTGGTGAACATCTACAAGGACAGGAACGCCTACTTTCTCGAAGGCACACACAAACGGGTTGCGCAACCGGCGATGCGCGATTACCTGGGTCACGTCACGCTCACGCAGCAGGAAGCCAACTTCTACGAGCTGGCTCTGGGAACGAAAGGCCGCTCCGGCCAGCAGTGGGACGTCTGGCAGGCCGTGTTTTCGCCGGCGGGCAGCGACGGCTATCCGGCGAAGATCTACGACAAAGTCACCGGCGACATCGATCCGAAGGTGGCGGCTTACTGGCAAGACCACTATGACCTGAGCCACATTCTGCAGCGCGACTGGGCCACGCTCGGACCGAAGTTACGGGGAAAGATCCACATCTACGTGGGCAGCGCCGACACTTACTTTCTCAACGACGCCGTCTACTACATCGAGGACTTTCTTAAGGGAACGAACAACCCGCCCTACGACGGCGAGGTCAGGTACGGCGACCGCGCCGAACATTGCTGGAACGGCGATCCGACCCTGCCCAACGCATACTCGCGGCTGCATTACAACACCATGTATCTGCCCACGATGATGGAGCGGATGGAGAAGACCGCTCCGCCCGGAGCCGATCTGACAAGCTGGCGGTATTAGCCCAGAGGACATATGGCGACAGCCGCGTTCGCCCGATCCGATACGATAGAGTTTTGTCCCGCATTATTTCCACCTCCGCGGCGCCGAGGATCAGTTGGCCGCAGCTCTATCTGGGCGTCGCCCTCACCACCCTGGCCACGCTTCTGCTCGAGCTTTCCATCACGCGCATCTACTCCGTGGTCTTCTACTACCACTTCGCGTTTCTGGCGATCTCGCTCGCCCTGTTCGGCCTCGGCGCGGGCGGGGTGTTCTCGTACTACGTGGTCAACCTCCGCGGCGGCTTCTTCTCCAAACTGGGGACGCTGGCAGCGCTCAACGGCGTCGCCGTAATTGCGGCGCTCGCGTTCATCCTCAGCCGCCCGGCGGAATTGCGCTTCGTATCGTTCGCTCTCATCTATTTCTCCAGCTCGGTTCCGTTCTTCCTTTCGGGCGCCGTATTGTCGCTGGCCATCGGCGAGACCGTCGAGCGCGTCAACCGCGTCTACTTCTTCGATCTTCTGGGCGCCGCGGCCGGCTGCCTCCTGCTGGTTCCCCTGCTCAACGTCATCGGTGGACCCAACACGGTGATGGCCGCCGGCGTCATCTTCGCCGTCTCCGCCGCCATCTGGTTCAACATGGCCGGACGCGATGGAGGCCGGGCCGCGGCGGTGGTGCTTGCCCTGGCCATCGTCTTCCTCATCGCGCTCAACGGTAAGCTCCATCTGGTGGACGTTCGCTACGCCAAGGGGCAGAAGCTGCCTCCCGAGTCGTTCGTGAAATGGAACAGCTTCTCGCGAATCGCCATCAGCAAGCAGGGTCCGGGCCTCGGCATTTTCATCGATGCGGACGCCGCCAGCGGCATCGCCAAATTCAACTGGGAGCATTTCACGGATCAGGATCGGGACGTTCTGCTCCACCAGGGCCCCGGCCTCGTGTTTGCGATGCGGCCCGCGGCGAAAACCCTGATTATCGGCCCCGGCGGCGGCTGGGACGTGGCTCGCGCGCTCGCTTCGGGCAGCACCGATGTTACCGGCGTCGAGATCAACCCCATCATCGCGAAGACGATCATGCAGGAACGCTTCCCGCAGTTGAGCAATTCGCTATACCTGCGTCCCGAGGTTCACATCGTTGTCGAAGATGGCCGCAGCTTCGTGCGCAGCAGTTCGGGGAAATACCAGGTGATTCAGGCCACCCTGGTGGACACCTGGGCCTCCACCGCCGCCGGCGCCTTCGCCTTGTCGGAGAACAACCTCTACACCACCGACGCGTTCTACGATTACCTGGGTCATCTCACCGACGACGGCCTGCTCTCCTTCACACGCTGGGGCTTCCAACCACCGCGCGAATCTCTGCGGCTGGTTTCTCTCGCCATGGATGCGCTGGCGCGGCTCAACCAGACCGGCGCCTGGCGCCACGTCATCGTTCTGCGTGAGCACTCCGACATCCTGAAAACCTATGGCGCCCAGGACACTGTGCTGATCTCGCGAAGGCCGTTCTCCGATGCCGACCTCAGCCGCGTCCGCTCCGAACTGGCGAGCTCCCGCTGGCTGCAGCCCATCTACATTCCCGGCGACCCGGCGTCCAGCAGTGCCTTCGCGGCCCTCCTGCTCAGCCCCGACCCCGAGCGTTTTCGCAACGAATACCAGTACAACATCTCACCCGTGAGCGACGACCGGCCGTTCTTCTTCTACAGCGTTCAACCGCGCGACCTGTGGAACTACGTCACGCCGGCCAACCGCAGGTTCATCGACTACAAGATCAACCGGGCGGTGCCCCTGCTGTTCGGCTCGTTCGGCGTGAGCCTTCTGGCCACGCTGATCGTGCTGGCGCTGCCCCCGCTGCTGCTTGGAGCAAGACTCCCTGCCTCCGGCGGCGTCCGCCGCTTCCTCGGCTACTTTGTCTGCATCGGCGCCGGCTACATTCTCATCCAGGTGGCGCTCATCCAGAAGTTCGTGCTCTTTCTGGGGCACCCCACCTATGCGCTCACGGTGACCATCTTTTCGATGCTGCTCTCGAGCGGCATTGGCAGTTTCTACAGCCGCCGTGTGCTGGCCGGTTCGGAGTCGCGGCTGCGTGTGCTGCTTGCGGGCGTTGCCGCGCTGGTAGCGATTCTGGCCTTCTCCGCCACCCCGCTTATGGAAGCGGGCGTGGCCTGGCCGCTGTTGGTGCGCGCGCTGGTGACGGTGGCAGTGATCGCGCCGGCCGGGTTCTTCATGGGCATGCCGTTCCCCACGGGACTGAGTCTGCTGGAACGAATGGCCGCTCCCGCGGTGCGCTGGGCCTGGGCTCTCAATGCCGCCTCCAGCGTGCTCGGCTCCGCCGGCGCGATATTCTTTGCCCTCTACCTTGGACTGCGCACCACGCTGCTGATTGGCGCGTGCCTGTACCTGGGCGCGATGTTCTTTGCGATCGTGCAGACTCGCTCCGTGCGCATGGCGGATCGCGTAACGGTGTGCTGATCTCCGCCAGCTACCGTACCGACATCCCCGCCTTCTACGGCGAGTGGTTCGTCAACCGCCTGCGCGCCGGGTTCTGCCGCGTCGTGAACCCCTACGGCGGCCGGCCATCGCGCGTCTCGCTGCTGCCGGAACATGTGGATGGCTTCGTGTTCTGGACGAAGAACCTCGGCCCGTTTCTGCCGTGTCTGACGGAGGTGCGCCAGCGCGGCTTCCCCTTCGTGGTTCAGTGCACCATCAACGGCTATCCGCGCGCCCTGGAGTACGCCGTGGTCGATCCGGACAAGTCGGTTGAGCACGCCCGCAGCGTTGCCGCCGACTATGGCCCGCGCGTGGTGGTTTGGCGCTACGACACGGTGGTGTTCTCATCCGCGACGCCGCGCGATTTCCACCTCCGCAACTTCGAGCGGCTGGCCGCCGAGCTTGCCGGCGCTACCGATGAGGTGGTCATCTCCTTCGCCCAGATCTATCGCAAGACCAGAACGAACATGGACGCGGCGGCGGCGCTGTTCGGCTTTGCCTGGGAAGATCCCGGCGATGAAGTGAAGATGTCGCTGGCGCGGGAGCTGGCCGCCTGCGCGCGCGCTCACGGAATGCAGCTCACCGTCTGTTCGCAGGCTCGTTTCCTCGAGCCCGCGATCGAGGCGGCCCGCTGCATCGACGCCGCCCGCATGGAGGACATAGCCGGCCGGCCCATCCGCGCGCGTCTCAAAGGCAACCGGCCCGAGTGCGCCTGTCACGAATCCCGCGATATCGGCGAGTACGACACCTGCCCGCACGGCTGCGTCTATTGCTACGCCGTCCGCACCCGGGCGCTGGCCCGCCGCCGCTACCGCGTTCACGATCCCGCTGGCGAGTTCCTCTGCCGCCCCCCTCAGTCCACCTTGTCCAGCACGATCTTTTCGTGGAACCCGCCACTCGGCGATTCGTAGTCGCCATCCAGCGTCAGCGTCTTCCCATCAGCCGAAAGCGTGATGACGCTCTTTCGCGTCAGGGTTCCCTGCGGCCCGCTGAACGTGGTGTCCTCCAGCAGCTTCGCCCCGTCCTGCCGCAGCTTCGTTCGCATCTCCATGTCGCCCATGTGATTCACAGACTCGGCGTCGCGCTCAATGTTGAGCTCGGTGGTGCGATCGCCCTCCGGCCCGCCCACCGTCTGCACCATGCGAATCTTCTTTCCGTCGTCGGTGATGGCAGCGGTCAACGAGTCCGGCGCGCCGCGCGCAAACTCGCTCTTGTCCTTGTTGAGAGTCCATTTCCCGCTTAGGTTGGGCGACTTGTCCGCGCCCGGCGCCGGCGCCGCGATAGCCAACGCGGTGACCGCGATGAAACATGCAAAGAGCCTGTTCATGCTGTTCCCGATTCTATCGTGGACGCGGCGGGCCGGCTCCCGGCGGCACTCGCAGGAATCACTCAGGGCCTGTCATGAAACAACCATGCCAGTTCTTGTGGGGCGGCCTTTCAGGCTGCGGCCGGCTTTCAGCCGGCGCTCACAGGCTTCATCCTGTGCGGCCGGCCAGCCCTCCTCTGGCGTGGTTATTTCATGACAGCGCCTCAGCTATCACCGCTCACACCACATACCCACTCGCCACCGAGCGGAAGCACTCAACCTGCCGCTCCGCCCACGCGGCGCCCTCTCCCAGTTCGCGGGCCATCAATTCCGCCGTCCGCGGCGCCATGGCCACCGCCGCCCGAGCATTCAGGAAAAGCGCCCGGGTACGCCGCGCCAGCACGTCTTCCACGGTCCGCGCCATCTCGAAGCGCGCCGCCCACACCACCTCAGCCGCCGTGTAAGGCAATTGCGGATGCAGGCGTTCGCTCAGCGCCGGCTCCACCCGCATCACTTCCCGAATGGCCGGAGCATCCGCACCGTAAACCTCCAGCTCGCCGAACTCCTCCGCGTTCTCGTGGTATCCGTGGATCTTCAGCTCCCTGGTCACCGCGGGCCGCTCATCCAGCTCCCCAATCATCGCCGCCTGGTCGACGCAATCCTCGGCCATGCGCCGCCACGTCGTCCACTTGCCGCCGGCGATCGTGACCAGTCCGGATTGTTCGATCCGAATGGTGTGATCCCGCGAGAGTGCGGCGGTATTGCCGGCGTCGCCAGTCCGCACCAGTGGCCGAATGCCCGCGAACACGCTCAGCACGTCCGCACGGCTGGGCGCCTTGCGCAGATACAAACCCGCCGTGCTCAGGATGAACTCGATCTCCTCTTCCAGCGCCACCGGCTCCACAGTCACGTCCTGAATCGGTGTGTCCGTGGTTCCCACCAGCGTGTGGCCGTGCCACGGCAGCGCGAACATCACCCGCCCATCCCGCGTGTGCGGCACCATGATGGCGCTCTCGCCGCCCAGGAACGACCCATCAAACACCAGATGGACGCCCTGGCTCGGCGCGATCATGGGTTCCACGCCGCCAGCCATGCGGCGCACCGTGTCGCAGAACGCGCCGGTGGCGTTGACAACCACTCGGGCTTCGATGCGGAACTCCTCGCCGGTCTCCTCGTCCCGCGCTTCCACACCGCTCACGAAGCCGTCCGGCTCGCGCATCAGCCCGTGTACACGCACGTAATTCAGCAGCACCGCCCCTTGTTCGCAGGCGGTCTCGGCCATGTGGATCAGCAGCCGGGTGTCGTCGAACTGGCCATCGTAATAAACGATGCCGCCCCGCAGACCGTCCGTGCGCACCGTGGGCAGCCGCTCCAGCGTTTCTTCGCGGGTAAGATTCCGCGACCGGCCGAACCCATACTTGCCCGCCAGCAGGTCATACAGGCGCAGCCCAACGCCATAGAATGGAGCCTCCCACCAGTCATAGCTGGGGACCACAAACGCCAGGTCGTGCACCAGGTGCGGAGCGTTGCGGCGCATCAGGCCGCGCTCCTTCAGCGCCTCCATCACCAGCGGGATGTTGCCTTGTTCCAGGTAGCGGACCCCGCCATGGGCCAGCTTCGTGCTGCGGCTGGAGGTGCCCTTGCCGAAATCGCTCTGCTCCAGCAGCACCACGCTGTAACCGCGCGATGCCGCATCCACGGCACTGCCCACCCCCGTGGCGCCGCCGCCGACGATCGCCATGTCCCAGCGCTCCCGGCGGTCTCGCAGCCGGCTCAACATCTCCCCGCGGTTCATATTAGCCATTCTGCCCGATCCCCGGACATGCCCTATTGACTACTGTACTAGTTCACCAGTACACTCAGCCAGAGGAGAAACCGCATGTGTCATCCGTCCGCGCACCGGGCCAGGGTACTCGTACTGGCTTCGCTGATTACGCCGGCATGGGCGCAGCAGTTGACGCCCTGGCACGACCCGTGCGCCCGCGCGGCCATCGATGCCTACAACGCGGCGATAGCGGCCTATGTCGACAGGTGGAACAGGAACCTTCTCAGCGGAGTTGGCGACGTGCATTTCATCGATTTGCCCGGTGCCGGTCATTACGTCTATCTGACTCGTGAGGCGGAAGTGCTCAGGGGGTTGCAGGCATTTCTGGAGAGCTTGCCGTAGCTGCTCCTCCTCGCGATCGGCGATGCTGCCCACCCCAAAGCTGGTACGATCATGCCGATGAGACCTGGCACCCTGCTGTGCACATTTGTTTTCCTGAGCGCCATCGCCGCCGCGGCGCCAGCCGATCCGGTGGTGGCTGTCACCGGGGGCCGGATTCGCGGCCGCATCGCTTCGGACGGTGGCGCCGCCTTCAAAGGTATTCCCTTCGCCCGCCCTCCCGTCGGCGACCTGCGCTGGCGCGAGCCCCAGCCCGTGGAGCCCTGGACGGATATCCGTGAAGCCTCCGAATTCCGCCCCGCCTGTACGCAACTCTCCGAAGGCTGGAACGCTGCCGACGTTCCCACCAGCACCGAAGACTGTCTCTACCTCAATGTCGCCACCCCGGAGTGGCCGCCGAAAACGCCACGCCCGGTGATGTTCTGGATTCATGGCGGCTCGAACCTGGCCGGCTCCGGCGAAGCGCCGGCCTTCGAGGAGCGCGCGCTGGTGCGGCACGGCATTGTGTGGGTCACCGTCAACTACCGGCTCGGCCCGCTGGGATTCCTGGCGCATCCGGAGCTCGTCCGCGAGTCGTCCCATCACGCCTCCGGCAACTACGGGCTGATGGATCAGATCGCCGCGCTCCGCTGGGTGCGCGACAACATCGCCAGCTTCGGTGGCGACCCCGGCAACATCACGGTGGCGGGCGAGTCCGCCGGCGCCTGGGACGTCAGCCTGCTGATGACTTCGCCCCTGGCGAAGGGCCTCTTCCACCGCGCCATTCAGGAAAGTGGAGCGGCGGCCGCGTTCGACGGCTGCCTTCCGCCGGTCCGCGCCCAGGAGCTGGGCCAGAAGATGGCTGCGCAGTTGAAAGCGCCAACCGAGAACGCCCTCCCGTTTCTACGGGCCGTGCCAGCCGTCGAAATTATGAAAGCGGCACTGGCCGCGGCGGCCGGCGACAGGACGGGCCTGGGAGCGTCGGTGGACGGCTGGGTTCTGCCGGAGTCTCCGGCAAAGGTCTTCGCGGAAGGCCGTCAGGCGCGCATCCCGCTCATCACCGGGACCAACGCGCAGGAAATTATCGCTCCTCAATCGCCCGCGAAACTCCGCGAGGAAATCCAGAAGGCGTACGGCGACTTTGCCGAACGCGCGCAGGCGTTGTACGTCAAAGCGGATCCGCTCTACGGCGAGCCGGGCTCGCAATGGGCCACCGACGTGGTCTTCCGCTGTCCGTCTGTGAGTCAGGCTGTGTGGCATGCCGCGGCCGGCAATCCCACCTACGAATACGAGTTCGAACAGCCCGCGCCAGGCCGACCCGCCAGCGTCCATGCCGGCGAACTGGTTTTCCTGTTCGGCACGTGGGATAAAGGCACTCCGCCCACGCCCGCCGACCAAAAGGTATCGGAACAAATGCAGAGCTATTGGGCCAACTTCACCCGCACCGGCAGCCCCAACGGAGAGGGTTTTCCAGCATGGCTCGAATTCACCGTAAAATCGCAGGATTATTTGGCATTCACGGGTAAAGGCGCCGCCGCGAAGTCGGAAATGCGTCGCCCGTTCTGCGAACTGTTCATGCAGGTCCAGGCGGCCCACGCCACCAAATGATCCAGGCTCCGATGTGGGGCAGGCTCGTAGCCTGCGGCGGCCTCACAGGCCGCCTCCCGCCTCCCCAAGGGTGCACAATGTCACTGGTGCGCAACTCGGCCTACGAACAGAAACTCGCCGCCCTCGAATCCCTGCGCAGCGCGGGCGACGCCGGCCCCGAAACCCCGCGCGCGCTTCGCAAGGCCCTCGGGGACCGCAACAACTACGTCGTCTCCAAAGCCGCCGCCATCGCCGCGACGCTGGGCCTGAACCAGCTTATCCCCGATCTCCTGGCCGCCTACAACCGCTTCTTCACCGATCCGACCAAAACCGACCCGCAGTGCTGGGCCAAAAACGCCCTCAGCAAGGCGCTCGCCGACCTCGGCCACGATGACTCCGCCACCTACCTCCGCGGCCTCCGCCACATCCAGATGGAGCCGGTCTGGGGCGGTCAGGCCGACAGCGCCGCCACGTTACGCGGCAACTGCGCGCTCGCCCTCGTCTCCTGCCGCGACCTCAGCGACCTCGACCTGCTCACGTATCTCACAGACGTTCTGGTCGACCCCGACAAAACCGTCCGCGCCGAAGCCGCCCGCGCCATCGGCAGACTCGGTTCACGCGAAGCAGCCATCGTCCTCCGCCTGCGCGCACTCGTCGGCGACGCCGAACCCGAGGTCCTGGGTTCCTGCCTCTCCGCGCTGCTGTCGATCGATCCCGGCCACGGCATCCCCTTCGTCGCCAGCTTCCTCGATCGCGGAGGCGACCCCGCCGCCGAAGCCGCCCTTGCGCTCGGCCTCACCCACGATGCCCGCGCGTTCGAGCTATTGAAGGATCGCCTCGCGCGCGAGCGCCACCCGGATGTACGCACGGCCCTTGTCACCGCCATCGCGCTCACCCGCCTTCCGGAAGCGCTGGAGATGCTGGTGCGTCTGGTGGAAACCTCCGCGCCCGATGCCGCCACGGCGGTGGAAGCCCTCACCTCGGCCCGCCTCCCGGACGAGCTTCGTGCCCGCCTCAACGCCGCCATCCAGAACATGCGGCGTCAGCCGCCTTACCCGTAGCTCGTCGGGCAGGTTCGCCTACTTGCCCGCTGTCCGTACCGGCACCAGATGATAGTGAACAATGTAGCCTTTCGGTCCCACTACCCAGCCGTTGTCCACAGTCGGAAAGCTCAATCCGGTGCGGCCCTCAGGGAGCTGCCCAATCGTTGCCCAACGTGCTCCACCATCCGATGTCCGGTAGACCACATCCGGGCGATTGCTTCCCACCAGAAGAAACCCGTCGCGCTCATTGACGAAATGGATGTCGCGCAGCGGACGGTTTTGCCCCGCGCCTGCGTACTGCGATGCCCACGTGCGTCCTCCGTCCGTGGACGCGAGCGGCCCGCCATTATGATCGCTGGGGAGTATCCAGCCAACCCTGGCCGATACAAAGTAGACCTTCCTCAGTGCCGATTTCACCGGAATGGCCGGCTGTTGCCAGGTGGCGCCGCCATCCGTCGTGAGCGCGTACCGGCCATAGTCGCCGATTACCCACATATGCTGCGGGTCCAGCACGAACATCGCGTCAAAATCATTTCGCGGCAACGTTGCAATCGTGGTCCAGGTGGTCCCGCCATCCGTACTCTTATAGACGTTGTCGCTGGTTCCGAATTGCCCCATTTGCAGGCGGACGGTCCCAACCGCACCCCCGCCACCGAGACTCTTACGGTCGGGCAATGGCGAGGCCGGCCGCCACGTTTCGCCCCCATCGGAGGAATGGAGCAAGACATTGTTGCCGCCAGCCCATCCTTCCGTAGCGCTGGTAAAGAAGATTGAGGAGAAAGTGTTTCCCCCCTCTTCCCGTTCCAGAACGCGGCTCCACGTCTTACCGCCATCGTTGGTTTTGAGAATGGTATTGTTGGCCCCGGCGGCCCACCCGGTGTTGACGTCGCGAAAAATCACGGAGTTCAGTTGATCCGTAACACCGCTGTTCTGAACGTCCCATCGCGCCTCGTACCGTACCTTTGTACCGGCCGCTGGAGTGGGCGGCACTTGCCCCATCGCAAGCGTCGCAATTGCGCCCGTGACAAAACCCATTCTTCGAAGCAGACGGCA
Source organism: Bryobacteraceae bacterium (assembly GCA_049510065.1). Lineage (GTDB taxonomy): Bacteria > Acidobacteriota > Terriglobia > Bryobacterales > Bryobacteraceae > CAWACP01. The sequence continues at coordinate 226,117 of JBEKZH010000002.1, forward strand.
ACATATGCCTCCGCGCGCCGAAGCAACTCTGACTTTCATGATGATCCTCCTACTGAGTCCGCAACCTGAGTTACTCAAGAATACTCGATCACGCACCAGAGCGCCACCGGCGGTCCACCACTTCCAGTGCGGCGCGGTCCCAATTGCCGAGCTTCGCCCCCGCGTCGTACGTGCTCTCCAGGAATTCGTACAAGCATTCTTCGGGCGAGTCGGAACGGCGCACGTCATCATACATAAGGATGAATTCGGAGAGTTCCGGACTCCACCTCGCCGCGCCAGGCCGCACCTGCGCCTCTTGAAGGCCGGCGGGCTGCGGAACGGCATAAGCATAATATGCCGGACCGTCCACGGCGCCGCCGCCGGGCCAGAACCCGGCGCTGCATACTTCGTGTGAATAAGCGGGGCCGCTGATGACACCTCGTCGTGGCGGCGCCAGCCGCCCGGAAAACCGCGTGCACGCCAGATCGCAACTGCCCCAGAAAAAGTGAACCGGGCTGCATTTGCCGATAAACCTGCCGCGGAATCGCTCCATCACTTTGGCGCTGGAAACCAGGATGCGCCAGAATCGATGCGTGTACTCGGCATCGTACGAGCAATTGGCAGAATCACAGTCGAACGGGACGGGGGCGGCAACCTCCTGCGGCTTGAGATTGATGCTCACCGCGATGCCCAGCGATGCCAGCGCCTCCCACAGGCCGCCGTAGAAACTAGCGACAGACTCCGCCTGGAGTGGCCGCGAAGCGCTGGTGCCCTCGCTGGTGGAAATATGGACCGCATGCTTCTGGAAATCGAACTGGATTTCGAAGAAACCCGGCGGGTACGGCACCGGCCCGGTGGTCAGCCCGCGCGAGTTGACATAGAGCGCGACGTGCCACCAATGGTTCATGGGCGGCGAGAGGCGTAATCGGATCTTGCCGGCAATCTGCGTCCACATGTGCAGAGTCCGGTAGGTATCCTGCCACTCGCCCAAAGGCAGGGAAGGCCAGCACTGCGGGTCACTCATTCCGTACAGTGTCGCACGCCGGGAGTCTCTGTACTACAAGACCCGAGAATCCTCGCAGGCTGCGACGATTCGATGTGGGGCAGGATTCCATCCTGCGGCCGGTTTTCAACCGGCCCGCCTCAATCGGCCAGGATGCGGCGTCAGCCTCGTTACCCATCGGCAATGACGCGTTCAACCACCGATCACTGATTCGAACACCGATAATCTCCTGCCCATCGTTCAAATCCTCTGTTCGGATCCATTTGCTCAGGATACTTCCTGCCGGTGCCGAGGTCGAACCGAGAGCGCGAGGCACAGGGAATCAGAGCCGCGATGCCGACGTCTCATTCCTAATCCGACCCGTCTGGTTCTCAGTCACCGCATCGGCGCGCAAGTGCTATTGGAGCGGCGCGCTCCCAATTCACCGCGGTGGCCGGGGACAACAAGGCGGCGGAAAGCGTGATCTCCTGTTGGCTGTCGCCTGCGTACACACAAAGTTATCGGAGTCATCCGTACTCCCCTGGCCCACCCATCGGGCTACCCCAGGGAACGCGCACAATGGCCGCGTGCGCACCACGCCGCTGGTGGGATCGGAATCGGTATTGAACTTGCTCGCGATGATCCGCTCCGGAGCGATCCCCTGCTCCACCCAGCGTTCCAGAGCAGACTCCAGGTCGTGTTCCGGGCCACCCTGCGCGAAGCCGTTTTGTCCGAAACTGTCCGGCCCCGGGCCGTCCAGACAGTGTTGCATCCCTGGTGCAAGAAACAAGCGCACGAACCCCTGCCCGCCCTTCCCGCGGATCGCCCCCGGATCCGCGATCACGCTCTCGTAGTAGTTGATCGTGTTTCCCACAGCGATCGCCGGATCGCTCCAGCCGTGAAAGAGAATGAGCTTCCCACCGCGCTCTCCAAATGTAGTCAGGTCCGCATCCATCGCGTTCAGAACCGCTCCAGTCGCCTCATCTGCGGCGGCCACGTCGCGGTCGGCGTTGAACGCGAGGGGGTTCCACGCCGGGTCGTTGTAGACCATGTCCATGAAGAAAAACAATCCGAAGTAATACAGCGCTCCCGTTCCCTGCGTTGCCCCGGTAACCCACAATGGCCATCCATTCGGCCCGGTCTGCCCACCCACCGGATAACCGGGAAAAACCTGCGCGCCCGCGGAGTCTCTGAGCCCGGCGTAGAGTTTCTTTAACGTCGAAATCTGTGGCGCGGTCAGGCACGAATCGGTTTCAGCGCCCTGGCAAAGCAATGTCGACGGGTCGAAGTTGCACTTCCGTGGATCGTCGATCACCCCATCCATCACGCCATCCAGACCGTCGCATGCAGCCAGCGCAGCGGCCTCGATAGCGGGCAGCTTGGCAGGCGGCAGATAGTCGGCCGCATTCGTTGCGAGCGCCTGGTTGTCCCACACGCCGGCGGACATCAAATGCGTCCAGAAGTTCGCGGGCGCGCCGGCGATAATCCCGTCGTAGTCGGCAGGATAGCGCTGTGCTTCCATCAGCCCCTGCCGTCCGCCGTTCGAACATCCCACGAAATACGAATGGCTGGGCCCTTGCCCATAGAAGGCAGCGGTAATGGCCTGGCCCTTCTGCGCCGTTTCGTGGATCGCCCGATAGCCGAAATCGACAATCTTCTCCGGATGTCCCGGCGCCCAGCTTGCGTCCACTGCCCCCAGCGCACCCGCCTGGTGCCCCGTGTCGGTGGAGGCGGCAGCATAGCCATGACTGAGCGCATCTGCCATCTTGCCGAAGTTGATCGACCCGCCGAACCCGCCGTTGTCGGCGCCCGCGAACTTCCCATTCCAGCCCGAGATCGGCATCCAGACCTCGAATTGAATATTGGAATCGCCGCTCGGCCGGATCGACCCCGCGACGCGGCAGAATGCCGGGAGATTCGGAATGGCCGCGCTGCCGGGAGGCGTAAACGGCCCGGCAGGAATCGATACCGCTGTCGAGATGGTTGTATCGGAGAGCGAAAGCCCCGCCAGCCCTTCGCAGGTGGACGCCGCCGCCAGCGGGATCATGCCGGCCAGGCCGGCAGCAACAACTACACGCCTCAATTTCATTTCCGCGCTCAGTCTATCACCGACCGAGCCGCAACGATTCGATGTGGGGCAGGCTCTCAGCCCAATGGCACTTAACTTTTTGAGAGCGGTGGGCCTCAGAAACAGAAAATCATTAAAATGTTTTAAGAGACCTGGCGCGAAGCCCGTCGGATCAGCTATAAGCTGGTGGATGGCACTG